>NZ_JBEXHL010000002.1:0-762266 GCF_040607795.1 Amycolatopsis sp. NPDC005232 | reverse complement strand
CCGTTCTTCATCGGTCAACGACACTGGCGGCAGCTTCGAACTCGGCACCCTCACACTCTAACCACTGGCCACGAAATTACGACTCAGGACACTAGGGAAACCGCGGCGCGAGGGTCAACGCAAGTCCGCCATACGGCCGTTAGCCCACCGTGACCGCCGTGGTACGCAATCTCCCGTGACTCTCGACGCGCTCACCCAACGCCTCCGCGACTTCGCCTCCGCCCGCGACTGGGAACCGTTCCACCACCCGAAGAACCTCGTCATGGCCCTCTCCGGCGAAGTCGGCGAGCTCATCTCCCTCTTCCAATGGCTCACCCCCGAAGAGGCCCGCGAGTACCGCTCCGACCCCACCCTGACCACCAACGTCCGCGACGAAATCGCCGACGTCCTCCTCTACCTGGTCCAACTCGCCGACGCCCTGGACATCGACCTCCTCGAAGTGGGCAACGCGAAGGTCGAGCGCAACGAGACCCGCTTCCCGCCCGTGCAGCGTTGACGCACCGTCACACACGCCCAACCTTTGGTTGATACCGCTGCGTTCCGAACTGGGAGAAACTGGGCAAGTGGACAGTTCCCCGCTGGCTTTTTCGACCTGGGTAGGGCAAACCGCCCTCGCCGAGTTCAGACAGATCGGAGTGCACCGCGAGTTCGAAGCCGGCGAACTGCTCTTCATGGAAGACAGCACACCTGGCAACGTGCTCTTCATCGAATCCGGCCTGATCACCGTGTACGTGACCGCGAACGTCGGCACCGAACTGATCCTCGGCATCTATGGTCGTGGGCACCTGCTGTGCGAGGTCAGCGCGCTGGAGCAAACGCCTCGGTCCGCCTCGGGACGCGGCCGGACCGCCGGTGCTGTCACGGAGATCTCCGGCCTGGCCTTTCGAGCGTTCGTGGCACGGCATCCAGAGGCGATGCGCTACATCCTGACGGCGGTCCGGCTGCGCCTGCGCAGAGCCGAGCGAGAACGGCTGTCCTACCTGTCCGTCGACGTGCGGGGCCGAGTGGCGCGCACGCTGCTGACGTGGGCGGAGTCGTTCGGGATTCGCACCGGCAGCCAGGTGACGATCAGTGGGTTCTCGCGCCGTGAGCTGGCCCAGACCGTCGGCGCGTCACCGAAGTCGGTCGACGAAGCGCTCGCAGCATTGACCGCCAACGGTGCTCTCCGAACAGGCCGGTTGCAGTTCGTCTTGAGTGATCTCCCTCGCCTACGCGCCTTGGGAAGTGCCGACAGTTAGCACGGTTTGCCGAAACTGTCTACCTGCTAGACCGTAGTCGCGGGCCCCGCTGGTGCCGAAAACTCTCCGGACCGGATACCGGGAAGGGGAGACACCATGGTTATGCCCAGCTCGAAGGCCGTCTTCGGATACGACGTGATCGGATCCTCCAGCGTCGACGACGACCAGCTCGAACTCCTCCGCGGCGACGCCAAGGAACTGGTCGAGGCCGCTTTGGACAAGGCCGGCATCGACCTAGCCACGCAGCGCAACTATTCGGCCACCGGCGACGGCTCACTGTGCGCGTTCTCCGAGCCCGACCTGCCAGCTCTCATCGACGCCGCGTATGAGCTGCACTGCTTGCTCTACAACCACAATCGCCGCCACCTGCCGACGATCCAGGTGCGCCTGGCCGCGCACGCCGGTCCCGTCGTGGTCTCCGACGGTGAGCACTTCCAACGCCCGACGATCGACCTCGCCCGGCTGCTCGACGCGAAAGAATTCAAGGCGCTGGTGAAGGCCCTCGACGCGCGGCTGGCGGTCACCGCCGCCCTGATCATCTCGGACCAGGCCTACCGCGACGCTGTCAAAGGCGGGCACACTCAAAAATTGACTGCGCACGACTTCGCCCGGCTCGAGGTCGAGAACAAGGAGTTCAGCGCCCACTGCTGGGTCTGGGCTCCCGGCCTCGACCCTGACGCGTTGCCCCAACTCGACCCGTCGCCGACTGCCGCGCCCGCCGCCAGTCCGTCGCACTTCGAAACCCCAGCCGGGACGAGCTCGCAGCACATCGGCGGATCGGTCTACGGCGTTGCCATCGGCGGAAACAACGGCGGGTCGATCACCTCCAACGTCGGCTACCCCGGCGGTCAGCGGTGACGGTCGCGCCGGAGATCGCACCGGCGGACGAGAAGGCGACCGAACCCGCCGCTGAGCCGGACGAGCAGCAGTCCGCCCCGCCGGAGGACCGCACCGAACAACCCTCGGTCACTGGGACCTCGGTGGGTGGGGACAACAACGGCACCGTGATCAACCAGTTCGCTCCAGAGAAGGAAGTCAGGGCCAATCTCGTCGAAGGGCCCGTGACAGACGATCTGATCACACACGCGACCAGGGCTTTCTGCCGCCCGGAAAAGTTCGGCCGGGCTGCCCTGATCCTCCGAAAGCGCCGGCTCGTGGTACTCAGTGGACGATCCAGTGGGAGATCGATGGCCGGAGTCCGGCTTCTTATCGACCGCAACGTCGGCACCCTCCAGCGGCTCGACCCCGCGCGTCCACTCAAAGACTTCGTCTCCTCAGTCAAACGGCGATCCGGGCTGGTCGGCTACCTGTGGGACGACCACACCGGCACCGATTGGGCGGAATCCGACGGCGAACGCACTCTCGGCCAACTCGAGCACACTCTGCGTGAGATGGACGCTTACCTCGTTGTTGCTTTCAACAGCGACGTGAGCCTGAGAACGGTTCCGGAGTATGTCACTGAGCTGATTCCACCACCAACTTCCGACGTCGCGCACGCGCATCTGAAGGCCAAGGGCATACCGCCCGAGCGCTGCCGCGAACTACTGACTCAGATCAAGCTCTCTGAAGTGCTGCCTGGATATAGCAAACCTCGACGCGGCGCGGAGGTCGCACGTCTGCTTGCGGAGGTCGAGTCTGATCAGTACTCGTTCGACGAGGTCGCGCAGACCCTCTACCGGAATGAAGACCACGACGTTCAAGACTGGTTCACCGAGAACCCCAACGCGGCAACCAGGGCTTTGAGCATCACCGTCGCACTTCTAGAAGACTGCCCGTACAACGACATCGCGTCAGCCGCGAAGAAGCTCGAAGATGTCCTCACCAACCCCGAGAACAAGGAGATCTGGCCCTATACGCCACCGGACCTATTCGAACGCACCAGGGACGAAAAACTGAACAACGTCCACGCCACCATCCCACCACAACTCGGTACTGACTACGGCCTCACCAATCCCGAACGGGTGCGCTTCACCCGACCCGACTGGGGAATGCGGCTTCTCCGCTACGCATGGAAGGAGTTCGATCGCATTCGTGCGTTGCTGCACGAATGGCTCGGAAGCTTGTCCGAAGAGCTGCCGGAGGATTCGGACGCCCAGCGTGAGGTGTTCACCCGCTTCGGCAAGTTGATCGCCGCGTCGGCGGAACCTGGGCCACTGCAATGGGTTCGTCCGTGGTTGGAAACCTACGGATCGGGACACCACCACCAGATCGCAGCAATCACGCTCGGTGCACTGTGTACCAACCCCAGCTACGTCCAGACCGTCAAGGACCACCTCAACTGGTGGGCGAGACCCACCGCCCGCAGCCGCTACCGGCACGCGGTTGCCATCGCTTGCCGGGCCGAGTTCGGGAAGGCTTACCCCGAGTTCGCCATGAAGCAACTGGGCAGATTGACCAAGAACTGCGACTCACGTCTGCGGGCGCTGATCCCACCCGCTGTCCGAGAGCTCCTCCAGGAACCGAGCAACCGCAGCCTGGTGCTGAGCAGCCTCGCCTTCTGGCTCGCCGGCGGTGGCGCCCAGGCCAGAGCTATGGCTTACAAGTGTTCCATCGACGCGTTGTCGCTCAACCAGGCACCCGTAACCTTCGCCTCCCGCGAAGAATCGGCGATCCGGATGATCTTCGCCGCATTGATGACCAACACGACCTACCGGCCCGCCGTGATCAAAAATCTCGCAGTCTGGTCCTCATGGTCCGTCAGTGGTCCACACACCGTGGCCAACCAAGCGCTGCTGAGGATCCTATTCACCGGCGATCCGAGTTTCGTGCGCAGGCTCGGCTACGACCTGCGCAGATACATCGAAAGCAATGAAGAAGGCTCCAGGAATCTGGCTCGGCAGCTCGCCCTGACATTGAAGGATATTTGACATGGACGCCGAGACGCCCTACCAGTCCTGGCATGATGTTCGCCGGCACCCGCGGCACTTCGGCGCGATCTTGCGCCATCAATCCCGGAAGAAGCGCAACACCGTGCTCGTAGCCCAACTCCATGATGGGATGTGGGCGAGTTCCAACCTTCACCTCGGCACGACCACGGGCGTGCAGAAGTTGGGTCTGAGCATGGCGAAGCACATCAAGAACCTCTACGAGGTAGGCGTTTCGTCGAACAGCATGACCTTCTCGAGCGTTTTCGAGACCGAGAAAGAGGGCGGCATCGTCGACGGCACAGTCTCGGTGTCCTGGCAGGTCACCGACCCTGTCGCGCTGATCCGGCAGCCAAAGTTCGATCACTTCGACGCCATCCGCAACGCCGTCGAAGACAAGCTGCGCCCGATCGTCCTTCGAACTGCCCTCGAAGAAGTCGAGCAGCTGGCCGAAGTCGCAGACCGCACGCTGGCCCCGATGGTCGCCCTCCGCGAGGGACCGATCTCCTGGGGAAAGGGCGATACCCTCTTTCACCTCAACGGAATGGGTGCGCTTCATCGGCACGCGCTCGAGACCATCCGCCGCGCCCGGATCGTCGATCGCGAGCAGCGAGCCATGGACCAAGAGCGCATCAGCTTCTACGGTGAAGTGATCGACTCCGGCAAAGTCAGCCTGTTGGCCATGATGCTGAGCCAGGACAAGGAAAAGGTCCAGCAAGTCCTCAACTACATCCACACCCACGACATCCCCATCGGCCGCACCCTGCCCGGCATTGACGACCCGTTCCGCAACGCGGTCAGTCGGCTGATGAGCGAAGCCGACGACTTCGATCTGCACGAGATGCGGATGGACTGGCTGAACACCGTCACTTCGCGGGGACGGGAGAGTGAGCTCGCCCGGTTGCGGGAATCGTTGGAGGAGACGTTCACCCACGAAGGCCGAAATGGATCGGGGCCGCGAACCAACGGATCGACGGCCTACTGACCCTCGGATCAGCCGGTCGTGGCAGCTCGGCCGCCTTCACTGACGTACCAGCCACCCACAAGAAGGCCAACGCCGAGCACACCGAAGAAGAACCCACCGCCCAGGGCCAGGCCGCCGAACAGGCTGATCACAGTGATGAGCATGAGCACCAAGCCGACAGCCATCATTGCGCGGCCGCCGACGACTGCGCGCAGGCGCCCGGCAGATTTCGGTGCGGAGTGTGCCGGGACGGACGGCCGAGCCGGGGCGAACTGCTGAGTCGGCTGCGGCGGCGTGGCAAATGTGTCTTCCTCTACCGGCCAGCCCGGAACCGGCTCGTGTAGCGCAGGAGGCGGCACTGGCAGCTCGTAAGTGGGAGACAGCGCAGAAGCAGGCTGGTCGAAGCCAAGAGCCGCCGGAGCCGAGGCGACGTCGATGACCTGGGCACCCAGGTCCGCCGCCCGCGTCAGGCGGGGTTCGGTCGGCGGCACGCTCGCGTCGTACGCGAGGTGGGTGACCGTCGCCGTGAGCTTCTTGGCGAGTTGCACGCCCTCGTCGAGAACGAGGGCGCGAAGCTGGTCGGCCTCGGCGGTGGTGCCGAGCACCAGCACGCGCGTGGCCTTGCGGTCGGTGGCGGTCGGGCGGAGGTCGGCGACGACGTCGGGGACGTCGAGCGCCGTGGCGACCTGGCGTAGCGCGCGGTCCTCGTCGGCGGTCACCACGCCGTCGGCCTCCGCGACCGCGCGCAGCGCCGAGACAAACTCGGCGTGGAGGTGCCGGACGTCGGGCTCCGGCAGGCCCGCTTCGGCGGCCAACCCGGCCAGCGCCCACACCTCTTCGCCGGACAAGTACTCGTCGGCGACGGCCTCGGCGAGCAGGTCCAGGTACGCCGCGCCGGCGGAATCCGCAGTCGAAGGCGAGGTCACGACCCGGGCGACGACGCCAGACATCCAGCCGCGCTCGGCCACCTCGACCTCCGGGCGACGGAGGATGCGCCCGCCCGGGGCGTAGCGCGGGAGCTCGGGATACCGCGGCGGCGCGGCGAACCGCAGCCCGTGCGTACCGACGAGCGCCGTCAGCACCTGCGCGCACGCGCGTGCCGACGCCGACGCGAGGTACGGCGGGAAGTCATCGATGCCGAGCGCCCGCGCGATCGTGGCCAGCCGGTAGTTCGGAAGCCGCAGTGCTTCCTGCGCCGCGGTCGCCGTCGAGACGCCCGGGAGTGCCGGCAGCCGCACACCCACGCGGGCCACCTCCTCTGCGAGAAACCCTTGGACCAGCGGCAAATCGTGCGCCACCACCACTGCGCCGCGGCACAGGTCCAGCAACGGCCCGAGGACATCCGCGAACGACGGCGCACCGGCCAGGTCTCCGGCGGTGATCCGGTGCGGCCCGCTCCAACTCGCCGGCAGCGACCGGCCGGGGTCGATCAGCGTCGCCAGCTCCCCCAGCACGACGCCGTCACCCCGCACTCGCACTGCTCCCAGCTCGACGATCCGGCCCGTGCGCAGGCCGGTGGTCTTCACGTCGATCGCCGTGAAATCGACCCCGCGACCGGACAGCCGTCCACTGCGGGTGAGCGGCAGGAATTCGATCAAGTCGGCCATCGAGTCTGCACTTTCTTCCGGGAGGGTTCCGCGGAGGATCGCTCATGCGCAGTTGATCGTGACAGCCTTTTCCCGAATTCCCGAATCCGTGACAATTTCGTGATATCAACTCGGGGCCGTTCAGGTGATGATGGTCAGTTGCGCGTCACGGGCGTAACGCCGACGGGTTTTCCGACGAGAACCAGTCAGCACATCGCAGCCAGGATCGAGGAATTCCCGAATGCATCCCACCCCGGCGCCTTCCGCGCGCCCCCGGAAGCGTTTTCCGAAGTGGCTGATGGTCACGCTCGGCGTCTTCGTAGTTCTGTTCGTCCTGGGCGCCATTTTCGGCAAGGCCCCCGAGACGCCGACGCAGCCCGTCGCCGCGCCCGCGGCCCCCGCCACGACCACGCCGGCCGCGCCCACGACCACCACTTCGACGCCGCCGCCCGTCACGTACACCGTGGACAAGGTCGTGGACGGCGCCACCGTCGAGCTCGCGGGCAGCGACGGCACCCACCGGACCGTGCACGTCCTCGGCGTCACCGTGGCGACCGGGAACAACTGCTACGCAACGGAAACGCTGGCCTGGGCGACGAGCAAGCTCGCCGGTGCCGCGATCAAACTCACCACTGACACGACCACCGGCGTCGCGCTCGCCCTCGCGGACGGCACCGACTACGCGACGGCCGCGGTGCAGAACGGCTACGCCAAGTTCGCCGTCGACGCGACGTCAACAGCCCTGCAAGCTGCGGAAACGGCGGCTCGCCAGGCGGCGGCTGGCCTGTGGGCGGCGCCGTGCAAGGGCGCGATCGACGCCCCGACGCCTCAGGCTCCCGCCCCGCCGGCACCGCCGGAGACCAAGAACAAGGAAGCCGTGGCGCCACCGGTGCGGACGACGGAAGAGCAGCCCGACCCGAAACCGGACACATCCTCGGTCTACTTCAAGAACTGCACCGCGGCCAAAGCGGCCGATGCCGCGCCGCTGTACGCCGGTGAACCCGGTTATCGGTCAGCACTGGACCGCGATCACGACGGCGTAGCCTGCGAGGATTAGAAACAGATGAAAGGCGGCCGGCGGGCGAACCCGCCGGCCGCCTCCCGTGTCAAGAAATCGCCGGAACGTTTTCCTCAAGATCATTGAGCAAAGCGTGTACCGGCGCCCAGCACAACATGACACTGTCCTGGTCGAACCTCGGCTGCTCGGCCAATTCCTTACGCGGATGCACGAAGTTCCGAAAATCGCGGACGGTGTGCACGAACTTGGTCGCGTCTAGTTGGATCCAGTCCTTTCCGTGGGCAATGTCGATCATCTGCTGCAGCGTGACTCGATCCGGCTTGTTGCGCCGCCCCGGATCTCGAGGGTTCGGGAACCCCTTCTCCCGCAACTCCTCATCGCGCTCCAGCAGCAGCTGCAACAACAGCCCCTCAACGATGCTCCCGATCCCGATCACCGCCATCGTGTAGGCCCCACCGCTCTCGCAGATCCGGGTCTCCTCCAGCCGCCCCATCAGCATGTTGATGGTCACCGGATCGGCCAGCAGTTTCTCCAGCCGGCGGCGGAAATCGGCGGGTTCGGAGAACGTCGGCTGCTTCCCGTCCGGGCCGAGGCGCCCGACCACGGGACGGCCGGACACCACCGTCACCACCAAGCCCTCAGGCGCCAGCTTCTCGTTGACCACCGCACGGAACTCGTCGGCGATCACCGCGCCCTCGTCGTATTCGATCGGGTCGCACACGCGGCAGAGGAACCGTTCGACGTCCGCGCGGTTATCCCGACGCTCCTCGAGCTGCTCGGTCAGCCACGGGATGCGCGGCGAGCCGTCGTACTCCGGCGGATCGGCCCAGCCCGCGCTGGCCAGCAGTTCGGTGAGCTGGTAGCCCTTGCGCTCGTACGGGCCGCCCATGTCCACGACCACCTCGGCGAGCCGTTCGACCGTCCTGGAGTCCAGCGGGAACATCAGTTCTCCTCCTTGTCTGCGAGCTGCTGGGCGATCTCGATCGCCCGGCTCAAGCGCTCGACGATTACAGAGCCGCGCTTGAAGAACCCGAGCTCAGTCATGGCCTGCTGGAGCCGGTCGTCGCTGTCGAGCAGGAGGCCGTCGCTCATCAGCCAGTAGCAGATCTCGATGAGCTGCCGTTCGGTGTACTCCTTGATCTTCAAGCCCCGCGGCACGTCAGGCCTCGGTCCCCGAGCCACCGGAACAGCGGCGACAACCGGCGCCGCCGGTACGAGCAGCTCGACGACCGCGGGTTCAGCATCGGCGTCGGCCATCGCTTTCTCCCAGGCCGCCACGATCTTGTCGGTCTCTCCGACGGGGTCTGCGAACCATGCCGAGGACCACAGCCGGTGGAACCGCCAGCCGAGCGTCTCGAGGTGCGTCTGCCGAAGCCGGTCGCGGTCCCGCGCGCTGTGCGAGCTGTGGTACTTGTGCCCGTCGGCCTCGACGGCGAGCACCATGCGGCCCGGATCGTCGCGGTGCGCGAGCGCGAAGTCGATCCGGTAGTCGGAGAAACCCCACTGGGCGAACACAGGCACGCCGCGGCCCTTCAGCGCGACGTCGATAGCTCGCTCGAAGCCGTTCAGCTCGCCGGCGACCTGTCGGCCGACCGCGTCGATCGAGCCTCGCCGCTCAGCGAACTCGAGGTAGCGGCGCAACAACTCCGTCCCCGTCACACGTTCGGAGGGCCGCAGATCAGCGGCGGTGAACGACGCCACCACCGTCATCCGCCGCTTCGCGCGCGTAACGGCGACGTTCAGCCGCCGCTCGCTGCCCTGCTGGTTGAGGATGCCGAACGCCGTGTAGTTGATTTTCCCCGCCGCGTCACGGGCAACGCCGACGCTGAGGATGATCGCGTCGCGCTCGTCGCCTTGAACGTTCTCCAGGTTCTTGACGAAGAACCGCCGGCCGAGCTCGATCTCGCCCGAGAAGAAGTCCTCCAGCTCGGGGTGGCCCCGCCGGGCTTCGCGCAGCGCCCGCTCGACCCGCGCCTGGTGCTTCATGCCGGGCGTGATCACACCGAGGCTCTCGTCGGGACGAAGCCGTGCGTGCTCCAGCACCAGCTCGACCACGCGGGCGACCTCGGCCGGCGCGGAGCCGTTCTGCCCCGGCGACGCTTCGCCGTGCACCACCTCCAGCGTCACCGGACTTTCTTGGTGGGCGCCGGGGAAAGTGACCAAGCCGTTGCGGTAGATCTCGCGGTTGGAGAACGCGATCAGCCGCTCGTCGGCGCTGCGGTAGTGCCAGCTCAGCATCTCGGTGTTGGGCACTACGGGCCGCAGCGCCGTCAGGATGGACTCGAAGTCCGAGAGCTCACCGGAGAAGTCTTCGTCCTCTTCGTCGTCGGTCACGGCGCGGTCGAAGAACGCCGACGGCGGCAACTGCTTTTCATCGCCGGCAACCACCAGCCGGTGGCCGCGCATGATCGACGTGATGGCGTCGTGCGGGCGGATCTGGCTCGCCTCGTCGAACACGACCAGGTCGAACAGCCGCGCGGCGGGCAACATCCGGCTCACGACCAGTGGCGACATCGCCCAGCACGGCCGCAGTGCGAGCAACACGTCCGACGCCTGCTCCACCAGCTTGCGGGTCGGCATGTGCCGGGTCTTGAGGCTCGCCTGCTTCTTCAGCACGCTCGCCTGCTCAGGGTGCTGCTCCTTCGCCTCCTTGACCTGCCGCGCCACCGCCCGGCGCACCCGCGCGGCCGAGATCGCGCGGTGCTCGACGTCCTGGGTACGGAACTCGTCGGCCGCGCGAGTCTGGCGCTCGGCGACGAACTGCGCGAGCTCCGGCACGGCCAGCTTCAGCTCGTCTTCGATGGAAGCCAGCCAGACGCGGGTGAACGCGACCCAAGCGCCGTCGGCGTCCAGTTTCCGGGCCACGATCTCCTCCACGAGCTGACCCAGCCCGAGCTGCCGGAACCGGTCCTGCAGGGCGATCAACGTCGGCATCTTGAACAACATGTCCTGGTCGGCGCGCAGCTCACCCAGGCGCTGCTCGATCTGCGGCGCCGGCCCGTTCTCCAGATCCGGGCGCCGAGCCGAGAGGGCGACTGCCGCGAGCTGACGACGCAGCTCGGCGTAGTCCTTCATCATCTGGTCCAAGCCCGTGACGTGCGCGGGCTGCGTGTGGCGGCCGCCCAGCGCCTGCCACTGGTCGCGTTGCCCTGCGATGCGCATGAGCTGCGCGTGCAGCTCGGGCTTCTTCGTGATGTGTCGGGTGGACATCGCGCGGACGTGCTTGACGAGCGCGCGGCGCTGCTTCCAAGGCAGCTGCTGCGGGTAACGGGCGCGGGCGGCGCGATCGGCCGTCGCGTAGCAGAAGGCGTCGAGGTGGGTGCCGAAGATGTCCGGGCCGAAGGCCTGCACGCTCGAGGAAACCTGGTCGAGCAGCTCCAGCACGTCCTGCCAGCCCGCGATGTCGCGCGGTGGCATGAGACCAGTCTGGCTGAGCAGCGCCTGCATGCCGTCCTGGCCGCGCTTGAGCGTCTTGCCGGCCAGTTGGTCGAGCTCGGCCAGCACCCGCCGCGCGTCGTCCGTCGTGCGGACTTCAGCGTTGCACCACGGGGTCTCACGCCGCAGCAGACGCGGGCCTCCCACCAAGACGAAGTCGCGCAGCTCCTGTTCGAGCTTCTGGACCGCGGTGGCGTTGAGGGCTTGCAGCTGAGCACCGCGGAACGCGCCGGGCAGTCGATCACCAGGCGGAAGCGACAGCAGCCGGTCGCGGACCTCGTACGCGCTCAGCCCCCATGGCTCGTGCACAGCGTGCAGTTCGCGCGACTGGTCCAGCAGCCGCTGTCGCGCGCCGGAAAGGCGGCCGTGCAGCGGCTCGGCGTCCACTGGTGGCTGTCGCGTGACGGCCTCCAAGCTGTCCGAAAGCTGCTTGGCGACGTCGCGCTTGCTGATCTTCTGCTGGTGCAGGTCGAGGACCAGCCCGCCGAGCTGCACGTCGGCCAGCCGGTTGAGCACCGCCTCGATCGCCGCGCGCTTCTCGGCGACGAACAGCACCTTCTTCCCGATCGCTGCCGCCCCGGCGATGATGTTGGCGATCGTCTGGCTCTTACCGGTGCCCGGCGGGCCTTCGATGAACAGGTGCTGCCCGGCCAACGCGGTCATGATCGCGCGGTGCTGCGACGAATCCGCGTCCTGCACCAGGAACTCGTCGGCGGGCTGGAGCTGATCCACCGGCGGCGGCGAGAACCCGGACGCCTCACCGGCGAGCTCGGCCGCGGCCGGCAGGTAGCCGGCGATCGCGGCGACGAGGTCATGGCTCGCCAGCAGCTCGGTGGCGTTCGCGAGGTCCTCGACCATGGGGAGCTTGACGTAGTTGAACGTGCCGAGCACGACCTCGTTCTGCAGCGTGAGCTTCACGTTCTGCGCTGCGGCCACGGCGGCGAGCTCGCCGAACACGGCTTCGACCTGCTCCGCGTGCCCGGCGCCGGAGGCGAGCACGTTCTCTACGTGCGCCGCGAAGTTCTCCGGGATGGTGATGCCGTAGTGCTCGTCGAGGACGTACAGCAGCACCGGGTTGATCTCGACGTCCTCGCCCGGCTCCACGGTGAAGTCACTCTCCGCCGAGGTTCGCGGCTTCAGCGTCATCGGCCGCAGCAGCACCGGAGCACGCAACGTCGGCACGGGCTTGGACCCCTTGTGCTGCTGGGGATCCGTGACCACGAAGCCCATCGCGATCCGGCCGACCTCCACGCCCTGCTCTTCTTCGAACAGCAGGATCCGGCGGGCCAGGCTCTGCGCACTGGTGCAGGCGGCCCGGTGGCGCTCGGGATCGGGGAACAGCGCCCGTAGGGTGAGCTTGGCGCCACCGGTCACGGTGGCGAGCGCGTCCGGGTCGGCGGTCGTCAGGTCGAGGCTGCCCGTCTTCGTGTTCTTGAAGACGACCATCGTGTTGTTGTGGCTGACGTCGATCAGCCGGTTTCGCCACTTGTCGGCCTGCGCCGCGACCAGCTCAAGCCGTGGCGGGTCGATCTGCGCGGTCATACCGCTTCGTCTCCTCGGCAGAACGGTTCTTCGGACCTGTTGTGGCACAGGGCCCGCCGTTCTGCGACGAGCCGTACAGAATGGCAGAAGATCAAGCCCGGCGGAAGAGACCTGCGAGAGCGCCATCCTCCGTCACCGGAGAGGAAGATCGCGATGGCCCGGGGATTCGTGTCAGGTGCCGGCGGCGAACCACCCGTTCGGCTGCTTTTCGTCTCGATCAGGCAACTTTGCCTGCGGGACAGCGAATTATGTGGATCCGCGGCTCGTCGACGGTCTGCTCGTCGTCACCACCTGCTGCACCGGCAGTGTCTCGGGCGGGCGCAGGAACGCGACCAACAGCAGAGTCGCGACGGCCACCGCCAGGGCCGCGACCACGACGATCCGCATCAGGCCGACGGGCGGCGCAGGCAGAGGACCAGCCCGGCGGACGCAGCAGCCGCGATCAACGCACCCGCGGCGACCAGTGACGGATAGCCGCCGGATGGGGATATCGGCGTTTCCGGAATTGCGCCCACCGGATTTCCCGGTTCCGCCTGCGCTACCGGCGAAGCGATGTCGGGCATATCGCCGTGCCGCCGGAACCGTTACGGATCAATTCCGAACGATTTCCCGCGGCAACCTGATCGGGTACATCCGGTGATTTTCCGCCGCGCCGCCATCCCGCCGCCATCCCGCCGACGCCGCGCCGACAACGCACCCCCGACGTGTCCTCGGGCACCAGCACCGGCGACGGCCGCCCCGAAGCCGTAACCTCGGGGTATGCCGATCCAGGTGCTGCTCGTCGACGACCACGAACTGGTCCGCCGCGGCCTGCGCGACCTGTTGGGCGACGAGGCGGACATCGAGGTGGTCGCCGAGGCCGGGGGCGTCGAGGAGGCGCTGGCCGTCGCGATGCACGTGGAGCCGGATGTCGCGGTGGTCGACGTCCGCCTCGGCGACGGCGACGGCATCACCCTGTGCCGCGAGCTGCGCTCCAAGCCCAACCCGCCGGCCTGCCTCATGCTCACCGCCTTCGACGACGAGGAAGCCATGGTCGGCGCGATCATGGCGGGCGCGGCGGGTTATCTGCTCAAGCAGGTGCGTGGCCAGGACGTGGTCAACGCCGTCCGCGAGGTCGCCGCCGGCCACTCCCTGCTCGACCCCGTCTCCACGGCCCGCGTGCTCGACAAACTGCGCCACCCGCCCACCGACGACCTCGCCGCCCTCACCGACCGCGAGCGCGACGTCCTGGAGCTCATCGGCCAGGGCATGTCCAACCGCGAAATCGCCGAACGCCTCTTCCTGGCCGAAAAAACGGTCAAGAACTACGTCACCTCGGTCCTCGCCAAGCTCGGCATGCAACGCCGCACCCAAGCCGCCGCCTGGATCGCCCGCCGCGGCAAGTGATGCCCGAAAACGCATACCCCCCCCCGTCGTTCCGGCCGAAGGTCCCCGCCGATCCGGCGTATGACCACTGGCTGACCTACCGCGTCGAACGCCGGATCCTCGTGGTGACGCGCACGGTCACCACCGTGACGCGGCTGCTGGACATCCTGTCGCTGCTGGAAGACGATCACCGCGTACAGGTCGTGTTCACGTTCGACGACCGGCGGCGAGCGGTGTTCGGCGCGGGCCTGGCGGAGTTCCTGGCCGGGCTCGAGGCGCTCGTCCTGCCGTGGGAGCAGGCCTTGGCGACCACCTTCGACCTGGCCATAGCCGCGAGCGAGAACGACGACCTGGCCGAGCTGAAGTGCCCGGTGCTGCTCGTGCCGCACGGGATCGGGCACCAGAAGTACTACCCGCGCACGAAAACGATCTCCGGGCTCAACCCCGCGCGCCTGCACGGTGATCGCCTCCGGATCGGGCTCTCCCACGGCAACCAGCTGAGCCAACTCCGGGAGCACCGCCGGCGGGCCGTCGTGATCGGGGATCCGTGCCACGACCGGATGCTGGCCAGCGCCCACCGCGTGCCGCACTTCAGAAGGGTGCTCGGTGCCGCGGACCGCACGCACGTCGTGCTGGCGTCGACGTGGGGACCGCAGTCGCTGATCGGCTCGGATCCGCGGCTGCCGCACCGGTTTCTGGCCGGACTGCCGCTCGACGAGTACCGCGTGAGCCTCGTGCTGCACCCCGGCGTGTGGTCGGCGCACAGCGCGTTGCAGGTGCGCGCCGTCCTGGCGTCCGCGAGACGCAGTGGGCTCGCGGTGATCCCCCCGCAACGTGGCTGGCAGGCGACGGTCCTGTCGGCCGACTGCGTGGTCTCCGACTGCGGTTCGATGCCGCTGTACGCCACAGCTGCCGGCGTGCCCGTGGTGATGGCGAGCCCCGTCGCCGACACCGTCGTGGCCGGTTCGCCGCTCGCCGATCTGGTGGCGCGGGCGCCACGGCTGGACGAACGCCCGCTCGCCGACCAGCTGGCTGCCGCGATCACGAACGGTCCCATCGACGGTCCGGCCGCCGAAGCCGTCGAGTATCCGGGCAAGTGCGCGGAGCTCCTCAGGGCGCTGTTGTACGACCTGTTGGACCTGCCGGAACCCGCGCGCCCCGCCGTGTTTCCGCCGGTCGACGACCCCACACCTGAGGTCCAGACGCCGGCCGCGCTGCGCGTGAGCGTCCGGTGCGAAGGTGCTGACCTGGTCGTTCGCCGCTTTCCCGCCGCCGTGCCCCAGTTGGGTGGGCCGCTGCCGGGCCAGCACGTCGTTGCCCACGCCGAACTCGCCACCCTCGCCGAGCTCGAGGGCGCGGCCGTCGTCCACCGCGAGCTGGGTCGTGACTTCGCCGGCTGGGCCGCCGACACCGCACGACGTCGCCCGAACGCCCGGCTCCTCGCCGAAACCGCACCCGGCTTGTGTCGCGTGTGGACGGACGGGGTGACCACCGACCTTCGCACCACCGCGGACGTCGATCCGCTGCTGCTGGCGTCAGCGGCCCAGTGGCGCACGGTGCGGCGCCTGCCGTTGACGGATCTACGGGTACGCGTCGGCGACCGGACGATCTGATTACGCGGGCAAGCCGTACCAAAGCTTGTGGTACAGGCGTTCCCGCCGCGGGTGCCGCGACGCCTCGTACCGCTGCCACACGCCGGACCAGTGCTGACGCGCGAGGTCGTGGCCGCCGGCGCGCCACGCGGCGTCGCCGATCGCTTCGCCGAACTCCAGGTCGTACTGGTTGCTGCCGGCGCCATTGGCCAGCCGCCACGCTTCCGGAAGCAGTGCGAGCGCCTCGGTCGGCCGGCGCGTCTCGGCGAACACCTTCGCCCGAACGAGCCAGACCTGCGCCCGGTCACGGTCGTGCCGGGGGAGGGTGTGGTTTTCCGCTTCGTGCAGCAACTCCAGCGCTTCCGTGAACTGCTTCAGGGAGACGAGGACGTTGGCCAGCATGCGGGCGTGCAGGCCGCGGCCGCGGTGCGGTCCGCCGCCCGCGCTGAGGCCGCGGGTGATCTCAAGCGCGGCGCGGTAGGACGTCTCGGCCTCGGCGAGCTGCCCCTGTTCGCGGTGGAACAGACCACGGAACTCCAGCACCGACGCCGAAAGTTCCGGGTTCGGCTCCGGTAATTTCAGCATGGCGTCGTTCGCCTGCTCGAACGCGCGCGCCGCTCGGTCGAATTCGCCGACCAGCGAGAGGATCCGCCCGTACATGCTGATCATCCGGGCTTCGAGCGCCGGCGCCGGGTTGGTCCTGAGCCCGCGGTCGAGGATCGCTTCGAGGTCCCGGTGCAGCCCGCGGTGGAGGCCGACGACCTCGATCGCGCCGCAGATCTGCGTGAGCTCCCGGTGGAAGCCGACGTCGAGTGCGGCGCCGGCCAGGGCCCGGTACGTCGGGAGCTCGGCCACGAGCCAGTCGACCTCGTGCCGTTCGAAATCGTGGATTTCGGTGCCAGGAGGGAGATTCGTGTCGTAGAGGCGCAGCCGCTCCGGGCCCGATTTCTGGAAATCGGCCTGCACAGCGCGCGAAGCGTAGAAGCGGACGAGCCGGGCGAACGCTTCTTCGGTCCCGCTCGTGTTCCCGGTCCGGCGCACGGCCTGGCGAGCCTGGCTGCCGAGCCGCAGCCGACCGTCCGCGTCCCTTGTCACGAACACTTGTGCGTGCAGCTCGGCGAGCAGCGCCGGGACCTGGGACTTCGGCCGTCCGAAGATCGCCACCGCGACTTCGTTCGTAAAGCTCGGTCCGGGAAACACCGTGAGCAGCCGGCACAGCTCCGCGGCGCCGTCGGACAGCCCCGCCAGCGCCTCGTCGTACGCGTGGCTCACGGGGCCGAGCGAGCCGCCGCCCTCGAGCTCGGTCGCGACGGCCGCCAGTGGCCGCGGCGTCACCGCGGCGAAGGACCGCACGCGGCTCGCGGCCACGACCAGCGCCGCGGGGACACGGTCGCACTGCGCCAGGAGTTTCTGCGCGCCTTCGGGATCGCTGTGCACGAGCTGCTGCGAACAGATCGCTTCGAGGAGCTGCCGGTCGGCGCCGTCCTCGAGCTGGCCGAGCGGGACGGGCGCGAAGCGGAGGAGAAAGTCGTCTTCCGGGGCCGACGTCAGGGCCAGCACCAGGCTCATCGGCGACGCCGGGACGAGACCGTTGAGCTCTTCGGCGCTTTCGACGTCGTCGAAGACCACGAGCAGTCGCAGGGGCTGGAGCACCTCGTCGTACTGGACGGCGAGGTCGTCGTCGGCCGTGCTGAGCACCTCGATGCCCAGGCGGGACAGGATGAACGCCTTGATCCGGTTACGGCCCAGCGATCCGCCCGGGCCGTCGCGGAAGTCGGCGAGGTTCACCAGCAGGGCACCGTCGGGGTAGGAAGATTTGCTGTGCACCGCGAAGTGCTCGGCCGCGGCGGTCTTGCCGATGCCGGACGGGCCGGTCAACAGAGCCGTGCCAGTGCGGCCGCTCAGCTGCTGCCACACCGCGACCCGGTCGACGAACAGCGGCGACCGCGGGACGATCCACGGTGGATTCCTGCTTGTCGTCAGGTCCACTTCGGCCAGAGCTTTGAGCTGGTGGATGGCCTCGGGGTTCTCGGCGAGAAGCCGCTCCACGGCCTTCTCGAGCGCGGCGGGATCGTTGCTCAGCCGGCGGGTCAGGCGGCCCCACAGGTACTCGCCGACCTTGCTGCCGACGGTGAACGCCAGCCCGACGGATTGCTTGACGAGCTCGGCGATCAGCACGTCGTCGCTCACGTGTCTCCCCCTCATGCGTCCTGCGGTCCACGCTAGCAGCGGGCGCGAAGGCCGTCACTGTCCGTGAAAGGGCTGGTCTGCACCAGAACCAGCCGAGTGGCCGATCGACGACCATGATCCGTCACGGTCGGCCACGGGGAATTCGGTAAGGATCTTTCGGATTCACCCCATCGTGAGTCGAATGGGTGTTCGATCGCCGGTAGACTCGTCACCAGGTGAAAGCGAGCGGCGACTCGCGATGCTGGGGTGTCGGTCGATGTCGAACGGGATGCCGTACGTGCCCGTCGGAGAGGAAGGAGCGGCTCACATGACGCGTGAAGGCTGAAGCCGGATCAACGCGCTGTGGGTGTGGCGGTCGCGCACGTGCGACTAGTCCAGAGGGAGATCGAAGGCGACGAGTGTGCCGAGGCTCGGCGAGGAGTTGATGAAGAACTTCCCGCCGGCGGTGTCGGCGCGTTCGGCGAGGTGACGCAGTCCCCGGGTGGCGACGCCTTGGGGCACGCCGGATCCGTTGTCGCGCACGCGGAGTTTCACACCGTCGCGATCGCGGGTCAGAGACACGCGCGTCTCGCTCGCACCAGAGTGGCGGACCACATTGGACAGTGCTTCGCGCAGTGCCGCGCGGATGTGGTCGGCGCTCGCGGCGGGGATGTCGGCGAACTCGCCGGAGAGCTCGAGGGTCGGCGGGTAGCCGAGGAGTTCGCCGGCGATGCGGACTTCACCGCGGGCGGACTCGGCGAGGTCGGTCGGTGTGCCGATGTCGTGGCGCGGCTCGGGTGAGCGCAGCGCTCGCACGGTGCCGCGGATTTCCTCGATGGTCTGGTCGAGCTGGTCGATGGCGTCGGACAGCCGCGCGCCGTCGGCTTGGGCGAAGCGCTTGCGCATGTTGCGGCGCACACGGTCGAGCTGCATGCCGGCGCCGTAGAGGCGTTGCACGATCACGTCGTGCAGCTCGCGGGCGATGCGTTCGCGCTCTTGGTAGAGCGTCACGCGGTGGCGGGCGTTGGCGCCCTCGGCGAGTGCGAGCACGACGCCTGCCTGTGCGGCGAACGCCACGAGCATCTCGACGGTCCCCGCGGAGAACGGCTCGCGGCCCTGCAGGCGGTAGACCGTGAGCGCGCCCAGGACCCGGCCGCCGGAGCCGAACGGTGCGGCGGCGAAGGGGCCGAAGCCACGGAGCTCGTCGGGCACGAAGGGTGCGGTGCGCGGGTCGACGACGAAGTTGTCGCTGACCACCGGCTCGCCCCCACGCGCGACGCGACCGGCGGCGGAGTCTGCGGGCAAGGTCAGGCCCTGCAGCGCGCGGCCGGCGCCGCCGGGGTCAACGGCGGCTTCGACCACGACCTGCCCGTCGTCGGCGCTGACCATGGCCAGGCCAAGGTCGGCGTCGGCCAGCTCGGCGGCGCGGATCACGACGGTGTCCAGCACGGCCTCCGGGTCGTCCCCGGACAACGCGGTGCTGGTGATCTCGGTGGCAGCGGACAACGCCCGCGCGGCAAGTGTCGGGTCCATGAGCAACACCGACCCTAGCGCGTGCTTGCGGCCCGGACCCGGAATCGTGACCGTCACCAATCACCCCTCGCGGCTGGTACCGCTTGCTTTTCGAGCACCTGGCCGCCGCGGACCTCCAGCACGACGTCGGCGTCGAGCTGCTCGTCGAGGTTGTGGGTGACGTGCACGACGGTGCGGCCGGCGAGCTCGGCACGCAGCGTGGCGCGCAGGGCGCGAGCGGTCCGTTCGTCGAGGTGCGCCGTGGGCTCGTCGAGCAGCACGAGGTCGGCGGCCGGCGCCGCCAGCAACGCCCGTGCCAGCGCGACGCGCTGGGCCTGGCCACCGGAAAGCCCGGTGCCGGCGCTGTCGAGGACGGTCGCCGCGTCGAGCTCCGGCAACTGCGCGAGGTCGAGCGCCCGCCGGACGTCCTCGTCGGTCGCCCGGGGATCCGCGAGCCGCAGGTTCTCCGCCACGCTCGTCGACACCAGCATCGCCTCCTGCGGCGCCCACGACACCCGCCCGGGCACCGCGACCTCCCCCGCGCGCGGCTCCAGGAACCCCAGCAACGCCGCCACCAACGTCGACTTCCCCGCCCCGCTCGGCCCCACCACGGCGACGTAGGTTCCGGGCTCGATGTCGAGCGTCACGTCGGTGAGCACGGTTTCGCCACCGGGCCAGCCGAAGTCGGCGCCACGAAGCCGCACGGCGCTCATTAGTGGCTCGGGCGCGTCGCCGGCCCCCTTGCCAGGGCGCGCCGCACGGCCGAACGGCGCCGGCTTCGACGCGATCGTGGCCTTGCCGCGCTGCCGCTCTTCGCCGGCTCGCATTTGCGCCAAACCTCCCGCGCTGGCGGAGTTGGCCTGTGCCGAGGCGGACGCCAGGTGCAATCCAGCCGACCGAGCCGCTTCGCCAGGCAGCGCCGGCTCTGATCCGGCAGCTGTGTCGAGGTCGCCCAGGCGGAGGCGGGCTGCGCGCAGCGTGTCCCAGTGGGTAGCGGCCGGCGGCAGCAGCGAGAGGACTTCGGCGAGGGCCAAGGGGACCAGCGCCAGCAGCGGAGCCATGACTCCCGCCAGGTGGCCGGACGTGACGGCCGGCGCGGCGAGCAGCGTGCTGCCCACGGCAGCGGCCCCGGTGGCCAGGACGATCAGGGCGTCGGCCGCGCCGGCTCCGAAGGCTTGGCGGCGGGCAGCGGCGGTCAGCCGGGCGTCGGTCGCGAGCAGCGAACGGCGGCGTGCGGTCGCGGTGCCGTAAGCGATCAGCTCGGCCGCCGAGGTGAACAACACGAGGACCCGAGCAGCGACGTCGCGGCGCCCGGCGGCGAGGGCGGCCGTCGCGTGACGCTCGGCCAGGAGGGCGAGCCGGGGCGCGACGAGACCGACCACCACGGCAGCGGCGAGGAGCAGGCCGGCGGACGGAAGGACGACCGTCTGCACCGCGATCGCGCCCACGGCGACAAGCCCGACGACGACCGGCGGCGAGACCACGCGGGGCAGCAAGTCGCGGATGGTGTCGACGTCGGTGACAAGGCGGCGCTGGCCCTCGCCGGCCGCCAAAGCGCGCGCCGGGCCGAGGCGGACGAGCGAGTCCCACAGCCGGACGCGCAACCGCCCGGCGATGCGGAACGCGGCGTCGTGCGTGACAAGACGTTCGGCGTAACGCAGAGCCGCGCGCCCGAGCCCGAACGCGCGCACGCCGACGACCGCCACGGTCAGCGTCAAGATCGGCGGCTGCAACGAAGCCTTCGCGATCAGCCACCCGGAAGTCGCCGTCAGCGCAACGCCCGCCAACAGCGCAACGGCACCCAGCACGGCTCCGGAAAACAGCCGACGGTCGAGCAAGAACCGCCACGGCACCGGCCGACCGGACCCCACCGTGCTGGCGGACGTGGTGCCGGACAACGGCTTCTCATCCGCCACCGCCACCGCCGCCGACCGCTCGTGCGCCGCGATGATCGCCGCCGCCCCACCCGCCACCGCCCGCTCGACAGCGCCCATCACGCGCCGGGCGTTGACCTCGTCGAGGTGGGCCGTCGGCTCGTCGAGCAACAGCAGCCACGCGCCCGCCCGCACCCTCACCAACGCCCGCGCGACCGCAACGCGCTGCCGCTGCCCCAACGACAGCTGCCCGACGGGCCGGTCCCCCAAACCCGACAACCCGAGCACCGCCAGCACCTCATCAACGACGTCAGTAGCGCCGACCGGGGCAGCAGCCGCGCCGGCTTCTTCAGAGCCGACCTGGGCGGCTCCGACACGTCCAGCCGCACGCAGCGCAGACCCAACCGCGCCCGAACCGACAACGGAGTCACCTGCAGGCGAATCGACGAAAACCGGGGCCGAGCCGAGCCCGGGGCCGGCGCCAGCCGCGCCCGCCACCTCCTCACGGACGGTCCCGCCGCTGAACACCGGCGACTGCGGCACCCACGCGACATCCGCGCGCCAGCGGTCCACATCCACCGAGGCCAGCGGGACGTCGCCGAGGGTGATGGTGCCGTCGTAGGTGGGGAGGAAGCCGAGGAGGGCGGCGAGGGTGGTGGATTTGCCGCCGCCGCTGGGGGCGCGGAGCCAGGTCGTTTGGCCTCGGCCCGCGGAGAACGAGGAACCAGCAGGGGCGAAGCCGCCGCGTCGCGCGATGCTTAGGTTGGACACAGTGAGTTGTCCACGGGGCGGAAGGCGCGTGCCGAAGTGCGGGGCCGGCTCGGCCAGGACGTCGGTGACGCGGCGGACCGCCTCGACGCCGTCTTCGCTGGAGTGGAAAGCCGCGCCCACCGCGCGCAGGGGCTGGTAGCACTCGGGGACCAGGATCAGCACGCCGAGCCCGATGGCCAGGGGCAATGAGCCCGACACCAGCCGCACGCCGATCACGACGGCGACCAGGGCCACGGACAACGTGGCGACCAGCTCGAGCACGAAAGCCGACGAGAACGCGACCCGCAAAGTCTTCAACGTCGCGCGGCGGTGGCGTTCCGAGACGCGAGCCACGGTCGCCGACTGCGCGTCGGCGCGGCGGAACGCCGTGAGCACCGGCAGAGCGCGCACCAATTCCAGCAGCAGCCCCGACATGCGGTGCACGGCGTCCGTCGCGCCTGCCACGCGGTCGGCGGTGAACTTGCCGACCAGCACAGCGAAAACCGGCAGCAAGGGCACCGTCACCAGCACGATCACGGCCGACGGCCAATCCATCCACAGGATCGCCGCGCCGGCCGCGAGGGGGACCACCGCGGCCGTCACCAAGGCCGGCAAGTACTCGCGGAAGTAGGCGTCGAGCGCGTCCAAGCCGCGGGTCACGAGCTCCGTCAGCGAGGCGTCGCCGCGGCGGGCCAGCCATTCCGGGCCGAGCCGCAGGCTGTGGGAGACGACGCGGGCGCGCAGGTCCTGCTGCGCCGTCGCCGCGGCGCGCGCCGAGACCACCCGCACCGCCCAGCCGGTGACCGCCCGGCCCGCGACGAGCGCGAACAGAGCGGCCAGCTGGGCGGTGCGGCCCCCGATCCCTGTGGAGACGATGGACGCGAGCACGTCGGCCAAAAGAAATGCCTGCGCCACAAGGAAAACAGCGTTGACGAACGAGAGCGCCGCCACGAGGAGCAGCGCCCGGCGCGCGGCCGGCCCGAGAGCCGAGAGCGCGCCGAGCGGCCCCTTGCCCGGCCGCACCTGGTCCACTGTGGACCTCGGGGCGGAAAGGGTGGTGCGGTCGGGAAGCGTGATCACGGTGCGTGCACCGCCGGGATGTGCTGGACGCCGATGCGCCTGCGGAAAACCCAGTAGGTCCAACCTTGGTAGATGAGCACAGCCGGCGCGCCGAACGCGGCGACCCACGTGATCACCTTCAGCGCGTACGGGCTCGCGGAGGCCTGTGCGATGGTCAGCGAGTTGGCCGGATCCCCCGTCGACGGCAGCACGTTCGGGTACAGCGCCCCGAACATCGTCACCGCGGCGGCCGCGATCACCACGCCGAGCGCGGCGAACGCCTGCCCGTCACGGTCCGCGCGCAGCCGCAGCCACGCGACGATTGCGGCAACCACGCTGACCACAAGCGCGACCAACGTCCACACCTGCCCCGCGCGCACCTGCACCACGATCAGGAACGCGACCATCGGCAGCAGCGCCACCGGCAGCAGCCGCAATGCCAGCACCCGCGCCCGTTCCCGCAACTCGCCCGACGTCTTCAGCGCCAGGAACGCCGCCCCGTGCACCAGCGAGAACCCGACCACGGCGAGCGCGCCCAGCAGCGTGTCCCACCGCGCCGCCTCGAACGGCGAGCCGACGCGGTTGCCGTCGGCGTCGAGCGGCAGGCCGAGCACGGTCGTCGCGAGCAGCAGCCCGACGCCCAGCGGCGGGATCCACGAGCCGACCATGATCACGCGGTCCCACGTGCGCCGCCAGCGCTCGGAGTCGACCTTGCCGCGGTACTCGAACGCGACCCCGCGCCCGATCAGCGCCAGCAGCACGAGCAGCAACGGTAGGTAGGCGCCCGAAAACAGCGTCGCGTACCAGTCGGGGAACGCCGCGAACGTGGCACCGGCCGCGACGATCAGCCACACCTCGTTGCCGTCCCACACCGGGCCGATGGTGTTGACCATGACGCGTCGCTCGGTGTTGTCGCGCCCGAGCACGGGCAGCAGCATCCCGACGCCGAAGTCGAAGCCCTCGAGGAACAGGTACCCGAGCCAGAACAGCGCGATGATCCCGAACCACACCAGCTGCAGCGTTGTCATAACTCATCCCCAAAATCGCCCTGAGTTATCCACAACCCATCGAGTTGTCCACAGATCAGCTGTGGGTAACTCTCGTGGGTCATCGGGTGAACACTCTGGGTCCAACCCAACGAAACAGCACCCACCGAGTCAGTAAGCGAACGACAACGTGTCATCCGAACCCGCCTCCCCACCGTGAGCAGGCGGCGGCAGAACCCCTTCGACCCCACCGCGGATGTACTTGCGCATCAGGAACAGCTCCACCACGCCCAATCCCAGGTAGAGCACCGTGAGCGAGATCAGCGACGTCCACACCTCACCCACCGACAGCTTCGACACCGCCTGCGCCGTGAACATCCACATGCCCTCGACGCCCGTCGGGTTCGGCGCGACCACGAACGGCTGACGCCCCATCTCCGTGAAAATCCAGCCGGCGCTGTTGCCGATGAACGGCGTCGCAATGCCCGCGACCAGCAGCAACGGGAACCAGCGCCCGCTAGGGATCCGGCCGCGGCGCGTGAGCCACAGGGCCAGCAGACCGATCCCCGCCCCGATCGCGCCGAAGCCGATCATGGCCCGGAATCCCCAGTAGGTCACCGGCAGGTTGGGCACGTAGTCGATCGGCTTGCCCGCCAGCGGCCCCAGGTCGGGGTCGTTCGGATAGTTGGTGCCGTACTTCGCCTGGTACTGGCCGATCAGGTTTTCCACACCCGGCACCTCGGTGGAAAAGTCGTTGTGCGCGAGGAACGACAGCAGCGCCGGCACGGTGAACGTCTTCACGTCCTCGCAGTTGGCCCCCGCGACGTCGCCGATCGCCAGGATCGAGAAGCTCGCCGGCTTCTCCGTGTGGCACAACGCTTCCGCCGAAGCCATCTTCATCGGCTGCTGCTGGAACATCAGCTTGCCCTGCGTGTCACCCGTGATGGCCAGCACCGCGAACGCGGCGATCCCGACCCAGCCACCGAGCCGCAGCGACGCGCGCCAGACGTCCCGGTGCACGCCGGCGTCCGAGTCCGAGGCCGAACGACGCCGCCACAGGTGCCAGCCCGCCACCCCGACGAGGAACGCCGCCGCCACCGAGAACGCCCCGGCCAGCGTGTGCGGGATCGCCGCCAGCGCCGTGTTGTTGCCCAGCACCGCGAAGATCGAGTTCATCGTCGGCTTGCCGTTCACGAACTCCACACCCACCGGGTGCTGCATCCACGAGTTCGCGGACAGGATGAAGTAGGCCGAGGCCATCGACGCCAGCGCGAAGGCCCAGGCACACGCCAGGTGCACGCGTTTCGGCAACCGGTCCCAGCCGAAGATCCACAGGCCGAGGAAGGTCGACTCCACGAAGAACGCGACGAGCCCCTCCATCGCCAGCGGCGCGCCGAACACGTCGCCGACGAAGCGGGAATAGGCGCTCCAGGTCATCCCGAACTGGAACTCCTGCACGATCCCGGTCACCACGCCCATGGCAAAGTTGACCAGCAGGAGCTTCCCCCAGAACTTGGTCATCTTGAAGTAGCGCTCGTTGCCCGTGCGCACCCAGGCGGTCTGCATCCCCGCGACGAGCACCGAAAGTCCGATGGTCAGCGGGACCATCAGGAAGTGGTACACGGTGGTGATGCCGAACTGCCACCGCGCTAGCTCAAGGACATCCACGTACCCGAGCTAACTCCGCCCGCGCGGCACCGACCAGTTCAACACGTCCCGAAAAACGAGGGACCAACGTCCTGAACCCGGGAAACGCCCACGTCAGGCGTCCCGGGCACATCCGTCCACTGTGTACCCGAAAGGGATCTACCGGGTCTGCTCCACCAACCACGACAGGTACCGCGGGCTCCCGCCGACGAGCGGGGTCACCACGATCTCCGGCAGGGCGTAGGTGTGGCGCACGTTCAGGAACTCCTCGAGCGCACCCGCGCGGTCGGCCGTCGTTTTGCACTCGACGCGCCACTCGGAGTCGGTGCGCACCTTGTCCTCCCAGCGGTACACGCTGGTGATCGGCCCCACGATCTGGGCGCAGGCGGCGAGCCGCGCGTCGACGGCACTCGTGGCGATGTTCCGAGCGGTCGCTTCTTTGTCGACAGTGGTGGTCACGACCACGTGGTCAGCAGGCATGACCCGCACCGTACCGCATCCGCAAAACAGAATTCGGCGTGCCGAAAACTATATTCAGGAACTCCAGCGGAAGCTATTCAACAAACCTCACCGGGCAATTCGCAAACCCGATCAACTTGCGGCTTTCTGAACACCTCCTTTATCGTTGAAGTGAAAGGGGTGTCCACCGGCTCATGTCTCCCGCAATCATCGCTCTCATCAGCGCGTTCGGCCTGGTCCTGGCAGTAGAACTGCCTGACAAGACACTGGTCGCGACGCTGGTGCTGACCACGCGTTTCCGCGCGTGGCCGGTATTCGCCGGGGTGTGCGCGGCATTCGCGATCCAGTGTGTTATAGCCGCGGCGTTCGGCCACGTGCTGACCCTTCTTCCGGAAACCGTGGTTTCACTGCTCGTAGCCGCGATGTTCGGTATCGGCGCCTTCATGCTCCTGCGCGAAGGATTCAACGAAGCCGACGAAGCGGCCGACGACGCCGCGCGCCTCGGCGCGGCGCCGAAGTCCTTCCTGCGCTCCGCGCTGACGTCGTTCGGCGTGCTCTTCGCCGCCGAGTGGGGCGACGCGTCGCAGCTCGCGACGGCGGGACTCGTCGCGAGGCTCGGCAACCCGTTCGCAGTCGGGCTCGGCGCGTTCGTCGCGCTGGTCTCCGTGGCCGGGCTCGCGGTGTTCATCGGCGCGAAGATCCGTAGCCGCATCCGGCCGAAGCTCATCCAGCGCGTCGCGGGGTTCGCGTTCGCCGGATTCGCCGCGTTCGCCCTGGTCCAGCTCGCCTTCCGAGCCGGCTGACCACAGAGACTTCACAGGAACACGAGGTAGCCTCTCCGGAACCAGTGGATGAGGGCAAGGTGAACCCGCGATGACGCGGGGAGCCTTGCCCTTCGCCATGACCACCGAGGAGTGCCCCATGTCGAAGGCCGTGCCCGCCGCCGTGTCCCCCGTGCACGGCCGGCTCGCGCTGGCCGGCATGGCGCTCGCGGTGGCCATCGCGGCTGACCTGCACCTGCGACTGTCAGCGCAGGTCAGCCCGGTGTGGCAGACGCTGTCGGAGTACGTCTACGGCCACCTCGGCGGGCGCTCGGCCGCGCCGCTGTTCAGCGCGATGTGCCTGGCGCTGGCACTCGGTTCCGTCGCGCTGCTGGCCGGGCTGGTGAAGGCCCGCCGCTCGCCCGCGGTCGTCGTACTGCTCGGCGTGTGGTGCGCGGGCCTCACGATCTGCGCGACCGTCCCCGTCGACCCCGATGGCCAGGCCCGCACGTTCGACGGGCAGCTCCACAACGGCGCCGCCATCACCGCGTTCCTGGCCCTGCCGGCCGCCGCGTGGCTGCTCACGCGCCGCGGCACGCCGAAGTGCCCATGGGAACCGCGCCGCAGCACGATCCGCGGCCTGGCCGTCGCCAGCGTGGCCAGCGTGCTGATGGTGCTCGGCGGGTTCGTCTTCGAGCTGATCACCGGCCCCGCGCAGCAGGAAGTGACGCTGGGGTTGTTCGAGCGGCTGCTGTTCTGCGTGGACCTGGCGCTGCTGCTCACGATGGTGCGACCGCTGCTGGCGGCCGCGCGCCGCTAGGCGTCCGGACCCACCAGGATCGGCTCGACGCCGTGGCCGGTCAGCCACCACGACTCGTACTGCCGGTCCGGCCCCACGCGCAGCTCGGCGCCGCCGTCGAAGACCACCGCCAGCGTGCCTACCTCGGGCACCGCCACCTCGGTCACGCGCTGGCCGAACAGCGCGAGCACCGGCGCCAGGGCCGCACCGCTGCCGGGCTCCAGCTCGTGGCTCACGCCCTCGACGTCACGCAGTACGAACGACGTCTCGAGCACCAGCTCGGCGTCCACCCGCGGCTCGTCGGCCGGGTCCGGCTGGTCGACCAGCGCGAGGCGCACCTGGTAGTCGAACGACGTCCGGCGCACCTCGCAACCGACGAGCTCACTCGGAACGTTCACCTGGGCACCTCCGCGACGGCTTCTCGGCAAGCCGTCCCCTTTGCTCCACGAGACCATATTCCAGCACGCCACGCCGCACTACGCGTCGGTTCGGAGCACCTCGGTCAGCTTTCCGGCCGCCGCGACGACCTGGGGACCCACCGCGGCGGCGTCCAACGGCTCCAGCGACACCACCCCGACACTCGCCCGCAGTCCCGGCACCCCGCGCACCGGCGCGGCCACGCCGGACGCGCCCGCCTCCAGCTCGCCCGTGGACGTGACCCAGCCGTCGCCCCCGGGCCGCAGGGACATCGCCCGGCCCGCCGCGCCCGCGCTGAGCGGATGACGGCTGCCCACGCGGTACGCGACGTGGTAGCTCGTCCACGACGGCTCCACCACCGCCACGGCCTGCGCCTGGTCGCCCTGGGCCACGGTGAGGTGCGCCGTGGCCCCGACCTTCTCAGCCAGCTCCCGCAGCACCGGCCGCGCCGCTTCCCGCAGCTGCGGGAGCACCTGCCCGGCCAGCCGCAGCAGGCCGACCCCGAGGCGCACCTTCGTGCCGTCGCGCCAGATCAGGCCGCGTTCGGACAACGGCACCAGCAGCCGATAGACGGCCGCGCGGCTCGCGCCGATCGTCACGGCCAGCTCGG
Organism: Amycolatopsis sp. NPDC005232; assembly: GCF_040607795.1. Lineage (NCBI taxonomy): Bacteria > Bacillati > Actinomycetota > Actinomycetes > Pseudonocardiales > Pseudonocardiaceae > Amycolatopsis > Amycolatopsis sp. NPDC005232. The sequence goes on along the minus strand of NZ_JBEXHL010000002.1, from coordinate 733,619 downwards.
AGATGGTCGCCGCCTCCTCGCCCGCGTCGGCTACCGCCTGCAGCAGGGCCAGGCCGCGGTCGAGGGTCAGCGACCCCTCCCTGCTCACAGCAGCTCGAGCTCACCCAGGTCGGCCACCGGCTCGGCGAACGACGCCGCCGCGTAGGACGCGAAGAGCTCCCGCACGGCCTTCGCGGCCGGCTCGGACAACGCGCGGGCCTCGTCGGCCAGTGCCTTGCCGTCGGTGGACTCCAGCGCCTCGCGCACGTCGCCGCCCGAGAGGCAGCGAGCCGAAGCGACGATCAGGTTCAGGAAACCGTGGTGCGTGAAGCCCGACTCCGGATCGGTGTGGCGGACGGCGCGGTGCAGGCTGTTGGTGGCCTTGAACGACGCGCGGGGCGCGCCGCTGACCACCGACATGAAGTCGGCCACCTCGTCGACGCTGGGGAAGTTCTCCCCCGCCGGCCCGCCGCAGCGGATCTTCGGCCAGCTGCCGTGCTCGATGACCTTGCGCACGCCGTCGAGCCAGCCGACGCCGCGGCGCGGCTCGACCACGCGGATCACGTCTTCGGGCACGAACTCCGAGACGCGCTCCAGCCACACCTCGTCGACGTCCGACGGCGCCGGCATCTCGACCATCCGCAGCGACAGCAGCTCGCTGCGCGACTCGACGATCGAGATGGCCTTGGGCACGCCGCCGAGCCCGGTGTCGATGATCAGTGACAAGGGCAGCGGCTCCTTCGGCTTGATCTTGATCAACTCGGTGATCAGCTCCGGCAGCCGGGAAGCCTGGCAGAGGAAAACGCCCAGTACACCGGCGTGTTCACCCGCCCGCGACTCGTAGTGCGCTCGCAGGGCTTCGGGCATGGCCGCGTCCGAGGGCGGAAAGAGCGCCGAGTCGTCGACGAGCCGCGCGAACAGGGGAGGAATTCCACGGGGGCCGGGGGGCGTGAGTTCCACAGCGCTTGACACGAATGACACGCTAGTAGCGTACGACAACAGGACAAAATTGTTCGTTCTGCGGACACCTCCCGAGGAGTCACCCATGCCCTTCTACCGGCGAGTAGGCGAGGTCCCCCACAAGCGGCACACGGCCTTCCGCAAGCCCGACGGCGGCCTGTACGCCGAAGAGCTGATGGGCGTCGAGGGCTTCTCCGCCGACTCGGCGCTGCTGTACCACCGCGGCCTGCCGACGGCGATCGTCGACGCGGTGGCCGTGCCCGAAGACCGCGGCGGCCTCGTGCCCAACCACCCGCTGAAGCCGCGGCACTTCAAGACGCCGGAGCTGAAGTACGGCGCGTCCGCCGACGCCGTGACCGACCGGCGGCGGCTGTTCGGCAACAACGACGTGACGATCGGCTTCGTCGTCGCCACCGCCCCTTCTCCCCTGTACCGCAACGCGGCGGGCGACGAGCTGTTCTACGTCCAGGGCGGGTCGGCTGTCTTCGAGACGATCTACGGGGTGCTGGAGGCCTCGGACGGCGACTACGTGGTGATCCCGACGTCGTGCACCTACCGCGTGGTGCCGCGCGGCGAGGTCCGCCTGTACGTGCTGGAGGCGCGCGGGCACATCGGCCCGCCCAAGCGCTACCTCTCGGCGAAGGGGCAGTTCCTGGAGCACTCGCCGTACTGCGAGCGCGACGTCCGGGGACCTGTCGCGCCACTGCTCGTGGACGGTTCCGACGTCGACGTGCTCGTGCGCCACCGCGCCGGCCTGACCCGCTACACCTACGCGACGCACCCCTTCGACGTCGTCGGCTGGGACGGCTGCCTGTACCCGTGGGCGTTCAACATCGACGACTTCGAGCCCATCACCGGCCGCGTGCACCAGCCACCGCCCGTGCACCAGACGTTCGAGGGGCCGAACTTCGTGGTGTGCTCCTTCTGCCCCCGCAAGGTCGACTACCACGAGGACTCGATCCCCGTGCCGTACAACCACGCGAACGTCGACTCCGACGAGCTCATGTTCTACGTCCGCGGCAACTACGAAGCCCGCCGCGGCTCGGGCATCGGCATCGGCTCCCTGTCGCTCCACCCGTCGGGCTTCACACACGGCCCCCAGCCGGGCGCCGCGGAGGCGTCGATCGGCGCGGAGTTCTTCGACGAGGCGGCGGTGATGGTGGATACGTTCGCGCCACTGGAGCTCGGAGAAGCGGCTTCGGCTTCCGAGGACGAGGCTTACGCGTGGTCGTGGTCGGGGCGAGGTCCGACGGGGTCCTGAAAGCGGACGGTGCCGGTCCAGACGTGGCCCGGCAGGCCGGCTCGCGAGCCGGTGATCCACAGCTTTCCGGTGGCGGCGATGTCGAGAGCCGCGGCGAGGGACGCCCGCGGCACCCGGAAGGCCACGGCTGTGCCGTCGGGGCCGACGGCACAACCCTCGATGTTCAGCCGGCCGAGGGTGAACGCGATCGTCGGCTCGGCCACCAGCTCCAGCTCGGTCCACTCCGCAGCGCGGGAGGGCCGAAGGCACACGACCACGGCGAGTGCGGTCGACAGGACCGTGATCGCCGCCAAAACGACCGTCAACGGGGAGAACAACCGGTCTCCCTGCGAAAAAGTCAGCCACGCCACCACGTAGAGCGCCGAGAGGCCCGCCACCGCAGCGGCTTCGATCCAGTCCCGACGCTTGCGCAGCGCTCGGAGGGGCTCGGCGTCGGGCGTCGTGGTGGGCTGGGCCGGAACCACCTCGCGGCTGCCGCCGGGCCGTTCGTCGCGGACCCGGGCCGGGACGAGGCCGGCGTCAGCGGCCAGCACCGCCGCGCGGTCGCCGTCACGGAGCAGCCAGAGGTGTCGCCGCCGCGCGAGCACCTCCGCCGCGTACCGCGAGGCCCTGAACCGCACCCAACGCCCGTCGGCCAGCTGCACACCCACCTCACGGCCGGCCACGACATCGCGGACTTCGGCCTGCTCGAAGGCCTTGCCCAGCAACGGCTTCACCCGCCGGTACCGAACCACGGCCAGCCCGCGCAGCACCGCGCTCCCGACGAATAGGTAGCCGAGCAACACCGCCTCGGCGACCGCCGTCGTCCCGCCGGCCACGAGCACTGCCGCGACCACCACGAGCGCGATGGCCAACGCGAGCTGTCGCCCCTCCGCGCGCCTCGCGGCGCTGGTCAGGTCCCCGAAGAGCGGCAGCCGTTCGGCGGGGACGGTGGGATCGGGCTCCCAGGTGTGCATCGGTGCTCCTGAATCAGGCTTCGTCCGGGCCGAGGCGCTGAACGTGGATTCGCCGGCCGCCGAATCGACGGCGGATCAGAGATGACCGGGTCGGGCTCGACGGCGAACTCGGACCACCGTCGATACTGCCCCATACCGATAAGCGCGATGAGGTACTGAAGCGCCCGCACCGCTGTGAGGACCGGGGCGATCGTCAGCACGATGGCGAAGAGGGACCGGTCATCGTGTGGATAGCCCAGCCGCGCCCAGGCCAGGAGCGCCGTCGTCAACGCGAACACGACCGTCTTGCGCCGGGCCACGCGGAGGTTCGCCGACTGCTTGGCTGCTTCCCAGGCATCGGCCGGGGGCTGGGGTGGCCGGGCGCCGTCGCGGAGCGGTTCGGCGCGTATGCGGGCTTTGAGCAGTCCGGCGCCAGGCAACAGGACCCGCGCCCGGTCGCCGTGCCGCAGCACCCACAGCCGCCGTTGTGCGACAAGCGGCGGTTGCGTGGTTCTGGAGGTGATCGCGAGCCAGTGGCCGTCCGGCAGTCGCACGGCGACCTGGCGCCGGTTCGCTTCGATTCCCACTGGCTCGACGTCCACCGGCACGAAGACCTCCGTGAGCAGTGGCTTGATCTGCCGGTGGACGAGAACCGACCGGATGTGCAGAAGCAGGTAGCCGCCGAGCAAGTACGCCATCAGCACGACGTCCGCGGTGGAGAGGCGGTAGTTGGCCATGAGGACCGCGACGACAAACCCCACCAGGACGACGGCGGTGATCAACCGGCCAGGCCCACCGCGCAGCGCCGCGGCGAAAACTTGCCGAACAGCGGCAGCTGCCCGGCCGGGACGGTCGGATCAGGCGTCCAGGTAGGCATGGTCATTCCTCCGGCTGGGTGGCGTTTGTGGCTCGGTGGCGTTGTGGCTCGATGGTGTCAGTGGCTCAGTGGCTCAGTGGCTCAGTGGCCGATCGGCTGGGCGGCGGGTTCCGCCGGCGCCCGCTCCGGGGCCGGTCGGAATCGCGCCACACCGATCACGGGATAGCCGGGCACACCGACGGCCACGACGCCGAGCCGGGCGGCGCCGAGTGTCCACAGGCGATCGGAGGCAGCGACGTCGAGCGCGAGGGAGGCGAAGACCTTCGAAGTGCGGAAGCCGGCCACGCTGCCGTCGGGAAGCCGGACGTGGCCCTTCAGCACCGCGCGATAGCTGCCGCTGAACGTGATCTGCCGGTCCAGCACCGGCAGTTCGGTCCACGAGCGCTCCGAGCGCGGCCGGAGCAGCTTCAGCAGAGTGATGGCGCACGTAAGCGCGTGCAGGGCGGCGAACACGCCCAGGACTGCGACGGCGGCACCTCCGGGCGCCGCGAAGTCCGCGGCCGCGGTCCGGGCGACCACATCCGCCTTGAGGCCCACCACGGTCCACACCGCCAGGCCGACGGAGATCACGTTCAGCAGGACCATGATCAGCATCATCGGAACCTTGGCGCGACGGTCGGCGCTGAGCACGGGGTCTTCGCACGGCGCGACCACGTCACGCGGTACCACCGGCAGGTGCTTCGCGCCGCTCACCGGCGCGGAAACCAAGCGCCCCTTCCAGACCAGGACGATTCCGGGCACCACGACGTGAACGCGGTCGCCGCGCCTCAGCAGCCACAACCGGCGCTGCCCGGCGAGCTGCACGCGGACGCCGGGCGGCAGCTGGACGCGCAGCCAGAGGCCGTCGGGCAACCGCACGCCGACGTGGCTGCGCCGTGCGACCAGACCGTCGGGATCCACCGGCATGGCCTCGAACACCTCGGTGGGGCCCGGCTTCGTCCCGATCCCCGAGACGACGGCCGGCACCCAGTTGAGCAGGATCCGACAGCCGAGGAAGGCGACGAAAATCGACGCGGGAACGCTGGCACCGGCGAAGAGCAAAGCAAGGCCCGCCACGGTGATCAGGGCCCCGAACAGCACCTGGGCCGCCGCGGTGCGGCGGGCCTTCGCGTAGAGGTCACCGAACGGGGGCAGCGAGGCGGCGGGCACCCCCGGCTCCGGTTCCCAGACGGGGATTGTGGTCGTTTTGTCGGTCATGTTCTCCCCAGGTGGCGGTACTGATCACCGGCTATTCGCCACTCGCGCGGGGTGCGTTACGGATCGGGTCTTCCCTTCTTGCTAGAATTCAGGTTAGGCTCACCTAAGTAGGAGGTGACCCGTGACCGAGGCCCCGACATCCGTCCGACGCCCGCCCGCGCCGAACCCCGCCGAGCGGGCCAAGACGATCGCGACGCGCAACGGACCGGCGACGATCATGCCGACCGTCGAGCGCGCCGATTGCGAGGCCGAGCGCGTGGTGCCTGTGCTGCACCACGTGCACCACAGCGGCAGCGTCAGCATCCTTCTGCCCGACGAGCACCCGATGGTGCGCACGTCGCGGCAGACTCAGCGCGGCGAGCTCGCCGTCATGGTCGAGCTCGCCGACCACGCCCCGGTGGAGCTGCGGGAACCCATCCGCGGCCTGCTGTGGATAACCGGGTGGCTCCGGCCGCTCTCGGCGGTTTCGGCGCGCGCCCGCGCCGTGTCGATCGCCGAGCAGCGGCCGGACGAGCGGCTCCTGGACGTCGGCCACGGCCTGACGCTCCTGCGGCTCACCCCCGCGTCGCTCGTCCTGGCCGACGCGGAGGGCACGCACTCGCTGCGGCCGCACCTGTTCAGCGCGGCGCCGCCGGACCCTTTCCACAGCTACGAGGCCGAGTGGCTGCGCCACCTCGAGAGCGACCACTCGGACGTCGTGGAGCAGCTCGCGCAGCACCTGCCGCCGGGCCTGCAGCACGGGCGCATCCGCCCGCTCGGCCTCGACCGCTACGGCCTGCGCCTGCGCGTCGAGTCCGACACCGGCGACCACGACGTGCGCCTGGCGTTCTCGGAGCCGATCGACAGCCCGCCCAAGCTGGCCGCCGAGCTCCGCCGGCTGGTCGGCTGCCCCTTTCTCCGCCAGCAGCACCGCTCCGACTGAGTCCCACCTCGTAGGGATGGTTCGTCGGCCATCCCCACGGGGACATGTCGAGTGATCCACCTGTGGACAACTCGCATTCATCCCCATGGGGACAGCCCGGCACCTGTCCCCATGGGGATGAGTTGTGCCTGGGGACAACTCATCCCGCTGGTTGGGTCCGACCCAACCAGCAGAAACTGGTCACACGCGACAAAGGCCGGCCCCACCTTAAGTGGAGCCGGCCCGTTCGCGGCGAGCGCGAAACGTCAGTCGTCCGCCAGTTCCGGCGGGAAGCCGCCCGTGGCGATGGGGCCCCAGCGGTCGATGGTGATGCGGATGAGGCTCTTGCCCTGCTTGCGCATGGCTTCGCGGTACTCGTCCCAGTCGGGGTGTTCGCCGGAGATGCTGCGGAAGTAGTCGACGAGCGGTTCGACGGAGTCGGGCAGGTCGATGACCTCGGCGGTGCCGTCGACCTGGACCCAGGGGCCGTTCCACTCGTCCGACAGGACACAGACCGAAACGGCAGCCGAACGCCGCAGGTTCGCGGCCTTCGCCCGCTTCGGGTAGGTCGCGATCACGATCCGGCCCTCCGCGTCGACGCCGCACGTGTTCGGGGAGAGCTGGGGCCGCCCGTCGGCGCGGGTGGTGACCAGGATCGCGTGGTGGCGGGGCTTCAGGAACTCGACCAGCGCGTCGCGGTCGACCTTCGTGTTGGTGGCGATAGTCCGAGGCATACCCCGAAGGTAGCGTGCGCTCATGAGCACGACAGAGCGATCGGGCATCAGGTCCTGGCTGCTGCCCCTTCCGCCCGATTCGCCCGCCCCGATCGTGGACGAGAAGGAGCGCCGGGCCGTCAAGTTCGAGCTGGTGCTCGTCTTCGGCATCACGCTCGGCCTCTCCGGCGCACGCAGCCTGCTGTCCCTTGTGGACTCCCTGTTGCGCCCGGTCCCGCTGGCGCAGCAACAGGTGCAGCTCAACGTCCCGCAGGCCGCCGCCAGCCTCCTGGACCTGCTGCAGCAGCTACTCAACGCCCTGCAGCTCGTCAGCTGGGGCGTGCTCGGCCTGTACCTGCTGTGGCGCGCCGGCATCAAGATCCGCGACATCGGCCTCGACCGCCGCTCCCCCGGGTCCGACGCACTGATCACCCTCGGCCTCGCCGCCGTGATCGGGATTCCCGGGCTGGGCCTGTACTTCCTCTCCTACCACCTCGGCTTCAGCCTCGCGGTGCAACCGTCCACATTGGGCGACACCTGGTGGCGCCCGATCGCGCTCACGCTCTCGGCGTTCGGCAACGCGTTCGCCGAAGAAGTGCTCGTGATCGGTTACCTGCTCACGCGGCTGCGGCAACTCGGCGTGCGCGAGAACAATTCGCTCGTGGGCGCCGCGGCGCTGCGCGGCTCGTACCACCTTTACCAGGGGTTCGGCGGGTTCGTCGGCAACTTCGTCATGGGCCTGGTGTTCGGCCGCGTCTGGCAGCGCACCAACCGGCTGTGGCCGCTGATCGCCGCGCACACCCTTTTCGACGTGGTGTCTTTCGTCGGTTATTCACTCCTGAAAGGCCATCTTTCCTGGCTCCCCTGACGCGCGCTCATTAGGCTCGACCTCGTGAACGACGTGAAGGCACCGCCCAGGGTGGACAGCGAAGTCGGACCCCTTCGTGCAGTTCTCCTGCACCGGCCGGGAAACGAGCTCAAAAGGCTGACGCCCCGCAACAACGACCAGCTCCTCTTCGACTCCATCCCGTGGGTGGACCGGGCGCAGCAAGAGCACGACGCGTTCGCGGAAGTACTCCGCGGCCGCGGCGTCGAAGTGCTCCTGCTGGCGGACACCTTGCGCACGGCGCTGGAGGACAGCCGCGCGCACACCGCGGGCGTCCACGCGGCTGTGGATGAACTGCGCCTCGGCGCCGACCTCGCCGATTCGCTGCGCTCGCACCTGAGCGACGTCGACGCGAACACGCTCGCCGAGGTCCTGATGGCGGGCATGACGTTCGAAGAGCTGCCGTCGTCGGAGGGCTCGTCGCTGGTGCGGATGATGCGCGACCCGCACGAGTTCGCGGTCGACCCGCTGCCGAACCTGCTGTTCACGCGCGACTCGTCCGCGTGGATCGGCGACCGCGTGGCGATCTCGTCGCTGACCATGCCCGCGCGGCGACGCGAGACGGCTGTGCTCGACCTCGTCTACGCCTACCACCCGCGCTTCCGCCACGCGGCGCGCGCGTACGGCGCCCACTCGGCGCCCATCGAGGGCGGCGACGTGATGCTGCTGGCCCCGGGCGTGCTGGCCATCGGCGTCGGCGAGCGCACCACGCCGGCGGGCGCGGAGTCGCTCGCGCGCTCGGTATTCGCCGACGGCCTCGCGCACACCGTGCTCGCCGTGCCGATCGAGCAGACCCGCGCGACGATGCACCTGGACACGGTGTGCACCATGGTCGCGGCCGACGCCGTAGTGATGTACCCGCTCGCGCGCGATTCACTCACGGCGTTCACCGTGCGTCCCACCGGCGACGGCGGGGTGAAAGTCGCGGGGCCGGCGCCGTTCTTGAGCGCCGCCGCCGAGGCGATGGGCATCGACCGCCTGCGCGTGATCGACACAGGCCTCGACCCCGTGACCGCCGAACGCGAGCAATGGGACGACGGCAACAACACCCTCGCGCTGGCCCCCGGAGTCGTCGTCGGGTACGAGCGCAACTTCGAGACCAACGAACGCCTGGCCGACGCCGGGATCGAGGTCCTCGCCATCGCCGGATCCGAACTGGGTTCAGGTCGCGGCGGCCCGCGCTGCATGTCGTGCCCAATCGTACGGGACACGATATAAAGCGAAGTTAGCCTTCCCTAAATGAGTGGAATAAATTAAGGGGAGGCTAACCAAAATAAGGGAAGATTTCTTTAGGAATGGTAACCCTAATAGGGTGGAGATCACCAGGTAAAAGTGGAAATTAATCGAGAGTTGTCGTACCGTCATTGACATGGCCCTCACGAAGAAAGAACCGCGCTCGAAGTTCTACGAACTGCTGCAGGCGCAGATCCACAACGAGTTCCACGCGTCCCAGCAGTACATCGCGCTGGCGGTCTGGTTCGACAACGAGGACCTGCCTCAGCTCGCGAAGCACTTCTACAAGCAGTCGGTGGAAGAGCGGAACCACGCGATGGCGCTCGTGCAGTACATGCTCGACCGCGACCACCACGTGGAGGTGCCGGGCGTGAAGGACGTCCGCAACGAATTCTCCGCCCCGCTTGAGCTCCTCGAGCTCGCGCTGGAGCAGGAGAAGGAGGTCGCCGCCGACGTCGCCGCGCTGGCGAAGGCCGCGCGGGCCGAAGAGGACTACATCAGCGAGCAGTTCACGCAGTGGTTCCTCAAGGAGCAGGTCGAGGAGATCTCCCAGATGTCCACGCTGGTCACTGTGGCGCGCCGCGCGGGTGACAACGTGTACGAGATCGAGAAGTTCCTCCACCGCGAGGCCGTCGGCACGGCCTCCGCGGACGCCGGCATGCCCCCCGTCGCGGGCGGCGCTCTGTAAGGCTGCCGGTTGAACCGGCCAGTCAGCGGGCGCTGTCACCATCAGGCCAGCCATCGCGGAGCCCGGGTTGTCCCCTTGTGGACAACCCGGGCTTCGTCGTTTTGTCGGCACGTGAGACGCGCGGGGCACCGGGGTCATACCGCTGGCAGTCGGCTTGCCGGTTCGGTCGCTAGGTCCGACCCACCCAGCCGTCCACAACGCCAGGCCTATCCCGAATACCAGCAGCTCCGCGCGCGGCAGGCCCGGGGTTCGTTGGGTCCGACCTACCCAGCTGCCCACAGAGGCGGAGGCCGGTCGACAGCCCGTTAGGTCAGGCCCATCGAGCCGTCGCCAGCTGTCCACAAGGGCCCGGACAGAGAGGAACCCGGGCTCTCCCCCTGTGGATAGCCCGGGTTCCTCGGTCGGCGCCCGGCTCAGCCGGCGCAGGTCTGGTTGACGGAGCGGACGTCGAGGCTCGAGACGGAGCCGTCGTCGGCGAGGGTGAAGTGGTAGGCGCCCTCGTCGCCTGTCGGTGCTACCAACTCATCGGAGGCCTGGGATGTTCCCGGGTACGCGGCGGTCACGTCCTCTTTCGCCGAGCCCTCGCCGACGCCCTCGGGCGTGTGGGCGGCGCCGTCCGGTTTCACGACCACCACGCCGGCGTCCGGCGAAACCACGGCGGTCGCGGCAGGGACGCCCTCGCCGGCGACGTCGTAGTAGGTGCAGCCGGCAGATTCCTTGACCTGCGTCAGCGCCAGGCCCGAGTCGGCCAGCTGTTCCTCGGTCATCCCGAGCTTCAAGACCCCGAGACCGTCCGCCGTCAGCAACGATCCCTTCGTGACCTTGTCCGGCGCGTCACCCCGCGTCGCCGGCGGTGGTGAATGCCGCTTCGGCGGAGCCGACGAGAGGTGCGACGGCGCGACCGGCGGGGCAACAGGCGGATCTTCGGCCGCCGGCGGTGAGGCCGCCGTAACCGGCGCGACCGGCGGCGGAGCGGACACGTTCGGCATCGTCAGCCGCGAGGCCGTGAGGTCGGCCGTGCCCGTCGTGGCCTGGAACTTGAACACCACGAGCCCACCCGACACCAGCGCGAGCGCGCACACCGCCCCGGACGCCGACATCAGCACCTTGCGCCGCTGCCGACGTCGTCGCGCACCGGCCATGATCGCCGGAGCCGCGTCGGCCGGCGGCGCGACGCCGAGCCGGTCGTCGGAAAAGAGCGTGCGCAGCCGCTGTTCGAGCTCATCCTCGGAGACGTTCAACCCGCTTCGCTCCCTTCTCCGTGCTTCAGCTTCGTCCGCAACGAAGCGATGGCCTTGCTGGCCTGGCTCTTCACCGTCCCCTGGCTGACACCGAGCGCTTCCGCGATCTCAGCCTCGGACAGTCCTTCGTAATAACGCAGCACCACCACCGCTCGTTGCCTCGGCGGCAGATTTCGCAGCGCCTGCCACAGCGGCTCGTGCTCGAACGGGTCGTTCGGCGCGCACGGGCTCGTGTCCGGCAGGTCCGCGACGAGGTTCTCCCGTCGCGTGCGTCTCCACCGGCTGACGTGCGCGTTGGCCATCGAGCGCCGCACGTACGCGAGCGGGTCGCCCGTCTTCTGCTGGACGTAGGACCAGCGCGAGCCGATCTTCTCGAGCACGGTCTGCACCAGGTCGGCAGCGTCGTGCGGGTTGCCGGTGAGCGCGTGGCCGTAGCGCAGCAAGCCGGGCAGGCTGGCTGTGACGAAGTCACCGAACTCGGCGAACACCCTGGGCTCGGCCGCCGCGCGCGCGTCCGGGATCCACGTCGGTTCTCCCCCCGAGATGACAGGTGCCGCTGCCGTCACCAAATCGCCCCCTCCCCGGATGAGATCGCCGCGCACCGCGTCCTCGTCATCCCCCACACGCATGGCAGCCCCCGCAGGTTGTCCAGCTCTCGCGACTACTTTCCGTGAACGTCCACGCGATTCAGCGCACGGAGAGCGACTCGGGCAGCTTCAACGAACCGTCCGCGCCTGATGGGAAATCGTGTACCGCGACCACAGCGTTTCGCGCGATCGGCCCGTAGATGTGCGGGAAGAGGATTCCGTCGGGGTGCGGCGGGGCGCCGGCCTCCCAGACCACACGCGCGTCGACCCGCGTGGGGTCGATCTCGAGCAGCAGGAGGTCGGTGCGGCCGCGGTAGAGCGCGTTCGCGGGCAGGCTGACGGTGCCGGGGTCGGAGCAGTGGATGAACCCGATGTCGGCGAGCGAAGGCGCGGCGTAGTCGCCGGCTTCGGGCACGGCGGCCCACTCGTCGCGGGAACAGATGTGCAGGATCACCCCGAAGATCGTGCCACCGCGGGGCACGTCGAGGTACGGGTTTACCCGGTGAGCGGGGTGTGACTTCAACGCTGCGATCAACGCTGTGGAAGTTCGGCGTCGAACTTCCACAGCGTTGTCCACTAGCGGATGGTGAGCTGGCGGCCGATGAGGCCGTCGCGAGCGCGGCGCTCGGTGGCGTTGAGCGGCTCGGCGTCGAGCGACTTCAGCGCCTCCTCGAGACGGGCGCCGAGCTGGTCCTTGGCTTCGGCCCATTCGCGCGCGTGCGCCTCGGGGTCGAGATCCCACACCGGGACGAGCAAACCGTGGGCGCGGAACGAACCCGCGTACCGCGTGCCCTCCCCGAGGCCCAAAGTGCCGGCCGCGGACAGGCGCGCAAGCGCTTGCAGCAGCAGGTTCTCCGGCTCGGGACGGACCCAGCGCAGGTGCGCCTTCTCGCCGGCGAGCACCCAGTACGCACCGGCGCCGAGGCGCTCGGTGGGCATGATGGCGGCGTTGGCGCGCTCGAGGGACACCGCGACGTCTCCGCTCGCGTCCGCGTCCTCGGGCAGCCACCAGCCGAAGTCGCTGTGGAGCGTGAGCTCCAGCTCGGCGGCCGGCGCGAGCAGGTCCTGCAGGCGGTTCTGCTCGTCCGGGTCGGTCGGCGTGGTCGTGTCCGGCACGGACAGGACGTCGCCCGGCTTCGCGTCGAGCACCCAGCGCAGCGACCGGCCGAGGTCGCGGCTGATGTCCGACGACCGCGTCTGCACCTGCAGCCCGAGGTAGCGCTGCCCGTCGGAGCGGACGAACGCCGCGGCCGCCATGGGCAGCACGGTGCCGAGGGTGACGTCGCCGCCTTCGGCGAGCGTGAGCTTCGCCGTGGCCGACGGCACGAACTCGCGCAACGCGATCAGCTCCGGCTCCGCGGCCAGACCTTCGAAGGGCTGCCCGACGAAAACGTCGCGCACCTTCGGTTTGCGGTCCGGCTTGGGACCCTTCTTCCGCGCGCCTTTACCCACTTCAGCCTCCTCAAAGCTCGAGACCAGACGCTATCGAAGCGGAGGCCGCCCGAAGCGTCCGGGTTACTAATCCGGCCAAAAGCAGGCCGGCCCCCGCGCGGCACGTATCCGTTGCTACGAAGCCATTCGGCCGTGACTGTGGTCGGATTGGTAACGATCGGCACAGTAGAGTCGGCTCGTGTTCGACGCTTCCGATCCCGCCTTCCTCGCCGACCCGTACCCCGCGTTCGCCGCGCTGCGCGCCGAGGGCGAGGTGCACCACCACGATGGGCTCGACCTGGCGATCACGGTCTCGCACGCCGCGTCGGCCGCCGTGCTGCGCCACCGCGGGCTGGGCCGGATCTGGACGGACGCGCAGCCGCTCGAGCGGTTCGCGTCGTTCAACCTGCTGCACCGCAACTCCTTGCTGGAGAACGAACCGCCGGCCCACACGCGGCTGCGGCGCGTGATCGCGGGCGAGTTCGGGCGCGGCCACGTGCAACGGCTGCAGCCGATGGTCGCGGCCCTCGCTTCGTCCATGGTGGACACACTGGCGGGCAAGATCGCGGCCGACGGCAGCGCTGACCTGCTGGAACACCTCGCGCAGCCGTTGCCGGTGGCCGTGATCGCGGAGCTGCTCGGCATCCCGGTGGAGGACGGGCCGCGTCTGGTGGCGTGGAGCAACGCCATCGTGAAGATGTACGAGTTCGGCCTGCCCGAAGCCGGCCGCGAGGCCGCCGAGCAGGCCGCGGCCGACTTCGTCTCGTACCTGCGCTCGGTGGTGAGCGGGACGCCGGGCGGGATCGTGGCCGACTTGGTGGCCAGCGAGCTCACGCCGGACGAGGTCGTGGCCACCGCCGTGCTGCTGCTGATGGCAGGGCACGAGGCGACGGTGAACGTGATCGGCAACGGCGTGCTGGCCCTGCTGACCTATCGGTCCGAATGGGAGCGACTTGGGTCGGACCCAAGTTTGCTCGACTCGGCTGTGGAAGAACTGATCCGGTTCGACGCGCCGCTGCAGCTGTTCGAGCGCACGGCGACGGAGGATGTGGAGATCGCCGGGTACCCGGTGGCGCGCGGCGCGAAGATCGGCGCGCTGCTGGGGGCGGCGGCGCGGGATCCTCGGGTGTTCGACTCGCCGGATGTGCTGGACATCGGACGCTCGCCGAACGCGCATCTCGGTTTCGGGATGGGGATCCACTACTGCGTGGGGGCCCCGTTGGCTCGGGTGGAGATCGCGGCGGCGTTGTCGGCGCTTTCCGCACGGCTGCCGGGGTTGCGGCTGGCGGCCGAGCCGGAGAGGCGGCCGGAGTTCGTGATCCGGGGGTTGAGGACGTTGCCGGTGACGGTTTGACCGGTTCTTGCTGACCACGCTGGGTTCTTGCTGGTCGATCGGGTCAGCGGAGGCCGGCGAAGAGGTCGTCTTCGTGGGTGTCCGGGGTGGCGCCGACGAGGTGGTACTCCTCCCAGGGCCAGGCGGCGCGTTCGACGTCGCGGGAGTGGTGGAAGAACGGGTGGGCCGGGTCGGCCTGGGTGGCGTGGGCTTTGAGGGCGCGGTCGCGGGTGTCAAAGTACTGCTCGCAGCGGATCCTCGTGGTGGCGCGAAGGCGGTCGGGCGGGAGCTCGTCGAGCACCGGGCCCATCTGTGACTCGAGGCCGGCGGCGAGTGTGGCGTCGTGCATGGCCTGGAACCACGCGCGGCTGAGAGTGGCCTGGTAGTAGAGCTTGCGCGGGGCGCCGCCCTCGGTCGCGGCGAAGGCGGCGCGGGTGACTTCGTGGGTCCGGATGTGGTCGGGGTGTGGATAACCGCCGGTCTCGTCGTAGGTGATCACGACCTGTGGACGGAATTCGCGGAGCAGGTCTGCAAGGGGCTTGGCGGCGTCCTCAATGGACAGTTTCGCGAAGCAGCCTTCGGGTAACGGCTGGTCGAGGCCGGAGTCGACGTGGCCCAGGAACCTTTGGCGCACACCGAGAATCTCCGCGGCGGCAGCCATCTCGCGTCTGCGGATGGCGGGGAGGTCCCTGTGGATGGCCGGGGTGTTCAGCGCCGGGTTGAGCACATCGCCGCGTTCGCCGCCGGTGCAGGTGGCCACGAGGACGTCGACGCTTTCCGCGGCGTAGCGGGCGAGGGTGGCGGCGCCCTTGCTGGATTCGTCGTCGGGATGGGCGTGGACGGCGAGCAGGCGCAGGGTCATCGGTGTCCCTTCGAAGTTGATTAGGTCGGACCTAAGATTAGGTCTCGCCGATTCGCTGGGTCAAGCACAAATATAGGTCGGACCTAGTATGCTGGCCGGGTGAGCCTCAGGGAACAGAAGAAGCTTGAGACCAGGCAGAACATCTCGCACGCGGCGACGCGGCTGTTCATCGCGCGAGGGTTCGAGGGGGTGACGATCGCCGAGGTCGCGGAGGCGGCGCGCGTCGCGAAGATGACCGTGACCAACCACTTCGGGCGCAAGGAGGACCTGGTCTTCGACATCCGCAACGACTTCGTCGACTGGCCGGCGAAGCTGGTGCAGCAGGCTCCGTCGAGCCCGCCGTTCGCGGCGGTGCGCGACGGGTACTTCGCAGCACTCGAAGAGCGGACTGCTCTGCTGGGGTTCGCGGGGATCGAGTTCGTCGGGATGGTGCGGGCCAGCGTGACGCTCATGGCCGCGCTCACGCAGATGCACCTCGACCGGGAGCAGCAGCTCGTCGCCACCCTGCTGGAACGCGAGGCCCCCGGCAGCGACATCCTCGCGCGCACGGCGGCGGCGCACCTGACTTCGGTGCTGAGGCTGCTCTTCGACGAGGTCTGGGACCTCACCTACGCCGGCGACGAGGATCTGGTCGCCAAGGTGCGTGAGGCGGCGACGAAGGCGTTCGGGCAGCTCGAACCGGCGCTCGGCTGAAGCTCACCGGGCAGCGTCGGCGGTCGGACAACAAGCGCAGCAGCAAACCCGCGCGGGGGCTGAGGCCCAGCGAGGCTCAGCGAGCAGCCCCGACCGGGCGGGCGTTGCGCAGCTCCGGTTCCGGGGCGCCGTCGACCTTGAGCACGCGCAGCGTGCGCAGGCGGCCGGGGGCGATGGGCATCAGGAGGTCGGAGAAGCGGCGGATGACGAGAGCCGTGGCGATCGCGAGGGCGGCGGCCGTGAGGTCGGTGAGGGCGACGAGGACGACGCTGTCCGCCATCGCCTGGACGCCCGGGCGCAGGCGCCAGATGATCGTGACCGCGAGGAGCACCCAGTTGGCCACCCAGGTGCCCCACCAGATGAGGACGAGGCGGGAGGGCTTGGGGCGTTCGTCGCGGGGGCGGCGGAGGACGGCGTGTTCCAGCTCGCTCACCACGGACAGCGCCATGGGCAGGTTCGCCACCGGCACGAGCACACCGACGAGCACCTGCCACACCGGACGCGCGGGCTCGACGCCGGCCTCGTCGGCGGCGGCGTGGCGGGCGACGAGCAGCCACCACACGGCCAGGCCCGCCGGGAGCAGCGAAAGGATCGTGGTGAGCAGGCCTGCGGTGACCACGAACGCGTCGGAGAACCCGACCACCGACGTGCTCAGCGCGGAGTCGCGGCTCTGCACCAGCAGGACGTAGCGCCAGATCTCCGACCCCGCCGCGGCGAGGGCGAGGAACACGAACGTCCACAGGATGGTGTTGAGGCTCTGCGCCAGGACCGGGATGCGGTCGATCGCGCGCACCGCGCCGGACGCCGTGCCGGGCACGGTCGTCGGGCGGCGCCAGACGAGGTTCGGGAAGCCCCAGCGCGGCGGGACCGGGTAGGACGGAGGGCCGGTGTACGGCGTGGTCGCCACGGCGCGCCGCCGGATCACCGAACCGGGTGGGGGCGAGGCGACCCACTTCAGGCGTGGACGTTGCCGCGGAGTGGAGGGGTACTCCGGCGCGGTTCGCTGCACCTGGCCCTGCGAGGCGGCGGTGAACGGTCGGGCGGCGGCAGCGAACGGCGGGTACTGCGCTTGGGCACCGCTTTGCTGCGCAGGTGCGGCGAATCCCGGCTGTTGACCGGCCCCGGCTGGATAGGCGCCGGGGTGTGGACCGGCCTTCGCCGGGTAGCCCACCTGCGAGTACCCGCCGGCATGGGCCGGGCCGGCCGAGGGCGAAGAAGCAGGACCAGCGCCACCTGGGGCGGAGTGAGGCACCCCGTTGTGCGAGGCGGCGTGCGGGTCCGAGCCGCCCGCGGCTGAATCAGGACCACTAGCCGGCGGCGCACCAAATCCCGGCACCCAGCCGTCGGGAGAAGACTCACCCTGCCAAGGCGGGTACTGGGGCCAGCCCGCGCCGCCCTGAGGACCCGCGGGGTGCGCGGATCCCGGGGGGACGGGGGGCTGGGCTGGGTGCATCCGTCAGATGACCTCGGGTTCGGCGCCCACGTTTTCGCTCACCATGGGGCGGCCCTCGCGGGCCCACGCGCCCATGCCGCCGGCGACGTTGACCGCGTCCCAGCCGCTGGCGTTGAGCCAGGCGGTGGCGCGGGCGGAGCGGCCGCCGCTGCGGCAGATGACGTAGACGGGCTGGTCGTCGGGGAGCTCGGCGAGCTCGTCGACCCGCGCGGGCAGCTGGCCGAGGGGGATGTGCACGGCGCCGGGCGCGTGGCCGGCGGCCCACTCGTCGTCCTCGCGGACGTCCAGCAGGGGCACGCCGTCCTTCGGCAGGTCACGGACCTCGGCGGTCGGCAGTTCAGCGGGGCTCACCACAGTGCCATGCTCCCATGTCCAGGCGTTGTACGCGTGTGAGGAACCAGACGCTAGCCCCCGTACTCGGCGCGCAGCTCTGCGGCCAGGGGATCCAGCTTGCGGTTCGCGAAGCGCACATACAACGCCGTGACGACGAACGTCGTCAAGAACTGCGCCAGGCCCAGCACCAAACCCACGGTGATGTTGCCCCACAGGCGCGCGCTCATGAACGCGTGCACGTAGTCGGCGAGGAGCACGTAGAGCAGGTACCAGGCCAGGAACGCCGCCGACATCGGGAACACGAACCGGCGCCGACGCCGGCGCAGCTGCTGGAACTCGGGTGTCGCCTGTACGTGCTCCCAGTCGACGTCCGCTTCGGTGCGTTCCACGGCGCCCCTTCCCGACAACGACCTGAAAACACCGACACGACCAACACGAAGATCTTCCGCCCCGGAAAGGCTGATGCGACCTCGTCGAATCGGGTGAATAGGCCGTGACGCCGCGTGACCTACTTACGGTGCCGGCCTCGCCCGGCGCGGGCCTTGTCCTCCGCCTGGCCGAACCGCGCGACGGCCCGGTCGTTCATGAGGCCGAGCGGGTCGGGGGCGTGCAGCCGCAGCATGATGTCGTTGACCAGCTCCGGGCGCCCGTAGCGGGTCAGGCGGCTGACCACGTACGTCGTGAGGAACGCCGCCGGCACCGAGATCAGACCCGGCTGGCTCGTGAACCACGGCGCTTCGAAACTCGCGTAGCCCGCCGCGATGTCGACGCCCAGCGCCGCCAGCACCAGCCCGCCGCCGACGAGCATGCCCGCCAGCGCGCCCGGCCAGCTGAGCTTGCGCCACCAGATGCCGAGCAGCAGCAGGGGGCTGAACGTCGAGGCCGCCAAAGCGAACGTCAGCCCGATCGACAGCGAGATGTCCTCCGTGCGCAGCAGGAACGCCAGGCCGAGCGGACACAGCGCGACGATGGCCGTGCCCACCTTGAAATCCTTGACGCGCCCCGGAAGCAGGTCCGTGGACACCACGCCGGCCACACTCACCAGCAGCCCCGACGAGCTCGACAGGAACGCCGCGAACGCGCCCGCCGCCACGATCGCCGCGAGGATCTGGCCCGCGATCCCCGGCACCATCGCCGTCGGCAACATCAGCACGGCCGCGTCGGTGTTGCCGGTGACGAGCAGCTGCGGCACGTACATTCGCGACAGCGCGCCCAGCATCGTCGGGAACAGGTAGAACAACCCGAGAAGTAACAGCACGTGGACGGTCGTGCGGCGTGCGGCCTTGCCGTCGGGGTTGGTGTAGAAGCGCACCAGCACGTGGGGCAGGCCCATGGTGCCGAGGAACAGCGCGAAGATCAGCGAGTACGTCTGCAGCAGGTCGGTGATCTTGCCGGACGCCGGGTGCAGCCACGCGTCGTTGGTCGCGGGCGCGTCGCTGATCACCGGCACCGGTGTGCCCGCGGCGAACTTGAGCGTGGTGCCCTTCTCGACCGTGTGCGGGATCAGCGGTGACCACCGCGCCACGCCGCGCGCGGGGCCGTCGTCGATGCGGCCGTCGGCGTAGAAGTAGGTCTCGGTGGTGACGTTCACCGTCACGTCGGTCTGCACTGAAACCGTGGTGTCCTGCGGGAACACGGGCGGGGCGGGCGAGCCGAGCGCGCGCACGCCGCCGGGGCCGCCGCCGGAGAAGAACACCATGCACAGCAAGAAAGTCGGCACGGAGATCGCGAACAGCTTGAGCCAGTACTGGAAGGCCTGGACCACCGTGATCGCGCGCATGCCGCCGGCGATCACGTTGATGCTGACCAGCACCGTGACCACGACCGCGCCCACCCACGCGGGCACGGGCAGGATCGACGCGAGCGTGAGCCCCGCGCCCTGCAGCTGCGGGACCATGTAAAGGATCCCGATGAACACCACGAAAGCCGTCGCGAAGCGGCGCAGCCCCAGCGAACCGAGGCGCATTTCCACGAAGTCCGGCAGCGTGTACGCGCCCGAGCGGCGCAGCGGCGCGGCGACGAACAGCATCAGCGCGAGGTAGCCGGCGGTGAAGCCGATCGGGTACCAGGTGGCGTCGGCGCCTTCCTTGAGCACGATGCCCGCGACGCCCAGGAACGACGCCGCCGACAGGTACTCACCCGAGATGGCCGCGGCGTTGCGGCGCGAGCGGACCGTTCGCCTGGCGACGAGGAAGTCGTGTGTGCTGGTTGCCGAACGCGAGGAGCGGTACCCGAGGTAGTACGTCGCGAGGGCGACCAGCACGATGCCGGTCAACGCCCACGGGTTCAGCTGCACGGCTGGAATCCTCGCACGAGCCCGCGGCCAGGTGATGCCCCGCCACCGGGGCTTTCCCGTCCGAGGCGGTCAGTTTTCGATCATGTCCACGAAGTCGCGCTCGTGGCGCTCGGCGAGCCGGTTGTACCAAAGGCCCACCGCGAACAGGAACGGGAACGGCAGCAGCCCGAGCACGAGCCACGGGATCGGGATGCCGATCACCGTGAACCGCGCGACGGCGGGCAGCAGGTAGAACAACACCGGCATCGCGCCGAGCACCAGCAGCACGAGCAACGCCAGCAGCACGGCAGTGCGCAGCTGCACCTTCACCAGGTCGCGGACCAGCAGCTTTCCCCAGCTGGTCTGCTCCTCCAGCTCGACGCGCGCGCGCATCCGGCCCGCCGACTGGCGCGGGTCGGCCAGCACCACGCGCTGCCGCTTCGGCTTCTCGTGCGCGGGCTCGGCCGGGCGCAGCGGCTCGGGCGCCGGCGGCACCGGCTCCACGACCGCGCTGTCCTCGGGCACGCGACCCAGCGTCGGGTCCGGTTCGCGGACGCCGTTGGCCAGGCGGTGGTACGGATCGTCGGGCACGGACACGGGCTCAGCCGCCGCGACCGGAGCCGACGAGCCGGTCCTTCAGCGCCCGCGTGTGCCGGCGGCTGACCGGCAGCACCTTCTCCTCGTTGCCGATCACGACCTGGTAGCCGCCCTGGCCCATGCGCAGCTCCGTGATCAACGGCAACGCGACCAGGAACGAGCGGTGGATGCGCACGAACCCGGCCTTCTCCCAGCGTTCCTCGAGCTGGGCCAGCGGGATGCGCACCAGGTGGCTGCCCTCGGTGGTGAACAGCCGGGCGTAGTCGCCTTGGGCCTCCACCCAGCGCACCGACGAGCGCGGGATGAGCTTGGTGGTGCCGGCGAGCTCGACGGGGATCACCTCGTCGTCGTTCTTCACCGGCTCGCCCGCGCGCTGCCCGGGCGGCGGCGAGGCGGCCGCGGCCAGCTTCTCGCGCACGCGCGAGACGGACCGGTCGAGGCGATCCTGCTGAAACGGCTTGAGCACGTAGTCGACGGCGCCGAGGTCGAACGCGTTCACGGCTTCCTCGGCGTGGCCCGTGACGAACACCAGGATCGGCGACGGGTTCATCGCCGCGATCACGCGCGACATCTCCATGCCGGACAGGCCGGGCATGTCGATGTCGGCGAACACGGCGTCGACCGTCGGCAGGCCCTGCGCGCGCCGGGCGATGAGCTCGGGGTCGTCGTGGGAGAACAACCGCAGCGCGTCGGAAGCGTCCGACGCCTTGAAGACGCGGTGGATGTGCGGGTTGTTCTTCAGGCCGTGGGTCAGTTCGTCAAGCCCGTTGAGCTCGTCGTCCACCGCCAAGACGATGAGCTTCCGGGTGTCTTCATGAGCACTCACAGTGAGACGCATCCTGCCCATTGCCGAGTGCAATGTCCAGCCCCGTCCGGCTCATCCGCCCGTCGGGGAAACCCGACGCCCCCTTTGCCCCATTCCTGGTCACGGGCGCGGCACGGTGCCGTACGACGGTGCGGCCAACCGGGCGAGTGCCGGACGCGCACGGGTGTCCGGAGATCACAAACCGAAGCGGGACCACGCGGCTTTGGTGGTCACCGCGTCGAGCACGGCGCTCGCCGCCGCGGGCGCGCCGATGCCGAGCCGGGCCAGCAGCGGCTTCTTCGGCTCCGCCACCGAGATCTCGGCGTCCGGGTACCGCTCGGTGACGATCTGGCGCAGCGAGCCGAGTCCGTCGATCAGGCCGAGGTCGAGCGCCTTCTGCCCGAGCCAGACGTCGCCGGTGAACAGGTCCTCGGTGTCGGCGAGCCGGCTGCCGCGGCGCTCCTTGACCCAGTCGACGAACAGCTCGTGGAGCTGGCTGTGCATCTTCTTCAGCCACTCGACGTCCTCGGGCTTCTCCGGGCTGAACGGGTCGAGGCGCGACTTGTTCGCGCCCGCCGTGTGCAGCCTGCGCTCGATGCCGAAGCGCTCCAGCAGGCCCGTGAACCCGAAGCCGCCGCTGATCACGCCGATGGAGCCGACCATCGACGTGCGGTGGGCGAAGATCTCGTCGGCCGCGCACGCGAGCCAGTAGCCGCCGGACGCCGCGACGTCCTCGGCGAAGGCGAGTACGGGCACCTTCTTCTCGTCGGCCAGCTGGCGGATGCGCTCCGCGACCAGGCTCGACTGCGTCGGCGCGCCACCCGGCGAGTTGATCAGCAGCGCCACCGCCTTGAGCCGGTCGTGGCCGAACGCCCTGGTCAGCGCCGACTCGACGGTCGCAAGGTTGATCGAGCCGCGCGCCAGCGGCGAAGGCGAAGGCGTGATCACGCCGTGCAGCTTCACCACCGCGACCACGTCCTTGCGCTCGACGCGGTCGCCGAGCACGGGCAGGCGGGACGTCAGCTTCTCGGTAACGCTCATGCCGCCAGGCTAGCCATGTCAGAGGGCGGGCAGCATGCCCGAACGCGATCCGTTCACACCGTTGTGCTCGACCTCGGTGTCCTCGGGGCCGCCCTGCGACGGCACGTCGGCCGAGTAGTCGGGCATGTTCGGGCGGACGCCGAGCTTGAACTTCGGCACGCGCAGCGTCACCTTCATGCCGGCACCGGGCGCGGTGTCGACGGTGAGCGCATAGTCCTCGCCGAACACCTGGCGCATCCGCTGGTTGATGTTGCCGAGGCCGACGTGGGCGCCGGTGCGGTGCGCGTTCTTCAGGTCGGTGAGGGCGCGCGGGTCCATGCCGATGCCGTCGTCCTCGACGCTGATCAGGGCCTCGGTGCCGTAGTCCTGCGCGATCACCGTGACGCAGCCGCCGCTGGGCTTGCTCGCCAGGCCGTGTTTCACCGCGTTTTCCACCAGCGGCTGGATGATCAGGAACGGCACGACCACGCTCAGCACCTCGGGCGCGATCTTCATCCGCACCTCGAGCCGGCCGCCGAAGCGGGCGTTCTCGATCGTGAGGTAGCGGTCGATGTTGCGCAGCTCCTCGGCGAGCGTGGTGTACATGCCGGAGGTGCGGAACGAGTAGCGCGTGAAGTCGGCGAAGTCCTGAAGCAGTTCGCGCGCCTCTTCGGGGTCCGTGCGGATGAGCGCGGAGATCGTGTTCAGCGCGTTGTAGACGAAGTGCGGCGAGATCTGCGCGCGCAGGGCCTTGATCTCGGCCTGGTTCAGCTGGTTGCGCGACTCCTCGAGGCGCGCCAGCTCGAACTGCGTGCACACGAACTGCGCCACGGCCTCGGCCATCTGCACGAGCTTGCCGCGCGTGCGCCCGACGACGATCAGCGTGGCCTCCGCCGTGCCCTCGACCAGGATCGGCACGATGGCGGCGGTTTTCATCTTGCAGGTACCGCGGTGGTTGCATGGCATGCGGTTGTGGTCGGCCACGGCGCGACGGTGCTTGCGCAGCGCGGTGCCGATGTCGTCGACGAGGTCGAGGTAGTGGTCCGTGGCCTCGCCGGCCCAGGACAGGAGCGTGCCCTCACTGTCGGTGATCCCCACGGCGAGGCAGTCGAGCACTTCGAGCAGCTCGGCCGTCATCCGGTTGGCGGCCTCCTCGTCGAGACCGGCGCGCAGGTTCGGCGTGGCCTTCGACATCCGGTGCACGGCCTGCAGCACGGCGTCCTGGATCACGCCTTTGGGCCGGCGCACCTTGAAGAGCAGCACGAGAACGATGACCGCGAGCACACCGGCCAGCGTCCACGGGACGACCTGCGCGAGGGGGAAGGCGGACACGACGTCCATGCTCTGCGCTCGACCGACCGGGTGCAAGGCTTGCTCCCCACTTTCTGTCCAGTTGTGACGACCGAGGGTGGTTGAACCCTACCGAGCGGCGTGCCAGGGCCACATGGTCACTCCCTGCGACGGCCGACGGAGTGGTTTTTCCCCGTTCGGCCCAGCGCTCTCACGGCGCGAACGGACCCGTCGTGCGGAGGTTCGCGGAGCCCGGGCCCGGCGTTACTTGAGCAGCCGCGACATCCGGCGGTCGGCCAGGGGTTTGCCGCCCGTCTGGCAGGTGGGGCAGTACTGGAAGGACTTGTCGGCGAACGAGATCTCGCGGATGGTGTCGCCGCAGACCGGGCAGGGCAGGCCGGTGCGGGCGTGCACGCGCAGGCCCGAGCGCTTCTCGCCCTTGAGCATCGCGGCTTTCTGGCCGACGGAGCGCTGCACGGCGTCGGACTCGATGTCGTGGATGGCGGCGGCCAGCGTCTCCAGCGCGCCCTCGTCGAGCTTGCCGACGGTGGCGTACGGGGAGAGCTTGGCCTTGTGCATGATCTCGTCGGAGTAGGCGTTGCCGATGCCGGCGATGAGCGACTGGTCGGTGAGCGCCCACTTGAGCCGCGTGCCCTTGCCGGCGAAGAGCTCACGCAGCTGCGACGCGTCGAGCGACAGCGCGTCGGGGCCGAGGCGCGCGACGCTGGGGATCTCGCTCGGGTCGTGGACGATCCAGACGGCGAGGCCCTTCTTCGTACCGGCCTCGGTGAGGTCGAAGCCCGGACCGGCCGCGGCGTTGAGGTGCACGCGCAGCGAGATCGGGCCCTTGCCCGGCTTCAACGGCGTGGGCGAAAGCTGGTCGGACCAGCGCAGCCAGCCGGCGCGCGCGAGGTGGACGACGAGGTGCAGGTCGCCGAGGACCACGTCGAGGTGCTTGCCGTGGCGGGTGGCGCCGGTGATTTCGCGCCCGTGCAGCTCGGTGTAGGGCGGCACGGCCGTCTTCAGGACGCTGAGCGAGGCGACGTCGAGCCGGAACACCGTGGCGCCCACGGCGTGTTCGCGCAGGTGGTGGGCGAGTGCTTCGACCTCGGGCAGCTCGGGCATGGCACCAGTCTTGCTCGCGTTGCCCGAATCGGCCAGGTGCCGTTATTCGACAGCCCTATTCGGCAGCCTTATTCGACAGGGTGCAGGGGTCCGTCGAAATCAGGCAGCGAGTGCTTCTGGATCGTCTTCGTGATCCGCTTGACCTCGCCCGACACCGTGAACATGCCCCGGATCGTGCCGACCCAGCGCTCCGAGGGCCGGTCGCCCGCCACGTCGCCCTCGGTCTCGGCGACGACCGTCCACGGCCGGCGCAGGATCCAGCGCAACGGGAAGAACAGCAGCACCAGCAGGATCGCGAGGAACACCCACGCCGGCACGCGCACCTGGTCCGGCGTCCAGATCACCAGCACCACAGCCAAGAAAGCGGTGACCAAGAGCATGGCGATGCCCGGCGTGTAGCTGCCGGCCACGTCGTGTTCGAAATCGTCCGCGGTGGCGGGTGCACGCCACTCCATCTGGGCTCGGACCACCCAGTCGCGGCCGTCTTCACCGCGTACCAGCCGGTTCATCCTGTTGCCTCCCGGGCGACGCTCGAGTCGGTCAACGTTACCGTGACGGCGCCCGTCAGCGCGAGGTGATCACGGAGCGTGGCGCGAGGTTTGCCCGGTTTCCGCTGCTCAGGGAGCCGACGGTGAATCGGAATCGGCCGAACCGGTGACATCCGACGGGGTCACGTCTCCCGAGTCTTGGGAAGTCGGATCCGTTTCGGACCGGGTCTCGGACTGCGTGGACTTGGTCGGAGCGGACTTCGAGGACGATTCGGGCTTCTCCGGGACGGTGTCGCCCGGCGCCGGCGTGGTCGTGACCGTCGGCGGGAGGTAGGTCTCGGGCGGGGGCACGTACGTGACCGTCGGCGGCGGCACGAACGATGGCGGGTACGAGGTCCTCGTGGTGCTGAAAGGGCCGTCGATCGTCGGGTCGTCGCACGGGGCGCCCGACGTCAGGTCCGGGTCGGTGTCGGCGCGCGAGTCCGTGGAAGCGGTGGTGTCCGTGGAGTTCTGGCTCGACATCGGGGAATGCGACTGGCTGCCGACGGGGAGGTCGACGCGGGCCGAACCGTCGGACGACTGCCCGGCGCCAGGCCCGGCCGGGAGCTTGGGCATGTCGTTGGTGCCCAGGTGCGAACCGACGGTGTGGGCCGACGGTTGCTGCGGGCGCGCGGCACCGTGCAACTGGCCGGTCGCCACGCGCGGCCCGTGCTGCACCTGCGGAGGCGGCTGCTGAGCCGGCGGCGCGGGCGGCTGCAACGCCAGCTCCGGCGCGCCACCCTGGAGGCCGACGTCCTGCACCGGGTGAGAACCGAACACGAGCGGACCGGTCGTGAACCCCGCGACGCCCGCGGCGGCCGTCGACGCGAGCGCGAGACCCACCTTCACCTTCGAGCCGAACAGCACGCTCTTCAAAGTGGTGACGACCCCCGACACACCGGCTGCCTTGCCGATGCCCACCAGCGCGGGCACCGCGACCACGATCACCTCGGCGTGCGCGCGCAGCGACGAACAGACGTCGCGCAGCTCGTCCTGCGTCGCGCGGCAGGACGCGCACCCCAGCAGGTGCGCCTTGATCCGCTCCGCCTCGGCGCCCGTGACGCTGCCCGCCGTGAAGCCGCCCATCTTCTCGACGACCGAACGACACGTCCCCGGCCCGCGGTTCACCGAAAGGTGCGCCTGCAGGTACGCCGCCCGCAGCCCTTGGCGCGCGCGACGGGCGAGCGCCGCCGTCGCGTTGGCCGAAAGCCCGAAGTGCGGCGCGACCATGGCGGGCTGCTCGCCCTCGACCTCGGTCTGCCACAACACTGTGCGCCAACGCTCGGGCAGACTCGTGAACGCCCTGGTGATCAGCGTGTGCTCGGCAGTGCGCGCGTTGGTGTCGGCGCCCGCGCCGGCGCGGAACGTCAGCTCGTCGTCGGTCACCGGCACGTCGCGGCGCGCCCCGTGCCACTCCCACGACACCCGGCGGGCGACAGTCAGGAGATACGCGCGGACATAGTCACGCGGGCCCGCGCCGCGCCGCAGCGCCTGCAGAACCCGGAAGAACGTCTCGGCCGTGATGTCCTCGGCCTCGGAACTGTCGGACGCGAGGCTCTGCGCCAATCTCCGCACGGCCGCCGCGTGGAGCTCGAACAGCTCCCCGAACGCGGCATCTTCCCCATTGCGGAGCCGCTGAAGAAGTGCCTTCTCGTCGGATTCCGAGGCCGCTGGTGGCGGCGCCGTGCCCAGCTCGGTCATCCGGCAAGGCACCTCCTCCCCCGAAGGACTCACCACTCGGTCGAATGGGGACACCATACGGAGCGAAAAGCCCGTCGTCACCCCTTGTACGCCCGATGTGACAACGAAGCACCAAGTCGAAGCACGTCACAGGCCGGACTCGGACAAGGTGGACCCCCCGAAAGTGGCTCTCATCCCTCGGTATAGAGTTACGACAACACCGAGCAACAAGCGGTCAACGCGGATGTAGCGCAGCTGGTAGCGCATCACCTTGCCAAGGTGAGGGTCGCGGGTTCGAATCCCGTCATCCGCTCGGTCCAGGGGCCACTGTGTCTGCGGAATGCGCAGACGCGGTGGCCCTCGCCATATCTCCCGGGGGCCGAGCCCCCGGACCCCCGCGGTGCCATCGGTGACGATTCCTGCATGGTTGGGTTGGGGGAGCTACTGCGCGGGGCGCAGTGCTCGTGGTGGGACAGATGCGTTGTTGAGGTGCCGGTGAGACGCGCTGCGCGGCCGAGTTGAGTGGTGAGGCAGCTGCGTTGGCGAGTTGCGGGTGAGACGCGCTGCGCGGCCGAGTTGAGTGGTGGGACAGATGCGTTGGCGAGTTGCGGGTGAGACGCGCTGCGCGGCCGAGTTGAGCGGTGGGACAGCTGCGTTGTTGAGGTGCGGGTGAGACGCGCTGCGCGGCCGAGTTGAGTGGGGAGACGAGCTCCCAGGGCGAGTTGCGGGTGAGCCGTTGTGCTCGGGTGAGTTGGTCGGTGAGAGAACCGCGGTGCTGAGGTGCGGGTGAGCCCGCGCTGCGCGGGTGAACCCTTCCGGTGAGAGAACCGCGGTGGTGCGGTGCCGGTGAGGCGTGCTGCGCGGCCGAGTTGAGCGGTGAGACAGCTGCGTTGGTGTGGTGCGGCTGAGCCGGCGCTGCGCGGCCGAGGTGAGTAGTGAGACGAGCGCCCGCGGCGAGTTGCGGGGTGATCGTTGTTCGCGCGGCCGAGGTGGGTGGTCCGGCTAGCTGCGTTGGTGAGATTCGGGCGAGGCGCGCTGCGCGGCCGGAGTGTCCCGGGGAGAGAACCGCGGTGGTGAGGTGCGGGTGACGGTGTCTGGCTGAGTGGGCTCAGCGGCCGGCGGGGAGGCACGCGGGCTGAGCGCAGGGGCCGAGCGATCTCTCGACCGGCGGCGACTGCCATCTCGCCAGCAGAAGGCCGGCAGCGCAGGGGCGACGGCACCTAGGCTCCTCCCTGCATCTCGATCCGCAGCTCCCACACGGGCTGGATCGGCTTGTCAAGGCACGCTTTCCCGCCTTGACAAGCCGATCCGGACCGTCGTGACAATCGATGATCGGGGTGCGTCCCAGCGGTACCCGCAAATAGCCCACGCAGGTGACGCGGCTCCTGCAGAACGAGGCCCGAGGAGTGCGCCGAAGGCAAGCGGAGGGTTAGGGGTGGGCTAGCGGGAGGCAAGGCAGCGCGGAGGGGCGAGAGCAACCGCCGGGTGGCCTAATGCGTTTACCAGCGGGAACAGGGCGGTTCGGGGGTTGTGGGTAGTTCGGAAGTTGTTTTCATCATGTGTTAGTCACTCGTTCTGAGATAACCACCTTTTTGGGTGACGGAGTGGCAGCAGGGTGTCAGCCATGACCGAACTGACTCGTCGCCGTCTTCTCGGATCCACCGCCGGGGCTGCCGCCGCCGCTGCCGCGGCCACGCTCCTTCCGCCCAGCGTGCAGAAGGCGCTTGCCCAGGGAGCGCCCAAGCACGGCTCGATCAAGGACATCGAGCACGTCGTGCTGCTGATGCAGGAAAACCGGTCGTTCGACCACTACTTCGGCACCATGCGCGGCGTCCGCGGGTTCGGTGACCCGCACGCCAAGAAGCTGCCCAACGGGAAGTCCGTGTTCTACCAGCCCGACGCCGAGAACGCCGCCGGCTACGCGCTGCCGTTCCACCTCGACACGCACGCCACCAACGCCCAGAAGATCCCGTCGACCTCCCACGCCTGGCAGGTCCAGCACGACGCCCTCAACGGGGGCAAGATGGACAGCTGGCTGCCGGCGCACCGCAAGGCCGACGGCAAGAACGGCCCGTACGTGATGGGCTACCACACGCGCGCCGACCTGCCGTTCCAGTTCGCGCTCGCCGAGGCCTTCACGGTGTGCGACGCCTACCACTGCTCGGTGCTCGGCCCCACCTGGCCGAACCGCATGTACTGGATGACCGGCACCATCGACCCCGACGGCGTCAACGGCGGCCCCATCCTCGAAAACACCGCCCCCACCGGCGGCTACACCTGGACCACGTACGCGGAGCGCCTCCAGGCCGCGGGCGTGAGCTGGAAGGTCTACGAGCAGAGCGACACCTACGGCTGCAACATGCTCGAGAACTTCGCCAACTTCAAGAACGCGCCGGCCGACTCGCCGCTCGCCGTCAACGGCCTGACCCATCGCCCCGAGGGCCAGTTCGAGTACGACGCGCGCAACGACAAGCTGCCCACCGTCTCGTGGATCATCTGCACCTCCACGGCTTCGGAGCACCCGAACTACACGCCCGCCGAGGGCGCGGCGTTCGTCGCCTCGAAGATCGACGCCATCGCGTCCAATCCGGACGTGTGGGCCAAGACCGCGTTCATCCTCAACTACGACGAGAACGACGGCCTTTTCGACCACGTCGTCCCGCCGATCCCGCCCGCCGGCACCCCGCACGAGTTCGTGAACGGCACCTCCCACGGCGGCACCAAGGGCAACGGCCTCCCGGTCGGCGCGGGCTACCGCGTGCCGGCGATCGTGATCTCGCCCTGGACCGCGGGTGGCTGGGTGTGCAGCGAGCCGTTCGACCACACGTCGACGCTGCAGTTCCTCGAGCAGGTCACCGGCGTGAAGGAGACGAACATCTCCGACTGGCGCCGCAAGACCTTCGGTGACATGACCTCGGCGTTCCGCTTCAACGACCACAAGGCGCAGCCGCCGACGCTGCCCGACACCTCGGGCCCGCTCACGCTGTCGCGCTACGAGGCGGCGAACCTGCCCGCCCCGGTGTTCCCGGGCACGGACCAGAAGCCGCCGCACCAGGAGCCGGGCAGCCGCCCGCAGACGCCGAACCACCACCACTGACGGCGTCCCACCAAGAACGCCCTCCCGCGGGCAGAAAAAGCGAACGGCCCCTTCGCGCCACAAGCGCGAGGGGCCGTTCGTGCGTTGTCTAGAGCTCGTACACGTCCAGCACGGTCGGGGCGACCGGCGTGAGGTGCTCGTCGCGGAACTCGGTCACGAGGCCGCGCGCCATGCGGAACACGCGGAATTCGTTGTCGTGGTCGGGATCCTGGTCATCCCAGACGTGCAGTAGCCCGTATGAGCCGGGCGCCAGCTCGCCGACGCGCGTGAACGTCTCCAGCAGCTCGGGCGCGATCGCGCCGCCGTGCTTGTCGAGGCCGCCGAGGTGCAGCATCGGCATGCCCGCGCTCCAGCGGAGGTCGACGAGGTCCAGCGTGCCGGCGTCGCGCACGGCTCGGTGGACGCGATCGACCAGGCGCTCCAGCAGAGCAGCGTCATCGTCGCCGCTCGTGGTCGCCGCGATGGTCACCCAGCCGTGGTATTCGTACACGTCGCGAACGGTAGCAGCGCCACAAGCTGCGCCGATGCGCCGGTCGGCCCGCCGCGACGGGCGGTTCCCCAGGCGGGACGGGCGGTCAGCGCGCCAGGGCGCTGGGGCGGCCGTCGCGGCGCAGGACCTTGGTGAGCACGCCCTGGCCGTACTTCTCCACGGCGGGCATCAGCCGATCACCGAACGCGCACAGCGTGCGTTCCCACGGGTGCCCGAGCGTGCCGAAGCTGAAGTCCTCGGCGAGGAACAGGTGGTAGTCGCCGCGCGGGAACACGGGCACGGGCCACGCCGCGCCCTCGGGCATGCGGTGCGGCCAGAACTTGAACGACTGGTGCTGCCAGTGCAGCACCCACAGCCACTCGTCCTCCCGCACTCTCTCCTTCAGCGCCGTCAGCACGATCCGCGCGAGGTCGGGCTCCTCCACCGCGTACGGGCCGAGCCGGAACTCCGCCGACGCGCGGTCGAAATCACCCGCCGACAGATCCCACGTACGCGACGGCGTGGGCTCTCGGAAGCCGGGCCAGTCGTGCGCGAAAGTGCTCGGCCAGAAGCCGAGCTTGTTGTAGACCCAGTACCAAGCGGGCTCGTCGGCCACTCTCGAGAGTGGCTCCCAGGCTGCTGCGTTCACTTATCGACCTCGAAGTCATCGGCCGGCTCAAAACTGTCGAAAGCTTCGTGTCCGGGGGCGAGATTGTCCAGTCCACGGCCGCCCAGTGCCAAATGCGTCACCCGAGTGGGTGTGTTCCAAGGCCGTGGCCTGCAGGATCGGTGACCGAGCGCAGCCGGGCCGCCAGGTCACCGATCGTCACCTCAGGCAGCCTTCCACAGGGTCATGAAGGCCGACGCCTCGCTGTGCGCCCACGGCCGCAGCCGCTCGCGGTCGCGCGCCGTGAGCGTGAACTCCTTCGCACGCCGCACGTCGACGACCAGCGCCTCGCCGCCCGGCAGGATGTCGGACAGGCCTTGAGTGATCAGCCACAGCGCGAGCTGCGCGGCGTCACGCGTGAGCGGTTCCTCCTTGAAGTAGAGCCACGTCGCGTAGCGCTGACCGTTGCTCTTGCGCAGGCCGAGCTGCGGGCTCAGGCCCACTTCCAGCTCCCCCAGCGGCACGCGCGCCCGGCCGACCTCGATCAGCTTCGGGTCACGCCGGCCCAGGTAGCGCAGCCACCCCTCGGCGATGGCCGAGTAGTGCGGGCGCGTGCGGTCGTCGGCGTGGTGGACCAGCGAACGCATCGCCACCTCGTCCTGCCGCGCCGCTCGCCCGGCCCGCACCGCGTTGGCCGCCCGCCGGTAGTAGTTGAACGCCGCCCGCGCCGGGTCCTCGTACAGCCGCCGCTGGCGCCGCACGAACGACGACCGCGTGGGACCCGTGCTCGCGCTGTAGCCGACGAACGTGGGCAGGGTGATGTAGGCCATGGGACAGCCGCCTTCCGGTCCGAACTCTTCGCCGATGCCGCCCCGTCACGCGAGCGGCATCTCCCCTGGACACGGCCAATTTTAGAACATGTGTACGACAGTTTTTGCCGCTCAACGGGTGACGGGCGGCCAGTTTCCGGAAAGAAGTTCACGGGCCTGTTGGAGGATCTGGTCCTCGCAGAAGCTGACGGGTGTGACGTCGGTGGGGATCCAGGAGTCGAGCATCGCGATCCACCGCCGCATCTCGTCCATCGCGCCGGGGTAGTCGAGCCGCGCATCGAGCTCCCAGACCGCGGTGGCACCTGCCTTCACGGAGACGTCGCCACGCGCCAGGACGGCCAGCGCCTCGCCAAGCAGCTGCCAGCGGGCCGCCGCCGCGTCGGCAGGGACTTCGATACCCAGCTCGGCCACGACCTGCACGAACAGGTTGGGCGCGGTCGCGTCGTCGTGCCCGAGTCCGGCGAGTTCCGGCAGCGTCGGCGAATCGAGCCCCGCGACGACCGCCCGCACCGCCGCGACGACCAGGTCGTCGGGGAGAACGGCTCGGCCGGCGAGCCGATCCGCGGCCAAGGCGGCCAGTTCACCGCGGGCGGAGGACATACACCGATCCTACGGACGGCCCTGGACCCTGGACGCCACGCGACTGGCGCGGAATGATCTCGCCGACGAATCGATCACGAGTCGACAAACCGGTACCCCCGCAGGTCCGGGTGCATGAAAAACTACGGCCCCGACCAGTGGCAGAGGATGGCGATGAGCTGGCAGGAAGAGCTTCGGCGGCTGGACTCCGACCTGGCCGCGGGCCGGATCGGGCACGCCGAGCACCGGCACAAGCGCGAGGAGCTGCTCGCGGAGGCCTCGGGCGGAGGCGCGGCCTCGCCGGTCGCGTCGCCGCTACGGGCGGGCGCGGGCGAGATCCCGGCCCAGGTCACGGAGCCGAGCCCGGCGGCGGGGACGTGGAACGCCGAGCCGGTGTCGTGGAACCAGCCCCAGCAGGGCTGGGCGCCGGCCACTCCGACCACTCCGAATACGCCGAACACGTGGGCCAGCGCCAACCCGGCGATCCAGCAGCAGCAACCCCAGCCCCAACAGCCCCAGCCCGTCTGGCACCCCGTCCAGCAGCAAGTCACCGAGCCCGTGCCCGCGGAGCCGCAGCCGGACAAGCAGGACAAGAAGAAGGCCAAGCCGCAGCGGCCGCCCCGGTCGTCGCTGACCCGGAAGCCGCGGTGGAGCCCGAAGGACGGCGAGCCGTCGTTCGCGACCGCACCGAGCCCGGCCGACACGAACCCGACCGGCTACCTGCCCGTCACCGGCGACACGGCCGACCTGGGGCGGCAGCAGACGCCCGAGCTGCGCCGACTCTGGGAGGAAGCGCCGCCGCGGAAGAAGAAGCCGACGTGGCTGTTCCTGTCGCTGGGGGTGCTGGTCGTGCTGGCGCTGGTCGTCGGCGGGATCTGGTACATCGGCAATCGGCCGAACCAGAGCGACAACGCGGACACCGTGTCGCCGCCGCCGATCCCCTCGGCCACCGGCGGCCAGGACCCGTCGGCCTCGCTGGAGGACAAGCTGCCCGCGCTGGCGGGCACGCCGAACCCCGACAACTCGACGATGTCGCTCGACAAGGCCGTGCAGCTGAAGGTCGTGTCGCAGGCCGACGCGGACCTGATGAAGACCGCCACCGCGACCGAGCTCGTCTACCACGCGTACGCCGACACCACGCACACCGACAACGGCACGATCCTGCTCGCCGTGCCAACGCCGTCGCCCGCGCAGGCCGCGCGGCTCGTGAAGGGCCTGACGCAGAACCTCACGGCCGGCGGCTTCGACAGCACACCGCTCGGACCCGCACCGACGGACCTGCTCTACTCCGGCAGCAGCCCGGCCGGGCGCGTCCTCGCGTTCTGGTACACCTCCGGTCCGGTGGCGATCGGCATCGGCGTGTCGCAGCCGCTCAGCGACGACGCGGTGGTGCTCCGGTCGCGGATCGAACAGATCCGCACGAAGGTCGCGGCGGCCCTGCCCGCCCGCTGACGCGAGCCCCGGCCACGGAAGTCGACCCGCGGGGTCGCGCGGGGTCACAGCCGTGCACAATGTCCACGTCGTCACACACATCGGGTCGCGGTGGCGCACTGATCGTCGCCATGCCGACAGATAAGGGGGGCCCTGGTGTCCTGGCAGGAGGAGCTGCGGCGGCTGGACGAGGAGCTCGCGTCAGGGCGGCTGTCCGCGGACGACTACCGGATCCGGCGCGACCAGGTGCTGTCCTCGGCCGTCGGCCAGCAGGACCAGCCGGCGCCGCAGCAGGCCGCGCCGAGCGCGGACTCGACGCAGATCATCACGCCGGTCAGCCCGCCGCAGGGCATGCCCCAGCAGCCCCAGCAACAGCCCCCGCAGCAGCAACAGCAGCCCCCGGCCGCACCGCAGCAGCCCGCCGGTGACCCGAGCGCGGAGCGCACGCAGGCCGTGCAGTCCTGGCAGATGCAGCAGCACGCCGACCCTGCGCGCACCGAGTACGTGCAGCCCCAGCAGCAGCCGCCGCAGGCGCAGTACTCCCCGCCCGGTGGGTTCCAGCAGCCGGCCTCCCCGGCCGGCGGCTTCCCGCAGCAGCAGCCGTGGAACGCACCTGAGGGCGACCAGAGCCCGCCGTGGGGCGGCGGCGAACTGCCTCCGCTCGGCCCGTCGGGCAATGACTCCTTCCGCCAGGGTCCCGAGTTCTTCGCCGAGAAGCCCAAGTCGGGCAACGGCAAGAAGGTCGGCGCGATCGTCGGCGCCGTGGTCGTGCTGGCCGCGATCGCCTTCGGCGCCTACTGGCTCTGGGGCCGGGACAGCGGGGGCGGCAACGAGCAGCCCACCGCCCAGCCGACGCAGCAGGCGCCCTCCAGCGCGCCGAAGCCGCCGGACCCCCTGGCCGTCGCGAACATGCCGGGCAAGGCCGAGACCCACGACGACATCACGTCGTTCAGCGAGGTCAACAGCCTGTCCTACCTGAACCCCGACGAGCTCGAGGCCTACCAGGCCGCCGGCGCGGGCAAGGCCAAGTTCGTGGTCTACCACCTCGACAACGGCGACCAGATCACGTTGCTGCTGACCCAGGCGTCGAGCCCGACCGCGGCGGCGACCGCGGCCGACAAGCTCATGCAGATCCAGGTCACCAACGGCGCCAAGCGCGACACCGCCGCGCCCGACGGCGTCTTCGCGACCACGATCGACAAGAAGGACGGCCAGTCCGCCCAGGAGCGCGGCCACTACGCGCACGGCAACGTGATCGTCCGCATCGACGTCTCCGGCAAGGGAGACCTGTCGACGGTGAAGGCGGACTTCTCCTCCGCGCTGAACCAGCAGCTCACCACCCTGCCTGCCGATGCCTGAGCGCGGCAGCACCGGAGCCACCGCCTGCACGATCGTCGCGCGGAACTACGTTCCCGCGGCGCGCGTGCTGGCCCGGTCCTACCTCGCGCAGCACCCGGGCGGCCGCTTCGTGATCGCGGTGATCGACGCGCCGCGCGACGAGGTGACCGAACTCGAAGACGGCACGCAGGTCGTCGGCCCCGCCGCGTTCGGCATCGACGAGGCCGACTACCTGCGGATGGCCACGGCGTACTCGGTCACCGAGCTCGCCACGTCGGCCAAGCCGTACTTGCTGCGCGAGCTGCTGAAGACGTCCGAGGTCGCGATGTACATCGACCCGGACATCGAACTGTTCGCCCCCATCCCCGAGGTCGCGGAGCTGGCCCGCGAGCACGACATCGTGCTCGCGCCGCACTTCCTGACCCCGCTGCCGCAGGACGGCCTCGAGCCGGACGACGCCGTGATCATGGGCACCGGCATGTTCAACCTCGGCTTCATCGGCGTCGGCCAGGGCGCGGGCGCGTTCCTCGACTTCTGGGCCGGGCGCCTGCGCCACGACGCGATCGTGGCGCCCGAGCAGCAGCTGTTCACCGACCAGCGGTGGGTGGACCAGGTGCCCTCGCTGTTCCGCAACCACGTGGTCACCGACCCGGGTTTCGACGTCGCCTACTGGAACCTCCACGAGCGCCCGATCGCGCGCGCCGCCGACGGCACGTACACCGCCGGCGGCGCGAAGCTGCGCTTCTTCCACTTCAGCGGCTACCGGCCGGAGAAGCCGTGGCTGCTGAGCTTCCACTGCGCGCGCAAGCCGCGCGTGCTGCTGTCGCACAGCGACGACCTGCGGGCCATCTGCGACTCGTACGGCGCGAAGCTGCGGAAAGCCGGCTACGCCGAGACGCTCGACTCGATCCCCTACGGCTTCAAGAACTTCCGCGACGGCACCGAGGTGCCGAAGCTCGCCCGCCGCGTGTTCCGCGAGGGCTGGATCAAGGCCGAGCGCAAGAACAAGCCCGCACCGCCGCACGCGTACGGCGAGGACGGCGGCCAGGCGCTGCGCGAGTGGCTCGCCACGCCCGAGGACCAGGCGCAGGCCGCCGCCGGGCTGAACCGGCTGACGCACGCGATCTGGGCGTCGCGGATCGACCTGCAGATGGCGTTCCCGCACCCGTACGGCGCCGACGCCGACAACTTCCGCTTCTGGTGCGCCGGGTCCGGCGTGAGCGAGGCCGGGCTGCCCGAGTGGGCGCTGCCCGGCGAGCGGCCCGCCGGCCACCCGCCGGCCGACGAGTTCGGTGTGAACCTGCTCGGCTACCTCACGGCCGAGCTGGGCCTGGGCGAGATGGGCCGGATCGTGCTCGAGGCCATCGAGACCGGCGGTGTGCCGGTGGCGTCGGTGCTCGAAGAGAAGGCGGTGTCGAACCGCACGGGCATCGAGCGGCCGGCGACGGTCGGCGACCCGCGGTTCCCGCTGAGCGTGCTCGCGGTGAACGCGGACCAGACGCGCGTGATCCTCACCAACCACCCCGAGGTCGGCAACGGCCGCTACCGCATCGGGCTGTGGGCCTGGGAGCTCGAGGACTTCCCCGAGTGGCAGCACGAGGCGTTCGGGATGCTCGACGAGGTGTGGACGGTGAGCGAGTTCTGCCGCCGCGCCATCTCCGCGCACTCGCCGATCCCGGTGAAGACGATCCCGGTGCCGGTGCGCGACCCGGGTGAGCCGTCGCCGCCCGCGCGTGAGCAGGGCGAACCGGTGCGGTTCCTGTTCGCGTTCGACTTCAACAGCGTGGCCGAGCGCAAGAACCCGTGGGGTGCCGTCGAGGCGTTCCGCCGCGCGTTCGAAGGCCGCGACGACGTGCGCCTCACCATCAAGGCGATCAACGCCAAGCTGCACCCGAACGCGGCCGAGCGCCTGCGCGCGGCCGTGGTCGGCGACGACCGCATCGAGCTGGTGGAGCGGTACCTGTCGGTGGCCGAGCTGCACGCGCTGTACGAGCGCAGCACCTGCTACGTCTCCCTGCACCGCAGCGAGGGCTTCGGCCTCACCGTCGCCGAAGCGATGGCGCGCGCGATGCCGGTGATCTCCACGAACTACTCCAGCACCACGGAGTTCCTCGACGCGTCGACGGGCTGGCCCGTGCCGTTCCGGCTGGTTCCGGTGGGCAAGGACAACTACCCGTATCACGCGGACGCCGTGTGGGCCGACCCCGATCTCGACGCCGCGGCCGCCGCGATGCGCGAGGTCGCAGACAACCCGGCCGAAGCCGCGAAGCGCGGCCAGGCGGCGCGCGCGTACATCCTGCGCGAACGCTCGATGGCCACGGCGGCCAAGTGGATGCGCGAGCAGCTGCAGGACGCGTACGGCGTGTGGCAGTCGGGCCGGCACGCCGGCCAGCCGGCGCCGCCGCACCCGATCACCCCGCTGCACGACGCCGCGCAGGCCCTGCACTGGCGACCCGAGGCGGCCGCCCCGTCGCGGCTGCCGCTCGCGCCCGCGCTGCGCAAGGCCGTGCTGCGCGCGATCGACCACTACGACGTCCACCAGCGCAAGGTGATGGGCGCGCTGCTGGCCGGCGCGGAGGAGAGCAACCGGCGGCTGCTGGAGCGCATCGAGGCGCTGGAGCACGGCTTCGCCGACGCCGCCCGGGCCGCCGAAGGCGCACGGAGCGACAGCCAGACGCTGGGCGAGCGCATGAAGACTCTCGACGACACCGTCGGCGAGCTGCGTCAGCGGGCCCCGGACACCGAGCTGGCGCTGCGCAACCTCGAAGCCGACGTGACGAAGCTGTCTGAGGGCTATGGCGGCTTCGGCGCCGACCTCGAGGCTTCCACGACGTCGGTGCACAAGATGTTCTCCCAGCGCGACGAGCGGCTGGACGCCGACGAGAAGGCCATCCAGCGCGTGACGCTCGACGTGAGCGCGATGCGCGACGCCGCCCGCCTGGCCCACGCCCCGGTGCCGCACGGCGCCGACGTGGTGCCGTGCGACGTCGGCGCGCTGCTCATGCCGGTCGACGAGGTCATGCTGCCGTGGATCGTCTTCCACCGGTCCTGGGAAGACGGCGAGGCCGACCTGATGGCGCGCCTGGCCGAGGGCGCGTTCCTCGACGTCGGCGCCCACGTCGGCTACCACACGCTGCGGCTGCTGCGGGCCACGCCGGACGTCACCCGCGTGGTCGCCGTTGAGGCCGACCCGGTCAACGCGGCTTACCTGCGCCGGAACGTCTCCGTCAACCTGCCGCCGGCAGCTGCCGAGCTGGTCACGGTCGTCGAGTCCGCGGCCTGGGACTCGGCCGGCACCGTGCGCCTCACGCAGGCCACCGAGGGCAACAGCGGAGACAACCGCGTGAGCGCCGAGGGCCCGGGCCTCGAGGTGCCCGCCGTGCGGCTCGACTCGCTGCCGGAGGTGACGGCGCAGCGGATCGGCCTCGTGAAGGTCGACCTGCAGGGCCGCGACCACCGCGCGCTGGCCGGGCTCGACGAGGTGCTGCGGCGCGACCGTCCGCACGTGGTCTGCGAGTTCGACCCGGGCGCCATCCGGGAACTCGGCGACGACCCGGCCGCGGTCCTCGCGGGCTACCGCTCGCTGGGCTACACACCGAAGATCGTCGGCGACTCCGGCCCCGACGAGCGCTCCCTCGACGACGCGGCGCTGATCGCGGCCGCCGAGGGCGACGCGAAGGCGTTCGTGACCTTGTGGCTCGCGCCTGCGTGACCCCCGCTCAGGGGGCCACGTGGGCGATCGTCATGAGGAACGAGCCGTACCACGCGCTGATCGCCGCGCCTGCCGGCAGCAGCACCACGAGGACTCTCGTCGGCAGGCGAGCGAGCACCAGTGCGAGCGGCACCATGAGCACGAACGCGGGCAGCAGGAACCGCGCGCGGGACTGGAAGTAGTTCGACGACCCGAGCGCGATGAGCACGGTCAGCGTGCCGTAGAGCTGCCACGGCAAAGGCAGCTTCGTGCACCACGTCCACACCAGCAGTGCCACGGCCGCGAGCACGATGATCGCCGTGACACTGGTCCAGCTGGATCCGTTCGCGGTCAGCCCCTCACGGACTTGGATCCACGTGAAACGACCTAAGTCGAAGTGCATCTGCCAGGCGTTCTGGAGCCAGAACCAACCGTCGGCGCGACCGGTGCGAAACCCGACGTACGTGAGGTAACCCAGCAGCCCCAACGGCGCGAGCAGACCTCCGACCCACGGCCGCCAGCCGTCCTGGCGCCGGAAGATCGCGACGATCGCCGCGACGCCCACCGCGGCCACGAGCGCGCCGGCGCTCGCCCGGGTAAGCCCCGCGAAGATGGCGAGCGCACCCGCGAGCAGCCAGTTCCGGCGTGACACGGCGACCAGCGTCCACGCGACGAGGGCCACGAGCAGCGCCTCGGAGTACGCCATGCGCAACGCCGTCGAACCCGGCCCGAGCGACCACAACACCGCCAGCAGCATCCCCACGCGCGGGCCGGCGAACTCGCGACCCAGCACGAACAGGCCCCACGCCGCGGCGCAGCCGGCCAGCAGCGACACCGCCAGGGCCGCGGGCAGCGCGGGGATGCCGACGAACGTCAGCACCGCGATCAGCGCCGGGTACAGCGGGAAGAACACCAGGCTGTTCTCCCCCGGCATGCCGTTCGCCAGGATCGTCGGCACCTGGTCGTAGCCGTGCGTGGCCACCGAGATGAACCAGTTGGCGTCGAACGCGCCCACGAAGCGGCCCGGCGAGACGTCCGCCTTCCAGCTCATCAGCCACAGCACGCCGAAGGCGAGGAGCTGGAAGAGCAGGTACAGGCCGACCGCGCTCACGACGGGCCGGGTCCTCGTCCGGAAGGCCGAACGGGACTCGAGATCCGCGTCGAGGGTGGTCGACTGCACTCGCGCGGGACTCCTGAACGGCTCGGGTGAAAAGGGACAAATTCCTACCCGATGGTACCTGCGCGCGCCATCTTCCGAGGCCAGAACGCCGCGGGTGGTTTTTCTCGAATCCCGGGCAATTCCGGGGACTGGTCCGCGGCCCAGGAGCAAGGCGCTACCCTGCTCGGGGGAATCAGCACGAGTAGACGGGGGTGGTCGCGCTGGTTGAGCAGCCACCTGCTGTGCAGAAGAAGACCCGCATCGTCTTCATCGACATCGGCCGTGGCCTCGGCGCCCTGCTCGTGTTCTACAGCCACATCGCCCACCCGTGGGTGATCGCGAAGAATGATTCCGCGCCTTACATCAGCTTCATCGAGGCGCTGACGAGCAATCCGATGCACATGTCCACCCAGGGCATCGGTGAGATCGCCGTGCCGTTCTTCTTCGTGGTCAGCGGTTTCGTCGTCACGCCCATCGCGCTGCGTCAGGGTCAGCGCCGGTTCGCCGTGAACCGGCTGATCCGCGTGTACGCGCCGATGCTGTTCGTGGTGCTGCTCACCGCGTTGATGCTGGTGGTGAGCCTGCACCCGCCGTCGACCGGGCAGTCGCAGGAACTCAACCCGCTCACGATCTTCACCAACACCTTCCTGGTGAACTACCTGATCTATCCGCAGGTGGTGCTGGTGCCGGTGGCGTGGTCGATGATCGTCGAGGTCGTCTTCTACGTGGTGCTGATGGCCGTGCTGCCGCTGCTGCGCCGCTCGGTGTGGCTGGCGATCGCGGTGGAACTCACGTTCATCTTCGTGGTGATGATGAGCCGCTCGCAGCTCGGGCCGTCGTGGTCGCTGTTCGCGGTGAACGTGTCCTACCTGCCGGTGATGATCATCGGGCAGACGATCTGGGCCACCACGGCGAAGAAGATCCCGTTGTGGACGGGCGCGCTGTACGGCGCCTGCGCGTGGTCGCTGTACGTGCTGGCGGACATCATCGACGTCGGCCGCGTGGACACGTCCTACAACCTCTCCATGGCGTTCGCCGTGCTGCTGTTCATGCTGGGCATGATGGCGGAGCCGAAGCTCAAACAGCGGAAGTTCTGGACCGCTGTATCCGAGCGCAGTTACTCGATCTACCTGCTGCACATGCTGGTGTCGTTCGTGCTGCTGCAGCTGCTGCGCCCGGCGGTGCCGCTGCCGATCGCGCTGCTGATCGTGATCCCGGCGGTGTTCGGCGTGGTCGAGGTGTGTTACCGGTGGATCGAGCGGCCGAGCCACGCGCTGGCTCGCAAGCTCTCGTACCGGCGCGAAAAGCCGGTGCCGATCAAGGTCAACAGCGAGATCACGATCGAGATCCCGAAGGTCGGGGAACGGCCTCGGCACGCGGCTGGTTCCGCGAAGGGGTCGGTGTCCGGGTCGCTGAACGGCAGCCTGCCTTCGACGCCGCCCAAGGGCACCCCGAAGCCGCCTCCTCCGAAGACGCCGCTTCCGAAGACACCGCCCGGCCCGAAGACACCGCCCCCGCCGGCTGACGCGGAGAAGACGGTCATCACCCGGGCCGTCCCGCCTCGCCGGCCGCAGCCCCAACCACAACCACAGCCCCGGCCCCCGCTCGCGCAGGAGACGGGCTCCGACCGCACGGCCGAGCCCCGCGCCCGCCACAGCACTCCGCGGCGGCGCCCGTCAGCCCCGCTTGAGCTGCAGCACCAGTCTGACCAGGAAGATCACGGCCAGCGCGGCGACCACGACGATCTCCCACGCCATGGGAGCTCCTTCCGCCGAACACATCGCTGAGTGAGGCGATGCTCTGCCGGTAAGGCGTCCGAACGTGGGACGACGTTCACCGACACGGCGTAACTCACACCTTCGGGCTAGTTGCGTCTCGGCGTCACGAGGCCCGATTCGTACGCCAGGACCACGAGCTGCGCGCGGTCGCGGGCGCCGATCTTCGTCATGATGCGGCTGACGTGGGTGCGGGCCGTGGCGGTGGAGATGACCAGGTGGGCGGCGATTTCGTCGTTGGACAGGCCGCCGGCGACGAGGCCGAGGACCTCGCGTTCGCGGTCGGTGATCACCTTGACCGCGGCGGTGTCGATGCGGCGGTGCTCGGGGCGGCCGACGAACTCCGAGATCAGCCGGCGCGTCACGGTCGGGGCCAGCAGCGCCTCGCCCGCGGCGACGACGCGCAGCGCGCGCAGCAGCTCCACCGGCTCGGTGTCCTTGAGCAGGAAGCCGCTCGCGCCCGAGCGCAGGGCCTCGTAGACGTACTCGTCGACGTCGAAAGTGGTCAGGACCAGCACCTTCACGTCGGCGAGCGCAGGGTCGGCGGTGATGCGGCGGGTGGCTTCGAGGCCGTCGGTGCCGGGCATGCGGACGTCCATCACCACGATGTCCGGCTTGTGCTCGGCCGCGAGCGCCACGGCTTGCGCGCCGTCGCCGGCCTCGCCGACGACGGCGAAGCCGTCTTCCGTCTCCAGCAGCACGCGGAAACCCGCGCGGACCAGGGCTTGGTCGTCGGCCAGTACCACGGTGATCGTCATCATTCCCCCTTCACGGGCAGCTCGGCCCGCACTTCGAAACCGCCCCCGGTCGCACTGACCAGGCCGGCCTGGACCGTGCCGCCGAGGGCGGCAGCGCGTTCGTTCATCCCGCGCAGGCCGTGGCCGGGCGTGGGCGCGGTGGTGGCGCGGCCGTCGTCGCGGACGGTGAGCGTGAGGGCGCCCGGGCGCCGGTCGAGGTGGACGTCCACGTGCTGCGCCCCGTCGGCGTGGCGGACGACGTTGGTGAGCGACTCCTGCAGGATCCGGTAGGTCGCGCCGGCCACGGGCGCGGGCACGTCGCCCGCGTCGCCGTGCAGCCGCACTTCGAGGCCCGCGGACCGCGCGTGGTCGAGCAGCTCGCCCAGTTGTGCAAGGCTCGGCGCGGGCGCCTTGTCCTCGCCTGAACGCAGGACCGCGAGCGTCGCGCGCAGGTCGTTGAGCGCCGACGCACTGGCCGCCTTGATGTTCAGCAGCGCCTCTTTCGCCTGCTCAGGCCGCCGGTCAGCGACGTGGGCGGCGACGCCGGCCTGCACGTTGATCATCGCGAGACTGTGGGCCACGACGTCGTGCACCTCGCGCGCGATCTGCAGCCGCTCCTGCTCGGCGAGGCGGTGGCGGTGCTCCACGGCCTGCTCGCGCCGCGCCGCCAGTGCCGCGAACTGGTAGCGCACGGCGGTGCCGATGCCGATCACCGCCGCCAGCCACACAACGAACACCCCGGCCGAAGGGGCGATCGCGAACGACCGCGTGGCGATCACGTGCGCCGCGTAGCCGGCGACGAGCACGCCGGCGCCGGT
This sequence comes from Amycolatopsis sp. NPDC005232, assembly GCF_040607795.1. Taxonomy (NCBI): domain Bacteria; kingdom Bacillati; phylum Actinomycetota; class Actinomycetes; order Pseudonocardiales; family Pseudonocardiaceae; genus Amycolatopsis; species Amycolatopsis sp. NPDC005232. The sequence continues at coordinate 690,206 of NZ_JBEXHL010000002.1, read as the reverse complement.
CCAGCCCGCGACCACCGGACCGCTGCGCCGGGTGAGCATGAACAACGCGATGGTCGGCACCAGGATGACCGGGCCGTTGGGCTCGCTGGAGGCGTAGAACGCGTACGCCGACGCGGCCGTGACCACGAAAACCGGCAGCGGGTAGCGGTGCACGACCAGCAGCGTCAGCACGGTCGCGACCAGCCACGCGGCGCCAGCGGCGCTGAGCAGGTGGGCGCCCGGCTGCCAGCGGCCGGCCGCGCTCGTGGCGCCGAGCGTGAACACGAGCACCACGAAGGTCCGGAACACGCGTCCGAACCACGGGTTCCGCGCCCGCCACCAATCCTGCATGGTGCAGAAAACTACCGCTCACGGCGCCTTCGCGCGTCCGTCCGAAAGCGGCACGATGGCTACGTCCGGTGCAGTACCCGAGTGACGGAGGAGCCGACGATGCCGGAGATGCTGACCGTGGACCTGCACCCGATCTTCCGCAGTGACCGGGACATCGACGCGGCCGTGCGGACCGCGATCTTCCGCGCGGCCAGGGAACGGATCAGGACCGTCGAGATCATTTCCGGCAAGGGCTCAGGCAAGCTGAAGCGGCGTGTGCTGGCCACGCTGAACCAGCCGCACCTCAAGAAGCTCTACCGGCGGGTGGAGGCCGACCCCGCAAACGACGGCCGGGTACTGGTGCACTTCTAGTCGAACGAGCTCGGCAGCTTCGCGGCGGTCTGCTCGTCGGCCGGCGTGTAGGTGGACACGGTGATCTCGGAGCGGCGACCCGAGTACAGGTAGGTGAAGTTGAACTTCAGCAGCCCGACCTCGGGGTGGTCGTAGCACTTGGTGCGGATCGGCTCGGGGTTCACGTCGTGGCGGTTCCACAGCTGCTCGAACAGCGGCGACTCGGCCTTCAGCCGCCTGACCAGCGCTTTCCACGACGGCTCGGCCACGTGCTCGGCCATCGCCGCGCGGAACGACGCGACCACACGCGGGGTGTTCTGCTCCCAGTCGAGCATCCGGCTGCGCCAGTCCGGGTTGAGCAGGCACTGGACCAGCGTGTTGCGGTCCTCGAACGGGATGGAGTCGACGTCGCCCATCAGCCACGCGTACGCGCGGTTGTAGCCGAGCAGGTCGCAGCGCGCGTTGCGGACCGCGACGGGGAAGGGCTCGAGCTGGGTCATCATCTTGCGCATCGACGGCGTGATGGCGTTGCACTCGTTGGCGGCCGGCGGTTCGGGCGCGCCGGCGAGGGTGAACAGGTGCGAGTGCTCGTGCGGGTCGAGGCGCAGCGTCCGCGAAATCGCGCCGAGAACCTGCTCCGAAGCGTTGATGTCGCGGCCCTGCTCCAGCCACGTGTACCAGGTGACCCCGACGCCGGCGAGCTGCGCGACCTCTTCGCGCCGCAGGCCGGGCGTACGCCGGCGGCCGCCGAGCGGCAGGCCGACCTGCTCGGGCGTGATGCGGGCGCGGCGGCTGCGCAGGAACGCGCCGAGCTCGCCGCGGCGGAGGCGTTCTTCGACACCGGTGGTCATGCTCCCAGTTCAGCACAGCGCGCTGCCTGGTACCAGGTAGTCCGACTACCAGGATAAGAGCACACCTGGTACCAGGTTCAAAAGCCTCGGAGCCTGGTACTCATGACGACGACAACCACCACGCCGGTGCACCCCACCGGCGTGACCGCCAGGCCGGCGCTCACCTCCGCCGGCCTGGTCACCGTGTTGCTGGGGGCGGCACTGCCGGTCATCGACTTCTTCATCGTCAACGTCGCCCTCCCCACCATCGATACCGATCTGCACGCGTCCACCGCGACGTTGGAGCTGGTGGTGGCCGCGTACGGCATCGCCTACGCCGTGTTGCTGGTCCTCGGCGGCCGGCTCGGCGACGCGTTCGGCCGTCGCCGGCTGTTCCTGCTGGGGCTCGCGCTCTTCACACTGACGTCGCTGGTCTGCGGTCTCGCTCCCGATGCGTTGACGCTGGTGCTCGCCCGCGCCGCGCAAGGGGCAGCGGCGGCGATGCTGCTGCCTCAGGTGCTCTCGATCATCCAGGCCGGCACGACCGGCGAGCACCGCTCGCGCGCGCTCGGCTCCTACGGCGCGATGGGCGGCATCGCCACCGTCGTCGGCCAGCTGCTGGGCGGTGCCTTGGTGGCCGCCGACCTGTGGGGCACGAGCTGGCGGCCGATCTTCCTGGTCAACGTGCCGATCGGTCTCATCGGGCTGCTCGTCGCCCGCCGCACAGTGCCCGACAGCCGCGCGGAGAACCCGCTCGGCGTCGACCGCTGGGGCACGGCGCTGCTCGCCGCTTCACTCCTGACGCTGCTCGTGCCGCTGATGGAAGGCGGCGCGCTCGGCTGGCCGTGGTGGACCATCGCGCTGCTGGTGCTGTTCCCGTTCGCGGTGCTGGCTTTCGCCCGCGTCGAGACCCGGCTGGAGGCTCGCGGCGGGATGCCGCTGCTGCCGCCGGCGCTGCTGCGCACGGCCAACGTGCGCCACGGCCTGGTTGTCGCGGTCCCGTTCTTCTGCGGCTTCGGGTCCTTCATGTTCATCTACGCCGTGACCCTGCAGGACGGTCTGCACCTCGGCCCGCTCGGCTCGGGGCTCGTGCTGACGCCGATGGCCGTGGCGTACTTCGTGACGTCGCTGGTCAGCAGCCACCTCGTCGCGCGCTTCGGCCAGAAGGTGGTGCTTGCCGGCGGTGTGATCGCGGCGCTCGGCCTGCTCGTGCTGGCCGGTTCGGCGCTGTGGGCGTGGCCGGACCTCACGCTGTGGGAGCTGGCGCCCGCCATGGTCCTCATCGGGATCGGCAACGGCCTGGCCATGACCACGCTGTTCCGCATCGTCCTATCCCGCGTGCCCCACGACCTCGCCGGCATCGGCGGCGGCGTGATGACCACGACGCAGCAGACGTCGCTGGCCCTTGGGGTGGCCGTGTTCGGCAGCCTGTTCGCGGGCTTGAGCACGGGCTCGATGGGGTATGAGGGAGCGTTCGTGCTGGTCATGGGACTGCTGGCCGCAGTGGCGCTGCTCGTGGTGGTGCTGGCGAGGAAGCTGCCGGATCCTCGGTGAAGGCTCAGCCCGGGAGCGACGACCAGCCGCCGCCCCGGGCGAGCAGGATTCGGACGGCCTCGGCGTGTTCCGCGAAGCCCGCGAGGTCGCCGTGCAGCAACGCGGCGCGTTCGGCGTCCAGCGGTGCCGTGTCGTCGCGCCAGAGTTCGAGCGTCCAGTTGGCGGCGAGGAACATCGAGCGCACGAGGCCGATGATCCCGGCGCTGTCGGGGCCGCCGCTGCGGCGGTAGGACTCGAGGATCTCGTTGCACGTCGAGAACAACCCCGTCAGCCCGGTCACGGCCTCGGCGGGCGTGCCGTCCCAGTCCGGCCCCGGCCACGTGCAGGAGCCCAGCTCCAGCCACAGCCGCCAGCCGGCGGTCAGCTCAGCTTCGTTGCACGGAATCCAGTGCCCGGCCATGGTTCGAGTGTGCGCCCGGGCGACGCGGGACCCGCCGGGGTCATGGGGTTTCTCACTCGTGTGGCTGTTCCCAGAGCCAGAACTCGATGCCCTGGTCGTCGACGCAGTCGGCGGTCGTGCCGTACGGGTGGTGCTCCACCTCACCGGCCGTGCCGCCGTGGTCGCGAACGCGGGCGAGGGCCGCTTCGAGGTCGTCCACGGCGTACATCAGCTTCCAGCCGACCTGGCGGTCCGGGCCGCCCCACAACCCGCCCTGGAGGCCGGGGCCTTCGAAGCCCCAGGCGTCCGGCACGGAGCCCGGCGAGAACTGCCAGCCGAGGACGCGGCCGTAGAAGGCCTTCGCCGCTTCGTCGTCGGGCACCTGGAAGGTGAAGTACATGGCTTCGCCGTGGCGGGTCGGGTTCGTGGCGTACTTCCCTGTCCGCCCGGGGTGGCCGGCCTGCGCGACGAGCCACCGCTGGCCGTAGGGGTCCTTGATCGTGCCGCTGAGCCCGTACCCGCGGTCCTCGACCGGGCGCAGCAGCTCGCCGCCCAGCTCCACGGCGCGGCGAGCCGACTCGCGAACGTCGGGCACCTCCACGCGGATCAGCGGCCCGCCTTCGGGCGCGACGACGTTGCCCAGCTCGGGGAACTCCTCCGCGAGCATCAGCACGCTGTCGCCGATGGCCAGCTCGGCGTGCCCGACGCGGCCGTCGTCCATCACGATCGGGTCGGAGCGGCGGCGCGCGCCGAAGACCTCGACGTAGAAGTCCAGCGCGGCGCGGGCATCGGTGACGACGAGGTACGGCGCGAGCGCGCGCACGGCGGCATCGGCGGGAGTTTCGGTGGTGGTCATCTCGGCTCCGTTCAGGATGAGGCGCCGCAGGTTGTCCCGCAGCTCCCTGGCGAACGCCGGGTCCGGGTCGACCGGCGTCGGGGGCAGTGCGAGCGCGTCGAACGGCTCATTCATCGCGGCCCCCTTTCTCCTCGTAGCTGTGGCGGAACGCGGCCTTCGCGCGGGTCAGCAACGCTTCCGTCGCGTTGACCGTGCGACCGAGGCAGGCGGCGACGTCGCCGACCGGCAGGCCGTCGACATACCGCAGCGTGAGCACGGCCCGGTGGTGCGCGCCGAGCGACCCGAGCACCTGGCGTGCGCGCAACGCGTCGAGCTCGGTGTCCCACGGGTCGTGGGCGTCGGGCTCGTGCACCAGCCGCAGCCCGCGTTCCTCCCGGGCCTTGCGGCGCCAGTGGTCAGCCAGCTTGTGCCGCGCCACCCCGATCAGCCACCCGGTGTTCACCGGCGGCGCACCCGACTTGCGACACGCGGCAACGGCCCCCAGGAACGTCTCGGACGTCAGTTCCTCGGCCAGCACGCGGTCGCCGCAGCGCGCGAGCAGGTACCCGTAGACCTCCGGCAGCGCGGACTCGTACAGCCCGAGCAGCGCGAAAGCCGGGTCCGGTCTCACCCGCGGTTCCGTCACACCCACATCGTCGTCCGGGGACCGCGTTTTCCGTCGGGTGAATTTCGGGCCGCTGGAAAATCGTTGGTCGGCGCCGGTGGCGGGCGGCGACACTGCGGTCATGGCCGGGCGAGGACGAGCGACGGGGTTGAGCCTCACGTCGTGGGTGCTGTTCGCCGGATCCGGGCCGGTGGCGAAGGCCGTGATGGGCACGGGCTGGTCGCCCGCCGCGGTGACGGCGGTCCGAATCGCGCTCGCGGCCGTGGTGCTGGTGCCCGGCGTCGCGCTGGTGCGGCCGTGGGCGTTGCGGTTCCGCGGGTCCGACGTGTGGCTGGTGCTCGGTTACGGCGTGCTCGGCGTGGCTGGGGTGCAGCTGTGCTTTTTCGTGGCGGTGGACCGCGTGCCGGTCGGAGTGGCGATGGTGCTGGTGAACCTGGCGCCCGCGTTGGTCGCGCTGTGGGTCCGCGTGGTGCGCCGCGAGCGGCTTCCGGCGCTGGTTTGGGTCGGGACGGCGCTCGGCGTGGCCGGGCTGGCGCTCGTCGCGCAGATCTGGCAGGGCGGACGGCTCGACGCGCTCGGCATCGCCGCCGGCGTGGGCGCGGCCGTGTGTTCGGCCGGGTACTTCCTGCTCGGCGAACGCGGTGCGGGCCGGCACGACTCGGTCGGACTCACGGCTGCCGGACTGGCGATCGGGGCCGTCGTGGTGGGCGCGGTCAGTCCACCGTGGACGGTGGCGCCGGCGTCGATCACCGCCACGGCAACGCTCGGAAGTCTGCACGTGCCCGTGTGGCTGGCCTTGCTGGTGCTGGCCGTGGCCGGCACGGTGCTGCCCTACCTGGCCGGGCTGCGTGCGTTGCGCGATCTGCCTTCGGCGCTGGCGAGCGTGCTGGCGCTGGTGGAACCGCTGGTCGCCGCGGGGCTGGCGTGGTGGTGGCTCGGCGAAACACTCGGCGCGACGCAGCTGGTCGGTGCGGCCGTGTTGCTCGCGGGAGCGGTGCTGGTGCAGGTGGCCGGATCCCGCAGCCCCGAGGACGTACGGGATCCGGCGACGGTCACCAGCTAACCGGCCGACTGCGGTCCGGCTCGTAGGGCTGCGTGATCACTTCCACGCCGTTGCCGCCCGGGTCGAGGAAGTAGACCCCGCGGCCGCCGTGGTTGTGGTTGATCTCGCCGACCTGCTTGCCGGCCGGATCGGCGTGGTAGGTCACGCCGGTTTCCTTCAGCCGCGCGAAAAACGCGTCGAAGTCGTCCTCGGGGATCAGGAAACAGTAGTGCTGCAGCCGAAGGTCCTGCGGCGGGATGGTCGCGAAGTCCAGCCGGACGCCGTTGCCGGTTTCGACGGGGATGAACGGCCCCCATTCCTCGCCCACTTCGAGACCCAGCAAGCGGGCGAGGAACTCGGCGGACTCCCGGTTGTCCCGGGACGGCACGATCAGATGGTTGAGCTCAACGGAAACGGACACGAACAATGCCTCCAGAAGGCATCCCGGCACCTCCATGTCTCACCCAGCCGGTGACCGACACGCGATGCCGCGTCCGTGATCGTAAGCCAGGACTAGGAAACCGTCACGCGCTTTCGCCCCGCCGCCCGCGGCCGCCCGACGCCCTGCCACGAGAGGCCGGCGTCGATGACCGTGCGCGGGTCGAGGAGGTTGCGGGTGTCGACGACGTCGTCGCCCTCCATCGCGTCGGCCATCACCGTCCAGTCGAGGTGCTTGAACTCGGCCCACTCGGTGAGGACCACGATCACGTCGGCGTCCTTCGCGACCTGGTACGGGTCGTCGACCACGGTCATGCCGTCGATGCCGGTGTCCACCGCCGGGTCGTAGGCCGTGATCTCCGCGCCCAGCGCGCCGAGCACCGAGGAGACGGCGAGGGCGGGCGAGTCGCGCAGGTCGTTGGTGCCGGCCTTGAACGCCAGGCCCAGCACACCGATCCGCGCGCCGGCGAGCGTGCCGCCGCAGGCGCCGGCGATCTTCGCGACGATGCGGTCGCGCTGGGCGATGTTCTCGTCGATGGCCGAGGTGAGCATGCGGAAGTCGTAGTTCACCGACTCCGCGACCTTCACCAGCGCGCTGGTGTCCTTGGGCAGACACGAGCCGCCCCAGCCCGGGCCGGGCTTGAGGAACGTGCGGCCGATGCGCCGGTCGTAGCCCATGCCCTCGGTCACGAGGTCGATGTCGGCGCCGAGGCGCTCGCACAGCTCGGCGATCGAGTTCACATAGGACAGTTTCAGCGCGAGGAAGCAGTTGGCCGCGTACTTCACGAGTTCCGCGCTCGCCGCGTCCGCGACGACGACGGGTGCGCCGAGGTCCGCGTAGAGGTCACCGACCCAGCGGGCCGCGCCGGGGGTGTCGGACCCGACCACGATCCGGTCGGGGTTGAGGAAGTCGGAAACCGCGGTGCCTTCCCGCAGGAACTCCGGGTTGGACACGATGGGCACGTCTTCGCGGCCGAGCATCGCGCGGATGCGCTTGGAAGTGCCCACGGGCACGGTCGACTTGGTGATCAGCGCGCAGCCGGCGGGCAGCACGTCGCCGATCTCGGCCGTCACCGCCTCCACCGCGCGCAGGTCCGCTGAGCCGCCGGCGCCCATCGGCGTCGGCACGCACAGGAAGACACCGTCCGCCTGCCGCACGGCTTCGCGCGCGCCGACGACGAACGACAGCCGCCCACCTTTGATGCCACCGGTGACCAGTTCGGCCAGCCCCGGTTCGAGAATGTCCACTCTGCCGGCGGTGAGGCGAGAGACCTTCGCCTCGTCCACGTCCACGCAGGTGACGCGATGCCCCAGGCTCGCGAGACATGCCCCCGTGGTCAATCCGACGTACCCCGTCCCCACCACCACGATCCGAGCTGCGCTCATGATGCCGAAGGTGACATTCGGAGTTGAAGCGGGCGCTAACGGAAGTGGGCGACGCCGAATACTCCACGCGAGAAGTGAAGAACGGCTCTCGCGTGAGACAGCACACCCGGCGCTGGTGCGAACGAACGTTAACCTGTCGTTACGGTGCAGGGCCGCACCACGAGCAGGAGAAGGGCTGAAGATGCAGATCACCGACACCGCAGCGCTCGTCACGGGTGGTGCTTCCGGCCTCGGCGGCGCCACCGCCAAGGCGCTGGCCGCCAAGGGCGCGCGCGTCTTCGCGCTCGACCTCGCCGCGTCGATCGAGAAGGCCGAGCAGGTCGACGGCATCACCTACGTCGAGGCCGACGTCACCGACCCCGACCAGGTCCAGGTCGCCGTGGACACCGCGGCCGGCTCGGGCGTGCCACTGCGCACGGTCGTGAACTGCGCCGGCATCGGGCCCTCGGCCCGCATCCTGTCGAAGAAGGGCCGCCACGACCTCGCGCTGTACGCGAAGGTCGTGCAGATCAACCTGATCGGCACCTTCAACGTGCTCACCATCGCGGCCGAGGCCATCGCGAAAACCGAGCCGCTTACCGACGACGCCCGCGGCGTCATCATCAACACCGCCTCCGTCGCGGCCTACGACGGCCAGATCGGCCAGGTGGCCTACTCGTCGTCCAAGGGCGGCGTCGTCGGCCTCACCCTGCCGGCCGCGCGCGACCTTGCGTCGCAGGGCATCCGCGTGCTGACCATCGCGCCGGGCATCGTCGACACCCCGATGCTCGCCACCGTGAGCGACGAGTTCCGCGCGGGCCTCGCCGCCGGCGTGCCGTTCCCGAAGCGCCTGGCGCGGCCGGACGAGTACGCGCAGCTCGCCCTCTCGCTGATCGACCACGACTACCTCAACGGCGAAGTCGTCCGCATGGACGGCGCGCTGCGCATGGCTCCGCGCTGAGGTTCCCAGGCGGTCTGGACCACGCGCGTGGTCCAGACCGCCCGCGCGTCACGCCTTCGTCAGCCGCGCTTCCAGCCCGATGCCGTCCGTGGTGATGTGGCAGGAACCGAAGCGGCTTTCGCGCGCCAACGTTTCGAACTGCTCCGGCGTGTACGCGCGCTTGCGCAGCTGCCCGAGTGTCCACTTCGTCGTGAACGCACTCACGGCCCCCAGCTTCATCCCGGCCACCTCGGCCGCGATGTCTTCCGAAGTGGCCGTCTTGCGCAGGTCCTGCACCAGCGCCACCCCGCCCGGCCTGAGCACGCGCCACATCTCGTCGAGCGCGTCGACCGGGTCGGCGAAGTTCTTGAACGCCGCCTGCGTGATCAGGAAATCGAAGGACCCGTCCGCGAACGGCATCGCCGCGACGTCGCCGTGCACGAACTCCGCCGCGACACCCTGCTCCCGCGCGTACTGGCTCGCCAAGGACACGAACGTGCGACTCACGTCCAGCCCCGTCACCGCGAAGCCGAGCCGCGCGAGCTCGACCGCGTGGAAGCCGGGTCCGGGCGCCACCTCCAGCACATCGGCGCCGCCGGGCAGCTGCTTGGCCAGCTCCGCCGCCGACGAGCGGTAGTACGCCAGCTGCGGCGCCGTCCCGCGACCGCGCGCGTAGGCCCGCGCGACCGGTCCCTCCATCTCCGGCACGAGCTTGGTCCGGTGCCGCTTGACCTCGGTGTTCGTCATGGTTGCACTCCAGTTCGGTGGGTCGGCCGAACCGCTCCGGCGAGTGCGGGCCCGTATCCTGTGATCGCAGCCTGAGGATCGGATCCGCGCCCGCGGAATCGGTTCGAGGGTTTCCCCGGTCCCGGTGGTGGTGTGCCAGCACTGCCTCCGGGGCCGGCTTTCTACTCCTGGCCGCCTTCGGTGAAAGCGGTCAAGTCTTCCGGCAGCTCGCCGGTCTCGCGGTAGTGCCGCCACTCGGCGACACCCGGCAGCGCGTTCGTGGCCACGTCGTCGCGCAGGCCGCGCACCCATTCGATCTCGGCGCGCAGCAGTACAAGTTCGAACTCGCTTTCCACGAGGAACAGCCGCGGCACCTCGGCACGCGAGGCGTCCAGCGCCGAAACCCGTTCAGCGAGGCGCTTTTCCAGCGCCGTGAGGCGTTTCGTCAGCAGGTCGGCGACTTCGTCCGGCCCGAGCGAGGCCATGATCGACAGCCCGGCCTGGAACTTCGTCGGCTCGAGGTCCGGCTCGCCGAGCAACTCGGCCACCCAGTCCTCCAGCTCCGCGCGGCCGGCGTCGGTGAGGCGGTAGATCGTGCGCTCGGGCCGCGCACCGTCGCGGACGCTCTCAACAGTGGCGACGAAGCCGTGCTTCTCGAGGTTGCCAACGACCGTGTAGAGCGAGCCCCATTTGATCTTCATGTCGGTGTCTTTGCCGCGTTCGCGCAGTACGGAGGCCATTTCGTAGGGGTGCATCGGCCGCTCGACCAGGGCCGACAGCACCGCCAGCCCCAGCATGTTCCCGACCTTGCGCCGCTTCACGGTCACCACTTCCTCGTCTACGAGTATTCGCAGACGAGTATAAGCACAGCCGGCTGGTGATCGCCAGGGTCAGCGGTGGATGAGAAGCACCTCGGTGCCGTCCGGCGGTACGGGGACGGCACGCTGCAGCCGTCCGGCGTGGACGGTGCCGAGGGCGACCACGGCGGCCGAATGACCGAAGCCGGTCAGGACGATCCGGTCGCCGTCGTGCAGCTCGCCGGCGCCGGCGGGGGTGACGATCGCCGGGCTGTCGACCGACGACCCGGTGTCGGTCAGGGTGACGGGCTCGCCGGTCGCCGTCGTCGCGCGCAGGCCCCACGGCTCGGACAGCGCACCCGGGTTGGACTTCACGGCCGCGAAATCGTCGCGGCCCTCGGTGATCACGCCGAGGAACCCGGCCCGCGTCGCCACGACGTCGCCGGGCTTCGCGTCGACCCCGGAGATGCCGAACTGGGCATCGTCGCGGGCGCGGACGACGGTGCCCGTCGAGATCGCCGGGTCGTGCGCCGAGGTGATCAGCTCGCCGAACACGGGGTGCTGCGGGTTTCCCGTGGCGAGGGAGGTGTTCCACCCGGCCGCGGTGGGCGGGAGTTTCGCGGTCGCGAGGCCGTCGGCCACTTGGGTCTCGCCGGAGGTGAACCTCGCCGTGTCCACCTGCGGAGCGGTCACCGCGACGCCCGTCGCAGGGCCGCCGTCCGGCGCGGAGGCGACGAAGCCATACGCGGGGGCCGCGAGCCCGCCGGCCGGGACGGTCAGCCGCGCCTGTACCTGCAGCTCCGGTCCGGTGAGAAACGCCAGCCGGACTCCGCCGTCGCGCTCCTGGCTACGCAGCACGACGATCGTGCCCACCTCCGGCCGGCTCCCGGCGAACACCACCTGGGCCGCCTGCCCACCCCAGCCCCACCGCGCGCGCTCGATCAAGTCCACGTTGCCGGCCAGCGACCCCCGCGCGGGCCACTGCGTCACCGGCACGGCCTGGACCTGCGACGACGTGGTCTGAGTGGTGACGATCGTCGCCGCGCCCAGCGCGAGCACCACGGCGGCGGCCGCGGCCCCGGCCAGCGTCCGCTGCCGTCGGCGGGTCCGGGTCTCCAGCACCCGCCGCGCCATCCGCGCCGCGGCCCCTGGCTCCGGAGGCGCCAGCGCGGTCTCGCCGAGCTCCCGGCGGACGGTATCGGTGAACTCCTGCTGCCTCAACGCTCTGCCCTCCCGATCGCCGCCGGACTCGGCTCGTGCGTGGCCTCCCACAGCTCCCGCAGCCGGGCCAGCCCGCGCGCGGTCGACGACTTCACCGTCCCGACGCCGCAGCCCAGCAGCCGCGCGGTCTCCGCCTCGCCGAGGTCCAGGTAGAAGCGCGCCGCCAGCACCGCCCGCATCCGCGGCGGCAGCTGCCACAGCAGCGCGACCATCTCCGCCCGGCCCGCCGACACGGCGAACGCGTCTCCCCCGGCCTCGACGTCCGCCCCGGCGATCGGCATCAGCCGCTCCCGGCGGCGACGGTCGCGGCGAGCGAGGAAGACGCGGAACAACGCCTGGCGGGCGTAGGCGCGCTCGTGCTCGATGTCCGCGCGGCCGACGTGCTTGACCAGCCGCAGCAGCGCGTCGTGCACCACGTCCTCGGCCTCGCCGCGGTCGCCGGTCAGCACGAGCGCGTAGCGAAACAGCTCGTCGTAGTGCTGCTCGACGAAGACCTCGAACCCGCGCACGCGCACCGCCCTCCGCTACCCGACGCCCCCTTGGATCGCGGAGAACGCCGGAAAGTTGCCTGGGCGGGCGAACTCGAGCCGGCGAGTCACTCGGCGGGTGACCACACCCAGTTCGGCCGCTCGTCGGCCACCTGGAAGCCCAGGTTGAGCATGTTGTGCAGCGAAGAGTTGTGCCCACCCTCGTTCTCGGCGCCGGTTTCGGCGACGAGCAGGTGGCAGCCCAGCTCGGCCGCGAGCCGGGCGCGGGCGGCGAGGAGCTCCGTCTGCCCACCGCGGTTGCGGGCGTGCTCGGCGACCGCGCCGCCGAACATCTGGCCGATCTCACCGTGCTGGTACATCATCGCGGTGCCGACCATCTCGTCGTCGAGCCAAACGGCGAACGGGTGGCAGTTCGGCTCGGCGGCCGACGCGGCGAACATCTCCGCGAAATGCTCCTCAGGCATGCCGAAGACGTTCAGCATCAGCGCCGCCCACCGGTACAGGTCACCGGGTTCGACCGGCTCGACCCGGATCTCGTCGGCCGGCCTGCGCTCGTCGTCGTCGGCGCGAGCCACGACTTCTTCCACCGGGGCGACGAGCTTGGCCCACGACGAGGTGGTCGTGAGCCCTTCGCGCTCGCAGATCTCGGCCCAGTCGTCCGGAATCACCGACGGCGCGAGCTGCAACGTGGCCCGGCGCGTGCCCGCCGCGCGGTAGAACGCGCACACCTCGGCGATCAGCTCCGCGGTGACCGGCTCCGTGTGGCCGAAGCCCAGCGCCTTGCTCCAGTAGTCCGTCGGGTCGTTGCGCACCGCCAGCACCACCGCACCGCCGAGGCGTGCGGCCGTCATGCCGAGCGCGGAACGCACCGGCTCGGGACCGCCGGTCTCAAGCCGGAACAGCGCTTCCGCCTCGCACTCCTCGATCGCCAGAGGCGGCTCGACCTTGATCATCGCGTTAACATACTGCGCACCGGCCCTCGGATCAGAGATCGAGCATGAAAGGCACCTCGACTTGCGCCCGATCGGACATCCACTCGCGCAAGGCCTTCGTGGCCAGCACGTCGTCCTCGTTGTACTGCAGGAGACGCTCGCGCTGGGTGTCGTCGGGAGTTTCGCCGTCCATGCCCACGGCGTCGCGGTACCAGCGCATCGACGCTTCGCCGCCGGCCTCCGCGTCGCGCCACCGGAAGCCCGCGACGGGAGCGATCACTTTGAGGCCCTTGCCGCGTGAGCACAGGAACTGGTCGGTGACGCTGCGGAAGAGGTCCACCCACTCGTCGGAGTCCACAAAGGACTGCACGTCCTTCTTCGCCGGGATCCCCGGGTGGTCGCCGAAGCGCTCGACGGAGCCGAACAGCCAGCGGTTCTCCGCCAGCGCGTTGTAGCAGTAGGCGCGGAACGTGAGCCCGGCCGCGAGCGTGCGCTCGCGCACGTCGGTGAACCACGCCCAGAACTCGGCGAACGAGCGCGCCTCGTCCGTGGTCGGCAGCGGCTCCCACGTGGCGAACGCACGGTAGCCCTGCTCGACGCCGATGTCCGCGCCCGAGAGCAGCGTGCCCCACAGGTACGCGCCGGCGTCGCCGAAGCTCTCCATGTCGACGTCGACCTCGACGTCGCCGCGCGGCACCTCGACCTGCGGCGTGCGGCGCACCACGGTGAGGTCGGCGAGCCACGCGCGCGCGAGCATGATCGCGTCGGCGAACGTGCCGCCGGTCCAGTTCATCGGCGGCGCCTCGGCGGCCGGGTCGAGTGCGGCCAGCTTGTCCACAGTGGACACCCCGGTGCGGCGCAGCTCGCCGGCGTCCTCGCCGCGCACCACGAGGCTGACGTCGCGGGTCGCGGTGAGCTGCGCCTCGCACGTCGGCCAGAACGGGCAGCGCCGGCACTCCAGCACGCGCGAGGGCATGGCCAGCGGTTCGCCGCCGGTCGCGGCCGCGGTGGCCACGGCGAGGCGGTCGGCGAAGCGCGCGTCGTACTCCGCCAGCGCGCTGCGGCCGCCGGGCCAGGTGCCGGCAGTGAGGTCGTGCCAGACGACCACATCGGCGTCGAGCCCGATGACGCCGCCTACGGCGCGGCCGGTCTCGGCCCGCCCGTACGTCTGCAGCATCCGCCGCAGGTGCGCGAGCCGCAGCTGGTCGCGTGGCTGCGAACGCACCTTGCGCGCCTCGTCCGGCGTGCGGTGCGCCGGGTCGAGGTCGGTCAGCCCGGTGGTCGGCGCGCCCTGGCCGCGGTCGGTGATGCGATGGCGCACCACGAGCACCGGCACGTACCCGGTCGCGGTGCGCACGAGCAGGTCGACGCCGCCGCGCCGGTGCCCGACCGGGTCGGCCTGAAGCAGCGGGCCCCAGATGAACCGCGTGCCCTCGGCGAAGGCTTCCTCCGTGAGCCGCACGCGATCTGCCGCGGGCAGGTCACGCGGGATGCGCACCCAGGTCGCGTCGGCACTGGTCGCATCGGCACTGGTCGCATCGGGGCCCACGGCATCGGTGGTCGCGTCGATGAGGCGCTGCAGAATCGCCTCGCGATGCGCCGTCGCGTCGGCGATCCGCTGCTGCGCCGTGGGATCCGGCGGCGGCAGCGGGACGTCTCGCATCGCGGGGTCGTGCTCCAGATGCACACGACGACGGCAGCGACTGACCGCTCCGGCGTCGAGCAGCACCTCGTTACCCATGACGATCACCTTATCCGCCCCCACCGACAGAACTGCCTTTCCGTGCTGCGAGCCGACATGCCCGGCCCCACTCGGACCAGTAAGTTCGACCACGACGAGTAGCAGGAGGTGGGCCATGGCGCGCAAGGCCAAGCAGGACGCGGGTGAAGCTCGGATCACCCCGAAGAAGGCGAAGAACGCGATCGCGGTGGCCAAGGTGCTCGGGCCGGCCGTGATCCCGGTGGTCGCGCCGTACGCGGTGCGCGCGGCGGGGGCGGCCCGGGAGCTGTACGACCGCTACCAGGCGCGCAAGCTCGGCGTCGCCGTCGACCAGCTCGGCGAGTTCTCCGGCCGCGGTGCCGCGCTGCACGCGCGGATCGCCGGTCTCGTACAGGGCCTGGGCGAGCTCAGGAAGTCGAGCAAGGCCACCGACGCCGACGCGAAGTTCGCGACCGACACCCAGGGCACGCTCGAACAGCTGTCGGCCACGGTCCGCGCGGCCGAGCGGATGCCCGCCACCCGGCGCAAGGCCGCGCACCGCGCGGTGTCGAGCGAGCTCGACTCCCTGGAGGAACAGCTGCTGCACCGGCTCGGCGTCTGAACGCGAGCCGGGCCGCTCACCCGAAGTGGTGAGCGGCTCGATCGCCCCGAAGACAGCTCTGCTCAAGACATCCCACTCAAGAATCCGAGGTTCCCGTCGGCAGCGGGATCCACTTGTGCGACCAGGTGATCACGGCGTCGACCACCGGCTCGAGGTCCAGGCCCTTCGCCGTGAGGTGGTACTCGACCTGCACGGGCGTGGTGGCGAGGACCTGCCGTTCCAGCAGGCCCTCCTCCTCCAGCGTCCGCAGCCGCTGCGCCAGCATCGTGTCGCTGACGCCCGGCACCGCGGCCCTGATCTGGGCGTAGCGGTGGCTGCCGGTGAACACCGCGCGCAGGATCGCGCCCGTCCAGCGCGTGCCGATCAGCTCGATCGCCGTGTGGAAGCGCGTGCAGACCTGGTGGACGTCGTCGCCGTCGTGCCCAGGTTCACTGTGCTCGACCATCGCCCGTTCCCCTCGCCAGGAGTCAGTCGCCCGAGCGCAGCGGCGCCAGCGACGCGGTGACCCGCACCAGCTCGTCGAACATGGCCTTGGCGGAGGTCTTCACGATCTCGTTGGGCACGAACTCGCCCTCGTCGCTGATGAACTGCTGCACGAACGGCACCGACACCGCGTCGAACACCGGGGTCATGCGCAGCGTCGTCACGACCTGCTTGATCTGCTGCACCGCGCGCGTGCCTGCCGCGACGCCGCCGTAGCTGACCAGCCCGACGGCCTTGTACTTCCACTCGTTGTGCAGGTAGTCGATGGCGTTCTTCAGCTCGGCGTTGTAGCCGTAGTTGTACTCAGGCATCACGAAGACGAACGCGTCCGCTTCGGACACCTTCGCGCTCCAGTCCTTCGTGTGCTGGTGCTCGTACTGACCGAGGCGCGGGTGCTTCGGCTCGTTGAAGAACGGCAGGTTGACCTCGGCGAGGTCCACGAGCTCGACGTCGAAGCCGCCGTGCTCGATCGCCGCGGACTCCGTCCACTTCGCCACCGGCAGGCCCACCCGGCCCGGCCTCGTGCTCGCCAGGATGATCTCAAGCTTCGGCAACGCCTCCGCCTCCTCCCGGCCCGGCAAAACGCGGGCCGCTCGACTAAGGATTCCTGAGCAACTTAGCATTCCTTAGTGAACGGCCCGCGTCCGGCTGCTTACTTGATGAACCCCTTGTCGATCATCCACTGGTGCGCGACGACACCGGCGTCCTCGCCGTCGACGTCGACCTGCTTGCACAGCTGCACCATCTGCGCGTTGTCGATCGCCGCGGTCACCTTCTCCAGCGGGCCGCGCAGCGCGGGGTGCTGGTTCAGGAAGTCCGTGCGCATCGTCACCGCGGCGTTGTACTGCGGGAACGCCTTCTTGTCGTCCTCGAGCACGCGCAGGTTGAGCCCCGAGATGCGGCCGTCGGTGGTGAACACCTCGCCGACCGGGCACGTGCCGTTGGCCACGGCGGAGTAGATCGTGCCGATGCCGAAGTTCTCGATCTTCGGGTTCTGGAAGCCGTACGCCTTGACCGCCGCCGGGAAGCCGTCCTGGCGGCTGGTGAACTCCGTCTCCAGGCAGAACCGCGCCTGGTCGGGCTTCTGCTTGAGGAAGTTCGCCAGGTCGGTGGTGGACTTGAGGTTGTTCTGCTTGGCGTAGGCGTCGGTCGTGGCGAAGGCGTACTGGTCGTTGAGCGGCGAATACTTGAGCCACGTGACGCCGTTCTTCTCGGCGTCGGCCTTCGCTGTGGCGTCGTACTGCGCCTGCTCGCCGCCCGGCACTGGCAGCTCGTTGCCCTGATAGTTGATCCAGCCGGTGCCGGTGTACTCCCAGGTGACGTCGGTCTGCCCGTTGAGCAGGGCCTGGCGCGACGAGTTGGATCCCTTGATGTCGGTGAGGTCCACGACGTCGGCGCCGGCGGCGCTCAGCGCCATCTCCGCCATGTAGCCCAGGATGATGTTCTCGGTGAAGTCCTTCGAGCCCACCACCACGCGCACGCCCTGCACGCCGGGCGTCGGCTGGATGGAACCGGGCTGGATCGAGTACGGCACGGACGTGTTGAGGTCGAGCCCGCACGCCGAGAGCGTCCCGGCGAGCAGCGCCGCCCCCGCGAGGACGCCCGCCTTCTTGAGGACGTTCATCAGCGCAGCCCCTTCGGTCCGAAGAACTGTTCCGCCACCGCGCCCAGCCAGTCGACCAGCAGCGCCAGCGCGACGGCCAGCACGGAGCCGGTGATCAGCACCTTCGTGAGGTTGAGCTTGTAGCCGGTGTCGATCAGCAGGCCGAAACCGCCGGCGTTGACGAACATCCCGAACGTCGCCGTGCCCACGGCCAGCACGAGCGACGTGCGCAGGCCGGCCAGGATCAGCGGGATCGCCAGCGGGAACTCCACGCGCCACAGCACGGCCGACGAGGACATCCCGATGCCGCGCCCGGCGTCGATCAGCGCCGGGTCCACCTGTTGCAGGCCCACCATCGTGTTGCGCAGCACCGGAAGCAGCGAGTAGAACGCCAACGGCAGCGCCGCGACCCACAGCCCGCCGACAGCGCCGGTGACGATGAACCACAGCACCAGCACACCCAGCGCGGGCGCGGCCTGGCCGATGTTGGCGATCGCGAGGAAGACGGGCGCGAGGAACCGCGCCCACCGCCGCGTGACCAGGACGCCGAGCGGCACGGCCAACAGCACCACGAGCACCACCACGACCAGCGTCATGGCGACGTGGTCGCGCAACGCGGTGAGCAGCGAAGTCGCGTTGAGCGTGGTCGCCTCGGTGGCGGTCAGGCCGGTGCCGAACACCCAGCCGAGCGTGACCGCGACCAGCACGACCACGGCGATGGGCTGCGCGAACAAGCGGAAGCGCTCCGCGCCGCGCGAGCCGGATTCGGTGGAGAAGCCTGATTCGACGACTGCTGTCACTGCGACACACCTCCGACCGGCTCGTGGTCGTCGGCGTGGTGGTCGTCGGCGTGGTCGTCACGCAGCTGCTGGATCGTGTTGATCACGGTGTCCAGCTCGATCGTGCCGGCGAACTCGCCGCGCGGGCCGGTGACCGGCACCGCACCGCCCTCGGCGAGCATGGCCTCCAGCGCGTCTTGAAGCGTCGACTGCAGGCTCACGACGTCACGCAGCGGCTTGCCAGCGTCGGCGAGCGACGTCGCCGCGGTGAGCTGCCGCCGGTGCACCCACCGCATGGGGCGCCGGCGCCGGTCGAGGACGAGCACGAAGTTCTTGCGCTGGTCGTCGAGCTTGCGCGCGATGTCGGCCGGAGCCTCGTCCTCGCTCGCGGTGAGCGCGTCCTGCTTCAGCTCGACGTCGCGTACGCGCAGCAGGGTCAGCTGCTTGAGCGAAGCGCCGGCGCCGACGAAGCCGGCGACGGTGTCGTCGGCCGGGTTGGCGAGGATCGCGTCCGGGGTGTCGTACTGGAGGATCTTCGACTCGTTGCCGAGCACGGCGATCTTGTCGCCGAGCTTCACGGCCTCGTCGAAGTCGTGCGTGACGAACACGATCGTCTTCTTGAGTTCGGTCTGCAGCCGCAACAATTCGTCCTGCAGGTTGCCGCGCGTGATGGGGTCCACCGCGCCGAACGGCTCGTCCATCAGCAGCACCGGCGGGTCCGCCGCGAGCGCGCGGGCCACGCCGACGCGCTGCTGCTGACCACCGGAGAGCTGGCGCGGGAAGCGGTCGCGGAAGTCGGCCGGGTCGAGCCCGACGAGGTCCATCATCTCCTCGACGCGCGCGGTCACCTTCTTCTTGTCCCAGCCGAGCAGCCCCGGCACCACGCCGATGTTCTGCGCCACGGTGAAGTGCGGGAACAGCCCGGCCTGCTGGATCGCGTAGCCGATGCGCCGGCGCAGGGTGTCGACGTCGAGCTTCAGCGCGTCTTCACCGCCGATGGTGATGCGCCCGGACGTCGGCTCGATCAGGCGGTTGATCATCCGCATCGTCGTGGTCTTGCCACAGCCGGACGGGCCGACCAGGACCACGATCTTGCCCGCCGGCACGATCATGGAGAAGTCGTCGACGGCGGGTGCGCGCGTGCCCGAGTAGCGCTTGGTGACGTGGTCCAGCTCGATCTCGGCGCCGGATACCTGGTCTTCGGAAGCGTGCTCAGCCACGGAGCCCCCTCGTTACGGTCAATCGCTTGATCAGGACGTAGATGGCGTCGAGCACGAGCGCGAGGATCACGACGCCGACGGTGCCCGTGAGGGCCTGGTTGAGCGAGTTGGCGCTCCCCGCGTTGGTGAGGCCCGAGAAGACCTCGGAACCCAGGCCGGGGCCTTTCGCGTAGGCCGCGATCACCGCGATGCCCATCAGCATCTGCGTCGCGACGCGCATGCCGGTGAGGATCGCGGGCCACGCCAGCCGCAGTTCGACGCGGGTGAGCACGGAGAACCGGCCCATCCCGATGCCACGCGCCGCGTCGGTCACCGCCGGATCGACGCCGGCGAGGCCGACGATCGTGTTGCGCACGATCGGGAGCAGGCCGTAGAGCACCAGCGCGATGACGGCGGTGGTGGAGCCGAGTCCCGAGAGCGGGATCAGCAGCCCGAGGAGGGCGAAGGAGGGAACGGTCAGGATCGTGCTGGCGAGCGCCGTGGCGACAGCCGAGCCGATGGGACTGCGGTACACGGCGATACCGATCGCCACCCCCAGCACGGCGGCGAGGATTGTGCACTGCACGACCATGCTCGTGTGCAGGTACGCCTGCAGCCACAGCCGGTCCCACCGGTCCGAGATGTACTCGAAGAGGTTCATGCGTATTCGATCTCCTGCCGCTAGTGAGGAGCCCCAGACGTCACCCGTTCGGAGTAGCTCATCAACCGGGTGGGTGACTACCCAGAACGAATGCGGACCAAACCTCCCGTCTCACCGTTGGTCAGGCCACCGTTTCGCATCCTGAGATGATCGGCAACCGAAGCGAGTGGCTGGGCCGGGCGGTCGTCACCTGATCGCAACGCCGCGACCAGCATCTACTTGAACGTTCACCGAGACACTGCTCACAGGCCGGGAGTGCTCGATCACCCGCCGGAGTGCCGATAAGCTGCCTCGGTGAGCACCCGGACCCGGCACCGCGGCGCGTTGGCCGCTGCGCGCGGCGGGCTGCTCGCGGCCAGTTCGGCGTCACTCGCGGTGACCGCCCACGGCGTCGCCGACGGCGGGCTGCCCGACCCGGCGCTCACGGTCCTGCTCACCGGCCTGCTCGGCTGGACGGCCACCGCGCTCGCGGGCAAGGCCCGCGGCCGCCTCGCGACCGTCGCCGTGCTCGGCGCCGGCCAGCTGGTGATGCACCTGGTGCTGACCACGCTCGGCGACCACACCGCGCACGACGCCCACGCTGCCGCCGGCTGGGCGAGCGGCTGGACGATGACGGCTTCGCACGCCGTCGCCACCTTGCTCACGGCCCTGCTGCTGGCGCGCGCGGACGCGCTGCTGCTGACCGTGCTCCACGTGGTGCGAGCGGTCCTGCCGCTCCTCACGCCGCCACTGCCCGTGCCCGCCGGCGCGGCCGTGGCACTCCCGCCGCGGCCCGTGCGGTCCGTGGCGATCCTCGACGTCGAGCTGCGGCGAGTCCGCGGCCGGCGCGGGCCACCTGCGCTGCCCTGAACCCGATTTCCCTTTTCCCCTTACCGGTGGAGCCCCCGAAGGCTCTCCACCGGATCACCCCCCTGTTCAGGAGCAGTTGTGTCCCATCACGTCTTCAAGCGCGCCGGCGTCCTCGCCGCCGCCGTCGGCATCACCGGCCTGCTCGGCGCCGGCATCGCGTCGGCCCACGTCACCGCCAACGTCTACGGCGACCAGCCGGCCAAGGGCGGCTACGGTGCGATCTTCTTCCGCGTTCCCAACGAGGACGCGAAGCTCGGCACCATCAAGCTCGAGGTGGACATCAAGCCGGAGTACGGCATCGGCAGCGTGCGCACCAAACCCATCCCCGGCTGGAGCGCGCAGGTCACCGAGTCACCGCTCGCGCAGCCGGTGACCACCGCGTCGGGCACGAAGATCACCGAGGCCGTGACCAAGGTGGTCTGGACCGCGCAGCCCGGCACCAAGATCGGGCAGAACGAGTTCGAGGAGTTCCAGATCAGCGCCGGGCCGCTGCCCGCGAACGTCGACCAGCTCGAGTTCCCCGCCATCCAGACGTACGAGGGTGGCAAGGTGGTGTCGTGGAACCAGCCGACGCCCGACGGCGGCGAGGAGCCGGAGCACCCGGCGCCGACCGTCAAGCTCGCCGCCGAGGCTGAGGGCGGCGACCACGCGAGCATGACGGCCTCCACCACCAACGCCGAAGCGGCGACGCCGGCTTCGGACACCACGGCGCGCTGGCTCGGCGGGGCCGGCCTCGTCGTGGGCGCGCTCGGGCTCGGCATCGGCGGCGGCGCGGTCCTGCGCTCCCGCCGCACCGGCAACACCGGAGGAAGCAAGTAAATGCGGAAAGCGCTCCTCGCGCTGGCGATCACCGGGGTGGCCCTGCTGGGCACGGCCACCCCGGCGCTGGCGCACAACGTGCTGATCAGCTCCGACCCGGCCGACAGCGCGTCGCTGGCCACCGGTCCGGCGAAGGTCACGCTCACGTTCGACCAATACGTGCAGGACGCCGACGTGAACCAGATCGCGGTGACCGGACCCGACGGGAACCAGTGGGCCGAGGGCCCGGTGACCGTGGAGAACAATGTGATCAGCGCACCGCTGCGGCCGCTCGGCCCGGCGGGCAAGTACACGGTCGGCTACCGGATCCTGTCGGCCGACGGGCACCCGGTGTCGGGCGAGATCCCGTTCACGCTCACCAAGGCGGGCACCGGTACGCCGGCGAAGGTCGACGCGGCCAAGGCGTCCGGGGCACCGGCCGCCGATGCGTCGGCGACGTCTTCGCCCTCCGGCTCGACGGGCATTCCCATCTGGGTCTGGATCGCCGGCGCGGTGGTCCTGCTCGCGATCGGGCTCACCGTGGCGCTGCGCACCGGGCGTGAGCCAAGCCAGGAGAAGACGAAGCAGTGACACGAGCCGAGACCACCTCGACGGTCCGCTGGTCCACGCTGGTCTGCGTGGTCACGGCGGGCCTGCTGGGCGCGCTGATCGGCGTCGCGCTCACGGCGGCCGCGCCCGTGCCGGGTGTGGTGGAGCCCAGCGAGGTGGTCTCGGCCGCCATCCCGATCGTGCGCGTCCTGATGGATCTGGCCGCGGTCGCCACGATCGGGCTGGGCCTGCTTTCGGTGATGGTCGGCTACGACCGGCCGAAGCTCACCGAGCCGATCATGCGGCGGGCGCGCCCGGCGGCCGTCGCCGCCGCGCTGATCTGGTCGGCCAGCTCGGTGGTCGCCCTGATCCTGCAAACGGCGGAGTACAAGCCGGGCAAGGACACGCTGACCGCGGGCGACATCGGCGCGTACATCGCCGAAGTCGGCGCGGGCAAGGCGCTCGTGATCGTCGCGGTGCTGGCGCTGCTGCACGCCGGGCTGGGGTTCCTCGCGCTGCGCCAAGGCGAGAAGGTGCCGGCCGAGGTCCGCGTGGGCGTCGGCATGTTCGCGCTGCTGCCGCTGCCGGTGACCGGCCACGCGTCGAACTCGTCGTGGCACGACTACACGATGATCTCGATGGAGCTGCACGTGATGAGCGCCGTCGCCTGGTGCGGCGGCCTCGGCGCGATGATCGTGCTGCTCGCGACCAACCGCACGCTGCTGGCCCACGCGCTGCCACGGTTCTCCAAGCTGGCGACGCTGTGCCTGGCCGTCTCCGCGGTGACCGGCGTGTTCAACGGCGCCGTCGAGATCCTGGCCAACCCCACCATCAGCTTCTGGGCGGGCGTGTTCACCACCCCGTACGGGCAGCTGGTGCTGCTGAAGATCGCGTGCACCGGGGCGATCGCCCTGCTCGCGGCCAACCTGCGCTGGCGGCTGATGCCACAGATCGTGCGCCACAACCGCACGGCGATCGCGTCGTGGGCGACGCTCGAGCTCACGGTGATGGGGCTGGCGTTCGGCTTCGCGGTCGTGCTGACGCGGGCTCCGGTCGCCGTTTCCTGAAGCCGACTTGCTCGAAATCCGAGTGTTTCCGAGCGCGTTACCGGCTCGTTCTCACCGCAAGTAGCTGCAAGTTGCACCACGGGAGTAGCAGTCCTCCGTTAGAGGCGATCGGCCGGACCGAACTTTCTACTCGCGCGGAGACCCCGTCAGCGATCTTCGGGGAAGCGACGAGTGGTCCTCTTCAGGCGTCGAGTGCACGTGCAGCAGCTCATGAATGTGGCGCGGGCCACTCGTCCCGATCAGCGGTACCGCGACCAGCCGGCGGCTGTGCGGCCGTGGCGGAGGTCGTCGAGGCGGCGGCGCAGCTCCGCGCGCACCTGCGGGTGGCTGCGAAGGATGGGCAGCACGCTGGTGGTGAGCTTCAGCTCGCGTACGGCCCGCAGCACGGCGAAGCCGGACCAGGCCGTGACGTCGAAGCCGTACTCGCGGGCAAACTCCTGGTAGCGGCCCGGCGGGTCCCCGAACCGCTCACGGCCGACGGCCAGCGGCGTGAGGTCCCACTCGGGAGGGCCGACGCAGGAGGAGTCGAAGTCGCACAGCACCGGGCCACCCGCGCCGGGGATCACGTTGCCCGGGTACGCGTCGCCGTGGACGAAGCCCCTGGCCAGCGGGAAGTCCAGCTCGGCCAGCTGCGCCTCGACCTCCGCGCAGCGATCCAGCAGGAATCGCCGGTCGTCGTCGGCGAGCTCCTCGGCGTCGGACACGCGGGCGCGCACCGCGTCGAACGGCGCCCACTCGGCGAGCCCTGCGGGCGGCGGCAGCGCGTGGACCCGCCGCAGCAGCCCGGCCAGGTCGGCGGGTGTGGCCGGGGGGCCGACGGACGGGACCTCGTGCCACGCCGTGACCAGGTGCGCCCCGGCGTGCATGGGCTGGCCGATGCCTTCCAGCAGGCGAATCGCGGGGATGTCGTGGCGCGCGAAGTGCTCGGCGACGCATACGACCGTGCCGACGCGGTGGCGAAGCCGCGTGGAGCCGACGATCCGGACCACGACCGGGGCCGTGGCCAGCGCGTACACCGCGTTGTTGGTGAACCGCAGCAGCCGCGCGCCGGCTGGGTCCAGGCCCAGCAGCGCGCACGTTTCGGTCAGCGCTTCGCGCAGCTTCGCGGGCGTGAACCTGCCGTCCACCGGGAGACCGGTGGCTCCACCGGCGCTCTCGGCGACGTCAGGCGGCGTAGAAGATCTTGAGCCGGTCGGCGAGGTCACGGGCGTCACCGTTGTTGCGTCGACGCTCGGCCTCCACCTGCAGCGGGCGCAGGCGGTCCTTGATGCGCTCCGACTTGATGCTCTCGGCGTAGTCGAGGGCCTTGCCGCCCACCTTGGCGCCGTGGTCGAGGTCGCCGTCGAGCAGGTGGTTGGTGGCCAGCGCGCTGAGCATGAACGTCTTGCTGCGCGCCATGTCGTCGGTGTAGGAGTCGACGGCCCTGGTCAGGGCGGGAATCGCGTACTTGGTGTGCTCGGGGTTCTTCTGCGCCAGCACGGTGTGCACGGTGCCGGTCATCGCGTAGACGTCGGTCTCGTTGAAGAACTTCACCCAGGACTCGGCGTTGACGAGGTCGGCGCGCGCGAACTCGTCCTTGCTGCGGCCGAGCAGCTTGGTGGCCTGGTCCTCGTTGCCCATCATCGCGTAGGCCCAGGCCTCGTTGGCGCAGAGCACCGCGACGGCGAGCTCGGAACCCGACTCCTGCGCGGCGATCTGGCCGAGCTGGAAGAGCTTCAGCGCGTCGTTCGGGGCGTCGTTGTGCAGGTAGACGCGGCCCATGCGGTAGAGGACGTTGGCGACGAGCGGGTGGCTGTCACCCTGTTTGGCCAGGTCCAGCGCGTTGGCGAAGTGACCGCGGGCGGAATCCATCAGGCCGGTGTCGAACGAGGTCCAGCCGGCGAGGCTGTGCAGGTCGGCGAGCGCCACGAACAGGCGCTGCTTCACCACCTCGGTCGCGGTGGACTCGAGCATCTGCTGGCCCCAGGACAGCTGCGCCACCACGGCGTCGCGGCAGAACCCGCCGCCGTACTGGTAGTCGAGCGCGCGCAGCGCCCTCGTCGCCGCCTCGACCTGGCGGACGTCGGTCGTCCCGATGCGCCCGGGGGCAGGCGTGCGCGCCGGCGCCGCCGACCACGTCCCGGATTCCGAACCGAACACCGCCGCACCCATCGTGACCTGGGCGGCGTGCGCGAGGAACCTCCGTCGCTTCACGGACTCGTCCTCCTCAGCCTGCCGGCCGTCGGACGAACCGACGACCCGTATCGCCGTGGTCTCGTCGTACGCGAGACCCATGTATCCACGGGGGACACCCAGGCCGTCGGCGATTCTCGTGAGCACGTCGTACGCCATGACCTGGCGTCCCTTGAGGATCTCCGACACCTCGGACTGCGACTGGCCGGTCATCGCGGCGATCTGGCGCTGCGAGACACCGTGCTTGCGCAACAGGCGATACACCGCGCTGATCTCCCGGGCCGCCAGCGCAGAGCGCATTTCCTGCTGTTCCCAGGCATCGGGCGGAACCGGGCTGCCGCCCGAACCACCGGAAACCTTGTCGCCAGCACTGGCGTCCATAACGACCCCTCACCGTCCGTTGGGCGTCGGAAGCAGACTAAGCACACCCCGAGAAGCATGTGAAACGAGCAGACAGTGTGTCTGATCGGCCCGGCTGAACTCCACTGACCGCTTACCGTGGAACCTCGCCCGGTCACCGCTATGACGCGGTTTCGACCTTCTATCGCACTCGGTTTCACTTCACTGTAGTTGTCAGATCTCCGTCACCGCCCGGACACCGGTAGCGATCACGGAGAGCGACGAAGACCGGGAGACCGGCGACGACGCGGATGTGCATCTCGCAAGGTGCACACGGGACGAGAGAGCGGTGGAGGGCCAGTGGAGTTCGTTGACTCGCTCGCAGGAGGACATGTCGGGACCGCGATGCGGCCCTTGCGGCCCGCCCCGGGCGTGCCGGGAATCGCGACCGCGACCCGGCCGGTCACCCCCTCCGCCGTGGCCGACCCCCGCACCGCGGGTGTCCGTCACTACGAAGGCGGACAGCTGGTGTGGCGCGTGCAGTGCGGCGACCTCATCAGCCGCGAGCGCGCGGTGACGGTGTTCGTGGAAAACGACCAGGTCGTCGTCGTTTCGCCTCCCGGCGAGACCGCTCGCCTGACATCCGGTCAGCTCGGCCAGCTCAGGGCCGCTCTCAACGAAGCCGCCAAAATGGCGGAAAGGTAACGGTGAGCTCTCCATGGATCAGGTACTCGGGCAGGTCCTCCGCAACGCGGTCTGGGAACGCCTCGACATGCTGTCCGACCTGGCGACGCGAGCCGACGCACAGTCGCTCGTCTCGGTGGCCCGCTCCGAACTGCCACGCCTGACCGAAGGCTGGCGGGCGATGCTGCAGGCCCACGAGCCCGACGAGCGCGGCGACTGCCCCACGTGCTCCACCCGGTGGCACCGCTGCAAGGCGCCGTGCTCGGTGTGGCAGGTGGCGCACGAGCACCTCGTCGCCGGCGGCCTCGCGCCGCAGGCCCGCACGCAGGACGAGGGCAGCACGAGCCGTCGCCGCGTCCCGAACCAGGCGCGGCGCGCGACGCCCGCCGAAACCACCGGCCGCCACGCGCTGGTGAGCCCTCGGGCCGTCACGGCCTGATCCCGAGCAGGCGAGCGAGCGCCGGACCCGACTGCCCCGGTCGGACCGGCACCGGCACTCTCGCCGTGGCCGTGGACTGGTTCGTCCGTCCCCCCGAGCGAGACGAACCAGCCCCGGTTGCCCCAGTCCCCACCGCGATTAATCGAAAATTATCACTGCAGGCTCTAGCGGACGGCGAAATCCGCCGCTAGGTTGAAGATCATCGCAGCCGGGCCAACTCCCTGGCTACGACCACAAACTCCGCGGGCCGGTGCCGTTGCACTCCCCTCCCCCGACCGGCACCGGCCCGCGGTTCCACTTCGGAGTTATCGGGTTTGCCCGATTACCACTCTGATCACCGGACTGATCACCGGACGGCTTTCACTCGCGTGACGAGCACACCCGCGAGGACCGTCGCCAGCGCCGCTGCCCCGAAAAGTGCCGGGTAGCCGCCGAGGAACTTGAGGATCAGCGTCGTCAGCAACGGTGCCACGACCTGAGGCAGCGAACCGGCGATGTTCACCACGCCGAGGTCCTTCGCCCGGTTCTGCGCGACCGGCAGCACCTGCGTGAGCATCGCCAGCGCCACGGCCATGTACACGCCGAACCCGATGCCCAGCAGCGGCGACGCGATCAGCGCCGCCGGCCACGTCTGCCACACCACCAGCAGCAGCGCGGCGATCGCCATCACGGCCGAGGACGCAAGGACGTACGGCTTGCGGCGGCCCGACTTGTCGGAGAAGTGCCCGGCCAGCACGGCGCCGATCACGAGCGCCACACCGTAGAGGCCCATCATGATGAGCAGGCCGTCTTCCGGGTCCGGGTAGTGCACGGAGTCCTTGAGGAAAAACAGCAGGAAAAGCGTGCCGAACGCGTTGCCCAGGTTGATCATGAAGTGACAGCCCCAGGCCCACGCGAAGTCCGGATGCTTGCGCGGCGACACCCAGAGGTCCTTGAGGAACCGCCGGAACCGCATGCTGGACCGGAACTCCAGGGGCAGGCGCGCGTCGGGCGTGCGGAACACGAACGCGCCGGCCCCGCCGAGCACGATCACCGCGCACACCGCGTACCCCAGCGGCAGGCCCGCCACGTCGAGCATCACCACGACCACCACGGCACCGAGCACCGTTCCGAGCATCTGCGCGATGCCGATCAGGCCACCGACCTGCGCACGCTGACCGACCGGCACGCGATCGGCGACGCCGCAGATGAGCGTGGCGCCGAGCATGCCGTTGAGCCCGGCCTGCACCAGGCACCAGCCGATGGTCATCACGACGACGTTGGGCGCCTCGGCCAGCACCAGCAGCCCGGCCGCGCCGAGGACCGCCCCCAGGACGGTCCACGGGTGGCGGCGGCCGAAGCGCGAGACCGTGCGGTCGGACAAGAGGCCGACCAGCGGGTTCGCGACAAGCGCCACCGCCGCGCCGACGCCCGTGACCACGCCGAACACGGTCTCCTTGTTCGCGGCGTCGAGCAGCTCGGCCTGCTGCGGCAGGAGGACCTGAATCGGCGCGTAGATGCCGAGCCACATCGCGATGTTCGCGAAGAACAGCAGGCTCATCCAGCCCCGCCGCACGCGCGTGAGCGGTTCGGCGAGCGCTTCCGGAAGCCGGTTGGTGGTCGTGTCACTCATGGCGGACCAGCTTTCGGTACCAGGCGAAGGAGTCCTTCGGTGTGCGGCGCTGAGTCTCGTAGTCCACGTGCACGAGCCCGAAGCGGGGTGCGTAGCCCTTCGACCATTCGAAGTTGTCGAGCAGGGACCAGACGAAGTAGCCGCGCACGTCGACGCCCGCGTTCATCGCCTCGCGCAGGGCCTGGAGGTGGCCGTCGAAGAAGTCGATGCGCTCGGGGTCGTGGACCTGGCCGTGTTCATCGGGTGCGTCGGCGAAGCTGCAACCGTTTTCCGTGATGTACACGGGTGGGAGGTGCTCGCGGTAGCGGTCCTGGAACGACACCAGCAGCTCGCGCAGGCCCTGGGGCACGATCGGCGAGTCGTTGGTGGTCACCGGGTAACCCTCGACCGGGCGCAGCTCGAACGGAAGGGGATTCCCCTCGCCGGGTGCCGCGACGCCTTGGGGCTCGTAGTAGTTGACGCCGTAGAAGTCGAGCGGCTGGTGGATGGTGGGCAGGTCTTTTTCAAAGCCGTCGGGCAGGTGCTGGTGGATCTGCTCGGGGTAGGTGCCGAGCAGGACCGGATCGGCGAAGGTGCGGTTGAGGAGGGCGTCGAGCCAGGTTTTGGCGGCTTCGGTTTCCTCGTCTTCGTCGGCGGGCCAGATGGGTGAGTGGTTGTTGGCCGTGCCGATGCTCTCGGCGCCCGTGGCCCGCAGCGCCTGGGTGGCGAGGCCGTGGGCGAGGTTCTGGTGGTGGGCCGTCGGGAGCGCGTCGAGCAGGAGGAACTGGCCGGGCGCGTACTCGCCGATGCCGTAGCCGTAGATCGACATGACCATGGGCTCGTTGAGCGGGATCCACAGCTTCACCCGGTCGGCGAAGCGCTCGCCGAGGATGGCGGCGTACTCGGCGAAGTGGTGCGCGGTGTCGCGGTTGAGCCAGCCGCCGTCGTCTTCGAGCGCTTGGGGCGTGTCCCAGTGGTACAGCGTGACGGCGGGCGCGATGCCTGCGGCGCAGACCTCGTCGATGAGCTTGTCGTAGAAGGCGAGACCTTCGGCGCATGCTTTGCCGGTGCCGGTCGGCTGGATGCGCGGCCAGGCGATGGACATCCGGTAGGCGCCCACACCGAGTTCCGCCATCAGGGCGATGTCTTCGGAGTAGCGGTGGTAGTGGTCCGCCGCTACCTTGGCGTCCTCACCGCGGGCGATCTTGCCGTCGGTCGCGGTGAAGGTGTCCCAGATGGACGGTCCGCGGCCGGCTTCGGCCGTGGCGCCTTCGATCTGGAACGCCGAGGTCGAGACACCCCACAGGAATTCGGGCGGGAAGGTCGGATAGTCCACCGGCGGAACACACCTTTCTCATCCGGCCACCCGGTCGGGTGAACGTGAAAAGTTCTCATATGCTAGGTCGTCACTCGTCCAGGGGGAAGCCCGCAAGGGCGCTAAAGTCCCAGATCAGACGAGTGGTTCCGCCGCTGCCGGCGGGACGGGGAGCGCAAGAACAGCGAGAAAGACCGAGGAACGACAGTGTCGGAGACCCAGGCGGAGACCACTCCGCTGCGGCGCAAGCCCGTGCAGCAGCGCAGCGCCAAGCGCGTGGAGCAGATGCTCGACGCCAGCGCTCAGCTCATCGACGAGCTCGGCTACGACGCGCTGACGACCACGCTGATCGCCAAACGCGCGAACGTCGCGGTGGGCTCGCTGTACCAGTTCTTCCCCGACAAGCGAGCCGTCGTCCAGGCGCTGACGCAGCGCAACCTCGAGCGCTTCGTGGCCGCCGTGAACGAACGGCTGACGGAGCTCAACCCCGAGCACTGGTGGAACATCGTCGACTCCGTGCTCGACATCTACCTGCGGATGCACCGCGAGGTCCCGGGTTTCTCCAAGGTCCACTTCGGTGACGTCATCGACGTCCAGCTCCTCGACGAGGAGCGCGACAACAACTCCGTGATCGTCGACTCGCTGGTGGACATCCTGCGGGTGCAGGTCGACCGGCCGGCGGATGAGCTCCGCTTCGCCATCGCCATTGCCAACGAGACCGCGGACGCGCTGCTGAAGCTCGCGTTCCGGCGGGACCCGCAGGGCGACGAGCGGATCGTCGCTGAGGCGAAGCACGTGGTGAAGGGTTACCTGGCGAGCAAGTTCGGCGAGTGATGGCGAGTGGCTTTTTCAAACCACTCGAGGGCTGGGCTGAGTGGAGTTGGTGCGGCCCAGCCGTTGATGGTGGCCAGTAGCCGGAGATAGCGGTCTCGGCGGGGGTCTTGAGCTTGGTGGATGCGGGCCAGGTCTGCCGGGGTCGGATTGATGTGGTGCAGGGCTTCGGCGCCGTCTGGCCCGTGGGGGTCTGCTTCGAGGTTGATTCCGGCGACCTTGGCGATGACGTCTCGGACCGGCGTCGGGGTTCGGGGCTGGGCGGCGACCAGGTCGCGGAGTGCGGTACGGAACTCCGCGTCTTGGGTGAGCTCGGCGAGCTCGACCCAGGCGTCGACCTGTTCGGCGGTGGGATCGTCGGGGAGCTCGGGGGTGAGGGTGCGTTCGATGCCCGCCAGCCGTGCGTCCAACCCGCCGAAGACCTCGTAGAGAAACTTCTTGATCAGGTTCCGCCGCTCTTGTGCCGACATCGCGGCCAGCTCGTGCACCATCTCGATCTCCTCCCAGCCAACCCCGTTGCGCGCGACGGCCAGCAGAACCGCGCGCCGCGCCTGGAGCACCTTGATCCACGCTTCGATCGCCTCAGCCTCGCCGGCCGCGACGTCACTCAACTCAGCTTCTCGTCCGACGACGGCTCGAATGGTCTTCAGCCCGACCCCGAGCGCTCTCAAGGTCCGGACCACCCCAAGCCGCGCCACGGCATCCGCGCTGTACCGCCGACGCCCGGCCGAATCCCGGCCGGCCGTGGGAACCAGCCCGAGGTCGGAGTAGTAGCGGACGGCCTTGACCGACAACCTGGCTCGCCGGGCCAGCTCGCCGATCGAGAGAACTTCGTCGTCATCCACAGAGAGCAGCCTGCCTGCTCCCCCTGTGGGAGGCGCAAGCTTTTCGGTTTGTCCACAGGAGTTGTCCACAACTCGTGTCCGCTGTGGACAACTCGGCCGTTGAGGTCTCCGGGTTGTGTACGAGGACGAATTCCAGGTCGTGGTCGTGCCTCAGCCGAAGTTCTTGTGTTCCCCGCGGTAAGTCAGCACCGTGCGGTCCAGTTGGTCGCCGCGGAGGAGGTGGTAGGCGTCGAAGCGTTCGGCGAGTTCGCCGGCCTTGGCGTGGCGCAGCCAGACGCGGTCGCCTAGCCGCAAGGCGCGGGCGGCGGGGCCGGTGACGGGGGTTTGGACCTCGCCGGCGCCTTCGAAGCCGAGGAGTTTCAGGCCGGCTGGGAGGTAGGGCGAGGGGACGCGCGAGGCGCCCGCGGGGCCCGAGGCGATGTAGCCGCCGGCGAACAGGGTGGCGACGTCGCGGGCCGGGCGGCGGACGACGGGCAGCGCGAAGAGCGCGGCGGGGCGCGGGTGGAAGCGGGAGTAGCCGTCGAAGAGCGTGGGGGCGACGAGGCCTGAGCCGGCGGCGATTTCGGTGACGGCCGATTCCGCGCCGGTCGTTTCGATGCTGCCGGTGCCGCCGCCGTTGACGAACTCGAGGTCGGCGATGTCGCGCACGGCGCGGACGACGGCGCCGCGGCGGCGCGAGATCTCGGCGGCCGAGCGGCGCTGCATCCAGCCGATCACGGAGTTGGACACGCCGCTGCCGGCCGCGTCGCCGAGGCCGGCGATCTGGCCTTCGTACGCCATCAGGCCCTTCAGCACGAAGCCCGGCCGCGCGGCGATTTCGCGGGCGAAGGACACGGCTTGTTTCACGGTGAACACCGGCGAGCGCCGCGTGCCGACGTGGACGCCGGGCAGCGGGCGCCACGACGCATCCAACTCGAGGCACACGCGGATGTCCGGGTGGCCGTGGCCGAGGGCGGCGTCGACGAGGTCCAGGTGCTCGGTGGAATCCGCCATGATCGTGATGGCCGCGCGCGCTTCGTCCGACGCGGCGAGGCGGCGCAGGGCCTCGTGGTCGGCCGTCGGGTAGGCCACGACGATGTCGCGCGTCGTGCCCTGCTCCACGTGCCACACGGCCTCGGCGAGCGAGTAGCACATCAGGCCCTCGAAGCCGTCGCGCCCGAGCACGCGTTCCAGCAGGTAGCGGCACCGAACCGACTTGCTGACCACCCGGATCGGCTTGCCGGCGGCGCGACGCACGAGGTCGTCGGCGTTCGCGTCGAACGCGTCCAGGTCGACGATCGCGAAGGGCGGATCGAGGTCCTTCGTCGCGAGGTCGTAGCCGTTCGGAGAGGTGGTCACGGACTTACGGTACG
Source organism: Amycolatopsis sp. NPDC005232 (assembly GCF_040607795.1). Taxonomy (NCBI): domain Bacteria; kingdom Bacillati; phylum Actinomycetota; class Actinomycetes; order Pseudonocardiales; family Pseudonocardiaceae; genus Amycolatopsis; species Amycolatopsis sp. NPDC005232. The sequence goes on along the minus strand of NZ_JBEXHL010000002.1, from coordinate 657,497 downwards.
ACAACAACGCTTGAAACGCGAATCTCATTCACTTACTGTTCCAGCAACTACCGTAAGGACACTCAGCTCAGCGACGACAAGGTGCGCGATGACTCCGTGGAGCAACTGGGCCGGCACCGCCAAGGCCTCCCCGCAACGGGTGCACCGGCCCCGCAGCACCGCAGAGGTCGCCGACGTCGTGAGCGGCATCGCCGACGCCGGCCGCCGCGTGCGGCCGTGGGGCAGCGGCCACTCCTTCACGGCCATCGCCGTCGCCGAAAGCGATGCGCTCGACCTCACGCGCTGGACCGGCATCGAGACGGCCGACCTCGAAACCCACCGCGTGACCGTGCGCGCCGGAACCACGATCAAGCAGCTCAACGCCGAACTCGACGGCCTCGGCCTGGCCATGACGAACCTCGGCGACGTCGACGCACAGACCATCGCCGGCGCGATTTCCACCGGCACCCACGGCACCGGCGCGCGCTTCGGCGGCATCTCGGCGCAGATCGTAGGGCTGCAGCTCGTGCTCGCCGACGGCTCTGTCGCCACCTGCTCCGCCGACGAGCGCCCGGACCTGTTCAACGCCGCCCGCGTCGGCCTCGGGGCCCTCGGCGTGATCACCACCGTCACCCTGCAGTGTGAACCCTCGTTCGTGTTGACCGCGCAGGAACGGCCCGAGCCGCTGGAGCAGGTGCTCGAAGGCTTCGACGAGTTCGCCGCCGCGTGCGACCACTTCGAGTTCTACTGGTTCCCCTATGGCAAGAACGCCCTGGTCAAGCGCAACAACCGACAGCCACTGGGCACCGTTCGCAAGCCGCTGTCGCGGGTGCGCCAGTTCGTGGACTACGAGCTCACGGAGAACGTCGCGTTCGGCGGCATCTGCCGGCTCGGCCGCGCGGTGCCGAAGCTCGTGCGGCCGCTCGGCGGGTTCGCCGCGCAGGTGCTTTCGGCGCGCGAGTACAGCGACCTCTCGCACCGCGTGTTCGTGACGCACCGCGGCGTGCGGTTCGTGGAGTCCGAATACGCGGTTCCACGTGAATCACTGCTCGACGTGCTCGCCGAGCTGCGCGCGCTGGTGCCGCGGCTCGAGAACCCGGTGATGTTCCCCGTCGAGGTGCGCGTGGCCGCGGCCGACGACATCTGGCTGTCCACGGCGAACGGCCGCGACTCGGCCTACATCGCCATCCACCAGTTCGTCGGCATGCCCTACCGCGAGTACTTCGCCGGGTTCGAGGCGATCGTCGCGCAGGTCGGCGGCCGCCCGCACTGGGGCAAGATGCACGACCTCGACGCCCACACCCTGCGCACGCGTTACCCGCACTTCGACGATTTCCTGCGCGTGCGCAAGGAGTGTGACCCGGCCGGCACGTTCACCAACACGCACCTGGACCGGGTGCTCGGCTCGGTCTGAACAAACCGGCCTGATCAAACCGGTTTGATCAGATCGGCTCGAACAGCGAGCTGACCGACTCGCCATTGTGGATCCGCCGCATCGCCTCGGCCATCGCCGGCGCGATCGAGAGGATCTTCAGCTTCTCGCTGCGCTCCTCGACCGCGACCGGCACCGTGTTCGTGCAGACGATCTCCAGCACGTCCTCCTGGCTGCCGATCCGGTCGATCGCCTTGTCTGCGAACAACCCGTGGGTGCAGGCGACGCGGATCGTGCGTGGCTTCAGCTCGCGCAGGCGGTCGAGCAGCTCCAGCACGGTGCTGCCGCGCGCGATCTCGTCGTCGAGCACGATCACGTCGCGGCCGGCGATGTCGCCGATCACCGACGTGATCTCCACGCGGTCGTCGGCGTAACGCTGCTTCGTGCCCGACGCGACGCGCGCGCCGAGCAGCCGCGCGAAGTGCGCGGCTTCCTTCGCGTTGCCCAGGTCGGGCGAGACGACGGTGGCGTTGGACAGGTCGTACTGCCGGAAGTGCCGGGCCAGCTCGTGCAGCGCGTGCAGGTGGTCGACGGGCACCGAGAAGAAGCCGTGAACCTGCGGCGAGTGCAGCGTCATCGCGAGCACGCGGTCGGCGCCTGCGGTGACCATGAGGTCGGCCACGAGCCGGCCGCCGATGGAGATGCGCGGCGCGTCCTTCTTGTCCGAGCGCGCGTACGCGTAGTGCGGCATCACCACGGAGATGCGGGCCGCCGATGCGCCGCGCGCCGCGTCGAGCATCAGCAGCAGCTCCACCAGGTGCTCCTGCACCGGCTTCACCAGCGGCTGGATGATGAAGACGTCGCGCTCGCGGCAGTTGGCCTGCAGCTGCACCTGGAGGCAGTCGTTGGCGAAGCGTTCGACTTGCACCGGGAGCAGCGGCACCCCGAGGTGGGTGCAGATCTCCGCCGCCAGTTCGGGATGAGCGCTACCGCTGAAAACCGCGATGTCCCGCAAGGAAGGATTCCCCATCTCTGTGGTCCGGTGGGTACGGATCCAATCCTAGAGGTGCAGGTCAGAGCGCCGAGATCGCGTCCGCGATCGTGTCCTCACCGGAGATCAGCTCCAGTGTGCGGCGCGCGGTGGCCGGCGCGTCGAGCAGGGCGACGACCACGGCGGCGACGTCCTCCCGTGGCACGGCGGCGCGCCCGGTTTTGGGAGCGATCTTGACGTTGCCGGTGCCGGACTCGTTGGTCAGCGCGCCGGGACGCAGGATCGTCCAGTCGAGGTCGCGGGCCTTCAGGTCTTCCTCCGCGGCGGCCTTCGCGTGCAGGTAGGCGCGGAAAACCGGGTCGAGGCTCGGCGCGTCGGGAGTGTCGGCGCCCATGGAACCGATCTGGATGAACCGGCGGACGCCCGCACTCTGCGCCGCCTCGGCGAACAGCGCGGCGGCCGCGCGGTCGACGGTGTCCTTGCGCGCCTCGCCACTACCCGGCCCGGCGCCCGCGGCGAACACCGCCGCGTCGGCCCCGCGGAGCACCTCGACGACGGCGTCCACATCGGACTGCTCCAGGTCGAGCACCACGGTCACCGCTCCGGCGGCCAGCAGATCGCCTTCGTGATCGGGGTTGCGCACGATCCCGACGGGCTGATCACCCCGCTCGGACAGGAGCTTTTCGAGACGAAGGGCGATCTGACCGTGTCCACCGGCAATGACGACTCGCATGATTCCGACGTTAGTCCGGTCGCGAAGCCCGCGCAGGTCGGTCAGTCGACGTCGGCGGGGACTTCGGCGGTGCGCAGCAGCAGGTCGTAGGCCATTTCGTTGACCCAGCGCGACACGGGGTCCTCGGCGAGGAGGATGCGCTCGGTGCGGCCCTCGAGGTCGAGGTCGACCTGGGCGTGGGGGTCGGCGGCGGCGATGGCGAGCCCGTACGCGCGAGCGCGCGGCAGGCAGTTCGCCACGTAGTCTTCCGTCAGTACGGCAGGCGATGGGAGAACCATCGCGGCCTCGCCGTAACGTGCGAACGGAACCGCGGAGGCCATCGCGGTCCGCCAGTGCCGTGCGACCGCGAGGACGCCGATGATCTCGGCGGCCGGCGCGGGTGCGGTCGCAGCCAGCTCTGGCCAGGTCCAGGTGTCGACGGTGGCGCGATCGGCGACGGGACCGACACCCATCGCGATGCGCTCCGCGTGCACGTCGGTGCGAAGCCGGGCGACGATGCTGACCTTGCGGCCGAGCAGGGTCGCCTCGGGCAGCACAGTGCCGTTCCAGCCCAGAAGGGCCGCGGCCTTGCGCGCCAGTTCGTCGACGCTCGCGGGGAGCTCGATCGGCGGCACCACCCGGCTCGGCATCGACCGGCTGCGCTTCGCGCCACCGGCGACCGTCGAGCGCTCGGTGTTCTGAGGTGTAGCCGCCACGAGTTCCGCCTCCTTCAACAACCTGTACCCCTGTGTGCCTTGTGAAACGGGCACATGACTTGAGTACCAGTGCGGCGGCACGGGGTCGTCACGTTGCACGAGTGGCTGCGATCGGCGGCGCTCAGCGGTCGGTGACCGGTCGGTAGGCGGTCGTCGGACTTCAGCCCGACCGTGCGGCCAACCGAGTGAGCCGGAGGTGAGTGGCGTTACGGACCGACTACGAACGACTGCCCGCGGCCCGGAACTCCGCGATGGCAAAGAGTCCACCGCGTTACGCCGTTCGGCGCAACCGTGTCGTGTTCCACTGTGGACGTCGCAGGTGGGAGGGGGTCACCCGGTTGGCGGTGACCTTCGCCGCAGCGGTGTCACACGGGCCCGGATTAGGGTTTGGCGACCGTCGAATCCCGTCCGGTCCCGTCGAGTTCAGTCGCGTGAGGAGCGAGCATGACGCAGATCCGGCCCCGCCGATCGGTGCTCTACATGCCGGGCGCCAACGAACGCGCGCTCGAGAAGGCCAAGACCCTGCCGGCCGACGCCCTCGTCCTCGACCTAGAGGACGCCGTCGCGCCGGACGCGAAGGAAGCCGCGCGCGAGCGGGTGTGCGCCGCGCTGGGGAACTACGGAACGCGCGAGGTCGCCATCCGGGTCAACGGCCTCGACACCGAATGGCACGACGCCGACCTGCGGGCCGCCGCGTCCGCCGGCCCCGCCGCCGTGGTCGTGCCGAAGGTGAACTCGGCGGGCGAGGTGCACAACATCGAGCGCGCCCTGGAGCTCGGCGGCGCGCCTGAGGAGACGAAGATCTGGGCGATGCTCGAGACGCCCGTCGCGATCCTGCACGCCGAGGAGATCGCCGCCGCGTCGTCGCGGCTGACGGTGCTGGTGATGGGCACGAACGACCTGGCGAAGGAGTTGCACGCCGCCTTCATCCCGGGCCGCTGGCCGCTGCTTTCCGCGTTGTCGACCGCCATCCTCGCCGCCCGCGCCACGGGCAAGATCATCCTCGACGGCGTCTACAACGACGTGAAGGACGCTTCGGGTTTCGAGGTCGAATGCCGCCAGGGCCGCGACTTCGGCTTCGACGGCAAGACGCTGATCCACCCGTCGCAGCTGGAGCCGTGCAACCGGGTCTTCGCCCCGTCTCCCGCGGAGATCGACCACGCGCGCCGCGTGATCGCGGCTTTCGACGAGGCTCGCGCGGCCGGGCGGGGTGTGGTGACGGTGGACGGGCGGATGATCGAGAACCTCCATGTGGAGGAAGCGCAGCGGGTGCTGGCGCTGGCAGCGGCGGTCGGCGCCTGAATCCCAGGTGGACGGTCGGTCCTCAGCCGACCGGCCAGGGGCGCTGCTCCGGGCGCAGCCCTTCGTACGCCGCGGCAGCACGCAGGACGGCCAGGTCGGCGAAGCGGGGGCCCGCGATCTGCAGGCCGATCGGGATGCCGTCGGTGGTGTAGCCGCAGTTGAGGGCGATCGCGGGCTGGCCGGACATGTTGTAGGGCACCGTGAAGGGGATGTGTTCGAAGGGGCGCGCGGGGTCGTTGGTGGGGGATGCGGCGTCGAACGCGGGGGCGGAGACGGCGCAGACCGGGGAGAGGACGACGTCGTAGGCGGCGGTGGCCGCCAGCGCCGCGGTGCTGATGCGGTCGATGCAGGCGAAGCCGCGGTAGGTGTCGAGGGCCGATACCGAACCGGCGGCCTCGGCCCAGGTGGCGATGTAGGGCAGGACGCGGGCGCGGCGGTCCTCCGTAAGCGCGAGCAGGTCGGACCAGGCGCGGACGCGCCAGAAGACGTCGAGGCCGTCGAGGAGTTCGCGGGTGAGGAAGGGGGCGACCGGGGAGACGTCGGCGCCCGCGGATTCGAAGAGGGCTGCGGCGGCGGTGACGGCGGCGGTGATCTGCGGGTCGACGGGGAGGCCGACGCCGGGGTCCAGGTGGAGGCCGACGCGGAGGCCGCGCAACGAAGACTCCAGCGCGGTCCAGTCGAGGGTGGCCGGTGGGAGGCTGAGGTGGTCGCGGGCGTCAGGGGCGGACAGGACGCCCATCAGCAGCGCGGTGTCGGCGACGGTCCTGGTCAGCGGGCCCGCGGCGCGGCCGAGGAACGGCGGGTCCACCGGCACTCGGCCGAAGCTCGGCTTCAGGCCGACGAGGCCGCACCAGCCGGCGGGCAGGCGGATGGAGCCGCCGATGTCGGTGCCGACGTGGAGGGGTCCGTAGCCCGCGGCGGCGGCCGCGGCGGCGCCGGCGCTGGAACCGCCGGGGGTTCGCGAGAGGTCCCACGGGTTGCGGGTCGCGGTGTGGAAGCTGGAGAGGCCGGAGGTGAGCATGCCGTAGTCGGGCATGGTCGTCTTGGCGAGCAGCACGGCGCCGGACTCGCGAACGCGCGCGGCGGCGGGGGCGTCGGCGGCGGCCGAGGTGAGTGCGGTGGCGGCGGTGCCGAGCGGGACGGGCGTGCCGCGGGTGGCGATGTTTTCCTTCAGCGTCAAGGGAACGCCGTCGATCGGGCCCAGCGGTTCACCGGCGTGCCAGCGGGCTTCGGACTGCTTCGCGGCGGAGCGCGCTGAAGCTGCGTCGTACGCGTACAAGGCGTGCAGCTGCGGCTCCCGCGCCTCGATGCGGGTGAGAACGGCTTCGGTCGCCTCGACGGGCGACACCGTGCCTGCGCGGTAGCCCGCGACCAGGTCCACCGCGGTCAGGTCGGCCAGCTCCATCGTTACCTCCGATTCACGAAGCGGGTGGTTCGAAACGTCCGTCGACGGCGGTCCAACCCCCGTCGACGGCGAGCACGGAGCCCGTGACGAATGTCGAAGCGTCCGAAGCGAGGTACACCACGGCGCCGGCCAGTTCGTCGGCGCGAGCCCAGCGGCCGAGGGCGCCCTTGGTGGCGTAGGCGTCGTACCAGCCGGGATTCTGCTTGATCTGCGCGGTGAGCGGGGTCTCGACGACGCCCGGCGCGATGGCGTTCACGCGGACGCCCGACGACCCGAACTCCGCGGCGGCGGTGCGGAAGAGCTGCACGAGGCCGGCTTTCGTTGCGGAGTAAGGGCCTTGGCCCGGCTCGACGGTGGTGCCGCGAATCGAGGAGAACCCGATGATGCTGCCCCGGCCGCGCGCGACCATCGGCCCGCCGAACGCCCGCACCACCTCGAACGCGACGCCGAGGTTCAGCTCGACGACGCGGTCGAACTCCTCGCGGGTGTAGTCGAGGAGGCGCTTGCGCACGTTCACACCGGCGGTGAGCACGACCGCGTCGAGCTCGCCCAGTTCCTCGGCCGCGCGCTCGACCGCACCCGGTTGAAGGAGATCGATCCCGTACACCTCGGCCACGCGGGTCTCCCGTGCGGCAGGAACGTCGCGGTCCGCGCAGATCACGTGCGCACCGTGCGCGGCCAGCGCCCGCGCGGCCTCGCGGCCGATGCCGCTCCCGCCGCCGAGCACCACGATACGGCGGCCATCAAGACGGAAGAGGTTTTCGTAGTTCACGGGCGTAGCACCGCCATCCTCGTCACGGTCAGTTCTTCCACGGCGAAGCGCGGGCCTTCGCGGCCGATGCCGGAGTCCTTGACGCCGCCGTAGGGCATGGTGTCGGAGCGGAAGCCGGGGACTTCGTTCACGACTACGCCACCGACGTCGAGCTCGTCAAGGGCGCGGAAGGCAGTGCTGAGGGAGCGGCTGTAGACGCTGGCGTGGAGGCCGTAGCGGGAGGCGTTGACGGCCTCGAAGGCGGAGTCCACATCGGACACCGTGCGGAGGCAGACGACGGGGCCGAAGATCTCTTCGTCCCAGCATTCGACGCCGTCGGGGACGTCGGCCAAAACCGTCGGTTCCAGGGCACCGTCACGCAGAGAGCCGCCGGCCAGCACACGGGCGCCGGCGGCGGTCGCTTTCTCGACCCACTCGACGACGCGGTCGGTGGAGCGGGGGTCGATCAGCTTGGACACGCGGGTGGCCTCCGAGCGCGGGTCGCCGACGGCGACCTCGGACAGGCGAGCGAGCACGCGAGCCGTGAACTCCGAAGCCACCGAAGAGACGACCAGGACTCGCTGCACCGAGATGCAGGCCTGGCCGGAGGCGTAGAAGCCGCCCCTCAACACAGCGTCGGCCGCGGCGTCGAGGTCTGCGTCTTCAGCGACGACCAGAGCCGCGTTCGAGCCCAGCTCCAGCAGGGTCTTGGTCGGGGCGGCGTCACGGGCGATCTGGTGGCCGACGGCGGCCGAGCCCGTGAACGACACCGCGCCGACGCGGCGGTCGGTGACCAGGGCGGAACCGACCGAAGCGTCGCCCGTGACCAGTTGCACCATGGCCGGGATGGGCGCCAGCGAGCGGACCAGGTGGACCAGCCACAACGTGGCCAAGGGCGTCTGCGGCGCGGGCTTCACGACCACCGGACAGCCGGCCGCGATGGCCGGCGCGATTTTGTGCGACGCCAGCAGCACCGGGTAGTTGAAGCCGGCGATCCCGACGACAACGCCGATCGGCTTGCGTTTCCAGAAGCCGACGAGGCCGTCGCCCGACGGGAGCAGGTCCAGGGGCACCGTCTCACCGTGCAGGCGGGACACCTCTTCGGCCGCGGCTTCCCAGGTGACGATCGTGCGCGCGACCTCGACCCGGCAGTCGACCAGCGGTTTTCCGGTTTCCAGGACCAGCAACGCTTCGAACTCGGCACTGCGTGAGCGCACAGCAGCGGCCACGTCGTTCAGCAGCTGCCGACGCGTCCGAGAAGGAAGAGCCGCGACCTCCCGCGCGACAGCCACCGCCTCGTCGATCGCGCGCGTCGCCAGGGCAGGAGTGCCGACCGAAGCAGAACCGATCACGCTGCCGTCATAGGGGAAAACCACGTCCGAAGTGTCCGAAGTAGACACCCAGTCGGCGCCGATCGGCAGTCCCTCGGGGTAGTCAGGCATCCTCCGCGCTCCCTCCACTCGGTCCTCCAATCAGCCCTCCACTCAGCCGGGCCAGCTCGGCGCGCAGGTTGGGCGCGGCGGCCAGCAGTTCCCGGGTGTACTCGTGCTGCGGCGTTTCGTAAACCTCCTCGACGGCGCCGATCTCCACGATCTCCCCGCGCCGCATCACGGCGACGCGGTCGCACACGTGCCGCACCACGCCGAGGTCGTGCGAGACGAAAACGAGCGTCAGCGAGAACTCCGCCACCAGGCGCGCCAGCAGGTCGAGGATCTGGGCGCGGACGGAGACGTCGAGGGCGCTCACCGGCTCGTCGGCCAGCAGCACGCTCGGGTTCGGCGCCAGCGCGCGGGCGATGGAGATGCGCTGGCGCTGGCCGCCGGAGAACTGGTGCGGGTAGCGCGAAGCGGCGTCGGCGGGCAGGCCGACCGCAGCCAGTAGCGAGGCCACCCGCTCCGGCGAACGGCGGCCCAACGGCTCGGAAATGATGTCCCGGACCCGCATCCGCGGGTCGAGCGAGCCCATCGGGTCCTGGAAGACGATCTGCATCGACGACCGCAGGAACCCCAGCTTCCGCTCCGGCAGGTTGTCGATCTGCCGCCCGGCAAAGGAAACCGTGCCCGACGTCGGCCGATCCAGTGCGGCGAGCAGCCGCACCAAGGTCGACTTCCCGGAGCCCGACTCGCCGACGATGCCGAACCGCTGACCGGCCTCGACGTCGAAACTCACGCCGCGCAACGCCTGAACATCCCGGCGTTTGTAGAACCGCGTCAGATCTCGGACCTCGATCACCGGACTCATCGCGAAGCCTCCAGATCAGAAGCCGCCAGCAGAGCCTTCGTGTACGCATGCTGCGGCGCCGTCAGCACCGACCGCGTCGACCCGCGCTCCACGATCTCCCCCTCCAGCATCACCAGCACCCGCTCGCACACCGACGCCACCACCGCCAGGTCGTGCGTGATGAACAGCAACGCGGCCTCAGCAGACAACGAACTCTTGATCAACGACAGGATCTGCGCCTGCACCGTCACGTCCAGCGCCGTCGTCGGCTCGTCGCAGATCAGCAGCGACGGCTCGTTGGCCAGCGCCATCGCCAGCACCACCCGCTGCCGCTGCCCGCCCGAAAGCTGGTGCGGATACGCCCGCGCGGTGCCCGGCAGTCCGACCGCCGCCAGCAGCTCCTCCGCCGAACGCCCCCGCCGGCCGTGCACGCGGAACGGCTCCGTCACCTGCCGGCCCACGCGCATCGCCGGGTTCAGCGCTGTCATCGGCTCCTGGAACACCATCGACAACCCGTTGCCGCGCAACCGCGACAGCTCGCGTTCGGACGCGCCCAGCAGCTCGCGATCGTTCAGCCGCACCGAACCCGTCGCCCGCAGCTCGTCCGGCAGCAGCCCCATGATCGACAACGCCGTGAGCGACTTCCCCGACCCCGACTCGCCGATCAGCCCGACGCGTTCGCCCGCGCCGATCGAGAACGACACGTCTCGCACCAGGTCAGCGACCCGCAGGCCGTCCACCGTGAGAGTCATGCCCGGGCCGCCAATCGCGGGTCGAGCCGGTCGCGCAGCCCGTCGCCCAGCAGGTTGAACCCGAGCACCGCCACCGCGATCGCGACGCCCGGCACCAGCGCGAGCCGCGGGTGGACGGTCAGCAGCTCCTGCGATTCCTGCAGCATCCGGCCCCACGACGGCGTCGGCGGCCGCGTGCCGAAGCCGAGGAACGACAGCGCCGCCTCGGCCAGCACGGCGATCGCGAACGACACCGAAGACTGCACGATCAGCAGTCCCGAGATGTTCGGCAACACGTGGCGCACGGCGATGTTCACGCGCGAGCGCCCAGCCGCGCGCGCCGCCAGCACGAACTCGCTGCTGCCCACCTGCAACGTCCCCGACCGCGCGATCCGCGCGAACGACGGGATGGTCGCGATGCCGATGGCGATCATCGCCGTGAGCGTGTCGGCGCCGAACACCGCGCCGAACATGATCGCCAGCAGCAGCGCGGGAAACGCGAGCACAAGGTCGTTCCCGCGCATCACGAACTCGCCCAGCCACCGCGGCGCCAGGCCGGCCAGCACACCGAGCGGCGTGCCGATCACCGCGGCGATGCCGACCGCCACCACACCGACATACAGCGTGGTGCGGGCGCCGACCATGATCTGGCTGAACACGTCGCGGCCGAACTTGTCGGTGCCGAACAAGTGCTCGGCCGAAAAACCCAGCAGCTTGTCGGGTGCGTTGACCTGCACCGGGTCGTACGGCGTCCACACGAACGACACCAGCGCGGCCAGCACCACGAGCGCCACCAGCACAGCGCCGAGCACGAGGCTGCGGTTTCGCACAGGAGTGAGCGTGGTCATCACGAGCCCCGCAATCTCGGGTCGAGCACCGTGTAGAGCACGTCCACGACGAAGTTCACCAGCAGCACCTCCGCCACGAGCACCAGCACGATTCCCTGCACCGTCAGCAGATCGCGCGACGATACGGCGTCGAGCAGCATGCTGCCCAGGCCCGGCAGCACGAACACGCGCTCCACCACCACCGCGCCGATCAGCAGCGTCGCGAGCTGCAGGCCGAGCACTGTCACGACGGGCACCGACGCGTTGCGCAACCCGTGGCGCCGCATCGCCTGCGCCGGCAACAGGCCCTTCGACCGCGCCGTGCGCAGGTAGTCCTGGCCCAGTGTGTCGAGCACGGCCGAGCGGACGTAGCGCGTGAGCACCGCGCCCTGCACCAACCCGAGTGACAACGCCGGCAGGATCAGCCCACGCACGAACTGCCCCGCGTTCTGGTCCGGCGGCGTCCACCCGCCGCTCGGCAGCCACCGCAGCTGCACCGCGAAGATCTGCACCAGGATGATCCCGGCGAGGAAGGCGGGGATCGCCACGCCGATCTGCGACAGCCCGGAAACCGTGACCCCACTGGGCTTGCGGTACCGCACGGCCGCGAACATCCCCACCGGCACCGCGATCACCAGCGCCACCACCATGCCCGCGCCGACCAGCCACAACGTCACGCCGAGCCGGTCGAGCAGCTGCGGCCCGATGGCTTCACGCGTGACGTACGAGCGGCCGAAGTCGCCGTGCAGCACGCCGCCGATCCAGCTGAAGTACTGCGTGACGAGCGAGCGGTCGATGCCGAACTCCGCGCGCGTCTTCGCCAGCAGCTCCGGCGTCGCGTTCACGCCGAGCGCGACCTGTGCCGGATCACCCGGCAGCACGGCCATGAACAGGAACACCACGATCGACGCGACGAAGAGACTCGCCACGAGGATCGCCACCCGCCGAAGCACCTTCACCGTCATGCGGGCCTCAGTCCGGTGAGGTCGAACGACTCGCTGACCTGGTTCTTCGCGAACCCGGTGACCTTGTTCTTCGCCACGATCACGTTGGGGTACAGGAACAACCAGTCGGCGGCCGCGTCCGTGTTGAGCTGGCGCGCGACCTGCTTCATGTCGGCGACCTGCTGCTGCGACGTGCCGCTGTCGGCCTCGGCCAGCAGCTGCTGCACCCGTTTGCTGTCGTACCCCCAGTAATACGTGGGTTTCCCGAACGTCGTGATGTCGCGGGCCTCCACGTGCTGGATGATCGACAGGTCGTAGTCGTGGTCGGTGAACACCTGCTTGAGCCACACCGCCGGGAAGTCGAGCGGCTCGATCGTGGTCCGCACGCCGACGTCGGCCAGCTGCGACTGCACCACCTGCGCGGCCGACACGGCATACGGCAGGTTCGGGATCCGCAACCGCAGGTTGAGGTTCTTCACGCCGGCTTCCGCGAGCAACTGCTTCGCCTTCGCCGGGTCGTACCGGTAGACGCCGGAAAGGTCCTCGTACCACGGGTCCGTGGGCGGGACCATGCTGCCGATCAACGTGCCGCGGCCGTTGAACACGAGGTCCAGCACGGCTTTGCGGTCGATCGCGTACGTCAGGGCCTGGCGCACGCGCGGGTCGTTCAGCGGCGCGCGCTGGTTGTTGAACGCGAGCGTGACCTCGCTGTTGGTGGTGCCCTGCAGCACGGTGAACCGGTCGTCGCCCTCGAACTGCGGGATCGAGTCGGCCGAGGTGAGTGAGGAGATCACGTCGATGCCGTTGCTGAGCAGGGCGTTGTTGAGCGCGGTCGGGTCGGCGATGTACTTGAGTACCACTGTGGAGTACGCCGGTTCGCGGCCCCAGTACGCCGGGTTCTCCTTGAGCACGATGGAATCCCCGCGCCGACGCGACGCGACCTCGTACGGCCCGGTGCCCACCGGCTTGTTCGCCAGGTCGGCCACGCCGGTCGGGCTGAACATCGCGCCGAGGCGGCTGGTGAGACTGAACAGCCAGCCGTTGCTGGGTTTCGAGAGCACCACGCGCGCGTGATCGGGCGAGACGACGTCCACGTGGTCGACCACGTCCATGGCCGACTTGATCGAGATCGTCCAGTCGGTTTTCACGCGCAGCAGCGAGAACTTCACGTCCGACGCGGTGAACGGCGCGCCGTTGCTGAACTTCACGCCGGGTTGCAGCTGGAAGTCGTACGTCTTGCGGTCCGGGCTCACGGTCCACGACTTGGCGAGCAGCGGCACGATCCGGCCCTGCGCGTCGAGCTTCACCAGGCCCTCGTAGACGTTGTACAGCAAGGCCTGCGGGATGGCGGCGCCGTCGGCGTGGGTGAAGTCGAAGTTCGCCGGCTCGGCCGTGAAGCCCACCGACAGTGTGTCGGGACCGCTCGACACGCTCGCGCTGGAGCCGGCCGAGCAGGCGGACGCCGCGAGCAGCACCGCGAGCGCCGCGAGGTGGAGCCGGGCTCTCATTCAGCCTCCTGAACCGGCCTTCAAGCAAGTACACTGGTCTGACCAGTAGCCTGAGGTTGGCACCAGACGACGCCGAGGTCAAGGGATGAAGTTCGAGCCGGTGGCCCCGGTCCGCGCCTACGAGCGGATCGTGGAGCAGATCGAGGAGGCCGTGGTCAGCGGCCGCCTCAAACCCGGCGAGCGCCTGCCCGGCGAACGCGAACTCATGACGCAGTTCGGCGTCGGCCGCTCGACGGTGCGGGAAGCGTTGCGCGTGCTGCAGGCCGCCGAGCTGATCCGGTCACGGCCCGGCGACCCGCGTGGCCCCGAGGTGCTGGCCGCGTCACCGGTGGCGTTGCACCGCTCGATGCACCGGCTCGCCCGCGCCGACCACGTGGGGCTGGCGGAGCTGCTGCAGTTCCGGATGGTGCTCGACGGTTCGGCCCACCTGCTGGCCGCGCAGCTGCGCACCGAAGCCGATCTGTCCGCTTTGGACACCGCGCTCGCGGCCATGCGCGCCGGCGCGCAGGAGGGGTTCGCGCAGTTCAGCCGGGCCGACGTCGCGTTCCACGAGACGATCGCCCGCGCGTCACGGAACCCCCTGCTGGTGGTGAGCGCCGAGGTCGTGCGCGGAGTGGTGCTGGAGCTGATCGAGGACAAACTCTCGCATGCCCGCGACCGTTCGGCGTTGATGCAGTCGTGGCTGGGCCACCACGCCGAGGTGCTGGAAGCCGTGCGCGCGGCCGACGGCGAACTGGCGGCGCGGCTGGCGCGGCGAGCGCTGTATGACAACTACGCGGAGTACGTGCCGGAAGAGCAGCGCGGGCTGCTCACGCCGTTGCTCTGAACCGGCCTGGAAAACGACCGCAGCCCGGCCGCTGGTGGCACCGGGCTGCGTGATCGCGTTCGGGAACGGTCAGGAGACGAGGTTCGCGTACACGACGATGTTGTCCTTGTAGCTGTGCTCGGCGTGGTCGAACACGCCACCGCACGTGATCAGCCGCAGCTGCGGCTTGTCGGTGTTGCCGAAGACCGCCTGCGTGGGGAAGGTGTCCTTGGGGACCTCGTCCTTGTGGTCCACCACGAACTTCAGCTTCTTGCCGTCGCTGCGCTCGATGTCGACCTCGTCGCCGGGGTTGACGTCCTTGAGCTTGTAGAAGATGCCCGGCTGGTGGTTGCCGTCGACGTGCCCCAGCACGATCGCCGGGCCGACCTCACCCGGCACGGGCGAGAGGCGGTACCACGCGGCCTGCATCGGCGTCTTCACCGACGGCACCGAGATCTGCCCGTCCTTGTTGGGCAGCACGGTGATCAGCGACGACTTCGCGCCGATCTTCGGGATCTCCACCGACGTCGGCCTCAACCCGGTGAACGGTTTGGTCACCGGCACCGGCTTGCTCACCGGGGCGGGCTTCGCGGCGGTTGCCGGGGCGTCCGAACCGCAGCCGCTCAGCGTCAGGGAAAGGAGCAGGGCGCCCGCGATCGCGACGCCCTGCCCGTACTTACCAATCCGGCCGAAAGTAGGCCGACCCCCGCGCGGCACGTAACCGTTACCGCGAAGCCGTTCGGCCGTGACTGTGGCCGGATTGGTAATGATCGGCGCAGTGTTCGCCATCAAGCGGCCATGCCGCCGAAGCCGGTCTCGACGCCGCCCTTGGGCGCGTACTTGACCTGCGAGTTGCCGTCACCGTTGGTCGTGCCCGCGGAGCCCGCGGCCGCGCCGCCCGCCGGCGGAACCGGCTGGTTGCCGGTCTGGTCGCCGCCGCAGGTCCAGGTCGCGGTCACGTTGCCGGCGTCGAAGGACACGCCGTCGTGGCGCTGCACGAGCCAGCCCCAGTAGCGGCCGTCGGTCTCGTCCTGGTGCGGGCCTTCGATCAGGTCGAAGTCGGTCGAGGACACGTTGGTCGGCTCGCCCGCGGCGCAGGCGATCACGAACAGGCCCTGGCCACCGTCGAAGTCGACGCCGTAAGCGATGTCGTCCTCGTACGGCGGCTCCTCCGGCGTGGAGGTCTCTTCGGAACCCGACGTGGTCGGGGTCGACGAGTCGCTCGGCTCACCGGTGTTGCCCGGGTTGCCCGGGTTGCTGGTGTCGGTCGGCTGCCCGCCGGTGGTGGGCGGGGTGTCCGAAGAGGACGGCGCCTCGGAAGTCGGGGCGTCCGAGCTCGGCGTGTCCGAAGTGGGCGCGTCGGACGTCGGTGCGTCCGTAACCGGCGCGTCGGTGGTCGCCGGGGCGGTCTCCGACGTCGCCGGAGTGCTGCTGCCGTTTTCGTCCTGCGCGAAGGCGGAGGGCGTGACGGCGAGGCTGATCAGGGCGCCTGCGAGCACAGCGCCCGCGAGTCTGCCCAGGGTCTTCTTCACGTGTTGTTCTCCCTGGAAGAAAGCGCGGTGACCCCCACCGCGTCCGCTGATCCTGCCGGAGAAATGGGGGGAACACGAAACGTTTTCGACGGTGATTAAAAGCACCGTAAACAGAAGTAACGAACCCGCGGACCCTGGCGATGAATTGGCTCAACACCGCGATCACACACACGAACGCCGGCGGAACCGTGCCTTTACTGTAACAGTTCCCGGCCCGCCGGCGAAGCTCCGTGAATTGTTGACCGAGTTCAGCCCAATGCGGTAACGAGGTCGCGCCAGAGGTCTTCCGGGTCCTCCAGGCCGACACTGAAGCGCAGCAAACCGGCGGGCACGCGCTCCTCACCCGGCAGCCACGCACGCCGCTCCACCAGGCTTTCCACGCCGCCGAGGCTCGTCGCCGCGCGGATCAGCCGGACGGTGGAACACACCTTGTCTGCGGCTTCGGCCGTGGCCAGCTCGAACGACACCATCATCCCGAACCCGGGGTAACGCACCTTCGTGACGGCCGGGTGTTCCGCCAAGCGGGACGCCAGCAGCGCCGCCGTTTTCGTCTGCTCCGCAAGCCGCACCGGCATCGTGCGCAGGCCGCGGAGGGCGAGCCACGCTTCGAGCGCGCCGGGCGTCGAGCCGATGCGCGTACGCGCGCCGCGCAGCTCGGCCGCGATGGTCTCGTCGGCCGCGACGGTGATGCCCAGCAACAGGTCGCTGTGACCGCCGATGAGCTTCGTCGCGCTGTGCACCACGATGTCCGCGCCCAGCTTCAGCGGCTGCTGGTGCAGCGGCGTCGCGAAGGTGTTGTCCACGACGACCCGGCCGCGGGTGCCACGCGCGATGGTCTCGATCTCCATCACTTCGAGCGTCGGGTTCGTCGGCGACTCGAGCCACAGCAGGTCGGCGTCGCAGTCGAGCCACGCCTGCGTGTCGGTGGGTTCGAGCTCGGTGACGGTGATGCGGCCCATCTTCTCCGCGTGGTGCATCGCGCCGCGCGTCACCGCGTAGCTGAACGTCGGGACCGCCACGGACGAGCCGACCGGCAGTGTGTCCAGCACGGCCGACAGGGTCGCGACGCCGGAGCCGAAGCTGGTGGCGTGGCCGCCTTCCAGGGCACCGACGGCCTCTTCGAGCGCGTGCCAGGTCTCGGTGCCGTCGGAACGCGCGTAGACGGAGTCACCGCCGGCTTCGAAGGTGCTCGTGGCCACGATCGGGGTGTTCAGGGGCTCGCCGGGGCCGTGCGGCCGCCCGGCCGCGATCGCGATCGTGCGCGGTGTCCATTCGTCCATAGCGACACCGTAGCTGTATCACCGTTGCCGATCCGGCCACAGCCACGGCGCTATGACCTGCGTCGCAGGCTTCCGGCATGCCCCGGGGACGCGCCTACTTTTGGCCGGATCGGCAATGGCGCCCACGGCCTCGCAGCCGTGATGTGGCGGTCGGCTCACCCGCGCCGGCGAGCCGACCACGTCTTTCAGTGCGCGTACACCTCGAACTCGTACAGCGAGTAGCCGTACCCGGTCCCCCGCTGAACGCCCTGCATCCGGACGAACCGGGCGTCCGACGGGGTGAACGACACGTTGTCCGCGCCGCCGTTGCCGTCGGTCACCACGGCCGCGTCGCGCCAGTTCTCGCCGTCGGCCGAGAGCTGCACCTTGTAGCCCTTCGCGTACGCCGCTTCCCACGACAGCACCACGCGCGCGACCTGCTGCACCGAACCGAGGTCGACGGTGATCGACTGGTTGTCGCTCCAGTCGCTGGCCCACCGCGTGCTCGCGTTGGCGTCCACGGCGTTCGACGCGGGCGAGTTGTACAAGCCCGTCTCGGCGCTCGTGGCGCTCACCGGCTTGCCCGCGGCGAGGTTGCTGACGTTGTCGCCGCGGTGGGCCGGGTACTCCACGACCTGCTGGAACGTCGGCCGGTTCTGCGTGCTGATCTTGTCGTGCGTGATGCCACCGAGCGGCCGCTGGATCACGGTGTCGGCGCACCACTGGTCACCGGCCGAGCAGTCGGCGTCACCCGGGTACACGGTGCTGGCCGGCTGCGCCGCGGCCGCCGTGAGGGAGTCGACCAGCGTGGTGCGGCAGGCGGTCAGGTCGCCGCCGCCGCAGAACGTGGCGCCCAGCGGACCGGCGACGGACTGGCCCAGCACTGTGCGGATGTCCTTGCTGACGTAACCCCACCAGCCGTGCTGGTAGGACGAACCCTGGTGCGGCTGGCCGACGTGCTTGCCCGGCAGCTCGTTCTGGAAACCGGACGGGCTTTCGTTGATCTGCAGGACGTTGGTCATGGCGGTGAACGCGTCGTCGCCCAGTGCGGGCTTGAACTCCGCGCTGACGAGCAGCGGCCACCACGCGTCCATGATCCGGATCGCGTCGGCGTCGTTGTACGTCTTGCTGCCCGGAGAAGACTCCACGCGCTGGTGCCCGTGCTGCAGCCACGTCTTCAGCTTCGCCTCGGCGTCGGCCGCCGCGCCGGTGAGCGGCGTCTTGTCGAGCACCTGCAGCAGCAACGGCAAGACCTCCTCGGCTCGCAGGTCGGCGAGCGCAGCGTCTTCCATGGCCTGCGCGAGGTTCACGCGCGTCACCTTGGTGCCGCTGTTGATGAGCGCCTTCACACGCGTGTCGAGCAGGTCGGCGCGGTGCACGGCCGACTTGTCGGCGCCACCTGAGGCGTAGCCCTTGGCCTGCGCGTTGTTCCAGCTGACGTAGTAGTCCTGGTTGACCGACTGTGGGTGCTGCGAGGCCGGCGTGTAGTTCGCCTTGTTGCCGTTGGGGTTCCAGCCCTGCCAGTCGTAGCCCTTGTCACCCCACACCGGCATCATCGGGTCCACAGTGGAATTGCGGACGGGGTTGGCGCCGGAGTTGAAGTAGGCGACGTCCTTGGAGTCGGCGTAGAACCAGTTGAAGGTGAAGTTCACATCGCTCGCGGCCCGCTGGAAGTCGGCCGCGGAGTGGATGAAGTCGGGGTCGTTGAACTCCTGGAAGCCGATGAGCGAATCGACCTCGTGGAAGTACGAGGACCGCAGCGACGCGTACGCCACCGGCTTGCCGCCGATCGTCGCGCGGCTGACGACCGGGCCGTACTTCGTGCGGTAGCTGCGCAGCGTGTACGAACCGGCAGCGGTGCCGTCAGCCACCGTCGGCGACCAGGAGTTCTTGCGCTCCACGGTGTCCATCGGCAGGCACTGGCCCTGGTAGAGGTAGTAGTTCGAGTCCTTCGTGGCCGGTTTGCCGCTCGGGTCGCACAGCGGGAGCGCGAACGTGTCGATGATGTCCTGCGCCGACGTCGTGGCGCTCCACGAGTAGTCCTGGCCGCGGCCGAGCAGCACGTACATCGAGATCCCGGCGAACGACGCGCCGCGCGCGCTGATGCCCGGGCCCTGAAGTTCCTGCAGCAGGAGCAGCTGCGGCGCGAAGTACCCGGTCTGCGGGCCGAACACGGCGACCGGGTGGCCGCTGGCGGTCTTCGAACCCGAGACGACGAGCGCGTTGGACATGCCGTGCTTGTCGCTCAGCATGTCGCCGGGCAGCACGCCGTTGTCGAACATGCCTTTCGCCGCCTGCTGGTCCGCCGGCGCCTTGACGTCGACCTTCGCGGGCGAGTCGGTGGTCGCGGAGCCGGACTGGTCGTAGACGAGCTGCTGCGGCGTGACGGAACCCTTGTCCGGCAGGGCCAAGCCCTGCGGGTTGGCCGGGGTCATGCCGTAGTCGAAGGTCTGGCCGTCATGCAGTGTCTTCACGGCTTCGGGATCGTCGGCCGAGCGCAGGCTCTGCCAGACCTGCTCGCCCTTGGCCACGCCGTACTTCTCCTGCAGCGCGAGCTTCGCGATCGCGTTCTGAACCTCACCACCGCCGCCGGCGCCGAACTGCGCGCCGACCACGGACGCGAGCACCACGAGGTCGGTGAGCTTGAACGGCTCGATGGTGCCGGCGTTGGTGATCGCGTCGACGTGGCCGGTGAGCACGTACTCGCCCGGGAAGTAGCGGCCGTTGTGGGAATCGGTGATGTACTTGTTGATCCCGTCGACGTAGGCCTGGGAGTCGGCGAGGCCCTGCCTGCCGCGCGGGCCGCTGGCGGCCGTCGCTTCGATCTGCTGCTGCAGCTCGTCCTCGGTGTAGGGCGCGGCGGCGAAGAACGACTGCTCGAGCTCGCGGTTCGCGGGCGCGCCACCGGCGTACGAGGTGAGCTGGCCGCGGCCGACGCGGCGCATGATGTCCATGAGCCACAAGCGATCCTGCGCGGCCGCGTAGCCGGCGCCGAACTCGGTGCCCGAGCGCGTGGTGCCCTGGATGTGCGGGACGCCGGTGGCCTTGTCGCGCGTGATCGTGACGTCGGAGCGGGGCTGGAGCGTGCTCGCGACCTGGTCGGCGGGGACGCCGAAGGATGAGTCGTTGAAGAACTTGCCGATGGTGTCGGTGGTCAGCGTCTTGTAGCCGCCGGCGAGGTCGGCGTACTTGCCGAGCTGGTCGTCGGCGTGCGCGGGCTGCGTGCCGAACGCCTTGTTGCCGAGGATCTCCGCCAGCGTCGCGCTGCCGTTCTCCCCCGGCGGGAGGATGTCGTTGCACTGGCCGGCGCAGTAGTCGTTGCCGGGCAAGGCCGCCGAGGCGGGTGGCGCGCCGCCGACCGCTGTCACGAGTCCCGCCGCGACAACGGCCAGGGCCGAAACAGCCAGGGTGCGGATGCGTCGTCGCATGCCGGAGCTCCCGTCCACGAGGTTCCCCCAGGGGTGACCCAGCGCACGCTACCGACGGGTAGATGAAGTGTGAAGACTATTCGCGTTTAACCCCTCTTTGGGCCTAGTCCGATCGGCGCAGCGGGACGCCGCTGGGTACGGTGAGCGCCATGACCTTGGAAAAGCCCGAAATCGACCGCCCGGACGGACCCCCTCCCGCCGAACTGGAGATCACCGACCTCACCGTCGGTGACGGCGCGGAGGCCCAGCCGGGCAATGCAGTGTCGGTCCACTACGTCGGCGTCTCGCACTCCACCGGTGACCAGTTCGACGCGTCCTGGGACCGCGGCGAGCCGCTGCGCTTCGCGCTCGGCGCCGGCCAGGTCATCCCCGGCTGGGACCAGGGAGTGGCAGGCATGAAGATCGGCGGCCGTCGCCGGCTGGTGATCCCGCCGCACCTCGCGTACGGCGAGCGTGGCGCGGGCGGCGTGATCAAGCCGAACGAGACGCTGATCTTCGTCGTCGACCTCGTCGGCGTGAACTGAACCTCCGGGCAACCGGGCCGGCTCCACGGGCAGCCCGGTTGCCCGAACTCTTTCGAGTGAACCCCGGTCATCGCTAAGCTGCGCCGATCACCGGCCGGGACCGGTGCCACTGACCAGGGGGAAAGTGACATGCGCGTTCGCGCGATTGTTTCCGCGGCTCTGCTCATGCTCGGGGCCGCGCTCGCCACCGCCGCACCCGCGTCGGCCGTCGCCAACGGATCCGACGTGTCGCAGGGCCGGTTCGAGTTCGCCGCCAAGCTCACGATGACGAACATCCCGCGCCCCGACGGCACGCACTACGACAGCGGTTGCTCGGGCGCCCTTGTCGCGCCGCAGTGGATCCTCACCGCCGGGCACTGCTTCCACGACGTGAACCGCAACCCGATCTCCGGCCCGGTGCCGTACCCGACTTCGGTGCTGCTCGGCACCACCGTGCAGCGCGGCAAGCTCGGCGTGACCCGCCAGGTCACCGACGTGGTCCAGGCCGGCACCAATGACATCGCGCTCGCGAAGCTCGACAAGCCGGTCCGCGGGATCACGCCGCTCAGGGTGAGCCGCTCCGAGCCGACGGTCGGGCAGAAGCTCACCCTCGCCGGCTGGGGCGCACTGAGCTCGGTGGACGCGGCTCCGTCGATGAAGCTGCAGCAGGGCACCGTGGCGGTCGGCGAGGTCGCGGCCACCACCGTCGGCGTGCACGGCGTCGCGCCGGCCGCGGACACCAGCGCCTGCCTCTACGACTCGGGCGCACCGTACTTCGTGGCTTCAGGCCGCGGCGGCCGGATCGTGGCGGTCGAGTCTGAAGGCCCCGACTGCCCTCACGATCAGCTGGAGACGACCTCGCGCGTCGACGTGGTCGCCGACTGGGTGCTGTCGCAGACCCACTGACGCCCAGATACCAGAAGACGGGCTCCGCGCACAGGTCGCGGGGCCCGTTTTCTTTCGCCCGACAAGGGAATTCCTGACCCGGAAGTAGCTGGATAGCGTTGAGGGTCGATCATCGGCGCGCCGCCGGTGGCCCGACGAAGGGAAAGAATGCGCGTCCGCGCCGCACTCACCGCAGCAGCCCTCCTGCCCCTCCTCACCGCCGGCCCGGCCCTGGCCGTCGCCGACGGGACCGACGTGGCCCCGGGCCAGTACGGCTTCACGGCCAAGCTGACCATGGCGAGCATCCCGCGCCCGGACGGGAGCACGTACACGAGCTTCTGCTCGGGCTCCCTCGTCGCGCCCACGTGGATCCTCACGACCGGCCACTGCTTCCACGACGCGCAGCGCAACCGCGTGTCCGGCCCGGTGCCGTACCCGACCACCGTCACGCTCGGCCTGGTCGACGAGGCGAAGGAGGCGGGCGTCACCCGCAAGGCCACACAGGTGCTGCAGTCCGCGGAGAACGACGTCGCCCTCGTGCAGCTCGACAGCGCGGTCCCGAACATCACGCCGCTGACCGTGAACCGCCTGATCCCGGCGGCCGGCCAGCGTCTCACCCTCGCGGGCTGGGGTAGCCACACGGCGAAGAACCCCGTGCCGTCCTCGAAGCTGCAGCAGGGCACCGTGCAGATCGCCTCCGTGGGCAGCACCACCGTCGGCGTCCGCGGCGTCGCCCCTTCACCCACCACCAGCGCGTGCGTCTACGACTCCGGCGCGCCCTACTTCGTCCCGTCCGGCAGCGGCGGCCAGCTCATCTCCGTGGAGACGACCGGCCCGGACTGCCCCCACGCGACCGTCGAAACGACGTCGCGGGTGGACGTGATCGCGGATTGGATCGCGACTCGCACGAAATAGCCGGCCGACCGGCGCGGAGAGCGACAGTCAGGATCGCTCTCCGCGCCCCTGCCGGTGGCGGGTCAGTGCGTGACCGCATTGTTCACGCGTATTTCCCCTCGCGGCACGCGGTCACGTTCGCCGGAATAATCGCGGCTTTACTTGTCCTTTTTCTTCGGCAGCTGGTCGGCCGCTTTTTTGCCCGCCGGGCCGAGTTTGCCGAGGACAGAGCGCACGCCGCTGACCACGGCGTCGCCGACGGGGTTCGGGTGGTCGTCGTCCGGGTCGCCGATACCGCCGGCAACGCCGCTGGAGCCTGAGTCCATGGTATTTCTCCCCAACTGTTGTTTTATCGGATTACCCGATCAATTACCGATGCTACGCAATCGCCGCACCCACAACAACCGCGCGATTTGGGCCTCCTCTCCGGGAACTGCGCCGAGCCGGTTGTTCATGAGGTGGACGTGCTGGAACGCCGCACGGTAAGGCGAAACTCGCCGTGCCGATTCGCGGTACTCCGTCCAAAAGCGCTCGGCGTAGCGGCGCAGGGGCTTGCCGACGCGGTCGGTGGCCAGTTCGCGCGTCACGTTCTCGAACAGCCGGCCCGCCTGGCGCACCGCGGCCGGGTCGTCCGGGCGGGCGGTGGCCGCGGCCGGACGCCAGGCGACCGTGCGCGCGCCGCGGCCCGACCAGTACCAGGCGTACTGGTGCAGGAAGCTCACCTGCTGGTCGGCGGGCAGGCCCTCGACGATCGCGGCGGTGTGGGCCGCGGCCTGCGTGATGCGGTGGGCGGAAGCGCGGCCGGGGAGCAGCTCCAGCGCGGTGTCACTGCCCAGGTGGGCCACGCGCTCCGCGAACTCGACGCCGTCGGGGCCGCGGAACTTCGCCAGCTCCGGCTCGTACCAGCGCTTCACGACCTCCGTGCCGCGTTCGGCGAAGCGGCGGTCCAGGTCGGCTTCGACCACGGCACCGACATCCGGCTGCGCCTGAACCCGAACGCGCAGCTGGAGGCCCGACATGTCCATGTACTGCAGGAAAAACCAACGGCGCAACGGGTGTTCAGTGACCACCGGCCGCACCACCTCGTTCAGCAGCCGCGTGACGGACGGGAGGTCCGGGACGTACACGCGCCAATAACGCCAGTCGGGCCGCAGCAAGGTCTCAAGCATGGGTCACCACCGTCAGGAACTCGGTCACGCGCCCGACGCTCGCCCCGGCCGCGGGCAGCGCCTCCGTGAGTTCGAGCTCCTCCGCGCCGGCCAGGCCTTTCAACGCCGTCCACGCCGCAAGGGGGTGGGCGAAGCTGAGCCACTGCGGTTTCCCCTGCGGCACCCCGCCCGCGGCCAGACCGCGGACGAACACCTGCTCGGGCAAACCGTGCTCGGCCAGGAACATCCGGCCGGCGCGGAGGAAGTCCACATCGGGTCCACCGGCGACGGCGGGCAGCGCCGACGCCGGCAGCGTCCAGCGGGCACGGCGCAGCACCAGCCGCCCGTCGGTCACGCGCTCGCGGAAACCCGCGCCCGGCGCCGGAGCCCACGGGCCCAGCGACAGCCACGGATCCGACAGCAGCTGCAGCACCCGCGGCACCCCGCGCAGCAGGTGCGCGGGCACGGCGCCGAGGTAGCTCAACGCGGCCGGCCGCCCCGCCGGGTCGAGCACTTCCAACGTGCCCGTGGCCAGGTCGTGGCGCACGCGGAACCCGTCGATCGACACGCCACCCGGCCCGGCCGACGGACGTTCGGCACCCCACGACAGCCACGGTGCCGAACGCACGGCCGGCCGCTGCGTGTCCGTCCAGTCGGCGTGCGCGGTCACCTGGTACACCGCGCACCCCGGGAAACGCTTCTCGTGCAACGAAGTCACCGCCGCTTCGACACGCGCGGCCAGGCCAGGCACGCCGGCCCAGCGCGAGACGGCGCCGAGGTAACCCGGGTGCACCTGGTTGACCACCAGCGATTCACCCGCGACCTGCCAGAACACCGAGTGCGCCGGACAGCCGATGCTCGGGCCGACGATGTCGCGTACGTCGGGTTCGGGCACGGCGCAGCGCGACAGCCACAGCATCGGGTCCAGGTCCCGCACCGCGCGGAACGCGAACTCGGCCAGGTCGGCAACGCCGCCAAGCTCAAAGTGGTGCAGGAAAAACCGGACCAGGTCGTAGTACCCCGCGCGCGGCCGCGCGGTGGCGTCCAGCAGGCCGTCGAGCCGGTCGAGCTCCCCCGCCACCCAGGCGGGCGGCGCGGTCTCCGGCTCCGGGCCGTGCGCGACGGTTTCGTGCACCAGACCCAGCCCGTCGAGCCAGCCGGCACGCGCCGGATCGCGTTCCGCCAGCACGGTTCGCAGCCGGCCGCGCAACGCGAGCACGGCGTCGGCCCGGCGCCGGCCGTCCGCGCTGCCGGCCACGACCTTCTCGGCTTCGGCCAGCGAAGGACGTCCCCAGGCGGTGAAGTGCCGGGGTTCGTCGAGCCGCCACGGTGGGCTCACCAGCAGCAATCCCTGGTCCACGAGCCGGCGCACGTCGTCGACGGTGCAGCCCAGCTCCGCGGCCAGCTCACGCAGCCGCCGCGGCCGCGCGTCGAGCGGCACCGGCCCGGCCAGCGCGGTGACCTCGTCCTCGCGGAAGTACACGCCGTGGCGCATCAGGTGCACGGGCAGCGCGGCCAGCCACTCCGCGCCGACCAGGCGAGTGTCCACATTGGGCACCACCACCGGGTCGTCCTCCAGCGCCGCATACGCGAGCCGCGCGGCGACCCGCGAGGAACTCACCAGCCGGCACGCGGCGCCAGGGTCGACTGCGCCGCCGAAGTCCCCGACGCCGACGGTCGTCAACGCACCGAACGGGCTCGGCTTCAACGTGGTCCGCACCAGGTACGACACCGCGCTGCGGCTCAGCCGCCCTCCGGGTTTGCCCAGCTCAGCGCGTTCGGTGAACGCCGTGACGAACTCCGGGCTCGCCAGCGCCAGCCCGGCCAGCACGGGCCGGCTGCGCAGGGCCGAAGCCACGGCGTGCTGCGCCGAAGCCAGCTCCGCGCCGAGCGCCCGCGTCGCCTTCTCCAGCAGCTCACGCTCGCGCACCAGCAGCTGGTGCCACTCGCCGAGCCGGTCCGCCTCCTCGGCGGCCAGTACTTCTCGCGCGAGCCTGACGCCGGCTTCGTCGGAGCGTTCGTTGAACACGCTCCGACGAAGCCGGATCAGCCCGCGCCGCTGCTCGCGCGACAGCTCGTCGCGGCCGATCACGGCGTGCAACGCGTCGCAAACCGGTTCCGCCAGCGCGGTTTTGCGCGCGGCGGCGGACTCGGCCTCCTCCAGCAGGGCGACGGTCTCCGGGGCACGCAGACCGTCGAGCACGCCGGCGGGCAGGCCGCAGATCCGGGAGACGAGCAGCTCGGACACGACGTCACCGCCTCCGTGCGGCGAGTGCTTCGGCCTGCCAGCCCGGGTCGTTGCCCGCCCGCCAGTCGAGCGCACCGTCGCCGCTGACGGGGGCGGGCAGCTCGGCCGGGGCGCTGCCCAGGATGAACTCGCCGACCGACGATTCCTTCAGGTAGTCCAGCCCGAACGCCCGCGCCGCCGCGTCGGCGTCGCCGCTGCCGAGACCGCAGCCGGCCAGGCCCATCGCCGTGGCCACCAGGTACATCGTCTGGTACAGCGCGCCGGCGTGCTTGAGTGTCACCGCGTACGCGATCGACTGGTACTTCCACGCGAGCCGCTGGAACCGTGAGGTCATGGTGACCAGCACGTCGGGCACGGCCTGGCCGCCGGTCGACAGCGTCGCCACGCGAAGCAGCTCGTCGCGCGCTTCGGCCTCGGTGTTGATCAGCCGCAGCACGTGGTCGCCGGCGTCGTAGTGGTAGATGCCGGGCTCGAGCCCCTTGCACCGGCGGACGGTGACGTACAGCTCGAGCTCGTACCCCGCGCCACCACATGGGTACGGGCGGCTCGAACCCTCGTACGGCATCCGCGCCTCGGGCCGCGGGCCGTAGGTGCCGCGCACGCGCGCCGTGCGGTAGAGGAACTCGCCCAGCTGCTCGGCGGTGATCGGCTCCTCACCGTAGGCGCGGATGGACTGGCGGGCCTCGATCGTCTCCTGGAGGCCCTGGTCAGCGGCGCGCACGGCGTCGAAGGACGGGCGGAACAGCTCCGTGCGCGGTCCGTCCGGCGCGGGCGCCACCGCGGGCAGCGGCTCGATCTCGCCGACGTACGGGAACCGGCCGCCGAACGCCTCGTCGGTGCGACCGATGCGGCTGCGGCTGTGGAAGTAGAGGTCGTGCACGTCCCACTGGCGCAGCACGTCGTCGGAGTCCACGGGGAACTCGCCGTCGGCGCCGACGTCGAGGAAACCCGCGCCCGCCAGCGCGGCCAGCACCGGCCACCACTCGGTGTCCACTTCCGACGTTGGCCGCGCCGCGGCGAGCGCGGCCACGGCGCCGGCCAGCGCCGCGTCGAGCAGCACCGCGCGGTACTTGCTCAGTGGCGACTCCACCACCAGCTCGCCGCCACGACGGCGCAGGAGGCTGAACTTGCCCAGCCGCAGCCACGCGCCGGCCAGCTCGGCCACCTCGGGCCGCAGCCCGGTCACGCCCGTGCGCTCCAACACGGCCACGCGCTCGCCGCGCAGGCGGAAACCCGTGGCCAGGAAGGGTTCCACCTTCGTCAGCACGGTCGCGACCGGCGACTGCGGGTGCTCGGCGGCCAGCTCGTCCTCGGTGTGCAGCCCGGCGCGGACCTGCTCCAGGGCCGCCAGCATCGGGGCGCCGACGCCGCGCAGGCGGTAACCCGCGCGGTCGGCCAGGCCGAGCAGAACCTGGTCGTCCTTGGTCAGCACGGACACGTCGCGGCGGAAGGTGACGGTGTACTCGGCGGTGCGTTCGAGCGTGGTCATAGGAACATCGCAATCGGGTTGAGGTCGGCTTCGGACGGCGTTTCATCGATCCAGCCCAGTTCGCGCGGCACGTCGAAGAGCCGGCCGGGCGCGAAGCGGGGCCAGAAGTGCCGCATTCCCGGCACCAGCACGCGCACCACGGGCAGGCCGATGTCCACCCGCGTCTGGTCCAGTACCAGCATTTCCATCCCGCGCTCGGCCACGGCCCGCTCGGCGCGCAGCACGTCTTCGCGCACGTCGGCGCTTTCGTAGCGCTCGAAGTCGGCCCGGGTGCGCAAGGCGCCTTCGGCCGGGAGCACGTACGGCTGGTTCTCCACGGTCGCGTTGCGCCACCAGTGCAGCTGGTCCGGGTCGTTGTAGGCGTAGGAACCCGAACCGTCGGCCTTCATCCCGATCACGGCCGGCAGGAACTGGTTCATCTCCGACAGCGCCCGCCCGATCGCGACCTCCACGTCGAAGTGCGCGCCGAGGGCGAACAGGATGTCCTGCGCGGGCTTGTCGCGGCGCACGGAAACCGCGGCCACGGAAGGAATGCCCAGATCGTTGGTCAGGTCCAGCACCCAGGTGTCGCGCTCCAGCTCGTCGTAGCGCTGCTGCCACTGCGCGAAGTACGGCACGTCGAACGTCGACAGGTCGATCGCGGGCCGGCGCAGGCGGTGGTACCACCACATCGCCACGGTGTCGCGCTCCACCAGCTCCATGAAGCCCTGCAGGATCGCGTCCTCGAGGCTCGTGCCCGCCGCGCAGCCGTTGGAGTTCGCGCCGGCCTGGAACGGGGTTTTCGGGTTGTGGTAAGCGAAATAGAGGCCTGAGGTCGGGAACAGCTTGGTGCGCTGCTCGGTCAGCGACCACACCGGCGACCACTCGATCTCGGCCTGCGGGTCGAGGTCGTCAGCGACCCAGTGGAAGTGCGACGGGCGCGAGTTCCACTCCTTGCGGTCGCGGAACTGGTCGTCGCTGTAGAGGTGCAGCGCGTTGGGGTGGACGACCTCGGCCGGGTCCAGGTCGGCCAGCGGCGCGGTGCGGCGGGCCTCGTCTCCGTGGAACAGCCCCGAGTAGCGCTCGATCGCCTCGCCGACGGCCGACGCCTTGGCCTGCGCGTCGCTCATCCCCTTGCCCGCGCTGCAGCTGCGCAGGCCGGCGCGCAGGTCGTTGGCGTTGGCCATGGGGATCGCGAAGTTCTGGCCCGCGGTGTAGGTGTGCAGGCCCTCGACCTCCAGCGGCACCTTCACGAGGTTGCTGATCGGGCCCGTGACGGGGCTGATCAGGTGCTCGTAGCGCGCCACGAACTGCTCCGGCGGGCTCGAGCGGTAACCACCGTCGCTGCTCGCCATGCGCGGGCGCGGCTCGAGCCGCACCGGCGCCGCCATGCGGTCGGCCTGCAGGTCCGGCTCTCCGCACAGCGGGCACTGCGGCCGGCGCTGGAACGGGTGGTGCTCCTGCGTGAGGCTGACCGTGTCGAGCGTGATGACCTCCGACTGCCACGGCGTGCCGTACTGCGCGGCCACGCCACCCGGCGGCTGCGGCATCGCGGCCCGCCCCGCGGCGAACGCGCCGGTGAGCCACTTGCCCACGTGCAGCGCGGCGAGGCGGTGCGCCAGGTCCCGCGTGACGCCGGTGCCGGTCACGGAGTTGACCAGCGCCGGGCTGTCGAGCACGCCGCGCTGGCGCAGGTAGCTGGCCAGCACGTTCTTGTTGGACAGCCGCACGCGCAGGCATTCGTAGCAGCCGGTCACGCCGGGTTCGAAGACCGGGCCGACCCAGATCATGCTGCCGACCGGCTTCACCGGCAGCCACGGCGTGCCGGCGGCGTGGAACTTCGTGCCCCACTCGGCGAGCTCGGGGCGCAGGTAGTCGTCGGTGAGGACGACGGTGAAGCCGGCCGGCGCCTCGGGATCCGTCGTGACGCCGGTTCCGAGCGCCGTAAGGGCCTCGGTGAACCCTGCCGCGTCGACGTCGCCGGCGGTCAGCACCCGCACGTCCGCACCGGCCAGGCGGCGCACGGCGTCATCACCGTCCACACCGGACGCTTCCCAGTAGCCGCCGACGCGCGGGTCGACCTCGGGGTCCACCTCCACGACGTACCCGCTGCGGCGCAAGCGGTCCAGCGCCACGTCGATGCGCGCCGGGTCGGCTTCCGCCAGCGCCTGCTTGATGCTTTCGCGGCTGTGCTGCCCGTCGACCAGCAGCGGGGCCAGCTGCTCGACGAGCGCACCGGCCAGCCGGGTCTGCGTGGTGCGCTCGCTCGTGAGGTACACCGCGTCGCCGGGCACGGTCAGCACGCGCAGCGACCGGTTGAACCTCGTGATCCGATTGATGCTCTTCGTCATGGTCGTCCCCTCAGTCGAGCCGGCGGGCGCTGCCCACCAGCCGGGCGAAAGCCGTCGAATGGCCGGACAGCTCGGCGAAGGTGCCGAGGTCG
Source organism: Amycolatopsis sp. NPDC005232 (assembly GCF_040607795.1). Taxonomy (NCBI): domain Bacteria; kingdom Bacillati; phylum Actinomycetota; class Actinomycetes; order Pseudonocardiales; family Pseudonocardiaceae; genus Amycolatopsis; species Amycolatopsis sp. NPDC005232. Next base: position 627,426 of record NZ_JBEXHL010000002.1, on the reverse strand, counting down.
GCGATGCGGCCGTGCTCCAGCACGGCGATCCGATCGGCCGAGCGGATGGTGGAGAGCCGGTGGGCCACCACCACCCGGGTCAGCCGCAGGTCGTCGACCGCGCGCCGCACCCGCTCCTGCGCGGCGGCGTCGAGTGCGCTCGTGGCCTCGTCGAGCAGCAGCACGGCAGGCCGTTTGGCCAGGGCGCGGGCCAGCAGCAGGCGTTGCACCTGGCCGCCGGACAGGCCGCTTTCCCCGTCGGTGACCTGCGTGTGCAGGCCCATCGGCAGGGCCGCGACGACGTCCCAGAGCTGCGCCTGCTCGGCCGCCCGCTGCGCGAGGTCGAGATCCACCTCGTCCGCCGCACCGCAGATGACCTCGGCGAGCGTGCCGCGCATGAGCTTCGCGTCCTGTGCGACGTAACCGATCCGCGTGCGCAGCTCGTCGACGTCGCAGGTGTTCACGTCCACGCCGTCGACCAGCACGCTGCCGCGCTCGGTCCGGTCGAGGCCGAGCATGAGGCGCAGCAGGGTCGACTTCCCCGCGCCCGACGCGCCGATCAACGCCACGAACTCCCCCGGCTCGATGCGCAGGGAGATGTCCGTGAGCAGGTCACGGGTCTGGCCGGGGTAGCGGAAGCTCACGTCGCACAGCTCCACCGCACCGCGCGCGGCCGGCAACGGGGTCGGGCGCGCCGGCGTCTCGGGCCGCGTGGTCAGCACCGGCGCGAGACGGGCGTGCACCGGCCCGATGGCGAACAGGCCGACGAGCGCGCTCTGCAGCCGGGTGGCGGTGAGGTTGAGTGTCATCGCGACCATCACCACGGTCCACTGCCCGGTGAACCCCAGGCCCGACGCCATCGGCAGCAGCACCGCGAGCAGCGCCGGGTAGCAGGCCACGGCCAGCGCACTGGCGATTTCCGCGTACCGCAGGCCGGCGTCGTCGGACCGCTTCTGCGAGCGGAACGCCTTGCTCCACCGACCGACCACATAGGACTGCGCGCCGAACGCCCGCACGTCGTCGATGCCGAGCATCGCCGGGTACACGGCCGCCTGCACGTCGTCCACGGCGGACAGCACCTGGGTGTCGTGCCGCTGCTGGCGCACGGAAAGCCACAGCATCGCCCCGAGCACGAGCCCGAAGATCCCGACCGCCGCGACGGCCAGCCACGGGTCCAGCAGCGCCAGCAACGCGATCGCCACCAGCGCGAACACCGCGTGCAGCGCCGCCGTGAGACCGCCGCTGCCGAGCAGCCCGCGCAGCTGGCCGACCCCGCCGGAGAAGCCCATGAGCCGACGCAGCGGGTAGTCGCGGAAGAACGTCGCGGGCAGGCTCAGCAGGCGCTGCCAGATCGCCGACTCCAGGCGGTCCTGTGCTCCGTCGGTCAAGATCAGCAGCCCGCGCTCCACGACCGCGGTGGTCAGCAGCTGCAACGCGAGCAGCCCGACCAACGCGCCGGCCAGGTACGGCACGGCGTCGCGGTTGTCCGCGGCGATCGCGATCGCCAGCACCATCCCGGCCAGCGGCACGACGAACCCGAACACGGTCGCCAGCAACCCGACCACGGCACTCACCACGAGCCGGGTCCGCTGGCCGCGCACGGCGAAGGACAGCAGGTGGCGGCCGGTGCTGCCTTCGTGGGGCAGGACGGCGGTGGCCTTGCGAGGCAAGGCGGGCTCCGGCTCAGCCTGCCGGACGGCGGCGACCGGTGAAGGAACGGCAGCACTGTCGTCGAGCCGTTGCGGCCCGTCCGTCTCCGGCTTGGTCTTCCCGGCCACGGCCTGGCGCAGCGACGCCGCCGTCGCGCCCGTTTCCTCGAACCACGAGCGGGTCTTCGCAGTGGGCAAGGTGGTGGTCATCCGGCCACCTCCGCGATGTCGCGGTAGCCGCGGGAGTGGGCGAGCAGGTCGTCGTGGGTGCCGTAGACGCGCACGGCGCCGTGGTCGAGCAACACGACCGTGTCGTCGCCGCGGACTTCGGAGAGGCGGTGGGCCACGACGACCGTGGTGGTGCCGCGGGTGCGCAGGGCGGCGTCGATGCGGGCGGCCAGCGCGGTTTCGACGGCGCTGGTCGCCTCGTCGAGCACGAGGACGCGTGGGTTGCGGGCGAGCGCACGAGCCAGGGCGAGCCGCTGGCGTTCGCCACCGGAGAAGTTGCGGGCCTGCTGGCTGACCTGCGCCGCGTCGATGCCGCCGCGCAGCTCGATCATCTCGGTGAGCTGGGCGTCGTCGAGCGCGGCGGCGATGGCGTCGTCCGGCAGCGCGGTGCCGAGCTCCAGGTTCTCGCGCACGGTGCCCTCGAAGAACGCCGGCCGCTGAGGCACGTACCCGATCAGGAACGGCCGCACCGAAGGCGGCAGGTCCGCGCTGCGCCGCCCGTCGACCAGCGCCACGCCCGACCACGGCCGCACGAGCCCGGCCAGCAGCTTCGCCAGCGTCGACTTGCCGCAGCCGCTCGGGCCGACCAGCGTCATCCGGCCGCCGGGCGGCACGTCGAGGTCGAGCGAAACGAGCAGCGGCTCGGTGTTGGTGTCGTAGCCGTAGCGCAGGCCGCGCACGGTGAGCCGCCCCGGCCCGACGGCGATGGGTTCGTCCACATCGGACGGATCAGTCTCTGCGCCGGCCACGTCGTCGTACGCGGCGAAGCTGCTGCGCAGGCCGCCGATCCGGTGCAGCCCCGTGACGAGCCCGCCCGCGTGCAGCTGCCACACGCCGGCCAGCACGGCCACGGTGATCACCTCGCCGGGCGCGACCAGCGCGGTCAGCGCGAGACAGGCGGCGTACCCGAGCGCGTGCAACGCCGTGACGCCCAGCCCGATCCCGTGCTCGCCCAGCGCCGCCCGCCGTTGCGCGGCCAGGACCTTGCGCTGCGCCGAAGACCAGCGGCCGAACGCCTGGCGCCCGCTGCCCTCGGCCTTCACCGTGTCGATGGCCGACAGCACGTTGAGGGAAAGTCCGTCCCGCGCCGACTGCTCGACCATCAGCGCCGACTGCCGCTCGGTCCCGGACCGCCGGCCGAACCGCACGAACAACGCGGTCAGCACCGTGCTCCCGGCCAGCAGCGCGGCGGCCGGCGGCGCGAGCACGGCCAGCACCGTGAGCAGCCCGACGACGGCCGCCAGGCTCACCGCGACCGGCAGCACTACCGTGGTCAGCTGCTGCGCGATCGTGTCGGCGATCTGCACCCGCGCCGCGACGCCGCCCGTGAAGCGGCGGTGGAAGTAGCTGCCGGGCAACCGAAGCAGGTGCCCGACGAGTTCGGTGGAGCGCTTCAGCGAGGTGCGCAGCAACGCGGCCGAAACCAGCCGCTGCTGCGCCCAGCCCGCGAGCGCGACTCCCACGGCCACCGCGGCCAGCCACCACGTCGCCCCGGGCCCGGCGGTCGCCGTGACCAGTGACCGGGCCAGCAACGCGGCCACCACGGTCAGCCCGGCCGTGATCACCCCGGCCACCACCGCACCGAGGACCACCGGCAGCCCGGCACCCAGCCACCGCAGCGCTCGGGGCAGCACCCGCCGCGGCGCACCACTCGGCTCGAACCCGGCACCCGGCCGGAAACCCAGGTACAGCCCCGAAAACCGCTCGCGGAACTCGTCGATCGACAGCGTGTGCCGCCCGGCGGCAGGGTCGTGCAGCCGCACTTTGCCACCGCGACCGACGCGTTCCAGCACCGCGAAATGCCGGTTGTCCACGAAGACGACGCCGGGCGCGGCAAGCCCGCGCAGCGTGGCGACGTCGGCCTCAGCCCCGGACAGCCGCACGCGCTTGGCGCTCACCGTCAGCCCGAACTGCTGGCCGCGCCGGGCGAGCGTCGCGGCGCTGATGCCGTCGCGGCCACCGCCGCAGGCCTGCGAGAGGACCGGCCACGACAGGTACTTGCCGAACCCGGCGAGCAGGATGCCGAGGCAGGCCGCGCCGCAGTCGGACTCCTCGACCTGGCGGAACTCGGCTCCGGCACGAGACCGGTAGCGCGTGCTCACCAGGCACCGCTTTCCGCCAGTGCGGGCGCGAAGGTCACCGGCAGCACGCGCGGGGTCGGGAAAGCCAGCGAAGCGCGCCAGGGCAGCTCGGCCAGCGGACGGCTCGGGGTCGGCAGCCGGTCGTGCACCGCGGTCAGCAGCGACTGCGCGGTCATCGCGGCGAGCGCGCTGCCGAGGCAGTAGTAACTGCCGTGGCCGAACGCGACGTTGCCGGTCATCGGCCGGTCCCAGCGGAACTCGAGCGGCGCGTCGAACTTGCGGGGGTCGAGGTTGGCCGCGGCGAAGGCGAGGATCACGGTGTCGCCGGCCTTGAAGTCCAGCTTGCCGACGGACAGGTCGTGTGCGACCTGGCGCGAGCCGAACGCGACCGGCGTGCGCAGGCGGATGGCCTCGGCGAACACGCGGTCCCCGCACCCCGGGTCGGCGGCGAGCGCCGCGGCGACGTCGGGCTTTTCGGACAGCACGACGAGCGTGTTGGCCAGCGCTGCCGTGACGGTGTCGAGCCCGGTCATGAACAGCAGCAGCACCATGTCCACGGCTTCGTCGGCGGTGAGCTTGCCCGCCGCCTGCGCCTGGGCGAGGTGCCCGATCAGGTCTTCGGCCGGCTCGGCGCGTCGCCGGGCCAGCAGGCCGGCGACGTAGTCGCGCAGCTCGGCGAACTCGGCGGCGGTGATCGGGGTCCCCGCCTCGGGGTGCGACTCGGTGAGGAAACCGGCGGCGAGCTGGCTCATCATCCCGGTGGCCCGCGCCGTGACGAAGTCGCGGTCGGCGGGCGGCACGCCCAGCAGCACGGCGGTGACGGCGGCCGGCAACGGCGTCGCCAGCTCGGAGACGAACTCCGCCTCGCCGCGACGCAGGGGTTCGGCCAGCAGATCGGCGACGACGTCGTCGATGCGGTCGCGCAGACCGGCCAGCCGGCGGCCGGAAAACGCCCCGGTGAGCACACCGCGTAGCCGCGCGTGCTCCTCGGCGGCCCGCACCGACATGGTGCTGCCGAAGAACCGAACAAACTGTGGGTTATCTCGGTGGACCACGTCGGTGAAGACGGGGGCCGCCATGGGGAAGCCGGGGTGGGTGCACAGGCGGGTCACCAACTCGTATCCGGAAATGACCCACATTCCGTCGAAGCGCACCACCGGCGCCTGTTCCACCAACTCCGCGAAGAAATCCGGAGCCTGCATTCCGAACGGCTCCAGGCGCGCGAAGTGCCGCCACAACCGCTGGACGATTTCCGACATCCCCCAGTCCTTTCGCAAGCACGTGTTTTCCCGCACCGCGTGGTCGCCGCTCATTCATGAATCATTTTTCGACGGCGACCACGCGGCGTGGGTGGAATAGCTGACCTAACGCACCTGGGATCAGGTGGCGCAGCCGTAGGTGCCGAAGCACACCGGGCAGCCGATGCTGCCCGCCGTTCCGAAGCAGTTGCCGGCACCGGCCTCGGTGAGCTCCTCGATCACGAGCTCCTCGACCTGTGGGGCCTGCGTGGTAACGTTCTCCATGACAACCTCCCTTCAGAGGTTCGTTTCGCCGCGGATGTCCTGGGGGATTGTCAGCTCGAGCTCGCGGTGCCGACCGTGCCCGCCGAGCTCGGGCACCCCGCGGTGCCCACGCTGCCGAGGCAGAAGCTGCCGGCCTGCGCGTCGGAAAGCTGCTCGATGGTGAGCTCGGTCGTGGCCGGCTCGAAGATTTCCTCGTTCATTGCTTTTCCTCCCTGCTCAGTTCAGTGCGTCAGTGCGAGCTGACGGTGCCGTAGCTGCCGGCGCTGGAGGGGCAGCCGAACGTGCCGGCCGACCCGACGCACCAGCCGGCACCGGTGGCGTCGGACAGTTCTTCGACGGTCAGTTCCTCGGTGAAGTCCTGCGTTTCCATGACCGTTTTCCTCTCAGGACCAGCTGAAGGCGGTGCCGATGCACGCCGGGCAGGTGGTGGAGCTGATGGTGCCGCCGGTGTTGGTGGTACCGGCGCCGGCGACCTCGCCGAGCTCCTCCACCGTGATGTCCTCGGCGAACGCCTGCTCGACCTGGTTGTCGAACTCGTTCATCTCGGGTCTCCTCGGGTTTGTGATCAGTGGTGTGGGACTGCTCAGCCGAAGCTGGACGCCGTGCCGGCGCTGGACGGGCAGCCCGCGCTGCCGATGCAGAAGGCGGTGCCGGCCGCGGTGGTTTCCACCAGCTCCTCGACCTGCAGCTCCTCCACCGCGTCCACGGCGGTCGTGTTTTCCTGCATTCCCTTCACCTCCCTTCGAAGGTAACTGTGCTGCTGGTTACCAATCCGGCCACAGCCACGGCGGAACCTGTCACCGCATGCAGTGACGTTGCGCTGGCATCCGCCTACTTCTGGCCGGATTGGTAACTGTGAATGGAATTCACGCCTTGGGTTTGCAGGTGACAGTGCCCTGATTCCAGCCGTTGAAGCTGTACCGATACCGGTATTCCCCGCCGTCGACACCGACGTAATCCCATTTCGCCAGCTCGAAGCCGACGTACGCGTACTGCGCGCTGGGCACGCATCTCGGGGGCGCCGGGACGCTGGCTTCAGCAGTGGAAATACCGGATAAAACGGACACAACTACGATAGCGGCAACCATGACAGATCTCATCACGCAAGCCCCCCCAGGCTTTTGATTCCCCAGTTTTGTGCTATTCGCGCTGAGCGATTCGCACGGCTGTGACGCTAAACCCAATCCGGCCGTAGGTGGAGTAAAAATCACTGATGTCACCCAGGTGGAGTAGTTAGCTGACAGCTATCTTAGGCTTCCCCTAGGGTTCCCTTAAGGTAGATCAACTATGGGTGCCGGAGCGACTACTCCTCGGCTACAGCGAGTACCGCCCGCGCGGCGAGGGCTAGGGCCCGCCACCCGTCCGTGAGCGCCGCCGGCTCCGGAGCGAAGTCAGGTGAGTGGTTGGTGCCGCGGGTGCCGACGCCGAGCGTCCAGTAACACAGCGGCACAGTCCCGCCATCCGGCAGCTCGGCCAAGTGGCCGAAGTCCTCGGCCGCGGCCACGGGCGGCGTCCAGCCGACGCGGTCCGCTCCCAGCCCCGACAGGTGCGCCGCGCGCACGGCCAGCACGAGCTGCCGGTCGTTCGTGGTCGCCGGCGCCGAGCGCACCGTCACAACCTCGGGCTCCACGGGCGCGCCGGACGCGGCGGCCTCGGCACGGCACACGCGCTCGATCGCGGCCAGCGCCCGGGCCAGCGCCCCGTCGCTCGCCGCACGCACGCTCACCCCGAGCTCCACGCGGTCCGGGATCACGTTCGCCGCGTCGCCCGCGTGCACCGAGCCGACGGTGACCACGACCGGATCGGCCGGGTTCGTCTCCCGCGCAACCACAGACTGCAGGCGCACCACGAGGTGCGCGGCCAGCACGACGGGGTCCACCGCGAGGTGCGGCACGGCCGCGTGGCCACCCCGGCCGTGCACGGTGATCGCCAGCTCGGCACACGGCGCGGTGATCTGCCCCGGCGAATGGCCCACCCGACCGACCGGTCCGGGCACCGCGTGCTGGGCCAGCAACGCGTCGGGCGCGCCGAACACGTCGTGCACCCCATCGGCCACCATCGCCAGCGCGCCTTCGAGCGTCTCCTCGGCCGGCTGCCCGAGCACCACGACCCGGCCGCGCCACTGCGCGCGCGTCGCCACGAGCTCGCGGGCGGCGCCGACCACGGCGGTCAAGTGCAGGTCGTGGCCGCAGGCGTGCATGGCGGAACCGTCGGCGGCGTAGGGCAGACCAGTGCGCTCGGCGAGCGGCAACGCGTCCAGCTCGGTCCGCATCGCGACCGTCGGTCCGGCGCCGTTTTCGAACGCCGCGACCACACCGTTTCCGCCGATTCCGCTACGCACGGTGAATCCCAGTGCGGTCAACTCGCGAGCGAGCACGTCCGCCGTCCGCTTCTCCGCACCGGCCAGCTCTGGGTGCGCGTGCAGGTCCCGGTACAGTTCCAGCAGGTCGGTCACAGCCATCCCGCTTCCTCGGCGACGCGGTACGCGGCCACGCGGTTGTCCACCTGCAGCTTGGTCAGCGCGCTCGACAGGTAGTTACGCACTGTGCCCTCGGCCAGCGACAGCCGCGCGCCGATTTCGGCGGGCCGCAGCCCCGCGCCGGACAGGCGCAGCACGGCCAGCTCCCGCTCGGTCAGCGGCGTCTCCCCGACGGCCAGCGCGTCCGCGGCGATCTCCGGGTCCACGTGCCGACCGCCCGTGCAGACCTTGCGCACGGCGGTGATCAGGTCGTCCGGCGAGATGTTCTTGGTGACGAACCCGCGCACCCCGGCCCGCATCGCGCGGTGCAGGTAGCCGGGTTTTCCGTAGCTGGTGACCACGAGCAGCCCGCAGTCCAGCCCCTCGGCGCGCACGGCCTCGGCGACCTCGAGCCCGGACATCCGGGGCATGTCGATGTCCACCATCGCGCCGTCGGGGCGCTCACGGCGGATGGCTTCCAGCGCGTCGGCGCCGTTGTCCACGGCTTCCACGACGTCGATGTCCTCGGCCAGGCTGAACACCGTGCGCAGCGATTCGCGCAGCAGGGCGTGGTCCTCGGCCAGCACGATCCGCAAGGTCATGAGCTCTTCCTCGGCAGGTCAAGGGGCACGCGGGCGGTGAGCACGAAATCGCCGTCGACCTCGCCGTGCTCCAGCGTGCCGCGCACGGCGGCCAGCCGCTCGGCCAGGCCGGTGAGGCCGTGGCCGGCCCGGGTGCCGCCGGCGTGCGGACGGTCGTTGCGGATCCGCACGAGGACACACGAGGGGTCCCGCACGAACTCGACGCGGCAGTTCTCGGCGGCGCTGTGCCGCAGGATGTTGGTGCCGCCTTCGCGGATGGCCGAGCCGATCGCCTCCGCGACGGGCCCGGGCAGTCCCTCGGGCACCGGATCGGCGACCACGCGGACACCGGCGAGGCTGAGGATCGACGACGTGCCGCGCAGCTCCTCGGCCAGGCTCGGCTGGCGGTAGCCGGCGATCACCTTGCGCAGCTCGGTCACGGACCCGCCGGCCAGCTCCGCGATCTGCACCAGCTGCGCGCGGGCGGCTTCGTGGTCGGTGTCCATCAGCCGCACGCCCAGCTCGGCTTTCAGCCGCACCACCGACAGGCCACGGCCGAGCACGTCGTGCAGGTCACGGGCGAACCGCAGCCGCTCCTCGACCACCGCCATGCGGGCCAGCTCGTCGCGGTTGGCATGGACTTCGGCCGCGTAGGTCACGAGCAGCCCCATCCCCGCCAGCACCACGATCGTCACCAGCGACCGCAGCAGCACTTCGGCCACCGCGTACGCCGGCACCTGCATCAAGAGGGCGAGAGCGGCCGTGACAACGAGCACGACCAGCGGGAAGATCCAGCGCTTGAGCCCCGTGAGGCTGATCGCGGAAACACCGGCGACCAGCGAAGGCAGCGCCAGCCACGCCGGCCCGAAGGCCAGCAGCAGCGCGAACGCCAGGCTCGTGGCGATCGCCACGTCCACCACGTGCTCGCCCCGGGCGGCGGAGCGGCGCACGACCGCCCAGACGATGCGTCCGGTGCCGGCCAGCACACCTGCGCCGGCCAGCACCGCGAAGAGCACGTCGAGCACCGGGGGGTGGGTGCTCAGCCACAGGAAGAACGCCTCGACGGTGAACGCGGCGGTGGTCCCGAGGATCAGCAGCGCGACGACGCGGCCCAGTGTCCCGGGGTTCCACCGGTCCACGTCTCCTCCTGCTCAGCCCGACCGCTTCGGGTCCCACTTGAAGAAGCGCTTGCCCAGGCCGAGGGAAACGCCGATCCAGGCACACAGTAGTCCCAGGGGCATAACGCACGCCCTGAACGACTCGAGGAATCCGACCTGGTGCGGCAGCTGCGCCGTCGCCGGATTCGACGCGAAGTCGCGGCCGAGATACGCGGTGCGAAGGATTTCCACGACCGAACTCGACGGCAAGTACTGCACCGGCACCTGAAGGAAGTGTGGCATTTCGGACAGCGGGAAAACGATCCCGGACGCGAACATCATGAGGAACAGGAATGGCGTCACGATCCACGTGGACACCTCGCTGGTGGGCAGCAGACCCGACACCCCGATCGCCAGCAACGCGAACGTGAATGCCCCCAGCACCACGCCGACCAGCAGCAACAGCGGGTTTGCCGGAGCCGGCGCACCCAGGTACGTCAGCCCGAAAACGAGCAGGACGACCACCTGCGCGATGCTCGTGACCGATCCGCTCATCGCTTCGCCGGTCATGATGGCGGTGTCCGGCAATGGCGTGCCGCGAAGGCGTTTGTAAATCAGTTTCCCGCGTCGGCTGGTCGCCGAGTTTACCACGTTGTAGACGATCCAGACGAGGACGAATCCCATCATCCCGGGCAGTAGGTAGACCCCGCCGTCGACGCCGGCGATGGCGCCCTTGCCGTGCTGGCTCGCCGGCAATCCGATGCCGAGCCCGAGCGGAATGAGCACACCGGTGAGCGCGAATCCGAGATCGCGCCAGTGCACCTTCTGCGACAACAGGAATTGCGACCAGGTGTAGCGCCAGAAGCCGAGTGAACGACGAGGTCCGGCGTACGCGGGGGCGATGGCGGTCATCAGCGCTCCTTCGCGGTGGTGGCGAGGGCGGCCTCGTCGGCCACCTTGAGGAAAACGTCTTCGAGCGAGTTGCGCCGGACCTCGAGGTCCGAGATCCGCGCTCCGGCGCGGCCGGCCCAGTCGAGCAGCCGGTAGAGGTCCGCCTGTGGATCTGTGCTGCTCAGCTCGTAGTGGCGGCCGTCCTCCGACACCCCGGCCAGCTCGACCGGCACCGCCACCTCACTGACGAACGTGACCGTCGACCCGTGGTCCGCGCCGATCACCTCGTCCACGGACCCGTGCCGCATGATCCGCCCGCGGTCCATGATCGCGACGCGGTTCGCGAGGTACTGCGCCTCTTCCATGTAGTGCGTGGTCAGCAGGATCGCCATGCCGCCCGCGACCATGTTCTCCAGCACGTGCCACGTCCGCCGCCGCGCCTGCGGATCCAACCCCGTCGTCGGCTCGTCCAGGAACAGCAACTCCGGCCGCCCCAGCACCGCCAACGCCAGATCCAGCCGCCGCCGCTCCCCACCCGACAACTTCCCGACCCGCGTCTGGCGCACCTTGTCCAGGTCCACCAACTCAACGGCCTCGTCCACGGTCATCGCATCCGCCGTGAACCTCCGCCACGCCCGAATGGACTCGACCACCGTCAGATCGTCGAAAAACCCCGCCTCCTGCAACATGATCCCCACCCGCGGCGCCACCTTCTCGCGCTCACTGGCCGGATCCACCCCAAACACCCGCACACTGCCGGCGCTGGGCCTCCGATACCCCTCCAACACATCCATCGTCGACGTCTTGCCCGCACCGTTCGTCCCCAGCAACCCGAAGACCTCACCGGCCCGCACCGTGAAACTCAACCCGTGAACCGCGACAAAGGACCCGTACTCGACCCTCAGCCCATCCACCTCGACAACCACATCCCTACCCATGCCCCCACCCTGGCCGCCCCCGCGCCCAGCCCCCCAGACCCACACCTCACCAAGCCAGCGTGCGTTCCCCACCCCAGAAAGATGACAAACATCATTTCCCCAGCTCAGGGCAACGGTCTGGACCACACCGGGTCAGCACCAACCGCACCGCAGGGGCGGCTGGCTCCCACGCACGAAGCCCACCAGTGGCACCGTGGGGGTTCCCGGGGGCTCCCACGCACGAAGCCCACCAGTAGCACCGTGGGGGTCCGGGGGCTCCCACGCAGGAAGCGCCACCAGTAGCACCGTGGGGGTCCGGGGGCTCCCACGCAGGAAGCGCCACCAGTAGCACCGTGGGGGTCCGGGGGCTCCCACGCAGGAAGCGCCACCAGTGGCACCGTGGGGGTCCGGGGGCTCGGCCCCCGGGAAACATGACGACCGACAAACGGGAGAAGCCCCCAGTCGCGCTAGCGGCTGAGGGCTTCGACCAAAGTGGGCGAGGAGGGAGTTGAACCCTCACGTCCTTTCGGACACACGGACCTGAACCGTGCGCGTCTGCCATTCCGCCACTCGCCCGAGTTGCTTCTCTCTGACAGCCAGCAAAGCGTAGCAGGGGGTTTTCACAGGTTTCAGCGGGGGTCGTGTCGAGGCTTCCTCTCCCGGATAGGATCGGAGCGGAAGCACACGTGCGAGGAGGTCACCCCAGGTGGGTCGGGTAGAGCGCTTCGACAGGCGTCTCGAGAACCTCGTGGGGAACACCTTCGCGCGCATGTTCGGTGGCAACGTCGTCACGCAGGAAGTGGCGGTGGCGCTCGAGCGGGAAGGCGAGGAAAACGTTCGTGAGCTGGCAGGAGGTCGGCAGCTCGCCCCGAATCACTACATCGTGTCCTTGGGGCAGGCTGACCACGATCGGATGGCCGGTGACGAGCAGCGGGTCACTGCGGTTCTCGCACAAGCTGTGGGCGAACACCTCGCCGAGCACGGCTGGGAGACCTATGGTGACGTCGTCGTATCACTCGAGCGCAACGAGGCGCTGCATACTGGACAGTTCAAGACCCGTTCGTCCGTCGATCCCGACGCCCACGCGAGTGGACCCGGTGGCTCGTCACGGTCGGCACGACCCAGCAACGCAGGAGACCCAGCAATGAGCCAGCCCCCCGGATACGGCCAATACGACCAGGGTGACCCGTACGGCCAGCAGGGCCAGTACGGCTACGGACAGCAGGGTGGCCAGCAGCCCGGGTACGACCAGGGCTATGGCCAGCAGGGCGGTTACGAGCAGCAGGGTTACGGCCAGCAGCCCGGCTACGACCAGTACGGCCAGCCCCAGCAGGGCGGCGGTGCCGCTCAGCCCGGCTACGAACAGGGTGGCCAGCAGCCCGGCTACGACCAGGGCTACCAGCAGGGTGGTTACGACCAGGGTTACGGCCAGCCCCAGCAGGGCGGCTACGACCAGTACGGCCAGCCGCAGCAGGGTGGCGCCTACGGCCAGCCCCAGCAGGGCGGTTACGACCAGGGCTACGGCCAGCCCCAGCAGGGCGGCTACGACCAGTACGGCCAGCCCCAGCAGGGTGGCGGCTACGGCCAGGCGCCGGCGGCGGACCCGTACGCCCAGCAGCAGCCCGGTTACGGCCAGGCACCGGCCGACCCGTACGCCCAGCAGCAGCCCGGCTACGGCCAGCCCGCTCCCGCGGCCGGCCGCGCGCTCGCAGCGAGCCTCCAGCTGGACGACGGCTCGAACCGGACGTACTCGCTGAAGCAGGGCGGGAACGTCGTGGGCCGCGGCCAGGACGCCGACTTCCGCCTGCCCGACACGGGGGTGTCGCGCCGGCACCTGGAGATCACCTGGGACGGCCAGAGCGCCACGCTCGCCGACATCGGGTCCACCAACGGCACGACCGTGAACGGGACTCCGGTGCAGACGTGGCAGCTGGCCGACGGGGACGTCATCCGGGTGGGTCACTCTTCGTTGGTGTTCCGAACCCAGGGCTGACCAGAGGCCGGTAACGGGGTTCCCGCAGAATTGTCTTGCGGGGGGATCCGCGGTGCGCGCGCGCCGCGGCTTGCAGGCAGAGTCGGGAGCGGACACAACAAGTGCCAGAGCTGGTCGTTCAACTCACCAGAGTGGGCTTTCTCGTGCTGCTCTGGCTCTTCGTGTTCGCCGCCCTGCGGGTCGTCCGTTCTGATCTCTACGCCGCGTCCGGCCTGCGGGTGCAGGTTCCCTCGTTCCGGCGGAACAAGGAGAAGAAGCCGCGGGGCAGCAAGGCCCCGCAGCAGCTCCTGGTGACCCACGGGGCGCTGGCGGGTACCCGCATCGCGCTCGACGGCCGGCCGATCCTGATCGGCCGCGCCGACGACTCGACGCTGGTGCTCGACGACGACTACGCGTCGACCCGCCACGCCCGCATCGCCCTGCGCGGGGAGGACTGGTACGTGGAAGATCTGGGCTCGACGAACGGGACTTACCTCGACCGGGCTAAGGTCACTGCACCCCTCCGGGTCCCGCTCGGAGTCCCCATCCGGATCGGCAAGACGGTGATCGAGCTTCGCCCATGACTCTCGTCCTCCGCTACGCGGCCCGCAGCGACCGGGGCCTGGTTCGTTCGAACAACCAGGACTCTGTGTACGCCGGCCCTCGCCTCCTCGCGCTCGCCGACGGTATGGGCGGCCACGCGGCCGGTGAGGTGGCCAGCAAGGTCGTCATCGCCTCACTCGCCCCACTCGACGACGACGAGCCGGGCGACGACCTGCTCGGTCAGCTCCGCGAGGCCGTGACCAACGGCAACGCGGCCATCGCCGAGCTCGTCTCCCAGGATCCCGATCTCGACGGCATGGGCACCACGCTCACCGCCGTGCTCTTCGCGGGCAACCGCCTGGGGCTCGCGCACGTCGGCGACTCCCGCGCGTACCTGTTGCGCGGAAGCCAGTTCGCACAGATCACCCGCGACGACAGCTTCGTCAACGAGCTGCTGGAGCAGGGCCGCATCACGGCCGAGGAGGCCGCGGTGCACCCGCAGCGTTCGCTGCTGCTCAAGGCGCTCACCGGGCACGAGGTCGAGCCGAGCCTCACCGTGCGCGAAGCGCGTCCCGGTGACCGGTACCTCATCTGTTCCGACGGTCTGTCCGGCATGGTCTCCGACGAGACGATGTCCGAGGCCATCCGCATCCCGGACCCGCAGGACTGCGCGGACCGGATGATCGAGCTCGCCCTCAAGGGCGGCGGCACGGACAACGTCACCGTGATCATCGCCGACGTGGTCGACGTCGACTTCGGTGACGACGCCCCGATCGTGGGCGGCGCCGCCGGCGACGGCAGCGACGAGCAGCACCAGGGCGACTCGCCGGCCGCGCGGGCCCGGGCGCTCACGCAGCCGCCCCCTCAGCCGCGGCCCGAGCCGCAGGCGTTCGAGGAGGACCCGAAGGCCAAGCGCCGCAAGCGGTTCCGCTGGCTCGTCGGCGCCGTCGTGGTGCTGATCGTGCTGGCCGCGGCCGCGATCGCGACCCGCTACTTCGTGCTCAGCCAGTACTACGTGGGCGAGGGTCCCGACCAGGAGGTCGTGATCTACCGCGGGGTGCCGGGCAGCATCCTGGGCATCCAGCTGCACTCCTTCGAGCAGGGCTCGTGCCCGCCGGGGACATTGTGCACCGACAAGCTGCGCGTGCCGGCTCTGCAGGAGGACGCGCGCATCGCCGTGCAGAACGGCGTGAAGCGCGACAGCCTCGACGACGCCCGCACGTACATCGACGACTTCCTGCGCCTGCGCAAGCAGCTGACCGACTGCCCGCCGGTCACCCCCGGCACCACTTCCGGCGTGCCGACGGCTCCCGGCGGTCCGCCGGCGTCGTCGAGCAGCGCTGTTCCGCCGCCTTCGAGCGGCGTGTCTTCGTCGGCGAACCAGCCTGCGGGGAGGGACTGCTCGACGTCGAGTACGGCGCCGACAGGAGGCGGTAACTGATGGGTCAGCCCCTGGCCGACCCGTTGTCGGCGCAGTTCGCGACCAATCCGCCCCGGGAGCTGCCCAAGCGCCGGGGCACCGAGCTGTTGCTGCTGGCGTTCGCCGCGTTCATCGTCACCCTCGCGCTCGTACTCGTGGAGGCCAACCAGGAGCAGGAGCTGACGCTCTCGATCCTGTGGCTCGGCCTCTCCTACCTCGGTGTCCTGACCGCCGCGCACCTCGCCGTGCGACGGTGGGCGCCGTACGCCGACCCGGTGCTGCTGCCGTGTGTCGCGCTGCTGAACGGCATCGGACTGGTGATGATCCACCGGCTCGACCTGGCAGAGGCGGAGCAAGCCGCGCAGAGGGGCAGCGAGTACAGCCCCGAAGTGACCAAGCAGGTGCTGTTCACGGTCATCTCGCTGGCGCTGTTCGTGGTCGTGCTGGTCGTGGTCAACGACCACCGCACCCTCACGCGCTACGGCTACACGTTCGGTCTGATCGGTATCGCCGCGCTGGCGCTGCCCGCGGTGCTGCCGTCGAGCCTGTCCGAGGTCAACGGCGCGAAGGTCTGGCTCAAGCTGCCGTTCTTCTCGATCCAGCCCGGTGAGTTCGCGAAGATCCTGCTGATGATCTTCTTCGCGTCGTTCCTGGTTTCCAAACGCGACTTGTTCATGGTGGCGGGCAAGAAGGTCCTCGGCGTGGAGCTGCCGCGCGCCCGCGACCTGGGCCCGATCCTCATCGCGGCCGCGGCGAGCATCGGCATCCTGGTGTTCGAGAAGGACCTCGGCACGTCGCTGCTGTACTTCAGCATCATCCTGGTGATGCTCTACGTCGCGACCGAGCGCGTGATCTGGGTCGTCGTCGGGCTCACGTTCTTCATCGGCGGCTGCATCATCGCCTACAACCTCTTCACCCACGTGCAGCAGCGCGTGGAGAACTGGCTCAACCCGCTGGGCCCGCGCTACGACGAACTCGGCGGCTCCTACCAGCTCGCGCAGGGCCTGTTCGGCCTCGGCACGGGCGGGGTCGGCGGCACGGGCCTCGGCGCCGGCCGGCCGGACATCGTGCCCGCCGCGGGCACCGACTTCATCACCGCGTCGATCGGCGAGGAGCTGGGCTTCATCGGCCTGGCCGCCGTGCTGATGCTGTACCTGCTGATCGCGATGCGCGGCATGCGCAGCGCGCTGGCCGTGCGCGACACGTTCGGCAAGCTGCTCGGCGGCGGGCTCGCGTTCACGATGGTGATGCAGATCTTCGTGGTCGTCGGCGGCGTCACGGCGCTGATCCCGGAAACCGGTATCACGGCGCCGTTCCTGTCCCAGGGTGGTTCGTCGCTGCTCGCGAACTACATCCTCATCGCGTTGCTGCTGCGCATCTCCGACGCCGCGCGCAAGCCGGCCAAGCGCGCGAAACCGCAGCAGCCCCAGGCCCCGATCGCCGAGGCGCACACCGTGCTGGTGCAGCGCCCGCCGGCCGGCGGCAGCCCGAACGGTGACGGGAGGACCGCGTGAACACTCCCCTGCGCAAGGTCGGCATGGCGATGCTCGTGAT
This sequence comes from Amycolatopsis sp. NPDC005232, assembly GCF_040607795.1. Lineage (NCBI taxonomy): Bacteria > Bacillati > Actinomycetota > Actinomycetes > Pseudonocardiales > Pseudonocardiaceae > Amycolatopsis > Amycolatopsis sp. NPDC005232. The sequence continues at coordinate 610,533 of NZ_JBEXHL010000002.1, read as the reverse complement.
GATCGTCCTGCTGCTCGCGAACGACACCTACATCCAGGTCGTGAAGGCCGACGACTACCGCACCGACCCACGCAACCAGCGCGTGCTCTACGACGAGTACTCGCGCCAGCGCGGTCAGATCGTCACACCGGACGGCGTGGTACTGGCCGGCGTGAAGGCCTCCAGCGACAAGTTCAAGTTCACGCGCACCTACACCGACGGCCCGATGTACGCGCCGGTGACCGGGTTCTACTCGATCAACTACGGCGCCGGCGGCCTCGAGCGCGCCGAGGACGACGTGCTCAACGGCTCCGACCCGCGGCTGTTCGTGCGCCGCCTCTCGGACATGGTCACCGGGCGCGACCCGCGCGGCGGCAACGTGAAGCTCACGATCGACCCGAAGGTCCAGAAGGCCGCGTACGACCTGATGACCCAGCACGGCTACACCGGCGCCGTGGTGGCGATGGAGCCGAAGACGGGCCGGATCCTCGCGATGGTGTCCACGCCGTCGTACGACCCGAACGCGCTGGCGTCGCACGGCAAGGACCAGAACACCGCCTGGACGAACTACTCCAAGGACCCGAAGAACCCGATGCTGAACCGGGCGATCTCGGAGACCTACCCGCCGGGGTCCACGTTCAAGCTGGTCACCGCGTCAGCGGCGCTGGAGGCCGGCATCGGCCCCGACACCGTGATCAACACCGCGCCCAACGTGAAGCTGCCGGGCACCAATACCACGCTCGAGAACTACGCCGGTGAGACCTGTCCCGGCAACACGTTCAAGGACGCGCTGGCGCACTCGTGCAACGTGCCGTTCGCGACGTTCGCGGGCCAGCTCGGCGCCGACAAGATGAAGGCGACGGCCGCCAACTTCGGCATCGGCCAGACCGACCTCACCGTGCCGATGAAGGTGGCCGCGTCCACCGTCGGCGCGCTCGACTCGCAGGGCGCGCTGTACCAGAGCGGCATCGGCCAGCGCGACGTTCGGCTCACGCCGCTGCAGGACTGCCTGCTCGCCGCGACCGTCGCCAACGGCGGCATGGCGATGAAGCCGGAACTCGTGCAGTCGATCCTCGCGCCGGACCTCTCGACGATCGAGGACACCGACCCGGAGCAGCTCACCGGCACGCCGGCGCTCTCGCCGGCGAACGACCAGATCCTCACGCAGATGATGATCGCGTCGGAGGGCTTCACCGCGGGCAAGGGCAAGGACCCGGCGCTGAAGATCGCGTCGAAGACCGGCACCGCCGAGCACGGCACCGACTCGAAGAACACCCCGCCGCACGCGTGGTACACCGCGTTCGCGCCCTCGGACAACCCGCAGATCGCCGTGTCGGTCATCGTCGAGAACGGTGGCAACCGCGGGCTCGCCGCGACCGGTGGCTCCGTCGCCGCCGAGATCGGCCGCGCCGCCATCGCCGCGCGTCTCGGGGGTGGGTAGCCGATGCTGTCCTCGGGTCAGCTGCTGGCCGAGCGCTACAAGCTGACGAACCGGATCGCCGTCGGCGGGATGGGCGAGGTCTGGCAGGCGAGCGACACCCGGCTCGACCGGGTCGTCGCGGTGAAGGTGCTGAAGGCCGAGCTCTCCGGCGACGCCGAGTTCCTGCACCGGTTCCGGACCGAGGCGCGGATGACGGCGTCGCTCAACCACGCCGGGATCGCCGCGGTGCACGACTACGGCGAGACGTTCGCCGGAACCGAGGGCGGCAAAGAAGAAGACGCGCTGCCCATCGCGTATCTGGTCATGGAGTTCGTGGAGGGCGACCCGCTCGCGGGCATCCTCGCCAAGCACGGGCGGCTCTCGGCCGACTACACCCTCGACCTGCTGGAGCAGGCGGGCACCGCGCTGCAGGCCGCGCACGAGCAGGGCCTGGTGCACCGCGACGTGAAGCCGGGCAACATCCTCGTGACGCCGGCCGGCCAGGTGAAGATCACCGACTTCGGTGTGGCCAAGGCCGCGCACGCCGCCCCGGTCACGCGGTCGGGCATGGTCATGGGCACGGCCCACTACATCGCTCCCGAGCAGGCGCTGGGCCACGACGCCGAGCCGGCCAGCGACGTCTACTCGCTCGCCGTGTGCGGCTACGAATGCCTCTCGGGCCACCGGCCGTTCCTCTCGGAGAACGCGGTGAGCGTCGCCATGATGCACATCCGCGACCTGCCGCCGCCGCTGCCGCCCGACGTGCCCCCGGGTGCGCGCGCGGTCATCGAGGCCACGCTGGTCAAGGACCCCCGGCAGCGCTACGCGAGCGGTGGCGAGTTCGCCGCCGCCGTCGCGGCCGTCCGCGCCGGGCACCCCCTGCCGACGCCGCTCGGCCTGGTCAACGCCGCCTACGCGGCGGGCCAGGTCCCGCCGTCGCCGCCCCCCGGGATGCCGCAGGCCGGCGAGCTCCCCCACGTGCCCATCGGTCCTGGTTCCAACCCCGGGTTCCCGCCGCTGTCGCCAGGTTCGGTGCACCCCGGGCACCCGCCCGTGCCGCCGCGGAAGAGCCAGTGGGGCTGGTGGGTGCTGCTCGCGGTGATCGTGGTCGCCGTGATCGTGGCAGCGGCGTTCGTCATAGCCAAAGTGGTGGGCACCGGCAACGAACAGACACCGAGAAGCGTGGACACAGGCAGACCGGCGCCGATCGAGCCGACCAGCCGCGCAGAAGGACCGACCGCAGGCGGACCCGCCGAACCGGGTGCGAGCGAGAAGCAGGGCCTGCAAGGCATCATGACCACACCTTGGACTGAATGGAACGGCACACAGAGATGAGCACACCCAGACTGCTCTCCAATCGGTACGAGCTGGGCGAGACGCTCGGCTACGGAGGCATGTCCGAGGTCCATCACGGACTCGACGTGCGTCTCGGCCGGGAAGTCGCGATCAAGGTCCTCCGTGCTGACCTCGCCCGCGACCCCCAGTTCCAGGAACGCTTCCGCCGCGAGGCGCAGAACGCGGCCGCCCTCAACCACCCCGCGATCGTGGCGGTCTACGACACCGGTGAGGCCAACACCGATTTCGGGAACCTGCCGTACATCGTCATGGAGTACGTCGAGGGCCGGACGCTTCGCGACATCGTGAAGACCGAGGGCCCGATGTCGCAGAAGCGGGCCATGGAGGTCATGGCCGACGTCTGCGCGGCGCTGGACTTCTCCCACCGCCACGGCATCGTGCACCGCGACGTGAAGCCCGCCAACGTGATGATCACGAAGAACGGCGCCGTCAAGGTGATGGACTTCGGCATCGCGCGCGCGATGCACGACGGCCAGTCGGCGATGACGCAGACGGCCGCCGTGATCGGCACCGCGCAGTACCTCTCGCCGGAGCAGGCCCGCGGCGAAGCCGTCGACGCGCGTTCCGACGTGTACGCGGCCGGCTGTGTGCTCTACGAGCTCATCACCGGGGAGCCCCCGTTCACGGGTGATTCGCCGGTGGCCGTGGCGTACCAGCACGTGCGGGAAGACCCGAACCCGCCGTCGTCGGTGAACCCGGCGGTGACGCCGGAGCTCGACGCCGTGGTGCTCAAGGCGCTGGCGAAGGGTCCGGCCAACCGGTACCAGTCGGCCGCCGAGATGCGCTCGGACCTCGTGCGCACGCTCTCGGGCCAGCGCCCGTCCGCTCCGATGGTGATGTCGGAGGACGAGCGCACCCAGGTGATGAACCAGGACCGCCGGCAGCCCCAGCGTTACGAGGAGTACGCCGACGAGCCGGACGAAGACCCGAAGGCCAAGCGCCGCAACCGCACGATCCTGGCGATCGTCGCCGCGCTGATCGTGGCCGGCGTGATCCTGCTGATCATGTGGCTCAACGGCTCGTTCCGCTCCCAGGCGACCACCGCGACGATCCCGGACGTGATGGGCCACCAGGCGAGTGTCGCGAAGTCGGAGCTGCAAACGGCGGGCTTCTCGTCGTTCGCCCCGAACAAGAGCGTGATCTGCGGCGCTGCCGACCCGAGCACCAACCCCAAGAGCATCACATGCGGCGACGACTCGATCGACAAGGTCGTCGGCATCGACCCCGGCCAGGGCCAGAACGTCGCGACGACCACGCAGATCCAGCTGTACGTGGGCGCGCGGCCGAATTCGTCCCAGGTGCCGGACCTGACCGGAAAGACGGCGGACCAGGCCGGCCAGCTGCTGACGGACGCCAAGCTGAAGCTGGGCAACACCACGAACGAGAACGTCGACAACCAGGACGACGTCGGCAAGGTCATCCGACAGGACCCGACGCCCAACTCGAGCGCGCCGCAGGGCTCGGCGGTGAACATCGTCGTGGGTGGCAGCGTGAACCTCAAGTCGGTGCCGGACACGACCGGCAAGGACTACAGCGCCGCGAAGAGCCAGCTCGAGGGTCTCGGCTTCAAAGTGAACCGCAACGACGTGGACTCGAACGACCCGAAGAACCAGGTCGTCAACCAGCAGCCGAACGGTGGTCAGGTCCCGCCGGGTTCGACGATCACGCTGTCGGTCTCCAAGGGCCCGCAGAGCTTCACGATGCCGGACCTGACGGGGCAAACCGAGGACCAGGCCACGCAGACGCTGCAGGGCAAGGGCTGGTCCGGAAACGTCACGGTCCAGTCGGTGCACTTCGGTGTCGGCCAGCCCAACACGGTCATCAAGACCGACCCGAAGGCCGGCACGACGATCTCGCCGACGCAGAACGTCACGCTCACGATCCTGGAGCAGGACGATGGCGGCAGCCCGTCAAGCTCGGGCAACAACCCTGGCAACCCCGGTCTCCCTGGCGGTGGCTTCCCGCCGTTCAAGGGGCCGTGATCAGCTGACGCGAAAGGGCCCGCACGGTTCGCCGTGCGGGCCCTTTGCTTTGCCGGAGAAGCAGTTCAGTCCTGGTCGAGTCAGTCCTGGTCAAGAAAGCCGCGGACGCTCGCGAGCACCGCGTCGACGTCGCTGCCCGAACCGCAGTCGACGTCCAGCTCTTCCACGGCACCGGACCGCTTCAGCTTGAGCAGCACGCGTTCGTCGCCGCGGCCCTTGCGCAGCCAGCCGAACAGAGAGCGGCACAGCGTGCCCACGGAGCGGCTGCTCACCATCACGACGACGGCGTCACCCGCCGCGTCGTCGGACACGGGTCTCTCGGCCAGCCGGACGCGGTCGCGGAGCTCGTCCTCTGAACGCAGCCAGGAGGCGAGCTGGTGCAGCTCGTCACCCGAGCCGGCCACGGTGATCGCGGCGATCCCAGCCGTCACGACTCTCCCCTCACGGGTGAACAGACGGCGCGAGGGTAACCGACGCGCTGAAGCGGAGGAAGACCGCCTTCCCGCATTGCTTACTGCAATTTGCAGTTGACTCAGTGCGATCGCTCCGACCGGGCACCGGCATCCGCCGTCGGCACGGGCGCGTCGTGCAGCCGACGAATGCCGGTGGACCGGTAGACCCACCCGCGGCGCCGGAGCGTTTCCCGACGCCGCGGGCTCTCTCCGCAGCAGTTTTTTGCTGCTGGCCGGTGCCACCCGCGTGGGTGAAGGCAAGACATTAGCGTGCACGGGTGATCTCCGGAAGATCCGGACAAGAAATTGCTATGTGCAATTTGCAGATTTATCCCGGAGCACGCGTCAATCGCTCCGAGCTCAGGCCCGCCGGCCCGCCAGCCACCCGACGACGCCGGCGCTGGCGCCCAGCGCGACCACCGACGTGACCACGGCTAGGACAAGCGCGCCGCCGTAGGGCGCGCCGTTGGTCAGCGCCGTGATCAGCGGGTGGACCAATGGCACCCACTTGCCCAGCAGGACCAGGCCGAGCACGAGCACGGCCGCGAGCACCGTCCAGCCGATGCGCCCGACGAGCAGGCGCGAGCACGGCAGGCCGATCGCGATCCCGAGCAGCCCGCTCGCCAGCAGGCTCAACAGGCCGACGCCGAACGCATCCCAGTGCAGCTGCCACGTCCTGATCGCCGACCACACAAGCGTGATCACGGTCAGCACCACCAGGCAGCAGAACACCGCCAACACCGCGCCGCCGATGGTGCGCAGGCGGCTGCGCGCGTGGCTGAGCGTGACGAGCCGCTGCACCGGATCTTCGATGTCGAGCACCGCGATCGTGAGCCAGCAGCCGAGGACGACCAGCGCGCCGCTGCTCACGCCGTAGAGCGGCAGCACCGGCGAATGCGGGTCGGAGTAGAGGATCACCGACAGCGCGAGGTAGGCCAGAAACGCCGGCAGGTAGCGCTGCGAATGGCCCAGCAGCGCGAGGTAGTAGCGGCTCACGGCGAGCACGGCGCCACCTCCCGCACGGACCAGCCGCCCGAGAGCGCCCGCAGCAGCACGGCGTCGGCGCTCGTCGCGTCCACGGTCAGGACTACGTGCGGGCCCTCGGCGATCGCGTGGCGCACGCCGGGCTCGGCGGTCCAGTCGGTGCCGGTGCCCGCGAGCACGATCCGCGTGGCGGGTTGGGTCGTCCCGTCGACAGCCGTGAGCCGGCCGCCTTCGATGCGGTAGACGGCGTCGGCGTTCTCGCGCACGACGGCCGGCCGGTGGTCGGTGAACACCACGCTCGCGCCGCGCGCCCGCGTCTCGGCCACCAGCTCGCCGAGCACCACGTGGGTGCCGACGTCGAGACCCGACCAGGGTTCGTCGAGGATCAGCAAGTCGGGCCGCGGCAGCACGGCCTGCGCGAGGCCGACCTTCTGCGCGTTGCCTTTCGAGAGCGTGCGCAGCTGCGCGTCGGGCCCGCCGACCAGTGCGAGCCGCTCCAGCAGCGGGTCGATCGTCGACAAGTCGGCAAGTCCGCGCATGCGCGCCATGTGCCGCAGGTACGACTTCGCGCTCAGCCGCTGCCCGCCGGGGAACCGGTCGGGCAGGTACCCGATCGACGGCGTGCCCTCGACCGTGCCGAGACTCGCGCGCGAAACGCCCGCCAGGATCCGCAGCAGCGTGGACTTCCCGGAGCCGTTCGCGCCGAGGATCCCGACCACGCACGCGGCGGGCACGGTCAGGTCGACGCCGTCGAGCACCAGCTCGCCGCCGCCGTACCGCTTACCGACCCCCACGAGCCGGATCAGCGGGATGGTCACGCAGCGGCGGCCTTCTGCAGCGCCTTCGTGGCGCGTTCCAGCTCGTCGACCTTCTTCGGGTCGACCGGGTGGCCGGTCGAGGCCAGCCACGTGGCCAGCATCCGGTGCCCGCCTTCGGTGAGCACGGACTCGGGGTGGAACTGCACGCCCTCCAGCGGCAGCTCGCGGTGACGCATGCCCATGACCACACCTGATTCGGTGCGGCCGGTGACCTCGAAGATCTCGTCGCGGATCGTCTCGGGCAGCACGGTCAGCGAGTGGTAGCGGGTGGCGGTGAACCCATCGGGCAGGCCGGCGAGCACGCCCTTGCCTTCGTGGCGGACCTGGCTCGTCTTGCCGTGCAGCAGCTCGGGCGCGCGGTCCACCGTCGCGCCGAAGTGCACGCCGAGGGCCTGGTGACCGAGGCAGACGCCCAGCATCGGCGTCCGAGTCTCGGCACACTTCGCGATGACCTCGATGCTCTGGCCGGCGCGCTCGGGAGTGCCGGGGCCGGGCGAGACGAGCACGGCGTCGAACTCGGGCACCCGCTCGAGGTCGACCACGTCGTTGCGCCACACCGTGCACTCGGCGCCGAGCTGCGCCAGGTACTGCACCAGGTTGTAGACGAAGCTGTCGTAGTTGTCGACGACGAGTACGCGCATGCGGCCAGCCTAGCGGCTCCCACCTGCTGGACCGTACGCCAGATCACAGTGAAAGTTAGGTAGCCCTAACTTACCGTGGGTACCGTGAGCCGATCCCTTCGCGTAGCGGTCGTGGGCGCCGGCCCCGCCGGTATCTACGCCGCCGACATCCTGGACAAGTCCGACGCCGATGTGCAGGTCGACCTGTTCGAGCGCATGCCCGCGCCGTTCGGGTTGATCCGCTACGGCGTCGCGCCCGACCACCCGCGGATCAAGGGCATCGTCACCGCCCTGCACAAGGTGCTCGACCGCCCGAACATCCGCCTGCTCGGCAACGTCGACTACGGCACCGACCTGAAGCTCGACGAGCTGCGCGAGTTCTACGACGCCGTGATCTTCTCCACGGGCGCAATGGCCGACCGGCCGCTGGACATCCCGGGCGCCGAGCTCGACGGCAGTCACGGCGCCGCCGACTTCGTGAGCTGGTACGACGGTCACCCCGACGTGCCCCGGACCTGGCCACTGGCCGCGAAGTCCATTGCCGTGCTCGGCGTCGGCAACGTGGCGCTCGACGTCGCCCGCATCCTCGCGAAGACCGCCGACGAGCTGCTCACCACCGACATCCCGGCCAACGTGTACGAAGGGCTGAAGGCCAGCCCCGTCACCGACGTGCACGTGTTCGGCCGCCGCGGACCGGCGCAGGCGAAGTTCACGCCACTGGAGCTGCGCGAGCTCGACCACTCACCGAACGTCGAGGTGATCGTGCACCCCGAGGACATGGAGTTCGACGAGGCCAGCATCACGGCGCTGCGGGCGTCGAAGCAGATCGACATGGTCGTGAAGACCTTGCAGGAGTGGGCGATCCGCGACGAGGGCACGCGCCCCAAGCGGCTGCACCTGCACTTCTTCCACTCGCCCGACGAGGTGCTCGGCGAGGACGGCCACGTGACCGGCCTGCGCACCGAGCGGACCGAGTACGACGGTGAAGGCGGTGTGCGCGGCACGGGCGAGTTCCACGACTGGGACGTGCAGGCTGTGTACCGCGCGGTCGGTTACCTGTCGTCACACCTGCCGGAGATCCCGTTCGACCACGTCGCGGGCGTCGTGCCGAACCAGGCCGGGCGCGTGCTGGACCTCGACGACAATCAGCTGCCCGGTGTCTACGTCACCGGCTGGATCAAGCGCGGCCCGATCGGCCTCATCGGCCACACGAAGGGCGACGCGGCGGAGACCGTCGCGAGCCTGCTGGCCGACGCCGACACGCTCGCGTCGCCGAAGCACGACTCTCCTGACGCGATCCTCGACTTCCTCGCCGGGCGCGGGATTCCGTTCACCACCTGGGAAGGCTGGGGCAAGCTCGACGCGCACGAGAAGTCGCTGGGCGAGCCGCACGGCCGGGAGCGGATCAAGGTCGTGGAGCGCGACGAGATGATCCGCGTCTCGCGGGACTAGCGTTTCAAGGGATCAGCCGGCACCGAGGTAGGCGAGCACGGCCAGCACGCGGCGGTTGGTGTCGTCGGACGCGGCGATGCCGAGCTTCGCGAAGAGGTTGGCCGTGTGCTTGCCGACGGCGCCCTCGCTGAAGTGCAGGCGCGCGGCGATCGCGGCGTTGGAACAGCCTTCGGCCATGAGCTCCAGCACTTCGCGTTCGCGCGGGGTCAGGGCCGCGAGCGGGTCGGAAGCGTTGCCCGCGACCAGTTTCGCGATCACCTCGGGGTCCATGGCCGTGCCACCGGCGGCGACGCGGCGCACGGCGTCGACGAACTGCTCGGCGTTGAACACGCGGTCTTTGAGCAGGTAGCCGACGGCGCCGGTGCCGTCGGCGAGCAGCTCGCGCGCGTAGAGCTGCTCGACGTGTTGCGACAGCACGAGAATCGGCAGGCCTGGCATCTCCCGGCGGGCCGCGAGCGCCACCTGCAGGCCTTCGTCGGTGTTCGTCGGGGGCATGCGAACGTCCACAACGGACACGTCCGGCCGGTGTTCCCGCAGTGCCGCGGCGAGTTCCGGGCCGGAGCCGACCGCGGCGACGACGTCGAAGCCGTGCGCGGTGAGCAGGTGGGTCAGGCCGTCTCGGAGGAGGTACTGGTCTTCGGCGATGACGGTTCTGGGGCGGCTGGTTCCGGGTCCACTGGTTCCAGGGCGGGTTCCGGGACTGTCTGGCACGGCACCTCCAGGATCGCCTCGGTCGGTCCGCCCGGTGGGCTGCTGAGGCTCAACGTACCGTCGAAAGCCCCCAGCCTGCGCTCGATTCCGCGAAGTCCCGAGCCGCGCGCGGCTTCGGCGCCGCCGCTGCCGTCGTCGGTCACGACCACACGCAGCACGCCGTCGGAGTACGCAAGCGAGATCGAAACCCGTTTCGCCGCACCGTGTTTCGCCGCGTTGCCGAGCAGTTCGCGCACGGCGAAGTACGCGCACGCCTCCACCGGCTGCTCGACGCGGCCGGGCACGTCGGCCGTCACCTCGACCTTCAGCGGGCTGTCGAGCGCGACCGCGCGCACGGCGTCGACGAGACCGCGTTCGGACAGCACCGGCGGGTGGATGCCGCGCACCAGCAGCCGCAGCTCCGTCAGCGCGTCCGACGACGCATTGCGCAGCCCGGCTGCGAGCCGTTTGGCCGATTCGGGGTCGCTGTCGATGAGTGCCTCGATCGCGCCGAGTTTCAGGCCCATGGCCACGAGCCGGGACTGGATGCCGTCGTGCAGGTCGCGTTCGATGCGGCGCAGCTCGGCGGCCTGGGCGACCGTGACGTGGGTGCGCGACTCGTCCAGTCGCGCCACGCGTTGCGCGAGCCGCATCGCTTCCGTCGGCCCGAGCCACAGCCGGGCGAACCGCGCCTGCTCACGAGCCAGCCAGGTCGTGGGCGCAAGGCCGGCGACGATCAGCGCGAGCGCGACCGGCGTCTGGGCGAGCGCGCCGAGGTGCGTCGCGACCTCGGGTAGTGGGAACCACTGGACCGGTGCGGACACGAACGGACGCCAGCCCCAGAGGATGACCAGCCCCGTCAGGCCCCAGCCGAGCAAGGCGACCGTGGGCACGGTCAGCAGCAGCGAGACCACCGGGATCAGCGCGCCGCCGGCGAGGTCACGCCAGGTGGCGCGGTCGCGCAGGATCCACTGCGTGCGGGCGCGCTGGACCGGCCACCACGGTTCGTCGTACAGCTGCTTGCCGACCTGGTAGAGACCGTCCGGCCGCGGCACCGGCAGCCGGGGCGGCGGCAGGTACGGCCGCGTGATGCGCACCCCCGTCCAGTTGCCGGCTTCGCGGCGCAGGGTATCGGCGATCGTCCGGCACGAGACGACGAGCGGCGCCGCGACCGGGGCCGCGCCGATGATCACCACGAACTGCCACACCGAGAACCCCAGGTGCACCAGCGACAGCGCGAGGAGCCCGACCTGGTGGCCGCACGACTCGAGGTGCCGGTGCAGCCACCGCTTGCGCACGGGCCCGGCGGGCGGGCGCGGGCCGAGCCAGAAGCGTGTCCACCGGCCGTACCAGCGCAGCGCCCGGGCACCGGTGACAAGCGAAAGCAGGGCCGTGACCAGCGCGAACGGCGGATTGAGCAGTTGCCAGCGGAGCTCGCGGCCGGTGGCCGGGTCCTCCATGATCCACGTGAAACGTCGGTTCCAGCGGATCCACCACGCGCGTTTGTAGAGCTGGTTGCCGTCGCGGTACCAGCCGTCACGCTCGCGTTCCGGCTCCGCCGGCGCCGGCCGGTACGGCGTCGCGACCTCGGTCTCGCACCACTGGCCGACGAGCTCCCGGGTGCGCGCCGAGCGCCCGCGTGCCCAGTCGATCGCCGGGGTGAAGAAGAACACGAGCCCGACGCAGAGCAGCAGGAAGGCGAGCAGCTCCACGAGCGCGTCGGCCCAGCTCAGCAGCGCGAGGCCGGCGAGGACCAGCGCTCGCCGCACGGATTCCATTCGCCGCACCCCCTTTCCCGCAGTCTGACCGAGCCGGACCCTGGAACGCACTGGCCGAAGCTCCCGTACGGGGGTGGGCCCAGCCCCACCCCCGCGTCAACGAAACCTCACCTGAGCTGGGGTTTCAGCGTCATTCTGCCGGACGCCGCGCGCTTTTAGCGTTTCTCGCATGCCACTCATCGAAGTCACCGAGCTCCGGAAAACCTACGGCAAGCGGGTCGCGGTCGACGGCGTTTCGTTCGCCGTCGAGCGCGGCGAGATCTTCGGCGTCCTCGGCACCAACGGCGCCGGGAAGACCACCACGGTCGAGTGCCTGCAGGGCCTGCGCCGGCCCGATTCCGGCGCGATCTCCGTGCTGGGCCTGGATCCGACGAAGGACGCGGTGCGGCTGCGCCGGCTCGTCGGCGTGCAGCTGCAGGACGCGCGGCTGCCCGAGAAGCTGCGGGTGGCCGAGGCGCTGGAACTGTTCGCCGCCTTCTACCCGAAGCCGGCCGACCTCGGCGGGTTGCTGCGGCGCCTCGGCCTCGAAGACCATCGGAACGCGGCGTTCGGCAAGCTCTCCGGCGGCCTGCGGCAGCGGCTGTCGATCGCGCTCGCGCTGGTGGGCGACCCGCAGGTCGCGATCCTCGACGAGCTCACCACCGGCCTCGACCCTCATTCGCGCCGCGAGACGTGGAAGGTCGTGACCGCTGTACGCGACGCCGGGGTGACCGTCGTGCTCGTCACCCACTTCATGGACGAGGCGGAACGCCTCTGCGACCGTGTGGCCGTGTTCGACGCCGGCCGGATCATCGCGACCGGCACCCCGGCCGAACTCCGTGCCACCACGGGGAAATCCACTTTGGACGACGCGTTCGTCACCCTCACCGGACGGGAGTGACCACCGTGCACACCTTCACCAAGCTCGTCGCCACCGAGGCGAAGCTCTTCCTGCGCACGCCGCTGTGGGCGGTGTTCGGCGTCGCGCTGCCCACAGCGCTGCTGCTCGGCGTCGGCTCGATCCCCGGCATGTCGCGGCCAAGCGACGTGACCGGTGGTTACCGCTTCATCGACCTGTGGGTCCCCTCGCTCGTCGTGGTTTCGCTCGCGGCGCTTGGCCTGCAAGCGATCCCCGCATCGGTGGCCACTTACCGCGAGCAGGGTGTGCTGCGCCGCCTCGCGACGACGCCGGTGCCGCCGGCGCACCTGTTGCTCGCGCAGCTCGTGATCCACGCCGTGGTGGCGCTCGCCGGCGTGGTGCTGATGCTGGTGACCGCGCGCGTCGCGTTCGACGTGCCGCTGCCCCGGCATCCGCTCACGTACGCGTTGACGCTGGTGCTCGGCCTGGTCTCGGTGTTCGCGCTGGGCCTGGTCGCGGCGTCGGTCGCGCGTACGGCCAAGGGCGCGTCGGCGCTGGCGATGATCGCGTTCTTCCCGATCATGTTCCTCGGCGGCGTGTACCTGCCGCGGCCGCTGCTGCCCGAGGTGATCCAGCGGATCGGCGCGTACGTGCCGCCGGGCACGCAGCCGCTGCAGGACGCGTGGGTGGGCGCAGGCGTTCAGCCGCTGCAGTTCGTCGCTCTGGCCGCCTTCGCGCTGGGCGGGACGGCGCTGGCCGTGCGGCTGTTCCGGTGGGAGTGATCCACCGAAGTGGTGATGAATACCGTTTTCTCTTGTGGGGTCCTCGGCCGGGCGAGTAGCCAAGGAGGGGGAACCACTCACCATGGAGGTTGTCTTGTCTCTGGACGTATCGCCCGCGCTGCTGGAAAAGGCCGAGCGCGGGGAGGTCTCCGACGCCGAGTTCGTCGCCTGCGTGCGGGAGTCGCTGCCGTACGCGTGGGAAGTGATCACGGGCGTGATCGCCGAGGCCGACGGCGCGCCGGACGGCTTCGCCGACAACGAGACGCCGCCGCCGAGCGAGGTCGCCCGCGGGCAGCTGCTGCGCGCACTGGCCTCAGACGCCATCCGCGGCGGGCTCGAGCGCCACTTCGGCGTGAAGCTCGCTTTCCAGAACTGCCACCGGGTGGCGGTGTTCCGGACGTCCGAACTGGACGGTGACCGCTACCGCGCGTTCGTGTCGGTGCGCGGCCAGTTGCTCAACCAGAGCCCGGAGCTGCGTGACTGTTAAGCCCTGCTGTTGAAACCCTGAGCGCGGGCAGCACCTCGGCGCCGATCCGCGCGATGTTCTCCTCCGTGCCCTCCGGCGTACCGGACGCTTCCACGAACATGATCACGTGGGCGGCCCCGGTGCGCCGGAGGCTCGTTTCCAGCGTCGCCACGCAGTAGTCGGGATCCCCGACGGGGTGGATCTCGCACAGGTGCTCGGTGTACTCGTGCGGATCACGCGACGGACCGGGCCGCCCGTCCACCGTGACGTGCGCGCCGAGCCCGTCGGAAAGCCAGCCGGGCAACGACTTCCGCACGACGTCGACCGCGTCGGCACGACTGTCGCCAACCTGACACAACACCGTGGACATATGCGCTTCGGGCCGGCCGTACGCCTCGACCGTCGCCGCCTTCTCGTCGTCACCGGCGTGCAGCCCGAGCAGCATCGGGAGCCCACGTTCCGCGGCCAGGCGCACGGCGTCGGACTTCGGCCCGCCCGTCGCCACGACCACTTCCGGCTTCCGCCGCGGCGCCGGCACCAGCGGCACCTCACGGAAGGTGAAGTGCTCACCGGCTGCGGACGCGGTGCCCGAAGCCGCGCGGAGCAGCACGTCCAGCGACTCCTCGAAACCGCTCTCGTACCGCTCGAGCCCGGTGCCGAACACCTCCAGGTCCTGCCACGGCCCGCCGCGCCCGACGCCGAGGCGCAGCCGGCCGCCGGACACCGCGTCGAGCATCGACCACTGCTCCGCGAGCGCCACCGGGTGCGTCGTCGACAGCACGCTCACGGCCGTACCGACGGCGATCCGCGACGTGCGCCCGAGGACGTGCGCGGCGAGCGTGATCGCCGACGGGCACACGCCGTAGGGCAGGAAGTGGTGCTCGGCGAGCCAGACGTCGTCGAAGCCCGCCGCCTCGGCGGCCTCGGCCGCGCGCACAGTCCTGAGCAGCACTTCGGCGTCCTCCTGCCCCGGGAACCGCCCGGAGACGAGGAAGACGCCGAAGCGGGTGTGCCTCAGTTGTCCACCGACACTTCGTTGAACGGCAGCAGCGGGTCGAGCCACGGGAACACCACGAACATCAGCAGCGCGATGATGCCGAGCACCAGCACAACGGCGATCGCCAGCTTCGCCGCGAACGGTCCCGGCAGGCGCCGCCAGATCCACGCGTACATCAGGCAGCACCGCCGATCTCGGTCAGCAGCTTGCCGTAGTCCGACACCTGCGACTTCGGCACCTGCTGCGTGAGCACGGACGTGATGATCAGCCGCTGCTTCGCGGAGAACTGCGGGTGGCACGTGGTGAGCGTGAGCAGCGACGCTTCCTGCGCCTTCGGCAGGACGTCGGCCGGCTTGTACGGCACCGGGTTCACGGCGTCGCCCTGACTCGGGAGCACGACCTTGCGGCCGAACGTCTGGTCGTACGCGCCGCCGCCCGAGATGCTCGGGTTGCGCAACGTCGAGACGCCCTTGCACTCCGGCTGTGCGCCCTTGCCGCTGCTCCAGCCGGACATCTCGTCGTCGTAGGGCAGGACCTTGTAGATGTAGAAGTCGGTCTGCGTCTCGATCACGATCTGGTCACACGAGCTGAGGTTGTCCAGGTCGTTGAACGGCGCGCCCTTGCCCACACGGTGGCCGGCGACGCCGAAGTTGCCGGGCTCGCCGGGCAGCGCCGTGCCCTTGTAGTGACCGGGGCCGATGGCGAGCGAGTCCTCGCCGGTGCCCTCCTGGATCGTGAAGTTGAAGTCGGCACCGAACTCCGGGATGTGGATGCGCGCGAACGCCTTGCCGTCGACGAGGCCCGGGTGCAGCGTGCGGTCCTGGGCCCAGTCGCCCTGGAGCTGGTCGCTCGCCACCGACTGCTTCTCCGCTGAGAACAGGTCCGTTACGTAGACCTCGTAGACCATGAACAGCAGCACGACCAGGCCGAGCGTGATGAGGATTTCCCCGGCCGTACGGATCGCGACGCCGCCCTTGCCCAGCGGCGCGGGCTCGGGCTTCTCCTTCACCGCGGTGGTGCCGCCGGCCTCGACGGCGGCGAAGATCTCCGTCGGCTGGTCGGCCACGACGGGCCGGGGCCTCCGCGGGTCGCGGGGCGGCTGCGTCGGCCGTCCGGTGCCTCGCGGCGGAGTGCCCATCCGCTGGGTGCCTTGCGGCGGGGTTCCCTCGGCGCGCGGCGGGAGGTTCAGGCGCTCGGTGCCGCGGGGTGGCGTCCCGGGCCCTTCGGCACCCGCGCCACCGCGCTTGCCCGAGTCGCCTTGGGCGCTCGCGCGACGGCCGCGTTCTCCCGGCGCACCCGCGCCCCGTCGGGAGCCGCCGGCGTCCGGCGTCGGGCGCGCCGACTCGGTGCCGTACTGCTGAGTGGGACGCGGCTGCCTGCTCTGTTCGGGTGATCTGCGCTGGTCGGCCTGCCTGCGCGCCGGGTCACCCGCGACGCGGCGCGGAGGCTGCGGCACTCTCCGCGCGGGGTCCTCCGGGGGCTGCCTGCGTGGTCTCGCGGCGCCATCGGCACCGGGCGGCGGCTGGCGTCGCCGCTGGCCGTCGGGCCCTCCCGAGGGGCGGCGGCGGTCGTCTTCACCCGGCCAATCCTGCGTCGTCACGCAAGCTCCTCTCACACCGCCGGTGGAATTGCCGGTGGCGCTATTGTCACAGTCCGGAAATCCGACCGCTCCCGCCCGGTGCTCTGGAGCCGTCGTTTACGTTAACGTGTTCACGTGGCGCTGGTTGCGCAACCCGACGAGCGGGATGCCCGCGAACAGGCACCGCCACCAGCCAGAGCCAGAACCGCACGCGAGGAACACGATGCCGAAGTCCAAGGTCCGCAAGAAGACCGCGTACACCCCGCCCGTTGATCGCCGGACGCCGGTGAAGGTCAAGGCCGCGGGCCCGTCAAACCTGTTCTACAAGATCGTCATGTTCGGCCTCATGCTCCTCGGGTTGCTGTGGCTCATCGTGAACTACATCGCCGGCGACAAGATTTCGTTCCTGACTTCTCTCGGGAACTGGAACTTCGGCATCGGGTTCGCGGCGATGATCGTCGGCCTGCTCATGACTATGCGCTGGCGCTGATCATTACTCCGGATGGCGGCTTGACACCGAATTACACCGGTGTGACTCATCCCCAGTGTGGATAACCTCTGTGGATAACTACCCCACCTCGTGGGCTCCCCGTTCGGCCCTTGTGGTAGTGGCCTGGCTGGTCACGGTCCTGCTGCTCGCCGGTGCGGTGCTCGACGGGATCTTCGGCGACGGCAAGGGCGCGGTCCTGATGGGACTCGCCACCGTGGCGATCGGGGCGTTCGCGGTGCACTGGAGCGTGGTGCGCCCGCGGCTGTCCGCCGACGCCGAGGGCCTGGTCGCCCGCACGCTCGGCGGCACGCACCGCCTGCCGTGGGACGGGACCAGTGTCCAGCTGCGCTCCACCCGCCGGCTGGGCCGCGACGGCGTGACACTCGAACTGGAACACGACGACGAGCTCTACATCTTCGGCCGCGTCGACCTCGGCGAAGACCCGCGCGACGTCCTCGACGCGCTCACCGCCCTGCGTGGCGCCTTTTAGGGGGCCTTCGGCGCCGGCTTACCGGTTCTAGGCCACCAGCGACGAGAGCACGGCGGCGCGGTAGACCGTGAGGCCGATCAGCGCCACCACGATGATCGACACGCCGATCACCTGCCAGCGGACCCGGTCGCGCTCCGGCGCGTAGAGCAGCGCGACGGCCACGAGCGCACCCGTGATGAGCCCACCGACGTGGGCGAGGATCGAGATCCCGGGGATCGAGAACGTGATGTAGGCGTTGATCGCCAGCGTGATCAGCAACCCCGACGGGTTGAGCTTCAGCTTCACCACGATCACGGCGTAACAGCCCATGAGGCCGAACAACGCGCCCGAGGCGCCGCCTGAGATCTGGAGCGGGTTGTCGAAGAGCAGCACGGCGACCGAAGAGCCGAGCAGCGCCACGAAGTACAGCGCCGCGTAGCGGACTTTGCCGAAGACCTGCTCCAACGCTCGGCCGATCATCCACAGCGAGAACATGTTCGCGGCGATGTGGATGATCCCGAAGTGCACGAAGCCCGACGTGACGATGCGCCACCACTGGCCGTCGACAAGCGCGGCGACGGGCTGCATGGCACCGGCGAGATCGATCGGCGCATTGCTGTTGTCGAGGCTCTTCGCCTGCAGCGCGGTGATCAGGTAGACCAAAACGTTGACGGCGAGCAAGGTCATCGTGACGACGACGGAATTCGTCGGCCGGGCTCCCGCGATCGTGCGCGTGCCCATGCCGGAGTTCTGGTATTCGCGGTGCTGCTGCCGCGTCTGCTGCGAGCCGGCGTGCACGCAGTCGGTGCACTGGAAGCCGACTGGGGCTTCCCGGAGGCAGTCGGGGCACGCCGGCCGTCCGCAGCGCGCACAACTCAGGCCGGTCGGGCGGTTGGGATGCCACCAGCAACCGGGGAGCGCGGCCTGCGGAGGGTACGCGGGGGGATTCGGCGGTTGGTTCACGATGACTCCAACCTACCGAAATCCCCCCGGGACGGCCCTAGGCCTCGATGGTGACCTTCTCGATGACGATGTCGGACAGCGGGCGGTCCGCCGGTCCGGTCGCCGCGCGCGCGATCGCGTCGACGACGTTGCGGGACTCCTGGTCCGCCACCTCGCCGAAGATCGTGTGCTTGAAGTTCAGGTGGGTCGTCGGCGCGACGGTGACGAAGAACTGCGAGCCATTGGTGCCGGGCCCGGCGTTCGCCATCGCCAGCAGGTAGGGCTTGTTGAACTGCAGCTCGGGGTGGAACTCGTCGCCGAACTTGTAGCCGGGGCCGCCGCGACCGGTGCCGGTCGGGTCGCCGCCCTGGATCATGAAGCCGTCGATGACCCGGTGGAAGATCGAGCCGTCGTAGAACGGGCCGGAGTTCGTGCCCTGCGCGTTCGGCTGCGTGTACTCCTTGGAGCCGTCGGCCAGCCCCACGAAGTTCGCGACCGTCTTCGGCGCGTGGTCGGGGAGCAGGTTCACGTGGATGTCACCCTGATTGGTGTGCAGGGTGGCCTTGCGGGCGCTTTCAGTCACGTCGCCATCGTGCCATCCCTTCCCACATTTGGGGGGTTCAGGGGGCTCGCCACAGGGCAACCCGAACGCAGGACCGCAGGAAGATGGGCATTTCCCGAGGTTTCACCGGTTCCCAATGGGGGAAGACACAGCGTCACGCCGGGAAAAAGGGCACGATAGGTTACGGGCAACAGAGCGATATCAAAACGATTGGTGAGGTGAAGGCCATGACCCGGGCCGCAGATTCGGTGAGCGAGTCGGTGAAGTCCGGCGCGGTCGGCCTGCGCAAGCGAGCCACCGAGGCGGGCAAGGTGGGGGCGGCTTCGGCAGCGAAGGCCGCGGAAGCCGGCGCCGAGGAGTTCGCCAAGCAGAGCCGCCGGGCACGCAAGAAGCTCGCGAAGAAGACCGAGCTGACGCGCAAGGAGCTCAAGAAGAGCTCGGCCGCGGCTCGCAAGGAGGCCCTCGCCCGCATCGCCGAGCTGAAGAAGCCCGGTCGCAAGGCGAAGAAGGCCGCGATCAAGGCCGCGAAATCCACCGGTGAGTCGAAGCGCCGGGGCAAGAAGGACTTCAAGGCCGCGAAGAAGGACTTCCGCGCCGCGCTGGTCGAGGCGAAGTCGGCGGCCAAGGGCACGCGCAAGCGCCGCCGCTGGCCGTGGCTGCTCGGCCTGGGTGCCGTCGCCGTCGGCACGGCCGTGGTGCTGAAGTCGCGCCAGCAGGAGCCGCCGGTCGCCCCGGCGCCGCCGAAGGCCACCCCGCCGGCTCCCCCGGCGAAGCCCGCTTCGGAGACCAAGCCGTCTCCGGCGAGCAACGGCAAGGCGCCCAGCACGCCGGCCGCCGAGAAGAAGAACTGAACCAGACGCGAAGAGGGCCCCGGGATCGCCGTCCCGGGGCCCTCTTCCGTTGCTACTGAGGCTGATCAGGCCGTCGCGGCGTGCTTGTCGATCAGCTGGCCGAGGCGGGGAAGGGCCTCCTCGACGTTCTTCTTGCCGTTCGGGCGCAGCTTCGAGTAGACCTTCTTGATGCTGTCGCGGCTGCTGCGGTCGGCGCGGCTGTCCGTGACACCCAGCAGAGCGTCGGACGCCTCGTCGGAGCGGCTGGTCAGGTAGGCACCGAAGTCGTTGCCGCCCTTGGCCTTGTAGTCGCCGTAGAACGGCTCGAGGGCCCCGGCGAAGTCGTCCAGCAGGGTGTTGACAGCCGAGGGGATGATGCCCGGCTTGATCTTCTTGACAGCGGCAAAGCCGGTCTTCACAACGGCGCCGGAGACCCCGCCCTTGTCGGACACCTCGGCGTCCACGAGGCCCTCGAGGTCGGTCACGACCGACGGGCGACGGCTGGAGTCGAGCAGGATTTCCTTGAGGGTGTCAGCCACGAATCTTGTCCTTGTCGTAGAGATGGCGAAGTGCTTCTGGTGCCGGACGGGCACCCGCCCGCGCGAGTGCTCCAGGGCCTGCGCGTGCCGCACAGGGTAATACAAGATCAACTTCACTCACCCGTGTGGAGGCCACTACTCAGAGCTTCAGGGCCGCGATAGCCTTCTTGGCCACTGTGCGTGCTTTGATGCTCTGCTGTTGGTTACTCGTCACGATGACCGCGACTGCCCCCTTCGAGACCGCGTACACCACTCCGTCACCGGCCGGCTGGTAACCGCCTTTCCACCCGGCGGGGTCGTTCGCGGGGTTGGACGTGTCGACCGGTGCCGCCCGGTTCACAAGTTTCGTCGCGACGTCCTTCGTGCCCACGTACACCTGCACGGTGACCTGGAGCCCGCCGTCGGGGCGGTAGAAGAAGCACGACGGGTGCGGCTCGTCGTCGGACACGCGTACGGTCGTCACGTGCTGGCCGTTCGCGTCCTGCACCGTCTCGGCCGAGAGGTACGGGCACTTCGCTTCCCGGGCCGGCTGCGGATCTGGCGGCAGGCCGGGCTCAGCAGCGTGCTTGGTGGTCGTCGGCGGCGGCGCGGGCTGCGCGGTGCCCGCGATGGGGGTCGACACGCTGCAGCCGGCGAGCAACGCCAGGGCGGGCGCGAGAGCGAGGATTCGTCGCATAGCGCGCACAGTCAATCATGTCCAGTCACACGAGAGTGAAGAGCGAAAGGTTCAAGTTCCAGTGAGTAAGGGATCTTTCACTCACTGTGGTGATAGTTGAGGGTTGGCTTACCTACCCTGGCAGTCACGTATTTTCCGACTGCCAGGGAGACGACAGCCGTGAAACTCTTCGACAGAGGCCGTGACCACGTCCTCGCACTCTTCCGCATCGTGCTCGGTTTCCTGTTCTTCTGCCACGGTGCTTCGACCGTGTTCGGCCTCTGGGGGCACCACGCCACGGCCGTCGGTACGTGGCCCGGCTGGTGGGCCGCGCTGATCCAGCTCGTCGGCGGCGCGGCCGTGACGCTGGGCATCGGCACTCGCGTCGCCGCCGTGATCTGCTCCGGCTCCATGGCCTTCGCGTACTTCACCGTGCACTTCGGCAAGGCCGTACTTCCCATCGAGAACGGCGGCGAGCAGGCCGCCATCTTCGCCTGGGCCTTCCTCCTGCTCGCCTTCACCGGCGGCGGCCACTGGGCACTGACCGATTTGTTCCGCCGGACCCGCGGGGTCCCGGCCACCGGCACGGTCACCGCCGGTTGACCGCCCCGACCGCCCGGCGTGCGACGATGGGCGCCGAGCGGTCGGTTGTCACGGTCAGGGGGTTCGAGTGTTCACGCCGGATCAGTACCTGCAGGTGGTGGCCGAGCGCGTCCAGCGCAGCGGCGGACGGCTCAGCACCGTCCAGATCGGACCCGTGACCGCGGCCGTCGGGCTGTTCACCGAGTCGATCATGTTGTCCACCATGAACTACTGCGTCGTCGCGGCCGCCTACCCGGAGATCGACGCGCAGACACTGTTCCAGTTCACCAACCTCGCCACGCAGCACGCGCGCGCCAACGTGCAGGGCACCGTCGGCTGGACGGCCACCTCCGTCGTGATCGCGGGCTTGGTGGGACGCGTGCACCCCGACGCCGCCACCGCCGCGTCGGCGAAGACCGCCAACCAGTTCGGCGGCGAGACCCGCATGGTCGCCGTCGATCCGTACGCAGGCATGACGTACGCCTGGGTCGGCGGCAAGGTCTGGGGCGCGGCGGTGCAGGGGTCGGTGAACGCGAAGCTGCTGTTCTGCTTCCCGCAGCCGACAGAGGCTTACCAGCAGCTGCAGTGGCAAGCGCAGTGGCAGGCCCTGCAGGCCGGCTACAGCGCCGGCCCTGGCGCGGCTGGTTACGGCATCTCAGGCCCTGCCGCCAACAGCCCAGGCACGGCTGGTTATGGCACGGCCGGTTATGGCGCCAACACTCCTTACGCAGGGGGCTATGGCGCGTCAGGCCCTGCGGCCAACGGCCCTGGCGGCGCTCCGTATGGCGCCCCTGGCCCCGCGTCGAGTGATCCCGGTGCGATCTCCGGCCCGATCGACCCCGCCGCCGGCACGACCGGTCCCACCACCGGCTACCCAGGCCCCGGCGGCTTCCCCGGCCAACAAATCCCACCCGGCTGGCAACCCCAGATCCCGCCACCCCCGGCCGCCGGCCCACCCGGTCCCCAGCCGCCGCACTACCCACCACCGGGCCGCCCACCGTACGGTCAGTGACATGGTTTCCCTACGCGGCTGGCAATCCTTCCCCGAAGAACTCCCGTCCTTCGACCCGGACGCGGCCCCGGAAACCCCGGAAGACCTGTTCCTCGAGTGGCTCACGGAAGCTGCCGAACACGTACTCGCTCCCCACGCCGTCACCCTGTCCACAGTAGACTCCGAGGGCTTTCCCGACGCCCGCGTCGTGATCCTCAAGGACGTCGCCCCGTCCGCCTGGGCCATCGCCACCAGCTCGGAAAGCCCCAAGGGCCACCAGCTAGGCGCCAACCCCCACGCCGCCCTCACCTTCTTCTGGCCCGGCCGCGGCCGCCAGGTCCGCGTCCGCGGCACCGTCGCCCCGGCCTCCCCGGAGGTCTCGGTGGAAGACTTCCTGGCCCGCCCACCGGCCTCCCGCGTCGAGGCCTTCATCGGCCACCAGTCCGAGCCCCTCCCGGACCCCGCCAAACTCGTCGAAGCCGCCGACGCCGCCGCCCACTGGGTCGCCGAAAACCCCCAC
This sequence comes from Amycolatopsis sp. NPDC005232, assembly GCF_040607795.1. Taxonomy (NCBI): domain Bacteria; kingdom Bacillati; phylum Actinomycetota; class Actinomycetes; order Pseudonocardiales; family Pseudonocardiaceae; genus Amycolatopsis; species Amycolatopsis sp. NPDC005232. The sequence goes on along the minus strand of NZ_JBEXHL010000002.1, from coordinate 587,760 downwards.
ACCGCCCCGAAAACCTGGACTCGCTACCTCGTCACCCCCACGACGGTCGAGTTCTGGCAAGCCTCCCACGACCGCCGCCACCTCCGCCTCCGCTACCTCCGCGACGCCGACGACACCTGGACCCGCGAACGCCTCTGGCCCTGACCGGGCGTTCTCCAAGCCCGCCGCCGCCCCCACGACCCCGACCGCCGCACAGCCCGCGCACACCTCGGCCCGGCACGACACGCCCCCGCCCTCCACGGGGGGCGTCCCCAGTCCCATTATATCGAGGTGAGGGGCCAAAAATTGGTGTCGCCGAAATCTGTGGACAACTTCGGCGCGGAGGGGTCGATTGTGGACAAGTCGGCCGAGCTGCTGGCCGTGTCCGAACTGTTCAAGACGCGCGCGCGGGAGCGTGCGACGGTGGTCGTATGACTGTGAACCTCGCTGCTGCCGCGTCCTTCCTCGCCACGCACGGGCGGCTGCTCGACCGCCGCCGGTTCGAGCTGCTGTTCGGCGAAGGTGAAGGTGATGCGGAGGCCGTGCTCTCGGCCGTCGCGGGGTACCGCAACGGCGACGGCGGCTACGGCTGGGGGCTGGAGCCCGACCTGCGGGCGCCGGAGAGCCAGCCGGGTGGGGCGCTGCACGCGTTCGAGGTGTTCGAGGACATCGCACCGAAAACCACGCCGCTGTCGCTGGAGCTGTGCGACTGGCTGGAGTCCGTGTCGCTGCCGGGCGACGGGTTGCCGTTCGCGTTCCCCGTCGCGGACCGCGCTGGCAGTGCTCCATTTTGGACGGACGCGGATCCGGCGAAGTTCTCGCTGCAGAGCACGGCTTTCGTCGCGTCGACGGCGTTGCGCGTCGCGGCGCACGACAAGGCTGTGGCGGAACACCCGTGGCTCACCTCGGCCGTGTCGACCTGCCTGGACGCCATCGCCCAGGTCGAAGAGCAGCCGCACGCGATCGAGCTGTCGTTCGCCATCCGCTTCCTCGACGCTGCGCACGCCACCCGCCCGGAGGCCGACGAGCTCCTCGACCACCTCGGCAAGTTCCTGCCGGCCAACGGCATCCTCCACGTCGCCGGCGGCGGCGAGGACGAGGTCCTGCGGCCGCTGGACTTCTCGCCGATCCCCGGCCCGTCGCGCAAGGTGCTCGACCCGGCCGCGATCGCCGCCGAGCTCGAGCGCCTCGAGTCCCAGCAGCTCGAAGACGGCGGCTGGACGGTTGATTTCGCCAGCTTCTCCCCCGCGGCGTCGCTCGAATGGCGCGGCTACGCCACCGTTCGCGCGATTTCAGTGCTGCGGGCCAACTCGTAGTGTGGGGGCGTGCTGCCGCAGGACAGCCACGTCCACACCGAGTGGTCGTGGGACACCGTCACCGGGTCGATGGTCGGCTCGTGCCGACGGGCGCTCGCGCTCGGGCTGCCGTCGGTGGCGTTCACGGAGCACGCCGACCTCACGCCGTGGCTCATCCCGCCGCCGATCCGGCCGCATCTGCCCGACCACTTCCGCGTGCTGCTGCGGACCGACGGCGTACTGGAGCCGCCGGCCCTCGACGTCGAGGGTTACCTCGCGTGCGTGCAGGAGTGCCGCGAGCGGTTCCCGGACCTGCGGATCCTGTCGGGGGTGGAGCTGAGTGAGCCGCACTGGCACCGGCCGGAGGCAGACGCGTTGCTGACGGCGCACCGCTTCGAGCGGGTGCTGGGGTCGGTGCACTCACTGCCGGAGGGGTCGCACCACTACGAGCTGAGCGTGATCGCGGACCGCCCGGCTGACGCGACGCTGCGCGCCTACCTGGGCGAGGTGCTGGGCCTGGTGCAGTCGACGGCCGACTTCGAGATCCTGGCCCACATCGACTACGCGCTGCGCACCTGGCCTTCGGAGAAACCCTTTGTCGCCGCGGACTTCGAGGAGGAGTTCCGCACCGTCCTGCGCGCGTTGGCCGGCAGCGGACGAGCGCTGGAGCTGAACACGAAAGTCCCCCTGCCGCGCGACGTTCTCCTGTGGTGGGCCGCCGAGGGCGGACGGATCCTCTCCTTCGGCAGCGACGCCCACGCGCCCGAACTCGTCGGCCACGCTTTCGCCGAGGCCACCGCGTTGGCGACGTCGTGCGGGTTCCGGCCGGGCCGCACTCCGCACGACCTGTGGATCCGCCGCGGCTAGCTCTTACCGAGCGTCCCGAGGCCGTTCATCAGCAGGTCGAAGCCCAGTTCAGCCGCCGCGACCGCCTCTGGATACGCGTCCGTCGCGGAGACGCCGTTCGCCATGCGGTGGTGATTCTCCCTCGACAGCCGCCACTGCACGGACGCGATCTGCGCGGCGGCCAGGCGCGCGGTCAGCGGCGGCAGGTCCGGTGACTCGCCGAGCTCGGCCGCCAGCGCCAGCTCCCCGCTTTCCCGGAACCGCAACACGCTCGGCAGCAGGGTCGGCGTGCCCATGATCAGGCGGTACAGCGCCAGCACCTGCGGAAGGTCGCAGAGCCCGGTGATCGGGTCGTGGCGGCGCAGGCCGTCGAGGAAATGCTCGCGCAGCGCGGGAAGCGGCGCATCGCGGTGCTCGCGGACCACGCGCGCGCTCTCGTGCTCGTGGTCGGCGATGCGGTGCAGGACGAGGTCGTCCTTCCCCTGGAAGTAGGCGAACAACGTCCGCCGCGACACCTCCGCGGCCTCCGCGACCTGCGAGATCGACACCTGGTCGAAGCCGTGCTCGAAGAACAGCTCGAGGGCGGCGTTCGAGATCGCCTCGCGCGTGCGCTGCTTCTTCCGCTCCCGCAGGCCGGTCTGCTCGTCCACGAAAACAGGCTACCGCCTTGGTGCACTCGGGGCTATATTGCACTCAGTATACTTCTGCACTGAGGAGCACTTCATGGACGTGATAGTCGTCGGAGCGGGCCCGACCGGGTTGACGCTGGCGCACGAGCTGGCCCTCGGCGGCGCCGAAGTCGTGGTGGTGGAAAAGCTGACCGAACGCATCGAGCAGACGAAGGGCGGCACGATCCAGCCGCGCACCGCCGAGCTGCTCGACGCGCGGGGCCTGCTCGACGCGATCCTCGAGCGGCAGTTCGAGCGCGCCGCCGTGGGCGGGCACTTCGCCGGGCTGCCGGTGCCGCTCGACTGCACCCCATGGCAGACCAGACAACCCCACTCGATCGGCATTCCACAGTGGAAGGTCGAGGAGGTGCTGGAGGCGGCGGCGACCGCCTGCGGCGCGCGAGTGCTGCGTGGCCAGGCCGTCACCGCGATCCACGCCGACGACACCGGCGTCACCGTGACCACCGACCGGGACCTGCGCGCCCGCTACGTCGTCGCCTGCGACGGCGCGCACAGCACCGTGCGCAAGCTGCTGGACCTGCCGTTTCCCGGCCGGCCCGGCACGTACCGGGCCGTGCTCGCCGACGTGCGCCTCTCGGCCGTCTCCGAGCTGGTGCCGGCGCGCGCCGGCCACATGAGCACGATGACCAGGACCACCGCCGACCACTGGGGCATGCTCGTGCCGACCGGCGGCGACCACTACCGCTTCACCTACGGCAAGCTCGACGAGACCGAGCCACCGATGAGCGCGGAAGCGGTGCAGCAGGCACTCACCGCGATCTACGGTGAGCCCACCGCGCTGGCCGAGGTCCTCACGATCTCCCGCTTCAGCGACGCCACCCGTCAGCTCGAAAACTACCGCCACGGCCGCGTTTTCTTCGCCGGCGACGCCGCCCACATCCACCCGCCGCTCGGCGGCCAGGGCCTCAACCTCGGTGTGCAGGACGCCGTCAACCTCGGCTGGAAGCTCGCCGCGGCGCTGAACGGCGCCGCGGACAGCCTCCTCGACACCTACCAGACCGAACGCCACCCGAAGGCCGCCCGCGTGCTACACCACACGTCGGCCCAACGCGTTCTCGCCGTGCCGAACCCGGACCCCGACCTGCTCGCCCTGACCGAGATCTTCACCGACCTCATGCGCCTGCCCGACACCAACCGCTACCTCGCCGGGATGATGTCCGGTTTGGACGATCCCGCGCGGCTGCCCGACCTGGACCTCGTGACCGCCGACGGACCGACCCGCGTGGCCGGGCTCCTTCGCGACGGACACGCCGTCCTGCTCGATTTCACCGGCGACGTCGAGCTCCCCGCAGGCTGGGCCGAGCGCGTGAACCTGGTGCGCGCCAAGGCGGACACCGCGTTGCCGGCCGTGCTGCTGAGCCCCGACGGCGCCGTCGCCTGGCGCGGCGACATCCCGCTCGAAGACGCTCTGCGCGCGACCTTTCAACCGGCCTTGGGCGCGTAGCGGATCAGTACGACGTCGCCGATCGCCCGCGTGTCCAGCAGTTTCATCCGCCCGCCCGGGTACCGCGCGGGCAGCAGGAACCGCGGCGCGGCGGCGGCGCCGACCACGAGCGGCGCGATGGCGAGGTGGATCTCGTCGGTCAGGCTCTGCGAGAGGAACGCGGTGTGGATCTGGCCGCCGCCCTCGACCATGAGCCGCCGGACGCCGCGGCTGCCGAGGTCGTCGAGCAGCGCACCGAAGTCCACCTGCGGCCCGAGAGCGACGACTTCGGCGAGCTGACCGAGGCGTTCGCGCGCGGCAGGGGCGCCGGATTCGGTGGTGTAGACGAGCTTTTCCCCGCCGTGGTGCCAAAACTTCCACTCCGGGTCAACGTCACCCGACGCCGTCACAGTCACCTTCAGCGGATACGCGGGTTTGCCGGCGCGCACCCGCTCGGCCCGGCGCTCCTCGCTGTTGACCAGCAGCCGCGGGTTGTCGGCGCGGATCGTGCCCGCGCCGATCAGGATGGCGTCGGACTCCGCGCGCACCTGGTCGACGCGGTCGAAGTCCTCGGCGTTGGACAGCAGCAGCCGGTCGGGGGTCGTGTCGTCGATCGCCCCGTCGACACTCGTCGCGACGCTCAGCAGCACGTGGGGACGCATCGGCTCTCCTTTTTCGGTTGACCGGCCCGGCACAGTAGATCTTCGTGACCCACGACGATACGAACTCCCTGCGCCGCCTGGCCGGACTCGCGACGCCGATGGCGCTGCGCGTCGCCGTGACCCTCGGCCTGCCCGCGCGCCTGCGTATCCCCGCGCCGGCGTCCGATCTCGCCGCCGAGCTCAAGGTGAACCCCGTCGCGCTCGGTCTCCTGCTCGAACACCTCACGACGCTCGGGGTCCTCGAGCACACCCCCGCCGGCCATCGCACCACCGCGTACGGCGAACACCTCCGCGACGACTTCACCGAAACGCTCCTGAACCTGAACACCGCCGGCGGACGCGCCGAGCTGGCGTTCGTCGAGCTCGCCCACAGCATCGCCACGGGCGAAGCCGCCTACCCACGCCGATACGGCCAGGACTTCTGGGCCGATCTCGCCGAGGCCGAGCACCTGCGGGAATCCTTCGACCGCCAGATGACTTTCCGCATCCGCGAGCAAATCCCGCAGATCGTCGCCGGCTCCGACTGGTCGCGGTTCGCGACGATCGTCGACGTCGGCGGCGGCCGGGGCGACATCCTCGCCGCCATCCTCACCGCGAACCCCGGGTTGCGCGGCCACCTGCTCGACCTGGCCCCGACCGCCGCCGACGCCCGCCGCACCTTCGCCGCTCATTCCTTGGACGCCCAGGTCACCGCCGGCAGCTTCTTCGACCCACTCCCACCCGGTGCCGACGCCTACCTGCTCGTCGACATCCTCCACGACTGGGACGACGCCCACGCCCACCGGATTCTGGCCCGCTGCGCCGAAGCCGCCGGCTTGACGGGCCGCATCCTCGTCGTCGAACCCGTCACCGGCCGCCACGCGAACACCGAAAGCGCCCTCGCCATGCTCACCATCTTCGGCGGGCGCGAACGCCACCTCGACGAGTTCCGCGCCCTCGCCTCAGCCCACGACTTGACGCTGGACACCGTCACGGACCTGACTTCGCAACGCAGTCTGCTCGAATTCCGCCGATTCGGGCGTCACTGCCCGAGGTGACCACCGCGGGGGTCCGGGGCGCAGCCCTCCGGGCGGGGTCTGGGGGTTGCACCCCCAGAAAGCACGACGGAGCGAGCCGGTTGGCGCTTTCCGCCAACGCAACTCGCCCCGAGTGACGTGGAGCTGAGGGGAATCGAACCCCTGACCCCCGCCTTGCAAAGGCGGTGCTCTACCAATTGAGCTACAGCCCCGGTCGCGGGTGCCCGTGGGCACCCGCGCGGTGAGTCAGTTGCGGGAAGCGTCCGCGGCCTTGGCCGGGGTGCTGCCGTTCGCGGAGACCGGGCCCGTGGGGGCGGTCGCCTGGCGCCAGAGGTCGGCCTCGGCCTTGGCAGCCTTGTTGCGCTTGACGACGAACAGAACGCCGCCCGCGACGACTGCGAGTGCCAACAGCTTCTTCATCTGAAGCCCCCTTTTCCAGCTTGCTTCCGTACCCCACGATGCTACTGCACGCTCCGAGCGCCGGATCCGGCGGTTCCAGGGCCTGGTTCCACGTGGAACCATCGGCTGCCCGCGTCGCAGGCCGAACGGAATACCTCCGGCGGGTGGGCTGTTGAACACACTGGTCGGTGCGCCCAACGTGTCCCCCGGGCTCACACCTTTGCCTTCGCGGAATACCGTTCGGCTGGAGCCGCGTCGTGCCTTTCGCCGAGAGGCGACCGTGCGCGCGCCGACCGCAGACATGTCAGCCCTGCCGGCCTTCTCTTCCCGGCAGGGCTGACTTGCGTCCGGCGACGGCTTGAGTGCCCGACTCCACCAGGTCCGGCTGCCTGGTCGCGACGCCGTGGGTCACCTCGAACCACTGCCCCAGCCGGTGTCAGGCCCACGCCGGCCGGCCCTCGGTCACGCCGTACGCCCCGGCATCACGCGCGTCCCGCGCAGCAGCAGCTCACGCTCCTCCTCGCGCCGCGGCCACCATTCGCCGCAGCGCCCGTCCGCCGGCGTCGCGACGCTGTCCCGCCCAGCCGCACGCGCCCGGGGTGGCGCCGGACGCAGTCATCGCCCGGCGCCACACGTCACCGCGCCGGCTGGGGCAGCAGGCAACCGGGCCGGCCGAGGTCGAGCCGGTTGCCGCGGGTGATGCACGTGGTGAGCCAGTACGTCTGTGTGCCGTAGGCGATGCCCTTGTGCACGCTGATGACGCCGTCGCGGTCCATCTCGCACGGGTTGTTCACCGTGCACTGGCCGCCGTCGCGGTTGCTGGTGTTGTTGATGCCGATAACCTCGCCGGTCGCGGTGTCGACGACGGGCGAGCCCGACGACCCCGGCCCGGTCTGGCACGCCGATGTGTAACGCAGCACGTCTTTCGTCACATACCCCGTTTCCAGCACGCGATAGGTGAGCTGGTCGACGTTGCAGGAGAAGATCTTCTTCAGCCCGCCCGAAACCACGCGGATGTCCGTGCCCGTGCTCGGCCGTTTCGCCGACACCGTGAGCGGCCGCACGTGGAACTTCCGCTCGAGCTGCCGGTAGGACAAATCCAGCTGGTACAGCGAAATGTCGGTGCCGGTCATGGTCACGTACACGGCCTTCACCGCCTGCACGAGACCCACGCCGTTGCCGGCCGCGTCGAGCACCGTCGCGACTCGCTGCGACGGCTTGTTCACCAGCACCTCGTCCGGCACCGGCCCCGGGCCTTCGTAGCAATGGCCGTTGGTCAGCACGAACGCTTTGTCGTCATCCGCCGATGTCGGCATTCGCACCAGCGAGCCCGAGCACCCGTCGACGTTGAGGCTGCCCGCGAAATCCACGGTCGCGGCCGCGGCTTGCGGCGCCGCGAGCACCAGTCCGATGGCCGCCACGACCACCGCCACGCCGATCCTGCGCATCACAGCCCCCTTCACCGGATTCCCGCGCAGGAACCGGAAACGGTGTGACCGGTGCGGAAGAAGTCAACCGCCTTGGCCGCACACGGAATCTTGTCCAGCGACCCGTGCTGTCCATCCAGGACAGTCAGCAGCGAGCCACCGACCGCCTTCTGCGTGTCGACCGCCCACGAATACGGCGTTTCCCCTTCATCGATGTGCCCGGACACCTCGAACGCACTGCTCCCCTTCACCGGCTTCCACGGCTGCGCCGCACCCGGCCACCCACCACAGAAAGCGGCGATCTCGAACTTGCCGCCCGTCGCCGGGTACTCGCGCTGATGCGCCTGCACCTCGCCCCACGCCTGCTCGAAATCGCGGCCGCCGGTCCCCTCGTTGCAGAACATCGCGTTGTACTGCACGCTGTTCAGCCCGCGAGGATTCACGTCGAAACCGAAGACCTGGCGCGCGCCGGCCGCCGGGCGCGCCGACGCCGGGACACCGCCGTCGCGAACGGTGGCGAGATCATCCGCAGCGGAATCCCAAATGGACTGCGGCGAAGCGAACTGGCCGGTGGCCCACTGGCGGTCGAGCACCGTGGTGTCGTCGACGACCCGCGGGTGCTGCGCGAGTTGATCGCGGAGCGCGAAAAGCGCTGCGTGGACGGCATCCGCGGTCGTGCCGAAGTGGTATTCGGCATCGTGCTGGGCCAGCCACGTGACGAACCGGCCGAACCCCTTTTCCGCGACCGCGTCCACCGAACCGTCCATAGCGGACAGGTCCATCACCGGCGGCATCACCGAATCGAGCCACATCCGGTCGACGTGGCTGTCGAACATCGACCGGTACACGGTGCCGATGGCGGTGCCGTAGGAGACGCCGTAGAAGCTGATCTTCGGTGCGCCGAGCGCGACCCGCAGCGAATCCAGGTCACGGGCGTTGTTCGTGGTGGTCAACTGCTTGACGAACGCCAGGTCGATCGCGGTGCACCGCTTGTTGTACTCGGTGTACGCGTCGAAACCGGCCTTCGCCTTTTCTTTCGCCGACGCCGTCACCGGCACGGCCGGGCCGTCCTGCCACCCACAGTCGATCTTGTCGCTGTAACCCGTGCCCCGCATGTCGAACCCGACCACGTCGTAGTCGGCGGCGAGCGCCCCGAGCCCCATGGTGCTGAACGCCTCGGGATCCTCGATGTTGCCCAGCCCGGGCCCGCCGAGACTGGCGACGAGCACCCCGCGCCGCTTCGCCGGATCCGCCGCCTTCCTCCTGCTCACCGCGATCTTGACCTTGCGCCCCTGCGGCTGCGCGTAATCCATCGGCACCGCCAACATCGCGCACTCGGACTTCGTGTCGCCCGGGTCGCTCCAGTTGTTCGCCACCTTCGCGCAGGGCTCCCACTTCAGCCCCTCTTCCGCCGCCCCCGCCGGCGCCACCACCCCAGCCCCGACGGCCACGACCGCCACCACAACCGCCGCAACTCTGACTTTCTTCACTTCGACCATGGCTCACGACGCTAGAAAGGCCGTGTCCCCACACCGTGCTCACACTTCGACAGTTCAGTAACGCCCCCACCACCGAGAGTGCGCCACCGTGAACACCCACCCAGCGATCAGCTCACCGGACGGAACTCACCCACGCACATCGAGGTCGCCCGCAACTCACCAACGCAGAAAAAGGTCATCACTCACTCAGGCAGCCACCTCACCAGGCGGCACTCACCCACTCAACACAAGGTCGCCAGTGAACTCACCCATGCAGGAATGGTCACCGATCGCACCGTGGGGGTCTGGGGGCTCGGCCCCCAGATACAACACCGCCCGGTCACCGTTTGCGTATTCCGCAAACATGACCGGGCTAACCGGGTGGGCCCACCAGGACTTGAACCTGGGACCTCTTCGTTATCAGGGCAAATCGGCGACTTTTTGACCGTGGGTTTTCGGCGCTGACCAGCAAACCAATGGTCCTCGACCGTCCGCCAACGTCCACTCAGTTCCCCCCTGATTGTCGCCCACTTTGTCACCCACCGACGTCGGATCGAAGCGGCTGGAACAGAGGGGGGGCTGCTCACCCCCCTCTGTTCCAGCCGCTTTGAGACACCAGTGACATAGAGTTAGTGTGGGGAAAGACTGTCACACCAGGCTGTCACACCCCTGTCCCTCCTATTTATACAGGTCAAAACCCATAGAGGGACAGAGTGACAGGTGTGACAGGTTCGACCGGTCCCCCGTGTCACTCACCCGTCGCGCACACGGTTGGTAGTCACACCCACTCGCCCATCGCTTCGAGCATGTGCGAGCAGTAGAACGGCTCCCCAACTTGAACCGGCTCAGGCAGGTCCAACGTCGAGCGGAAGGCCTTGAGCTCGACGTCGTCGAGGTCGAACGGCGCCGTGGACCAGGTGTAGCCCGGACCGCGGGCGAGCGCGGCGTCGACCATGAGGCCGCCGATTCCGCGCCGGCGATGTCGTTCGGCTGCGGCGACGTGTACGAGCACCCCGCGGCGGTCGATACCGCACAGCTGTACCCCGACGTAGCCGAACACCTCACCCCGGATGTGCAGCTCGATCCGCCCGACCCCGCCCCGCACCGCCGGACGGCGGGGGACCACCTGCACCGGGAACCCCGCACGCATGTCCGCCGCGGCACCGGCCACGTCACACGGCTTGTGCTCGACCTCCAACCACGTCTGCCGCGGCAGACGGAACCGGGCACACAGCAGGCACGTCCACGTCGACAACCGCAAGGCGTGGTGATAGCCCGAGTTCGAGCCGGCAATCTCCCGCAGGTGCCCGTTCAGGCAACGCGCGTGATCCCGGGCAGACCGAAACGGCAGGTCCTCCCGCTCCACCACCTCGGCCCAATCGATCACATGTTCGATCGTATGGCCTCGCGGCAGACCTGGAAACACCGTCTGAGCGCCGCTGAGGCCGATCTTGTGGTCCCGTCACACTGCCCCGCGCCCGTTAGCGCGCCAGCGGCGACCTCAGGGCGTCGAATCCGGCGTGCCCGCGGCCTTGAGATCATCGCTGGCGCGCGCCGCGGACAATTCGGCACTTGGCGCCAGACACCAGAATTCGAGCCCCGACGACAAGTCTGCGTCGTCGGGAAGAGCCTGCACTGACGGTTCAACCTCCGGCAACGGCCGCAACATCCACGTTTCGTTCATGCCCCGACGCTGACACACTCGGCGGTCCTGCGGAGCGCCGTTCGCGGATCTGTGGACAACCGGCCTCAGGCAGGCGGAAGACCGAGCTGCGCGTACAGCACACTCGCCGGCACACTCAGCGCTTCCTTGCACTGCTCGCACAGCACGCCGCCGTCACCGGCCGGTCGATGCCCGCACTTGCTGCACTGTCGCGCTTCGTCGTCTGCCACCGAAACTCTCCCCACCCCGTCAACCCTGCCGCGCCCCTAACGTAAGCCGCCGCTGCCGCACCAACCGTGAGACATGCCGACGTCTTGTTGTGGCGTCGGTCGCGCGGTGCGACTGCCAGGCTTACCGACGATCGGCGACGGCGTTGGACGGCGTCACGCCCTTCAAGAACGCGGCGATCTGCTCAGCTGCGACCTGATAGCACAAGGCGTTGGTGCCGGGCACGGTTCGAGCGGAATGCGGACTGATGACCGCACCAGCACAGCCCCAAAGGGGGTGGTCGGCCGGGAGCGGCTCAGGATCGGTGACGTCGAGCGCGGCACGCAGCCGCCCCGCCTGCAACTCCCCCACCAGCGCGTCCGTGTCGACGATCCGTCCCCTGCCAGCGTTCACCAGCAACGTGCCGTCGTCCATCGCTGCGAGGAAAGCCGAGTTGACCAGTTTGACCGTCTGCTCCGTCAACGGCGCCGTGATCACGACGAGCGCGTGCCCGGGAACGAGGCCGGGCAAGTCCTCGGGACCGTGGACGCCGGCGCGTGCTCTGCTTCCCACGAGGGTCGACGCGACGTCGAACGCCTGCAACTTGCGAGCAACGGCGGTCCCGATCGCGCCGGCGCCGACGATCAACGCCCGTTTCCCCGCGAGGGTGTCAGCGACGAACTTCCGGTGCGCCCAGACGTGCGCGTCCTGGAAACGTACGAGTGCGGGCCACTGCCGGAACTGCGCCAGAACGGCCGACAGGACCCACTCGGAGACGGGGCCGGCGTGCGCGCCTCGCGCCGTCGCGAGAACGATCTCCGCAGGTACGTCTGCTGACCACTCGTCAGCCCCAGCCGAGAGAAGTTGAACCATTCTCAAGTCCGACAGCTCAGGTAGCAGCCGAATTGGGCGGTGACTGCTTCGGTACGGCGGCAAAAGGACGTTCGCGCCGCGTTGCTCGCCACTCAAGTGCTCGGTGTTGGGGTCGTACTCGATGACCTGGACGCCGTCGACCTGCGAGAGAATCTCGTGGCCGACCTCGTCGTCTGCCTCCCCGCTGACAAGAACCTTCGCGGTACTCACTTCCTGATGGCCCCTTCCTCGGTCACCTGCGCGATGAGCTGCCGAGCTTGATCCACGAGAAGACCACCCGACACAGAATTGTCAACGACCACATGCGGCACAGACGGACGAAAGTCGACGTTGACACCCTTCATGTATTTGTCCCAATCCGCCAATTTAGAGCTGTCTCGCGGGGCGTCACGGTGGCGGATATAAGTGTGCATGGTCTCCTCGTCGCAGTACACCCACACGATCGTGAGGTCTGCCCCGAGCTTCCGGCACGTTGCATCCGCTTGCTTTAACCACGACTCATCCGAGAACTCACGAAGAAAGGGAGCGGTCACGATCGCACTATTCCCGACCTGGACGTTTTCCGTCATCGCTTCAAGCAGAGACTCGTACTCGGCTGGTCGGATCTTCGTCAAGTAAACCTCGGATTCCCGGTCATTCCGTGAAACGCCCTGCAATTCAAGCGCCGCCTCGACGACGAACCGCGTCAACGAGTCCTTGTCGAGCATGGGCCACCCCGACTCACGAGCCAGCACCCGCCCCAACTCCGTCTTCCCGCTGCCGGCATACCCGCCGACCATGACGACTTGTGGCGTCGAGGTGCGCACCTCGCGGTGCAACTCCTGATCGGGCGCGTGCACGGTTCGAGCGGATCGAGCCTTGCTCACTACTAGGCCCTTCTTGGCCAGCAAGTCCATGGCCTCGTTGATCGTGAAGACGCTGACGTCCCACTCCTTTGCTAGCTCCCGCGACGACGCGAGCCGTTCGCCGTCTCGAAGCCTGCCGGCCTGGATGTCGTTCTCGATGTTCCGCGCGATCTGCTGAGCAAGCGGCTCAGACCTGGTCACCGAGCTTCGCGGGCGAGACATGCGCTCTCCTAGCCGGGCGTGAGTCGCCCTGGGGGTCAACTGAACGGTCACCATATCAGAACCAATCAGGCGCGCACAGAGTTCCCGCAGGTCAGAGCTGAGTTTGATCGAAATTCCGACCTAACAGTTGACCTGCAAACCATTCAACTGTTAGCTTCTTGGTGGTCCGGATCACTCCGGACGAGCCCAGCACCAGGAGGACCCCATGGCCAAGCAGCAGCACATGTTCCCCGGCATCAAGACCGGTTCCGGCGTCGGCAAGAAGCTGCTCGGCCTGGTCCTGCTCGCGGTGGTCCTCGGCTGCGTCATCACCTCGCCGCTGGAGACCGCGACCTTCGTCAAGCACGTGATCACGAACCTCGCGACGTTCTTCCGCTCGCTCTGAACCACTCGCTGACCTGCAAATTCGTTCGAAGGGACCACCCAATGAGCACCAACCGCTTCCGCCGTCAGCTCGACACCGCCGGCCGCTTCGTCGACGAGATCGCCGACGAGGGTGTCTACCCGGACGGTCTGACCGAAGCCGCGATCGACGCTCTGATCGAGCAGGTGGACCTGGACTTGGCCGCGGACGAGTTCGCCGCTGAGGCCGCGTTCCGCTGCGACTTCACCGACCAGCGCCGCGCGAGCCGCACGCGCCGCCGCGCCGGCCGCGAGCTGCTCCGCTCGCACTTCCTGATCGCCGGACTGCCGGGCCAGGGCAAGAACGCCCCGATCCAGGCCGCCGCGTTCGAGGGCGAGGCCGCCTGATGACCGCCCGCCTGACCTTTCACCCCGACGCGGCGGCTCATCCCGCCAAGAACGCGCTCGCCGCGCCGGGTTCCCACGTCCAGCCGCAAGACCGCACGGAGGAATCCCAGATGGTAGCCACGCACGAAGCCCCGCGCACCGCCGGCGAGCAGCCGGCCGAGGTCACCACCTACAGCTACACGCCGGACGAGCTCAACCGCCTGGTCTCCCGCGAGATCGCCGGCCGGCTCGGCGAGATCGCCGCGCAGCTGTGCCTCATGGCTCGGTACCTGATCGTCAACGACGGGGCACCGGTCGCGGTCAAGGGCCCGCGGGTGAAGACCTACCTCGACGTCTCCACGCAGCTGCGTCTGCTCGCACAGCAGGAGCTGGAGACCGCAGGCATTGCTGAGGAGGCCGCCCGATGAACCCCCGCAACCGCAAGCAGGAAGTCACGACGGTGTTCGACGGCCGCACCCACCACACGTGCCTGTGTCGCGGCTTCCGTGACGGACTGCCGGTGTTCGGGTGGCACGAAGCGCCCTCGACGCTGCTCACCAAGGGCCAGCTGCGCGAGGCCGGGTTGCGGCCCAACGGTCAGGACCCGGTGGCGCTGCTCGTGTTCCGCCACGTCAAGCCCTACGCCCGCGAGACCGTGGCGCCGCTGTTCTCCGTCGAACTGGCCGCGCTCAAGGGCATCGCCGCGCCGGGGCAGATGGACCACGCGATGGAAGCGCGCCGCACCTGCGTCGAGTGCGGCGAGATCAAGGAGTACTGCGTCCCGACCAGCACCCGCCAGTGCTGGACCTGCTTCGAGATCGAGCAGGCCGACCGGATGGGGGTGGCCGCGTGAGCGACTCCGGTGCCTGGCACGACCAGGTCCAGACCCAACAGGAAGAACTCGACCGCACCCGGGCCGAAGCCGCCCGCCAGGAGGGGAACCGATGACGAACTACCTCAAGCTCGAAACCACTCACGACACGTTCGCCGGACTCGTCGGAATGAACAACGAGCAGGTCATCGGCGACCTGACGGTCTCCGTGCCGCGGCCGTTCGTGCCGATCGGCGGCGACCTCGCCGTCGGGCCGGTGATCGAGCCCGCGGACAACGGCCTGCTCATCCGCACCGACCGCTGGACCGCGATGAGCCTGGACCCCGACGCCCTTGGCGTGCTGCCGTTGATGATCCCGAGCCAGGCCACGGCCGCCGCCGTGGCGCGCGAGTTCGACGCCGACCCGGCCATCCGCTGGACCTCGCCGGCCGCGGACGTCCTGGCCTGGTGCCACCGCTGGGTTGCGCGGACCAACGGCGGTGGCCAGCGATGAGCACACAGCTGACCGGGCCGGACCACTTCCGGGCCGCACAGAACCTGCTCGGCTGGATCTCCGACGACAAGACCGGCCGGTTGTCGATCGAGAAGCGCACGGAGCTCGCCGCCCGGGCGCAGGCCCACGCGACGCTCGCCCTGGCCGCGGCGACCGCGCTCGGGGCGCGGATGAACAACGGCGCGTCGGCCGCCGACGGCGCCGGCTGGGCCGAGATCGCCACCGCGCCGAAGCGGGGTGGCCGCTCGTGAGCACGTTCGACGTCTTGCAGCGCTACGGCACGTTCGCGCTGATCCGCCACACGGTCACGGTCCTGTTGTTCCTGGTCCTGCACCTGATCCGGATCCCGCTCGTGCTGATCGTGCGGATCCTGGCCGGGGTCATGGGAGAGCTGGACCGCTACGCCACCGCGCAGGCCTCCCGCCCGCCCCGCGGCCCGATCAACCAGTTCTTCCCGACCGACTGACGGAGGTGACCGACATGACCACTCGACACACCTGCACCCGCACCGAAGCCGCCACGCAGTGGATCGCCTGGCACTTCGCGGAACTGCTCGCCGTCGTGGCACCACTGGTGCTCGGCTGGCTGGTCGCCGGCTGGCTGGCCCTCGGCTCCCTGGCCACCGCCGCGGCGTGGGGCGCGCACGAGCTGCACACCCGCCGCACCCGCGGCGCCCTGCCCGCCGCTGCGACGCCGCGGCAGATCACCACCACCGACAATACCGACGAGACCGCGCCGGCCCAGGTGGCCGGGGGACGTGACGAGAACAGGGAGGGCGCGTGATGAGCACCTGGGCCGAGAACCGGCGCGCGGACCGTGCCGCCGACGCCCAGCAGCGCCGCGCGGACGCCGCGGCCAAGCTCGACCGGACCCTGACCGCCGCCGCCGCGCAGGCCGAGCAGCGGCGGGCCGACCAGGCCGCCGCCGCCGACCTCGCCGACAAGCGCGGCGCCGACCGCAAGTCCGCTCGTGCCGAGTCGTTCGCGCGGGCCGCGGCGTGGCTGTCGGAGCACCGGGTGCGGATCCCGATTTACCTGCTCGCCCTGGTGTCGGCCGTGATGGCGGTGCCGGCGATGTCCAGCTACGGCGTGGGCGTCTATCAGGCGCTGACCGGCGCGGCCCTGCCGGCGCTGTCGGACCTGGGGATGTGGGCGTTCGCGTTCGCCGTCGAGGTCACCCGCCACCGCCACCCCAACCGGCCGGTGTGGGCGTTGCAGCTTGGGGTGTGGCTGTTCGCCGGCACCGGCGCCGCGCTCAACGCGCTGCACGGGTTCAACCGCGGCTGGGACGTCGCGGTGGTCATGGGGATCGTGTCGATCTCCGGGGTCGTCGCGCACCAGATCGCGGTGGCCGCCCCGCCCCGGTCTCGTGCCGAGCGGGACGCGGCCCGGATCGCCCGGCAGGCCGCGCGGAAGGTCGCCAAGGTCCGCACCGTCGCCGTGCGCCACGCGGTAGCAGAGATCGACCGGGACGGGGCCGCGCGGCTGGTGTTCGCCCCCGGGCGCTACACCCTCACCCGCCGCCACGGCCGCACCCGGCTGGTCGCGGCGATCGAGGCGAGCGACCACGTCGGGGATGTGCTCGCCGACGAGGTCACTGCGTGGCTGGCCACCCAGGATCGACCTGCCGGCCCGATCGCCGACGCCCCGGTGCTGACCCTCGATCAGCCCTCGGAGCAGCGGAAATCGACCCGCAAGCGCACCACCCACCCGGCGCCGAAGACCCGCACGATCGAGCAACTGCGCGCCGACTTCGCCGCGGCGCTGGCCGACCCGACTGTGCCGATGAACCCGGCCTCTGCGGAGTCGATCCGCAAGGCGATCCACTGCGCGCCCAAGGCTGCCCGTCAGCTGCGCGACGAACACCAGGCCAACCAGTGACCGGCGGAGAGGACACCACCATGACCACCAACGACACCACCACCCCGGCCGGCGGCGAGTTGGCCACCGTGCACCACCTGCCGACCCGCACCGACCCGGGCGAGGCGATCGAGGGCGAGGTGCTCACCGAAGACGAGTACCAGGCGCGCATGTCGCAGAAGGAGCTGGCGCAGGCTCGGTGGGCCGGCTACCGCAACGACGTCGTCGTGGTCGCCCGCACGGCGAAGAAGGTCGCGAAGCACAAGCGCACCAAGGCCGCGTTCCGTCACGGCGTGGCCTACCCGACCGCCGGCGTCAAGGTCGTCTCGCGCCGGTGGCGCGACACCCACGGCGCGAACCGCTACGAACGGATGATGCGCGCCGCCGAAGCGGCCGGCGAGCACGACAAGCTGCTCGAATGGGAGTCCCGCGACGTGGCGGAGAAGCAGCGCCGCCACGACCGCACCATGGACTGGCTCAAGGCCCCCGGCCAGTGGATCAAGGCCGCGGTAATCGGATCCGCCGGGCTGACCGGGTTCCTGCTGGTCCTGGGCATCATCCTCGCGATCAACGAGGGCGACGCCGGCGAGATCCTGGCCCCGATCACGGGGGTGTTCGACGCGGTCGCGTTCGCGGTGTGGTTCCTGACCACGTACGGGGTGGTCCTGCTGGTCGCCGGCACCGTGGTGGGTGTGGGCTACCTGTACCAGCAGGGCCGCAAGCACGGCGAGATGCCGACGTGGCTCTCCACGCCGGTCGAGGGCGACACGATGGACGAGCTGCCCGACGAGAACACGATCCTGAACGCGCTGAAGAACCTGAACATCCCGGGGTTCAACCGCGCGGTGAAGGAGGGGTGGCGGATCAAGTTCATCACCCCGCCGCATAAGGACGGCAAGGGCTGGCGCGCACAGGTGGCGCTGCCGCCGGCGTGCACGGTCGAGGAGATCGTGAAGCGCAAGAACACGTTGGCGCACAACCTGGTCCGCTACCCGCGCGAGGTGTGGCCGACCGAGCCGCAACCGTCTGTTTTGGACCTGTGGGTGGCCAAGCCCGGTGCCCTGTCCGGGCCGGTCGACCCGTGGCCGCTGCTGGACGACCTCGACAACGCGCAGGCCGACTACTTCGCCGGCGTCCCGGTCGGCGTGACGCTCAAGGGCGACGTGGTCCGTGGCCGGCTGAACGAGGCGAACTACGCCCTGGGCGGCATTATGGGCTCGGGCAAGTCCACCATGGCGATCAACCTGGTGTCGGGTGCGATGCTCGATCCGCTGGCCGAAATCGACGTCGTGGTGATGGCCGAAAACGCCGACTACGAACCGATGAAGCCGCGACTGCGCTCCCTGACCACCGGCGCCAACGAGGAAACCGTCGACGCGTGCCTGAACCTGCTCTACGAGCTGTACGACGACCTGTCGGTGCGGGGCAAGCTCATCAAGGCCGACGGCACCGAGCGCTCGATCACCCGGGAACTGGCCGAAAAGGACGCTCGCCTGCGCCCCCGGGTCGTGGTGATCGACGAGTGCCAGAACCTGTTCATGGGCAAGGACGGCAAGAAAGCGATCGAGGTCGCGTCCAAGCTCATGAGCACCGCCCGCAAGTACGCCATCACCCTGATCTTCCTCACGCCCGAGCCGTCGAAGGACGCGCTGCCCCGCAAGATCACCTCCGTGGCCAGCAACAAGGCGTGCTTCGCGATCGGCGACCAGCTGGCGAATGACGCGGTGCTCGGTACTGGGTCCTACAAGGCCGGGATCTCCGCAGTGGGGCTCACCCCGAAGACCGACGAAGGCCCCGGCGATGTCGGCACCTGCATGGCCCGCGGCTTCACCGCGCAGCCCGGCCTGCTGCGCAGCTTCTACATCAGCCCCGAGCAGGCGACCAAGGTCACCAAGCGCGCGATGGAACTGCGCGCACAGGTCGCGCCGGCCGCCGCGCCGGTCACGGTCCGCGCCGAACGCGTCGACCACCTCGCCGACATCGCGAGCGTGCTCGGCACCGAAGCGCGGATGCGGACCCAGGAAGTCCTGCACGGTCTCACGCAGCTCGACGGCGGCACCTACAAGGGCTGGACGTTCGGCGACTTGCAGGAGGCGCTGCCCGAGTCCGCGAAGCCCTACAAGACCGGCGGCAACATGCAGGTGTCCGCGGCCCGCGTCCGCGACGCCATCGCAGAGCGTGACGAAAACGCGGCGCTCGACGCGGACGAGGACGGGGGAGCCGAGTGAGGGAGGCACCGAATCCCGGGGAGTTCTCCCTCACTGCCTCCCCGGGACCCGCCTCCCTCACCTGAACAGCAACGACAACCCCTGAGGGAGTCGAGGGAGCCACTCCCCGAACCCCCTGATCACCCACCGAAAACCCACTTTCACACCGCGTGACGCGGGTCCCTCCCCGGACACCGCGCTACCCCACCCATGCCAAAAACAGACACACACCGTCACCACGCCCACAGGGGACGTGACACCGAAGGGAGCACCGCATGTGCCGCTCATCTGCTGGAGGAGGCCGCCGCTGCGCCGGCGGATCGAGCCGATCCCGCGCCCACGCCTCCCTCCGCCAACGCGTCTCCCGCGCCGGCCGCGCCGTCTCCAACGCCACCGCGGCCGGCGATCCCGAAGCCGTGACCAGCGCCAAAGCCCGCCTCGCCGAAGCCAAAGAGGCCCTCGCCGCCCACAACACCGCCCACCGCACCGAACAGGAGTCCCGTATGGACAGCCACCAGCCCACTCCCGCGCAGCCCACGCAGAACACCGCAGGTCAGCTGAGGGACGTGACCGACGACCCGTTCGCCGCGACGCTGCGCCGCCGCGTGCAGGAGGCCCGTCGCGCCGTCGACAAGGCCATCGCCGCCGATGACCACGACGCGTTCCCCAGCGCCAAAGCCCGCCTCGACAAGGCCACTCAGGACTTCAATGACCACAAGTCCCGCATCGACGAGTACGACGACGCCGCGGGCAGCACCGCAGATCAGGCGAGGGACGTGACGCCCGAGGACGCCCCCACCGCGCGGCCGAACCCCCGCCAGCACATCGGCGGCACGATCACCGGGGTTGCGGTCGGCGGCGACCACACCGGCTACATCAGCGCATCGATCACCGACCCCGACCCGGCCGGCGGCCCGCACGTCATCGTGGGCGGCGACCACACGGGCACCACCCACGTCACCATCCGCGGTCGCGACGGCGCGGTCACCCACCACGAGGACGGGGACGTGACAGGCGCCAAGGCGGCACCGTCCACTCCGAACACCCCGCCCGCGGCGAAAACCCCCAAGCCCAAGGCGAAGCAGACCAGCACGCGACGGCAGCCCCGTAAGGGCAGCGGCACCCGCCGCCGGCGCTCGGAGTCCGACGTCGTCGTGCACCCCCGGTCGACGACCCCGCCGCCGCCCACCCCGCCGAACCCCCACCAGTCCGAGCACGACGAGATCCGCGCGCTCTGGCAGTCCTTCAAGGCGCCCGAAGCCCGCGCCGCCAAGGTGTCCACTCCGGACAACCCGCCGCCGGCACCCAAGGACCACCAGGGCCCGCGGCACGAGCCACACAGCGACACCGGCTCGCGGCACGAGCGTGAGCAGGCCACCAGCGAGCAGCCGCGGGTCACCGACTACACGGCGCCCGACGGGACGCGCTTCACCAACTACGCCGCGCCGGGCGCGACCGTCGGCGCGCAGATCGGTGTCATGCACGGCCCGACCACCTTCACCTCCGGTGGCGACTTCGACCCGTTCAGCGGACCGCGCAGCAACACCACCACCTCCGACGCGTCGCGCTCCGAGCGGGAGCGGGCCGCCGGTGACTCGCGCACCACCGCTAGCGGCAGCGACTACGTCGAGCAGCAGATCGGGATTCAGTACGGCCCGACCTTCTACGGCAAGAGCAGCCAGTGAAAACCCCTGCACCGCATGGGGACGTGACACCAACCGCACCGAAGGGAACCGATGTGATGGCCGACAACCACGACACCGTCGAGCAGGCGCGCCTTACCGGCGACGTCGTCGCGTTCGCTGAGCGCTCCGGCATCTGGCACGTGCTCATGATCCTGCGCCGCTGGGAGCCGTTCGAGGGCTACTGGGCACTCCCGGGTGGGCACGTCGACCCCGGCGAGACCTTCCGCGAGGCCGCGGTGCGCGAGTTCCGCGAAGAAACCGGCCTGCTGGTCGAGCGTTTCGGTGAGGTCGGTGTGTACGACCAGCCCGGCCGCGACCCGCGGGGCCGCTACGTCACCGGGGCGTTCTGGACCGTGCTGCACACCCTCGTGCGCCCCACCGCCGGCGACGACGCGCGCCTCGCCCGGTGGCTCCCGCTCGCGTGGGTCCTGCGCAACCGCGACCGGATCGCGTTCGACCACCCCCGCATCATCACCGACGCCGCCCACCGGGTCGACCTGCCCACCACGACGACCGGACCGGAGGAAACCCGATGAGCAGCAAGCCGTTTGTGCACCGTGGCAGCAAGTCCTGGTGGTCCGGGAAGGTCACCACGCTCTGCGGGCTCGTGTTCGAGCCCGGCGAGGCCAAGTCGTCGTGGTTCACGGGTCCGGCCTGCCCCGCCTGCGAAGCCATCCGTCAAGCCAAGAACGGGAAGTGACCACTGTGGACACCGAACTCATGTCGGCCGCGCTCGACGCCGCGGCCCGGGGGTGGCACGTCTTCCCGCTACGGCCCGGCACGAAGCGGCCCGCGGGGCACGGCGAGCACGACTGTCCCGCCACCGGCCGGTGCGCCGATGGACACCGCACGTGGGAGCAGCGCGCCACCACCGACCCGGACAAGATCCGCGCCGCATGGACGCAGGCCTTCTATGGGATCGGCCTGGCCACCGGCCCGTCCGGGCTGTGCGTGATCGATCTCGACACCGCCAAGCCGGGCGAGCAGGTGCCGGCGCGGTGGGCCGCGCAAGGCGTGACGTGTGGGGAAGACGTGCTCGCCGTGCTCGCCGAAGAGGCCGGCGAGGAACTGCCCGGGGACACCCTGACCGTGCGGACGCCGTCGGGCGGTCTGCACCTGTACTACCAGGCGCCGGGGGACGTGACGTTGCGCTCCACCGCGGGCGAGCGCGGCAACGGTCTCGGCTGGAAGGTCGACACCCGCGCGTGGGGCGGCTACGTCGTCGCCCCGGGCACGTCGATCGGGAGCGACCGGTACGGGTTCCTGTTCGACGGCACGGTCGAGCCGCTGCCCGGATGGCTGGTGCAGCGGCTCACCCCGAAGCCGCTGCCCGCGCCGCCGGCGCTGCCGGTGCGGCCGGCAGGCAACCGGCGAGACAAGTACCTGACCGCCGCGATCAAGGCCGAGGCCGGGAAGGTCGCCGACGCCAGCACCAACCGCAACGCCACCCTCTACGGCGCCGCGCTCGCGCTGGGGCAGCTCGTGGCCGGCGGCGCGCTGACCGAGGACGAGGTACGCGCCGCGCTGCTCACGGCCGCGGGCCGGCACACCGGTATCAGCCAGTTCACCCGCCGCGGGGCCGAAGCCACCATCACCTCCGGTCTCCGGGCCGGCCGAAACCGGCCCCGCACCATCGCCGCCTGACCGTCGATCCCGAGGGAGACCACCATGACCACGCCCCGGCCGCTGGCCGCCGTGCCGACACCGCCCGCCCGCCGCACCCGATGGACGGATGCGGAGCTGATGCGAGAGGAGTTCCCCCCGGTCAAGTGGGCCGTTCCCGGCCTGCTCGCCGAAGGGGTCAACATGCTGGCCGGCGCGCCGAAGCTGGGCAAGTCGTGGATGTCCCTCGGGATCGCCGCGGCCATCGCGAACGGAGACCCCGCCTTGGGCTCGATCGAGGTCGAGCGCGGCCCGGTCCTCTACTGCGCGCTGGAAGACACCGGGCGCCGGTTGCAGCGCCGCCGAAAGCAGATGATCGCCGCCGGCGGCCGGGCCGCACCGTTCCTCACCCTCGAAACCTCCTGCCCCACCATGAACGCCGGCGGGGAGGAAGTCCTGCGGGAATGGCTCACCGAGAACCCAACCGCGCGGCTGGTCATCATCGACACGCTGCAGAAGATGCGCGGCCCGGTCATTCCCGGGGCATCCGCCTACGCCTCTGACTACGCCGCCGGCGCCCGCTTCAAGGACATCGCCGACGAGTTCAGCGTGCCATTCCTGCTCATCCACCACGTCCGCAAACAGGACGCCGACGACTGGCAGAACATGGTGTCCGGCACCGCCGGGCTCACCGGCGCCATGGACGCCACGCTCGTGCTCGAACGCGCCCGCGGGCAGGCCGACGGGGTGTTGCACGTGACCGGGCGCGACGTCGAGGAAACCGACTACGCCATGACCTTCGACGCCCACGCCGGCGCCTGGACCAAGCTCGACGGCCCCGCCGGCGACCACCTCGTCGCCGACACCCGCGCCGACATCCTGCGCCTGCTGCGCGAGCACGGGCCGCTCAAGCCTTCCCGGATCGCCGAAGCGCTCGACCAAGTCCCCAACACCGTCCGCAAGACCTGCGCGCGCATGGCCGACGCGGGACAGCTGCACAAGACCCCGGACGGCACCTACAGCGCCCCCGACGGCGGGGACAGCCGGGACACCCCCGAGGTGTCACACCTGTCCCCGCTGTCCCTCAACGGCACCTGACCAGCGAAAACCGGTGTGACAGCAAGAGGGACACCCCAAAGACCTGTCACACCCCCGCCGTCACGGTGACACCCGTGACCACCCCGCACCTGTCACACCTGTCACCCCTGTCCCTCAACCGGCCCTGACCTGCACAAACACCAGTGACACCCCGAGTGACACCCCACCAGCCCTGTCACTCGCCGACCGAGAGGAGCACGCCGTGTTCGAGGCCGCCGCACCCGCCCAACTTCACGACGCAAAGGGACCCTCATGGACGCAACGATCCTGCCGCTCGACGTGCCGGCCCGGCACCTCTACCGCATCCCGGAAGCCATGCGGCTGCTCTCAATGAGCCGCTCCGTGATCTACGAGCAGTTGCGCGCCGGCCGCCTCTTCTCCGTGAAGGAAGGTCGGGCCCGGCTCATCCCAGCCATCGCCATCAAGCAGTACGTGGACCAGCTCATCAGCGAAGCGGAGGTGACCGGCTATGGCCAAACGGCGTAGTCGAGGCGACGGCGGGCTCTACTGGGACGAGGAACGGCAGCGCTGGACAGCCGAAGCCACGGTCGGCTACCGACCGGACGGAAAGCGCATCGTGCGCAAAGCGCGCGGCCTCACGAAGACCGAAGCGAAGGACAAGCTCCGGGAGATGCTGCGCGAGATCGAGGACGGCGTACCGGCCGAAGCCCGCAACTTCACCGTGGCCGACGCGGTGACGGACTGGCTCGAGTACGGCTTGCCGCGGCGAAGCCAAGCGACGCGGGACAAACTCACCACGCTCGCGAACAAGCACGTGATTGGCCGCCTTGGAGCCAGGAAGCTGCGCGACCTGAGCGCCGACGACGTCGACAAGTGGTTGGCGGAACGTGCGAAGGTCCTCTCCACTCGGACGCTGCGCGAGGTGCGCTCGATCCTCTTGCGAACGGTCAACCGGGCACAGGCGCGCGAGAAGGTGAAGCGGAACGTCGTGCTGCTCTGCGAGCTGCCCGAGGGCCGCGCCGGACGGCCGTCCAAGTCACTCACCTTCGAGCAGGCGGAGGCTGTGCTCGCTGCGGCGGAACACACTCAGCTGCGGGCGTACGTGGTGCTGTCGCTGCTCGTGGGTGCCCGCACCGAGGAGTTGAGGGCCCTCACGTGGTCGCACGTTGTCTTGGAGGCCGCAGGCGAGGCTCTGCCGTACGTCATGGTGTGGCGGTCAGTGCGCGAGCACGGCGACACCAAGACCCGGAAGTCGCGGCGCTCGCTCGCGCTCCCACAGCGGTGCGTCGAGGCCTTACGAGTCCAGCGCGCGAAGCAGGACTTCGCGCGGCGCGTCGCCGGCGATCGGTGGCGGGAGACCGACCTGGTGTTCGCGTCCGACGTCGGCACACTGCTCGACGCTGCGAACGTTCGGCGAGCCTTCCGCAAGGTGGTGCAGCGAGCTGGTCTGGACCCAAAGGACTGGACACCCCGAGAGCTGCGGCACAGCTTCGTCTCACTGCTCTCGGACCGCGGGATGCCGATCGAGCAGATCTCGCGCCTGATGGGCCACAACGGCACCGCAGTCACCGAACTGGTCTACCGGCACCAGCTTCGCCCGGTCGTCGAGCACGGGGCGGAAGCCATGGACGAGATTTTCGGGGACGGAGAGGAGAACGGAGCGGCTTAGTCACCCAGTTAGTCACCCAGGCACAAAAAGGCCCGGTTCGCGACCTCTGCGAACCGGGCTTTGACCTGGGTGGGCCCACCAGGACTTGAACCTGGGACCTCTTCGTTATCAGCGAAGCGCTCTAACCACCTGAGCTATGGGCCCGTCGAACGAAGGGAACTTTACAGGACCCCCGGAGGGGCCCTGCAACCGGGTTACTCCCTTTCCGACAGGGTCACTTCGAGGCCGCCGGCCAGGTCGGCGGACACGTTGTAGATGAAGGCGCTCACGGTGGCCAGGGCGGAGACCAGCACGATGTTGATCGCGCCCAGGATGGCGGCGATGCCGAACACGCGGCCGGCGCTGATGAGGGGCTCGGTGGACGCGTTGGCGCCCTCGCCGCCGACCAGGGACGAGTAGGTGCCGTTCAGTTTGTCCCAGACGCCCATGCCGTCGAGGACCGTGTACAGCACGCCGACGGCGACCAGCCACACGAAGAACATGGCGACGCCCAGGACGAGCGACAGCTTCAGCACCGACCAGGGGTCGAAGCGCTTGATCTGCAGCGACGCGCG
This sequence comes from Amycolatopsis sp. NPDC005232, assembly GCF_040607795.1. NCBI lineage: Bacteria > Bacillati > Actinomycetota > Actinomycetes > Pseudonocardiales > Pseudonocardiaceae > Amycolatopsis > Amycolatopsis sp. NPDC005232. The sequence continues at coordinate 562,047 of NZ_JBEXHL010000002.1, read as the reverse complement.
GCGCGGGCCGCGGCCCGGGCGGCGCAGGGCGCTCGGGGTGGGGCGCGTGCGGCCGGCCGGGGGGACGTCGGCGGCGGCCGGGGGCGCGCCCTCGGCTCCGAAGAGCCGGGGCGCGGCCGTGCCGCTCACGGCGGTGTAGTCGGTCTCGCTCACGCGCGGTCCGTCCTGCTCATGATCCGAGTAGACCACATCCTCGGTGGCGATCCCGGTCGAAACCGTCGCCTCCGAATCGCCGCCGCCGTCCTTGGCGGTGCGCTGCCAGGGTGGGCTCGACGACGTGCCGTCTGCCTTCTCGGATGGTGTCACGAAGAGTCAGTCCTTACCCGTGCGTGGGGCGCCGCTCACTGCTCCGGCGCCGTGCCGTCTTCTTCCGTGCTTTCCTCGGGCGCGGTGGTCACCTCGCCGTCGACGGCGGGGGTCTCCCCAGCCTCGTCCACCGACGCTTCCGAACTATCCGAAGCGTCCGTGGTCTCCGCGGAGTCCTCGCCACCATTGGCGACGTCCGAACCCTCGTCCGCGTTGCGTGCGACCGCGAGAAGAGTCGTGCCATCCGCCAGATTCATCAGCCGCACGCCCTTGGTCTGGCGCCCGGCCTTGCGCACGTCGCGCGCCGGCGTGCGGATGACCCCACCGCTCGAGGTGATGGCGAACAGCTCGTCGTCCTCGTCGACGATGAGTGCACCCACCAGCCTCCCACGTTTCGTGTCGTGCTGGATGGTCAGCACACCCTTGCCGCCGCGGCCCTGCACCGGGTAGTCCTCGATCGGCGTGCGCTTGCCGTACGCGCCGTCGGTCGCGACCAGCAGGAACTTGTCGGGCTTGACCACGCTGATACCGAGCAGTTCGTCGCCGTCGTTGAACCGCATGCCGAGCACACCGGACGTCGCGCGGCCCATCGGGCGCAGCGCCTCGTCGGTCGCGTGGAAGCGGATCGACTGGCCGCCGGCCGACACGAGCAGCAGGTCGTCCTCCGCCGCCGCCAGCACGGCGCCCACCAGCTCGTCGCCTTCCCGCAGGTTGACGGCGATGAGGCCGCCCGCGCGGTTGGAGTCGAAGTCGGTGAGCTTGGTCTTCTTCACGAGCCCCTTCTGCGTAGCCAGCACCAGATACGGCGCCACCTCGTAGTTCGGGATCTCGATGACCTGGGCGATCTGCTCGTCGGGCTGGAACGCCATCAGGTTGGCCACGTGCTGTCCGCGCGCGTTGCGGTTGGCCTCGGGCAGGTCGTACGCCTTCGTGCGGTAGACGCGGCCCTTGTTCGTGAAGAACAGGATCCAGTCGTGCGTGGAGCACACGAAGAAGTGCTGCACGATGTCGTCCTGCTTCAGCGTGGCGCCCTGGACGCCCTTGCCGCCGCGCTTCTGCGAGCGGTACAGGTCGGTCTTCGTGCGCTTCGCGTAGCCGGTGCGCGTGATGGTGACCACCACGTCCTCGACCGCGATGAGGTCCTCGATCGACACCTCGCCGTCGAACGGGATGATCTTCGTGCGCCGGTCGTCGCCGTACTTGCCGACGATCTCCATGAGCTCGTCGCGGATGATCGAACGCTGGCGCTCCGGCTTCGCGAGGATGTCCTTGAGGTCCGCGATCTCCAGCTCGATCTCGGCCAACGTGTCGATGATGCGCTGACGCTCGAGGGCGGCCAGCCGGCGCAGCTGCATGTCGAGGATGGCCGTGGCCTGGATCTCGTCGACGTCCAGCAGTTCCATCAGCGCCGGCCGCGCCTCGTCGGCCGAGGGCGAACGCCGGATCAGGGCGATGACCTCGTCGAGCAGATCCAGCGCCTTGACCAGACCGCGCAAGATGTGCGCACGCTCTTCGGCCTTCTGCAGGCGGAACTTGGTCCGCCGGACGATGACCTCGACCTGGTGCTTCACGTAGTGGCGGATCATCTGGTCGAGCCGCAGCGTGCGCGGCACGTCGTCGACGATCGCCAGCATGTTCACGCCGAAGTTCTGCTGCAGCTGGGTGTGCTTGAACAGGTTGTTCAGCACCACCTTCGCCACAGCGTCGCGCTTGAGCGTGACCACGATCCGCATGCCGGAGCGGCTGTTGGACTCGTCGGCGATGTCGGCGATGCCCGTGAGCTTGCCGTCGCGCACCAGGTGCGCGATGTTCTCGACGAGGTTGTCCGGGTTCACCTGGTACGGCAGCTCGGACACGACGAGCGTGGTGCGCCCCTTCGCGTCCTCCTCGACCTCGACGACCGCACGCATGCGCACGGAACCGCGGCCCGTACGGTACGCGTCCTCGATCCCGGAGGTGCCGAGGATCATCGCCTTCGTCGGGAAGTCCGGGCCCTTGATGCGCGTGAGCAGCGCGGCCAGCAGCTCGTCGTCGGACGCCTCGTAGTTCTCCAGCGCCCACACGACGCCGTCGGCGACCTCGCGCAGGTTGTGCGGCGGGATGTTGGTCGCCATGCCGACCGCGATGCCGGAACTGCCGTTGACCAGCAGGTTCGGGAACCGCGCCGGCAGCACGTTGGGCTCTTGCGTGCGGCCGTCGTAGTTGTCGCGGAAATCGACGGTGTCCTCTTCGATGTCCGCCAGCATCTGCATCGCCAGCGGCGCGAGGCGCGACTCCGTGTACCGCATGGCGGCGGCGGGGTCGTTGCCCGGCGAACCGAAGTTGCCCTGCCCGTCGATGAGCGGGTAGCGCATCGACCACGGCTGGGCCAGGCGCACGAGGGCGTCGTAGATCGCCGAGTCACCGTGCGGGTGGTAGTTGCCCATGACGTCGCCGACGACGCGGGAGCACTTGTTGTACCCGCGGTCCGGCCGGAAACCGGAGTCGAACATCGAGTAGAGCACGCGCCGGTGCACCGGCTTGAGACCGTCGCGCACATCCGGCAGCGCCCGCGCCACGATCACGCTCATGGCGTAGTCGATGTAGGAACGCTGCATCTCCTGCTGGATGTCGACCGGCTCGATGCGGTCGTGTTCCGGCGGCAAGGTTTCCGTCATGGGTTCCTTCTCGGGGAAAAAGTCTGGGCTGGCTGGAGTGGCGGACGGCTACACGTCCAGGAAGCGCACGTCCTTGGCGTTGCGCGTGATGAACGAGCGCCGGGCCTCCACGTCCTCGCCCATGAGAACGGAGAACAGGTCGTCGGCCTGCGCAGCGTCGTCGAGGGTGACCTGGCCCAGCAGGCGGTTGGCCGGGTCCATCGTGGTCTCCCACAGCTCTTCGGCGTTCATCTCGCCGAGGCCCTTGTAGCGCTGGATCGCGTCGTCCTTCGGCAGCCGGCGGCCGGCCTCGACGCCCGCCTGGATCACGGCGTCGCGCTCCTTGTCGGAGTACGCGTACTCCGGGTCCTGCCGCGGCCACTTGATCTTGTAAAGCGGCGGCCGCGAAAGGAACACGTGGCCGTGCTCGATCAGCGGGCTCATGAAGCGGAACAGCAGGGTGAGCAGCAGCGTGGTGATGTGCTGGCCGTCGACGTCGGCGTCGGCCATCAGCACGATCTTGTGGTAGCGCAGCTTCGAGAGGTCGAAGTCGTCGTGGATGCCGGTGCCCAGCGCCGTGATCAGCGACTGGACCTCGGTGTTCTTGAGCACGCGGTCGATGCGCGCCTTCTCCACATTGATGATCTTGCCCCGGATGGGCAAGATCGCTTGGTACATCGAGTCGCGGCCTTCCTTGGCCGAGCCGCCGGCCGAGTCGCCCTCCACGATGTAGAGCTCGCACTCGCCCGGGTCGTTGGAGCGGCAGTCCTTGAGCTTGCCCGGCAGGCCGCCGATCTCCAGCGCGCCCTTGCGGCGCACCAGGTCCCGCGCCTTGCGGGCGGCCATGCGCGCCTGCGCCGAGGAGATCGACTTGTTGATGATCGTCTTCGCCTCGTTGGGGTTGCGCTCGAACCAGTCGCCCAGCCACTCGTTCGACTGCTGCTGCACAAACGTCTTCGCTTCGCTGTTGCCCAGCTTCGTCTTCGTCTGGCCCTCGAACTGCGGCTCGGACAGCTTGATCGAGACGATGGCGGCGAGACCCTCGCGCACGTCATCGCCGGTGAGGTTCGCGTCCTTCTCCTTGAGCAGCTTCTTCTCGCGCGCGTACGCGTTGACCACGCGCGTGAGCGCGGCGCGGAAGCCCTCTTCGTGGGTGCCGCCCTCGTGGGTGTTGATCGTGTTGGCGAACGTGTACACCGACGGCGTGAACCCGTTGTTCCACTGCATCGCGACCTCGACCTCGAGGCCGACGCCCTTCGCGTCGAAGGAGATCACGCTCTCGTGGATCGGGTCCTTGCTGCCGTTGATGTGGCGGACGAAGTCCTCGAGCCCGCCGGGGTAGCAGTAGACCTTCTCCTTGACGCGGGCCTGCTTGCCCTCCGCGTCCGCTTCGGTCTCCTCGTCGGCCACGCGCTCGTCGCGCAGCGACAGGGTGAGGCCCTTGTTGAGGAAGGCCATTTCCTGGAGGCGACGCGAGATCGTCTCGAAGTTGTACGTCGTGGTCTCGAAGATGTTCGAGTCGGCCCAGAAGGTGATCGTGGTGCCGGTGTTCTCGGCGGGGCCGAGGTCCTCCAGCGGGCCGGCGACCTGATCCGTGTAGAGCTGACGCCAGCTGCGGCCGCCGACCTTGATCTCCGCGAGCAGCTGAGTCGACAGCGCGTTCACCACCGAGACGCCGACGCCGTGCAGGCCGCCGGACACCGCGTAGGAGTCGCTGTCGAACTTGCCGCCCGCGTGCAGGATGGTGAGCACGACCTCGAGGGTCGGCTTCTTCTCCTTGGGGTGCATGTCCACCGGGATGCCGCGTCCGTCGTCGACGACCCGTACCCCGCCGTCGGCGAGGAGAGTAACCTCGACCTTGGTGGCGAAGCCGGCCATCGCCTCGTCCACGGAGTTGTCCACGACCTCCTGAACCAGGTGGTGGAGACCGCGCTCACCGGTGGAGCCGATGTACATACCGGGGCGCTTGCGGACCGCTTCGAGGCCTTCGAGCACGGTGATGGACGACGCGTTGTACTCGCTCTTGTTCTCGGTCACCGGCGTTGTTTCTCCTCGTCTCGCCCGAGCGGACGCTCGCTACTCCTCCAGTGTACTTGCCCGCGCGTGCTGACATGCGGCAAGGACACCCCTCACTGCGTCACAGAGCCGCGAAATCGCTCGAAGGCGAGTCAGGTCGTAGCTCGCGGGCTGTCAAGCGGTTCTCGGGGAACTCACCCGCCGACGCGCAACCGGAGTCAGCCGTACGTGTCACGAGGCCCGCGACCCGGCACGACCCGTGGTCCTTTCCGCCAGCTCGGCGCCGTCGGACCCTGGATCCGCATGCGTTTCACGACGCCGTTGCCGACCCCCGCGGCGATCTTCGCGATGAGCTTGCTCTGCAGCAGCCGCAGCTGCGTGGCCCACGCCGTGGAGCTCGCGCGGACGGTCAGCTCGCCGTCCTTGAGGCTCACCGGCTGGGCGTGTTCGGCGACGTCCTCGCCCACGAGCCGGGCCCACTGCCCGAACACGCGCGCGTTGGTCATCGTGTCCTGCCAGCCGCTGTCGGAGACCAGCCGCGAGACGAGCCGGCCGACCGGCTGCGGGTCGCGCGCGTCGGCCCCGGGCCCTGACCAGCGACGACGGCGCGGGTTCTGGCCCCCGCCGCCCGTGATCCGGCCGCGGCGCAGGTTCGGCGGAGCACCGCGTTCCTTCGCCTTGGCCTTCGCGGCCTCGAGCGCGGCGTGCGCCAAGTCCCGTCCGGAGGGCTTCCCGTTCGGCCCAGCGGACACATCACGCTCGGTACCTGAATCACGCGTCCCACGTGGGTGATTGCCCGTTCGGGAGGTGTCAAGGCCCTCATCAGGCCGTTTCGTCACGCGCGGCGATAACCCATTCCCCGGTTTATCCACACTGTCCACAGGTTTGTCCCCAGATCGGTGGGTAACTTCTGTGACCGCGGTCACCCGCCGTGGCCGACTTGATCTTGGGGTCGAGGGCTCAGGCACGGTTGACCTCGCCATCCGCCACCACGAACCGGCTCCCGGCCAGCTCCGACGGCACGTCCTCGTCCACCGCCGCCGTGATGAGCACCTGCTCGGCACCCGCGGCGACCTCCGCGAGCCGCGCCCGCCGTTTGCGGTCGAGCTCGGCAAACACATCATCCAGCAGCAGCACCGGTTCGCCCGCTTCGCCACGCAGGAGCTCGTAGCTCCCGAGCCGCAGGGCCAGCGCGAACGACCACGACTCGCCGTGGCTCGCGTACCCCTTCGCCGGCGCCTCGCCCAGGATCAGATCCAGCTCGTCGCGGTGCGGGCCGACGAGGCTGATGCCGCGATCCAGCTCGTTGCGCCGGACGTCGGCCAGCGCCTTGAGCAGCAGCTCGCGCAGCACTTCCGCGTCCGCCCGCTCGCCACCGGCCACGCCGTAGCCCGGCGGCAGCGCTTCGCCGAGCGACGACTTGTACGCGATCGACGCCGGCCGCGAGTCCGGCGCGACCCCCATGTAGGCCTCCGCCGCGTACGGCCCGAGGTCGGCGATGAGGTTCAGCCGCGCCGCCAGCAGCTGGGCGCCGGCCACCGACAGGTGGTCGTCCCAGACGTCGAGCGTCGAGAGCGCGTACGGGTCCTCCTTGCCGGTGCGGCGCTTGCCCGCGGTCTTGAGCAGGGCGTTGCGCTGCTTCAGCACCTTCTCGTAGTCCGCGCGCACGCCCGCGTACCGAGGTGCGCGCAGCACGAGCAGCTCGTCCATGAACCGCCGGCGCTCGCTCGGGTCGCCGCGCACGAGCGCCAGGTCCTCCGGGGAGAACAGCACGGTGCGCAGGATCCCGAGCACGTCACGCGGCTTGCCGACCGCACCCCGGTTCACGCGGGCGCGGTTGGCTCGTCCCGCCGTGATCTCGAGCTCGACGGTGAGCTCGCGGTCGTCGTTGACCACGGCAACGCGCACGAGCGCGCGCTCGCACCCGTGCCGGATCAGCGGGGCGTCCGTCGCGACCCGGTGGGAACCCAGGGTCGCGACGTAGCCGATCGCTTCGAGCAGGTTCGTCTTCCCCCGGCCGTTCTGACCGACGAGCACGGCCGGGCCCGGTTCGAGGGCGAGGTCGGCTTGCGGCCAGGACCGGAAGTCGGTGACCTGGAGATGTCGCAGATACACGAGCGGGGGGAGGCTAGCTCCCAGCCTTCTTCACAGCGTGACCACCGAACTGGTTGCGCAGCGCGGCGACGGCGCGCATCGCGGCGGAGTCCTTCTGCCGCGAGGAGAACCGGGCGAACAGCGCGGCCGAGAGCACCGGCGCCGGCACCGCGTTGTTCACGGCCTCCTCCAGCGTCCACCGACCCTCGCCCGAGTCTTCGACGTAACCCTCGAGGTCGTCGAGCTCCGGGTCCTCCTCCAGCGCGCGCACCAGCAGGTCGAGCAGCCAGGAGCGCACGACGGTGCCGCGCTGCCAGCCCTTGATCACCTCGGGCACGTTCTTCACGACGTGCGCGGCCTCGAGCAGTTCGAAGCCCTCGGCGTAGGCCTGCATGATGCCGTACTCGATGCCGTTGTGGATCATCTTCGCGTAGTGGCCGGCGCCGACCTCGCCGGCGTGCGAGAAGCCTTCTTCACGCGGGCCTTCCGGACGCAGCGTGTCGAAGATCGGCATCGCACGGGCGACGTCGGAGCCGGCGCCGCCGACCATGAGGCCGTAGCCGTTGTCCTTGCCCCACACGCCACCGGAGACACCGCAGTCGAGGTAGCCGATGCCCTTGGCCGCCAGCAGATCCGCGTTCAGCTTGTCGTCGGTGAACTTCGAGTTCCCGCCGTCGATCACGAGGTCGCCCTCGGACAGCGACTGGCTGAGCTCCACCACGGTCTGCCGCGTCGGCTCGCCGGCGGGGACCATGATCCAGACGATGCGCGGCGCGTCCAGTTTGGACACCAGGTCGGCGAGCGACTCGGAGTCGGCGACGGCCGGGTTGCGGTCGTAGCCCACGACCTCGTGCCCGGCTGCACGCAGCCGCTCGCGCATGTTGAAGCCCATCTTGCCCAGGCCCACGAGACCGAGCTGAACCATGAGATCCCCTTAGGTAGGAACGAAAATCCGCGGTTGTGACGCGCCGGTCAGCCCGGGAGCCGGACCGGCATCAGCAGGTAGAGATAACCGGGGACGACGTTGCCCTCGGCGTCGGCGGGCTTGATGAGCGCCGGCCGGTTGGGGGTGGTGAAGGTGAGCTCCGCGCGGTCGCTGTGGAGCGCGCCGAGCCCGTCGACGAGGTAGCCGGGGTTGAAGGCGATGGTGACCGGTTCGCCTTCGTAGTCGACCTGCAGCTCTTCTTCGGCGCTGCCCTCGTCGTCGCCGCCGGCGGAAAGTCGCAGCGACCCGTCGGCGAACTCCAGCCGCACCTGCGTGCCGCGTTCGGCGACCAGCGACACACGCTTGATCGACTCGGCGAGCGCCGACACCTCGATCACGGCGCGCGACGTGTGCGTCGCCGGCAGCAGCTGCCGGTAAGGCGGGAACTCCGCGTCGAGGAGGCGGGTGGTGGTGTAGCGGCCGTTGCCCGAGAGGCCGAGCAGGCCTTCGCCGCTGGCGAGCGCGAGGCGCACGGTGCTGCCGGCGCCGCCGAGCGTCTTCGCGGCTTCGGCGAGCGTGCGCGCGGGCACGAGCACCGCGGCGTCGGCCAGGCCCTCGGCCGGCTTCCACGTGAACTCGCGCATGGCGAGGCGGAAGCGGTCGGTGGCCACGAGCGTGAGGGTCTCGCCGGAGATCTCCAGGCGCATGCCGGTGAGCATCGGGAGCGTGTCGTCCTTGCCGGCGGCGGTGACGACCTGGGTCACGGCCTGGCCGAACGTGTCGCCGGTGAGCTCACCCGCGAAGGCGGGCTGGGACGGCAGCTGCGGGTAGTCCTCGACGGGCATCGTCGGCAGGGAGAAGCGCGCGCTGCCGCACGTGATGGTGGCGCGGGCGCCGTCGACGGAGATCTCCACCGGCTGCGCGGGCAGCGCCTTGGTGATGTCGGCGAGGAGGCGGCCGGAGACCAGGAGGCGGCCACCATCGGCGATCGTCGCGGGGACGCCCACCGTGGCGGAGACCTCGTAGTCGAACCCGGACACGGTGAGCGCGTCGGACTCCCCGTCCGCACCCGCGTCGAGCAGCACACCGCCCAGCACCGGCACCGGAGGCCGGGACGGGAGGCTCCTGGCCACCCAGGCGACGGCGTCGGCAAGCCCGTCGCGCTCGACGCGGATCTTCATGCGCGCATCCTTTCGACAGCCGAGCCCCTCGGCTCGTGAAGGGTCGGCGGCTGGCGGTTCACGAGTACTGCGCCGAGTACGCCGCGACCGAGTCCCCACCGGGCCGGCCCGTTTCGGCGTGCCGGGATCGGCGCACAGGAACGGACCAGGTGCAGGCATCCACGTTAGGCCGTCACCGGGGGTCCCGTCACCTCGGCCTCCCCTTGACTTTGTCGACAAGGAGACAGGCTCGACCGCTTGTCCCCAACTTCGTCCATCGCCTGTTTTTGTTTTGTTCTTTCTTTCAAAAGATCTAAGAGCAGTAGCAGTAATAGGGGCTGTGGGTTGTGTGGACAGAGCCCGTTTGCCCAGGTCGGAGGGCGCGGCGGGGTGTGGAGAGTCCTGGTGGTGGATCGGTGGATGGTTCGGGCGATCGGTGGATGGTTTCGTCTCGGCCGTGATCCATCCACATCTTGGGCCAGTTGTCCCCATGGTTGTCCCCAGGTGTGAGGGGAGTTGTACCCAGGTTCTGTGGGTACGGAAACGGGTCCGAATCGCCCTGGAGAGTGACGGGCTCCCGTTGTGGATCACGTGTGGGCAACCTGTGGAATCCCCGTGGACAGCCCTGTGGAAAGTCTGTGGATTTCGTGTGGGCGGGATGTGGACCGATTCGGCGTCGCTGCAGCTCCTGGATCTGCTGGAGTTGTGCACAAACTGCGCACAGGGTGGGGAAAACTCCTTGTGTATCAATGGGTTTGGGGATGGCTGCGTACGCGTGCGTACGTGGGCGACGGCACACGCCGCTTGCTTCGCTGCTTCGCCTGTGTACGGGCGCTTCGTCCACGTTGGACCCGGGGCGTTGTGGAAGGTCTTGCGTGGTAGGGGAAACCGGGCTCGCTTGGGGCGCTGGGCCGAGTGCGGCGTGGACGAGTCTCTGTGGACGGACAGCGGGCCTCAGTGCCGGACTGCGGGCCTCGCCGAGCGCCGTCGTGAGCACGTCCCCACGTCGCCCATAAAAAAGGAGGGCGCCGCCCGTAGGCGACGCCCTCCTTGAAGCTCCGAAGCTACTGCCGGGCCCGCTGCTTGATCCGCGACGTGAGCTCCTGCACCTGGTCGTAGATGCGCCGGCGCTCGGCCATCTCCTTGCGGATCTTCTTGTCCGCGTGCATCACGGTCGTGTGGTCGCGGCCGCCGAACGTCTGCCCGATCTTCGGCAGCGACATGTCCGTGAGCTCGCGGCACAGGTACATCGCGATCTGGCGCGCGGTGGCGAGCGCCTTCGTCTTGCCGGGCCCGCACAGTTCGTCGAGCGTCACGTCGAAGAACTCCGCCGTGACGCCCATGATGGTCGGCGCCGTGATCTCCGGTGCGTGGGAGTCGGGGATCAGGTCGCGCAGCACGATCTCGGCGAGCGAGGTGTCCACGGCCTGCTGGTTGAGCGACGCGAACGCGGTCACGCGGATCAGCGCGCCCTCGAGTTCGCGGATGTTCGCCTCCACGCGCGAGGCGATGAACTCCAGTACTTCGCCCGGGACCGCCAGCCGGTCCTGCGCGGCCTTCTTGCGCAGGATGGCGATGCGGGTTTCGAGCTCGGGCGGCTGGATGTCGGTGATCAGGCCCCACTCGAACCGCGTCCGCAGCCGGTCCTCCAGCGTCTCGAGGCGCTTGGGCGGGCGGTCGGAGCTGACGACGATCTGCTTGTTCGCGTTGTGGAGGGTGTTGAAGGTGTGGAAGAACTCTTCCTGCGTACCTTCTTTGCCTTCCAGGAACTGGATGTCGTCGACGAGCAGGATGTCGATGTCGCGGTAGCGCCGCTGGAAGGCGACCTTGCGGTCGTCTCGCAGCGAGTTGATGAAGTCGTTGGTGAACTCTTCGGTCGAGACATAGCGCACGCGCATGCCGGGGAACAGCCGTTGCGCGTAGTGGCCCACGGCGTGCAGCAGGTGCGTCTTGCCGAGCCCGGACTCACCCCAGATGAACAGCGGGTTGTACGCGCGGGCCGGCGCCTCGGCCACGGCCACCGCGGCCGCGTGGGCGAACCGGTTGGACGCGCCGATCACGAACGTGTCGAAGGTGTACTTCTCGTTGAGCTTCGTCTTCGACGTCTGCGGCTGCGCGGGCGCGGTGTAGGGCTGCCCGGCGATCGGCTGGCCGGAGAACGTCGGCCAGATCTCGTGGACGGCGGCGAGCGCTTCGCCTTCCTCGTCCACTTCTTCGTTCGGGTCGTCGGACTCCTCGAGCGGGGCCGGCTGCGGCACCGGGCGCTGTCGCGGCGGCTCGGGCCGGGCGGCGCGCGCGGCGGCCATGGAGGCGCCGTCGATCGGCGGACGCTGCTGCGCGACGGAACCGTTGTCGAGGCGGCCGTTCTCGAGACGGCGGTTGTCGGGCCGGCCGTTCTCCACGTGCGTGGGGTCGAGGTGACCGGGCTCCAGGCGCCCGTTGTCGATGCGGCCGTTGTCGGGGTGCCCGTTTTCCACCGGAGGGGGTGCGGGCACGTAGCGCGGCGCGGGCGCGATGGCCTCGGCGCTGTCGACCTTCACGGCGAGCGACACGGCGCGGCCGAGCCGGCGGGAGAGGGCGTCGGTGATCGCGCCTCGCAGCGCGCGTTCGATCGCTTCCTTCGCGAAGTCACTGGGGGCAGCCAGCAGGGCGGTGCCGTCGAGCAGGCCGATGGGCCTCGTCACCCGCATCCAGGCTCGTTGCTGCGGCGAGAGGGTGCCGTCGGACAGCTCCCGTACCACCTGCTCCCAGATAACGCCCAGATTGTGCTGGTGCTCGGACACCTGTCTGGCTCCCCTCCCCTCGTCGGCGTGAACGGCGGAATCACCCCAACCACGCCCGCAAAACACTCCCCTGGACGTCATCTTGGACCGACCTGCGCGCGGGCACAGCGAATATCCACATAGTTGTCCACAGCTGTGCACTAATGTACGGCTGCCCGCAGCCACGCCACCTGCGGGCTCGGCGTTCGCCGTGGGCGCCTCCACACCCCGGTGGCGATACCGCCGCGCGCCTCGAGACCGGGCGACCCGGAAGAGGCACGCTAACAAGCCTCGCCCGCTGCCACAAGGCACCATTGTGCGCAAGCATTTCACGGTGTACGGCGTGTTGCCATTCGGTGTCCCGACGTGGGCGAAGGCAAGGTCACGGCCCGGTCGCCGAGCGTGGCGGAGGGGGTGCCTACACGGCTCCCGACCGGGGTGCGTACCCTCGTAAGGTCTCCCGTAAGCGACGGGTGCGTTTCGCGTGCCCACGTATGTCGTCGCTCGTCGTGACGAGGCCACACGTTGGTAGGAGACACCAGAGACTGCCGTGCGACCGCACGACATGCCGGTAGACGGCCGAAAATCCGTCGCCCGACGGCCGAGACACAGGAGTAGCAGTGAGCAAGGGTAAGCGCACCTTCCAGCCGAACAACCGCCGACGCGCGCGGACCCACGGTTTCCGCCTCCGCATGCGGACCCGTGCCGGCCGGGCCATCTTGGGGGCTCGTCGTCGCAAGGGCCGCGGCGCGCTGTCCGCCTGATCCGGCTCGTCGAGGCGCGCCGTGCTGCCCGCAGCCGCACGTCTACGGCGGAGTGAAGACTTCCGGGTCGTTCTCCGCCGGGGCTCCAGGGCAGGCAGGCGTCGCCTCGTCGTCCACGCGTTGACCACGGACCCGTCCGCGGCCGCACCCGATGCGGCCAGGGCGGGTTTTGTGGTGAGCAAGGCCGTCGGGAACTCGGTGGTCCGCCATCGAGTGACCCGGCAACTGCGTCATCTCGTTTCGGCCCGACTCGGAACACTGCCCCCGGGCAGCTCGTTGGTCGTACGGGCATTACCTCCGGCGGCGTCCGCTTCGAGCGCGGAGCTCGGCGCCGATCTCGACGCGGCGTTGCGCCGGCTCGGACTCACCTCGTCCCGCCGCGCCGCCGGGGAAGATGCTCCCCGGCAACCGCGTCAGCAGGACGCGGCCCCCGACCACGGATCAGCGGTGTAACGGCAATGCAAGCCACTCCCGAGCACACCCACGGCGGCACCGACGTCACCGGGGAGACGGCCCCGCGCCGCCCCGGGCCGGTCGCGTGGGTGCTGCTCCTCCCCATCAAGTTCTATCGCAAGGCGATCTCGCCTTTCCTGCCGCCGGCCTGCCGCTTCTACCCGAGCTGCAGCGCGTACGCAGTCGAAGCCCTGACCCGGCACGGTGCCGGCCGCGGCTCCTACCTCGCGCTGCGCCGGCTGGGACGGTGCGGCCCGTGGACACCGCCGGGCCGCGATCCGGTACCCGAGAAGTTCTCGTGGCGCCACCACCTGCCTGAAACACCGATCGAGGAGTAGCTCAGTGCTCGATTTCATCTACTACCCCGTGTCCTTCATCTTGTGGTGTTGGCACAAGGTATTCGGGTTCGCGTTCGGGGAAGCATCGGCGATTTCCTGGATCCTCGCGATCATCTTCCTGACGTTCACGGTCCGCGGCATCATGTTCAAGCCGTTCGTGAACCAGGTCCGGTCGATGAAGAAGATGCAAGACTTCGCGCCGGAGATGAAGAAGCTCCAGAAGAAGTACGCGAACGACAAGCAGCGCCAGGCGCAGGAGATGCAGAAGCTCCAGCGCGAGCACGGCGTCAACCCGCTGGGCAGCTGCCTGCCGATGATTCTTCAGATCCCGGTGTTCATCGGTCTGAACCACGTGCTGCGCGCGTTCACGATCCCGCCGGCCGGCGGTGGTGTGAAGACGGAGAACTACTTCTTCAACCAGCACGATGTCCAGTCGTACGTCACCGCGAAGCTCTTCGGCGTCAACCTGGGTGAAGCGGTCTACAACGGCGTCGGGGTGGTCAGCGGCAGTGTCGCGGCTCCTGGGTTCCACTGGAACGTGCTCCCGGTCGCGCTGCCCTTGATGATCATCGCGTCGATCGCCACACACCTCACCGCGCGGCACTCCGTGGCCCGGCAGAACGCCGCGTCGGCCACCTCGCAGACCGCGATCATGAACAAGCTGACGATGTACATCTTCCCGCTCGGCGTGCTCGTGTTCGGTGCCCTGTTCCCGCTCGGCCTGCTCTTCTACTGGCTGGCGAACAACGGCTGGACCCTGATGCAGCAGCGGCTCGTGTACACGCGCATCGACAAGGAAGAGGCCGCGCGCAAGGCGGAGGCCGCGGAGAAGCGAGCGTCGCTCGGGCCGAAGCCCGGGCAGAAGCCGACGGCTCCGAAGGTCGGGCAGAAGCCTGTGCAGCAGAAGAAGAACAACCCGTCCGGCAACGGTGACCAGCAGGGCAAGGTGAGCAAGGCGGGTTCGGCGCACGGTTTCGCGCAGACGAAGTCCCCGTCTTCCTCGGGTGGTGTGGAGAGCAAGAAGAACGCCTCGGCCGAGGCTGCCTCGCAGTCCACGCCGTCCGAGCCGGACACCGATGCGACCCCGTCGAAGCCGGCGCAGCAGCCGGCTTCGAACGGATCGAACAAGGAGAACGGAACCGGGGTTCCGGGGCTCCTCAAGGACTCGACCAGGAAGTCGGGCCGGAAGCGTCGCTGACGCGTCCGGTTCGGAGAGGAGACGAATGATGTCGGAGACGGTCGACACGATCGACGCCGATCAGGACGAAGAGACCACGGCCTCGGCCGCACCCGCCGCGGGTGCCTCCGCCGAGGCCGCCGACGAGAAGCAGGGCGGCGACGACCTGCTCGTGCAGGAAGGCGACATCGCCGGCGACTACCTCGAGCGCCTGCTCGACCTGCTCGACTACGACGGCGACATCGACCTCGACGTCGAAGCCGGCCGCGCCATCATCAGCATCGACGGCGGCGAGGACCTCGAAAAGCTCGTCGGCCCCCGCGGCACCGTGCTCGAGGCCCTGCAGGAACTCACCCGCCTCGCCGTCCAGCAGGAGACGGGCTCCCGCAGCCGCCTCATGCTCGACATCGCCGGCTGGCGCGCCGACCGCCGCGAAGAGCTCCGCGAACTCGGCCGCTCCACCGCCGAGTCCGTCCTGTCCAGCGGCGAGCGCGTCCGCTTGCAGCCCATGAGCCCCTTCGAACGCAAGGTGGTGCACGACGCGGTGGCCACCGTGGACGGCGTCACGAGCGAAAGCGAGGGCGAAGACCCGAAGCGCCGCGTGGTGATCTTCCCGGAAGGCTGAGCCTCCTGGACCCCATCCTTGCGGCCGTCACGGCTTGATGCGGGTGATCTGGACGCATCACTGAGTATTACGAAGCACTGAGCAGAAGCGGCCCGCCGAACTTCCGGTGGGCCGCTTCTTTTGTCTCGACTCTCTTGCTCGCTCCGCTGTACTGTGCGCGCCGCTGGCTCCCGCGCTGGGCGGCCTCACCGCCGTGCGCGGAACGGCTCCTCCCGCCGGTCGCCTTGCGGCCGCCCCCGCACTGCTGCCGCACTTGCGGCCGCGCCCCGCACTGCTGCCGCGCTCATCACTTCATCACGTCCCCCGGACCCGTTCTTCACGCCCACGCGCGCCGCCGACTCCCGCGCTGGACGGCCTCACCGCCGTGCCCCCGGACCCGCTCCCCCGCACCATCGCCCTGCGGCCGTGCCGCCGGCTCGGCTTCCCCGCTTGCCGCCGTGCCCCGCACGCCGCCGCCGCGCACGCTGCTGCCGCGCTCATCGCCTCATCACGTGCCGGGCCCGTCCTCCACGGCCGCGTGTCGCCGGCGCCCGCACTGGGCCGCCTCACCGCGTGCCCGGAACGGCTCCCCACACCATCGTCTTGCGGCCGTGCCCAGCACGCGGCTGCCCCGCACGCTGCTGCCGCGCTCATCGCCTCATCACGTGCCGGGCCCGTCCTCCACGGCCGCGTGCCGTCGGCGCCCGCGCTCGGCCGCCTCACCGCGTGCCCGGAACGGCTCCTCACACCAGTCGCCTCGCGGCCGTGCTCCGGCGCGGCCTCCGCGCTTGCCGCCGTGCCCCGCACGTCTCCGCCGCGCCCCCGCACGCAGCCGCCACAGCCGCCGCGCTCATCGGTTCATCACATGCCAGGACCCGCTCCCGACGGTCGCGCGCGCTTCGGCTCCCGCGCTGGGCCGCCTCACCACCGTGCGCCGGAGCGGCTCCCCACGCCGATCACCTTGCCGCCATGCGCCGAACCGGCTCCCGCATTGGGCGGCCACGCCGCTTGCTCATGCTCATCCCCACGCCCGTCACCTTGCCGCCCTGGCCCGGATCGGCTGCCGCGCTCATCGCTGTGCCCTTGCGACCTGAATCCGCTGGTGCCGCGGTCGCTTTGGCCCGTGGCTCGAACCCCTCCCGTGCCCATCGCCTTGGCACAGTGGCCCCGATCTGCTTCAGCGCTTGCTGCCGTGCCCCAACGCTGTGCCGTCCCTTCGCCTTTAGTCCTTGGCGTGGACCGGTGCCGCACTCGTCGCTGTGACGCCATGGCCTGAACCCTCTCTCGTGCCGATCGCCTTGCCGTCGTGACTTGGGCCCAATCCGGTTCTGATCGCAATGCCGTTTCGCAACTGCGGCTCGGATCAGCTCGGGCGCTTGCCGCCTCGCCTCATTGGCCAGAACCAGCTGCTGCAGTTGTAGCCCTGCCACCTTGGTCCGAACCCCGCTCCCGAGCCCTGGGCCGCGCACCTGCCGCGCCACCGGACACCGCTCCGGGACGTCGCGGCTCACGCGGCGTCGGACTGCAGGGTCGGGACCCTGCACCACTTCACCCTCGCTCCGCAGCGCCCCGACCTCACCGCGGCTCCGCTGCAGCCCCACCCAGTCCAACTACCGACCGCGGACTCCCCCGGAGCCACTCAGGCTGCCCAAACACCAAGGCTCACTCCGTCGCGGATCTCCAGCTGCTTCCGGCCTTCACACCTGGGCCCGCGCCGGCCGGGCCCCACACCAACCCGCCGCCCAACTTGACCGACCATGCTCCGGCGCACCCACCCGACCCACGGCGCGCACTCCGGACATGACGGCCCACCCCCCGCGCAACTCCGGCTGCGACCCCACGCCCCCAGCCATCCACCACCCACGGCGCGGAGCTTCTTGGGGTCTGCCGACTCAGTCGACTGAACTCGCCACGCGAACGCACCCGCGGCAACGCGGCTCTACCGCCCGCGGGCCTTCAGGCGACGCGACCTCACTCCGCCGAGGTTCCATATTCATCCATCGAATAACTAGGCGAGGTTCTCCGCTGCCGCCCTCCCAGCCGATCCGAACGCGCAACCCACGCACACGCGGAACAGTCCGCTCGGCCAACCGAACGTCTCCATCGCGACTCCGCATTCACCGAGTCTGCGCCCACCCAAGCCGGCCGGACCCGTTCCGGCGCTGTCGTCGTAGCCGACCGAACGCGGTGCCCGGCGCACATCTACACGACACCTTGGTCCCCGCCCGAACTCGCCTCAGCCCGTACTCGCTGGAACCTGTCGCCCCTCCCACTGCCCAGCGGGCCGCCCGGTGCAAGAGGATCGCCGCCCGTGGCCCCCCATTCGGTCGGCGCTCGGAGTGGCTTGGCTGCGGTGCGTCCGCCCGCCTGGCCGGCCGGGTCGGCTCAGGCAACACCGGTCGGCCCCGCCGGGCCGTCACCATGAGACCCGCATTCGCGAAGACCCTCGCTCGGCCAGCTCGTCCGAACCCGCCGGTTTCGCTCGGCGCCGGACGTTGAGGCGGCAGAGTCCGGTCCAGGGAACGCGGCTCATCGAGCCGCCTGGTCGCCGGCTGCTCCGCAGTTCGGACCTGCGGGCTCGCACTCGCAGCGACCCACACCTCATCTACCGCTCGGCGAGCCCGGTCGTGTCGCGGGCTGCCGGTCGTCCGTCGGCGTAGCCGAGCGATTGCCCGGATGCGCCCCACGCCAGGCAGCCGCTAGAGCGGATGCCTGGCCGCGGCCCCGCACTCATCCACCGCCACGCGCTCGGACCGATCGAGCGTCGTCCGCTTGGGCGCCCTGGCTCATCCGGGAGCCTCCGCTCGACCCAACAGATCGCCGCACCAGTGTCACGACCACTCCGCTGCGCCGTGCCCACCGAACCTTGCTCCGAGTCGGCGCTCAGCTTGCGCGCCGCAGCGAGGGCTGCGAGCCGAGGAGGCTGGGCAAAGAAGGGCGGCCTATGACCTTCGACCCGGGCCCAACTTCGTGTTCCTTGGCTCGTCCGTTCAGCTCGCGAGCGGTCCATGCCGTCGCCTTCCGGCCACTCCTCCATGCTTGCCCGCTTGCATTCCGAGCCGGGTGCTGCGCTTGCCCACGCCGCTGTTCGCGGATCGGTCGGCCGGTCGACTCATGCGGCGGCATGTTCGCTCGTGGGCCGGCGGGCCCGCTGTCGGTTCGCCTGACTGACCGCTCCGCGTGTCGGTTTCTCGGTGGCGCCGCCGAAGCCGCCTGCTCCGTTGTCGACCTATCCCCTTGCCCAAGCGTTCGCGCCCTTTCGTCGAGGAGGATTCCCCTCGGTTATTGGTGGCGCCCGACGGCGGGCCAATGGGTGTCCGTGTCGGCCTGTCCTGGTGATGCCGGGCCACGATCCTCATCCTCCGGCTCGCCGGCCTAGCAGTGGAGTACCTCGCCTGTCAGTTCGCTGGCGCGCTTGTCGACCCTGCCCGCCCGCTGGCTACGCAGCGCCGGGCGATTTGCCGGACCCGATCGATCTGGCGTACCCCCCACCCGATCCCTCGGGTGGACCGAACCTCCGAGGCTTGCCCGCCCGAATTACAACCGTGGCGTTTCACGTGAAACGGCGCACCTCCCTGAGCGCCACCCACCGTCGCGGTTTCACGTGGAACACGGCTGTGGACACTCGGCTCCCTGAGTGGAGTTGTCCACAGTTGCGGTCTGTCGGCTCGATTTGAGCTCGGCATCGGGGACAATCGAACGAGCGCGTTTCACGTGAAACGCGCGGACCGAGGAGTGGGTTTCGTGAGCTTGGACGGCGCCACCGCGATGGTGCGGACCGCGGCGGCGGAGGTGTTCGGCGAGCGGGTGGACCGGGCGGCTGGGTACGTGGAGTTGCTGGCTACGCATGGGGTCGAGCGGGGGCTGATCGGGCCGCGTGAGGTGGAGCGGTTGTGGGAGCGACACGTGCTGAACTCGGCTGTGATCGGGGAGCAAATTCCCGACGGGGCGCGCGTGGTGGACGTCGGGTCGGGGGCTGGGCTTCCGGGTGTGCCGCTGGCGATCGCTCGACCGGACCTCGCTATCGTTCTCCTCGAACCCATGGCCCGCCGGGTCGACTGGCTGGCCGAGGTCGCCGAGAAGCTGGAACTCCCGATCACCATCGTGCGTGGACGTGCCGAGGAGCGGTCTGTGCGCGAGCAGCTGGGTGGCGCTGACGTCGTCACCGCTCGCGCTGTTGCTCCTCTCGCTCGCCTCGCGGGCTGGTGTCTTCCGCTGGTTCGCCCCGAAGGTCGTCTGGTTGCGCTCAAGGGGGCCAGCGCGGGAGAGGAAATCGAGCGGGACCGCGTGGCTGTGCGGAAGGCCGGCGGTGCCGATCCAGAACTCGCCGAGTGTGGGAAGGCAGTGCTCGAGGTCCCCAGCACGGTCGTGATGATCCGCCGCCTGCCACCGAAGCCGTCCCGGCCACGCGGCAGGCGGAGCTAAGCGTACGAGTGCGGCCGCGACGTTCCACGTGAAACACCGCGGTCCGAACGCCAACGAGTCGTCTAATCAAGAGGAGGTGCCGAGACCGGTGAATCCCCGCCCGTCCGACCCTGCGAGCACCGGCCACGACTTGGGCTGGACGCCGATCGCCGAAGAAGCCGTCCGCGCCGCGAGCGTCCTGCACCCGAAGGAGGGCATGCTCCCCCGCCCGACCCATCGCCGGGTGCTGACGGTCGCCAATCAGAAGGGCGGCGTCGGTAAGACAACGAGCACCGTCAACCTGGCCGCCGCACTTGCCGTGCACGGGCTGAAGACTCTGGTTATCGACCTCGACCCCCAGGGCAATGCCAGCACCGCGCTCGACATCGACCACCGCTCGGGCACGCCGTCGATCTACGAGGTGCTCATCGGCGAGGTGTCGCTCGCTGAGGCGGCCGCCGTCAGCGACCAGTCGGCGAACCTGTTCTGCGTCCCCGCGACGATCGACCTCGCCGGTGCGGAGATCGAGCTCGTCTCCATGGCCAGCCGCGAGACGCGGCTCAAGGAGGCGCTCTCGTCCGAGGTCCTCGATCAGATCGGCGTCGACTACGTCTTCATCGACTGCCCGCCGTCGCTCGGCCTTCTCACAGTCAACGCGATGGTGGCCGCGCAGGAGGTGCTCATCCCGATCCAGTGCGAGTACTACGCGCTGGAAGGTCTGGGGCAGCTGCTGAGCAACATCGAACTCGTGCAGCAGCACCTCAACCGTGAGCTCCGCGTCTCCACGATCCTGCTGACGATGTACGACGGGCGCACCAAGCTCGCGGACCAGGTCACGAACGAGGTCCGCAACCACTTCGGCGACACTGTCCTGAAGACCGTCATCCCGCGCAGTGTGAAGGTCTCGGAGGCGCCTGGCTACGGTCAGACCGTGCTCTCCTACGACCCCGGTTCACGCGGCGCCATGAGCTACCTCGACGCCGCCAAGGAGATCGCGGAGCGTGGCGCGACCGAAGGAAGGAGCAGTACCGCATGACTGAGCGCAGAGGAGGGCTGGGGCGAGGGCTCGCGGCCTTGATCCCGACCGGGCCGGCCACCACGGCCGGCCCGGCGCCCTCCGCCGTCGAAGGTGGCACGTCCGCGGACAAGGCGGCGCGTGAGGAGAAGGGCTGGTTCGCGGCCAACGGCGCGGCGACTCCCGTCAGCGGTGAGGTCGCCGGCGCGGTCTACCGGGAGATCCCGGTCAGCGCCGTCAAGCCAAACCCGAAGCAGCCCCGCCAGTTCTTCGACGAAGAAGCGCTCGCCGAACTCGAACACTCCATCCGCGAGTTCGGGCTCATGCAGCCCATCGTCGTCCGCGAATTGGGCGACGGCGAGTACGAGCTCGTCATGGGCGAGCGGCGCCTGCGGGCATCGCAGCAGGCGGAGCTCGAGGCGATCCCCGCGATCGTCCGGCAGACCGCCGACGAGTCCATGCTCCGCGACGCACTGCTGGAGAACATCCACCGCGTCCAGCTGAACCCGCTCGAAGAGGCGGCCGCGTACCAGCAGCTGCTCGACGAGTTCGCGGTCACGCACGAAGAGCTCGCCAGCCGCATCGGCCGCAGCCGCCCCGTCATCACCAACACGATCCGCCTCCTCAAGCTGCCGCTGGCCGTGCAGCGCCGCGTGGCCGCGGGTGTGCTTTCGGCCGGGCACGCGCGGGCGTTGCTGTCGCTCGAAGATCCGGAGAGCCAGGAAGAGCTGGCCGCCCGGATCGTCGCGGAGGGCATGTCGGTGCGCGCCACCGAAGAAGCCGTCACGCTGAAGAAGAACGAAAAGCCGGCGAAGCCGAAGGCCGCTCCCCGCAAGCCGATTCAGGCACCGGGTCTGCAGGAGTTGGCCAACCGCCTCTCCGATCGTTTCGACACCCGCGTGAAGGTCGACCTCGGTCGCCGCAAGGGCCGCATCGTTCTCGAGTTCGGCTCGGTCGACGACCTTGAACGCATCGTCTCGCTCATCGACGCGAACTCGAACGAAAAAACGGCGAATCGGACAGAGGAAACCGACTAGGGATCACCCCGGGTCGTTTCGTCACGGTGATGATTGCTCACCGGGACACGGACCGGCACTCTGGGTGGTCGCCGCGGGCGCGGGAAAATCGGAGGTCGTGCGGCGCGGAATCCGGGAGAGTTGGCGGAACCAGCTCTCCCGAAGGAGCATCCCGTGATCCCTCCGCGCTTGGCTCCGCTACTGAGTCAGTTCGACTTCGCGTGCGAGCGACTCGTCGATCGGCTCGACGGGCCGGCGGTCGACAGCGGCGACGGAACCCCCGTCCCCGTCGAACCGATGGCCGACGACGAGCTCCGGTGGGAGCCGACGCCGGACTGTTGGTCGGTGCGGCGGCACTCCGACGGACCGGGGCCACGCGCGACGTTCCTTGCCGGCCGCGGCGAGTGGGGCCGCGACTCGGCTCCCCACCCCCACCCGTCGCCGCCGCCCGTCACGACGATCGCGTGGCGGCTGAGCCACCTGAGCGAAATGCTGATCCAGCGCGCCGACCACACGTCAGGCAGCCACACGCTGACCCGCGACGACTACCTGGATACCGGCGACGCCGCAACCGCGACCGCCGCGTTCCAAACCGGCGCAGCTGCGTGGCGGAAAGCTTTGCTGAGCGTCGACGACGCAGCACTCGACACCGTGGGCCTGTGCACCTATCCCCACGGCAGCGATCCTGACGAGCCGTTCCTCGAGATCGTGTGGTGGGTCAACCAGGAAGTGCTGCACCACGGCGCCGAAATCGCGTTGCTGCGCGACCTCTACCGAGCGCGGTGATCAGCGCGCAACGGCCCGTGCCACGAGATCCGCGAACACCGACCCGAGCGACTTCCCCGCCGCCTCAACGGCCATCGGCACCGTCGACGTCTCGGTAAGACCCGGCGACAGGTTCACCTCGAGGAACTGCACCGTGCCGTCGGCAGTGATCACGGCGTCGGTGCGCGAGATGTCGCGCAAGCCGAGCCAGCGGTGCGCCGCCACGGCCAGCTCGCCGACGGCCTTCGCCGCGTCTTCGGAAATGCGCGCCGGCGTGAAGAAGTCAGTGAGGCCGGCCGTGTAGCGGGCGGTGTAGTCGTAGACGCCGCTCTCCGGCACGATCTCGACGGCCGGCAGCGCCTCGGCGCCGTGCTCACCTTCGACTACGGTCACGGCCACCTCGACCCCGTCGATGAAGCGTTCCGCCAGCACGGTGTCGCCGTATGCGAAGCAGCCGACCATCGCCGCGGGCAGTTCCGACGCCTCGCGCACGACCTGCGTGCCGAGCGCCGAGCCACCCTGGTCCGGCTTGAGGATCATCGGCAGGCCGAGACGCTCCACCATCGCGTCGAGCACCGACTGCGCGCCGAGTTCACGGAAAGTGCTGTGGGGCAACACAATCCAGTCCGGCGTCGAGAAACCGGCCTGCTGTACGAACGCCTTCGCGGTCGGCTTGTCCCACGCGCGACGGCAGCCCTGCGAACTCGTGCCGACGAAGGGCACGCCGAGCATTTCCAGCACCGTCTGCACGGAGCCGTTCTCACCTTCACCGCCGTGCAGCGCGACGACAACGGCGTCAGGACGCTGCGTACGCAGGCGCTCGATCAGCCCGGCGTCGGTGTCCCACTCCTCCACCGTGAGCCCCTCGGAGCGCAGCGCGGCCGAAAGCCGGCGGCCCGAACGGAGGGAGACGTCGCGTTCGTGGGAAAGCCCGCCTGCGAGCACGGCAACGGTACGGTCGACCACCGTGGGAACTCCTTAGGTTTTGCTGCGGACCGGTCAGACCGTGTCCGGCGACGGGGTTTCGGGCCCCGAGATGGTGCGTGCCTTCACGCTACCGAAGGTACGGCTGAGATCCATTTCGGACTCCAGCACCGCCGCGAGCCGGCGCACGCCTTCGCGGATCCGTTCGGGCGTCGGGTAGCAGTACGACAGGCGCATCTGGCGCGAGCCGTAACCGTCGGCGTAGAAGCCGGTACCCGACGCGTACGCCACGCGCGCGGTGACCGCACGCGGCAACATCGCTTTGGTGTCAACACCTTCCGGCACGGTGACCCACACGTAGAAGCCACCTTCGGGCATCGTCCACGAGCAGCCCGGCGGCAGGTACTGGTTCAGCGCCGAGATCATCGCGTCGCGGCGCTCGCGGTAGTTCTCGCGGAACTTCTTGATCTGGCCCTTCCAATCGTGCGTCGCGAGGTAGCGCGAGACGATCATCTGGTTGAACGTGGGCGGGCACAGCGTCGCTGATTCCGCTGCCAGCACAAGCTTTTCACGCACGGCGTGCGGCGCGAGCACCCAGCCGACGCGCAGGCCGGAGGCGAACGTCTTCGAGAACGAGCCGAGGTACACCACGTTGTCAGGGTCGATCGAGCGCAGCGCCGGGTAGGTCTGGCCGTCGAAGCCGAGCAGCCCGTACGGGTTGTCCTCGACGATCAGCACACCGTGCTCGCGGCAGATCTCCACGATCTCCGCGCGGCGTTCCACAGCGAGCGTGACGCCGGCGGGGTTGTGGAAATTCGGGATGGTGTAAAGGAACTTGACGCGCCGGCCCGTCTTCTCGGCCTGCCGCAGCGCCTCGCGCAGCCCGTCGGGCACGAGCCCCTGGTCGTCCATCGCGACGTGCACAACCTTCGCCTGGTACGCCGCGAACGAGCCGAGCGCGCCGACGTACGAAGGGCCTTCGGCGATCACGATGTCACCGGGGTCGCAGAACAGGCGAGTGACCATGTCGAGGCCCATCTGCGAACCGACGGTGACGACGACGTCGTCCGGGTGCGCCTTTATGCCCTCGAGAGCCATGATTTCGCAGATCTGGTCGCGCAGCGTGGGGATGCCGTGGGCCGACCCGTACTGCAGTGCCACGAGACCCTCGTCGGCGATGATCTCCGCCACCCGCGCCGACAGCGTGTCCAGCGGCAGCGCGGCAAGGTTCGGCATGCCGCCGGCCAGCGACACGACCTCGGGCCGGCTCGCCACCGCGAAGAGGGCCCGGATCTCCGAAGCGGTCATCCCGGCGGTGCGCGCTGCGTACCGGTCGAGGTGAGGGTCGAGATTGTGGCGGCCGGCTTGCGGCTTGACGGGGCGGTTCTCGGTCATCGACACACCTGAGGGCTCGGTGGTACCTACGGGTAGATCCATCGAGTGTAACCAGGGCCTCTTCCTGGTCCCCGCTCTTCCGGCGCTCATCACATCGTCCTATTCTTCGAGTGGCTCTTCCGGTCGTTCCTGCGCTCTTGCGGGGAGCGGATGCCGGTCGTGAGGGATTCGGGGAGGTTTCAGGTGTCGCGTCGCGTGGTGGGCGTCACACTCGACAACCTCGAAGACCTGCCCAAGAGCTGCCGCCGGTGCGTCTACTGGGAGCTCGCGCCGCACCTCAAGGCCCAGGCGGAGGAGTTCGGCTCCACCGAGGTCGAGAAGGAAGCATGGGTGTCCAGCGTGCTGCTGGAGTGGGGCTCCTGCGGCCGCATCGTCTACAGCGACACGCTGCCGGTCGGCTTCGTGCTGTACGCGCCGCCGAACGCCGTGCCGCGCTCCCTGGCCTTCCCCACGTCGCCGCCCAGCGCCGACGCCGTGTTGCTTACCGCGTTCCAGGTCCTGCCGGAGTTCCGCGGCGGCGGCCTCGGCCGGATGCTCGTGCAGGCTGTGGCGAAGGACCTGACCAAACGTGGCGTCCGCGCCATCGAGGCTTTCGGCGATGCCGTGCCCGACGAGCTCGACCCGATGGGCCAGCACACGTGCGTGCTGCCGGCGGCTTTCCTGCAGAGCGTCGGCTTCAAGACGGTGCGGCCGCACTCGAAGTGGCCGCGGCTGCGGCTGGAGCTGCGTTCGGCGATCACCTGGAAGGAAGACGTCGAGGCGGCGTTGGAGCGGCTGCTCGGCCAGGTGACGATTACGACCGCGGAGCCGAGTCTCGGGCGGGCTTGATCAGCTGCTCTCGAGCTGCTTCTTGAGCTTGGTGAGGCTGTCGCGCCAGTAGGCCTTCAGGTCGTTGGCTGTCTCTTCGTCGACAATGCGCTCGTGCGCCAGGGCGAGCTGAGTCTTTGTGCCTTTGTCGACAAATCCGACGTTGACCCTCGTAGCCCCGTCGCCCCAGTCGAACCGCGCCGTCTTGTTCCGTTGCGTCGTTCTGGTGGTGAGCTGATCACCGTCGAGCCACTCTTCCCTCGCGGCCGGTTCGGCCACGGCGTTGTACACATCCTCGACGCTCGCGTCGATCGTCCGGCTCGCACTCACCGTGAACAGCCCGTCCCGACCCCCGTTGCGCGGCCGCAACCCCCGGGACCGCTCGTACTCGACGGTCACTGTCTGTGCCCACCAATTGCCCACCCGATGCTCCTCGACGAGCCGGCGGACGATCTCCCCGTGGCCCTGACCACGCGCTCCCCACGCGTCGAGCACCTCACCCCACTCACCGAACCCTCGCCCGGTTGCCGTACGCACCGCATCGTCCGAGGTCAACTTCGTGCCACCCATGGCAGCCCTCCTTGTCTCGTCACCCCGAACGTCGCCACCGACCCCACCCCTTCGACACACCCCCCGAAAGATCTTCGCTACGCCCGCCTACCACGGTCTTACCCAGCCCGAAATACCCGATTTACCCAGCTGTGCACAACTGTGGAAGAAACCCCGAGTTATCCACAGATCCCTGATAGGCGCGGTGGAAAACCTGTGGATGAGTAGACTGGATTTGGGGACGCCCCCCGAGGAGGGCGGGGGCTGCCCCAAGGTGTGGTGTGTCCCCGGCGGGGCGGGCGCAATGGGTTGTGGCGGTCGGCTGGGGCGGTCGAAGCGGTTGCGTGGCTCCGGTTGTCGGGTTGACGGTGGACTACTCCACCCGGGTTGGCCCGTGCACCGCTTGGGGTGAGGTCCGGGCCGTAGTTGTGCACAGGGCGCCAGCGGTGGGCGGTGCGTCATGCCTTGAGCGCGGCTGGTTGCGAGGGATGCGAGCGACTACCCAGAGTGGGTGTGGGTAAGTCGTCCACCGAAGGTGCTACGGCCGGGTGAGGGGTTGGGCGGACGTGGGGCGCGAGGCTGCGGTGGCGGTGGTTTGGCCGGGATGGGTGTGGCGGGTAGAGCTCGGGATCGCCTGAGGTTCAGGTGGGCTGTGCGCCCTCGGCTGGAGCGGCGGCGGATCGGCGGCAGGGGTCGGCGACCTTCGGCCGCGCCCGGATGACACGACGTGGGCGACTTCGAGCTTGAAGGGCCTTCGCTGCGCCAACCGGGGCCCCACCGGCGGCACCAACGCAGGGGTTGCCGAACGGCGCCACCAATCCAGGGGCTGCCGAACGGCGGAACCAACCCAGGGCTGCCGAACGGCGCCGAGGCGTTCTGACGGCTGACGCCTCGCGGCCCCGGGTTGGAGCCATCGACTGAGATGGTGTGAGTTGGCAACCAATAGCACCGGCCAGCGATCAAAGGTACGCAGCTACAAACCTGGCGAGCCGGTCTCTCGGCAAGGCCTCAGCAATGCAATGGGCGCAGACCAGCGGATCGGCCCTCGCGAGCTTCGACCAACGAGTGCTGATCGAAGCTCGCCGGGCAGCGGTCGGAACCCGGCCCCGGTCTCTGCGCAGCAGCGACTGGCCCCGGCGACGAGGAGTGCGGCCCGGCAGCGGGCGGCCTGCGATTAACGCATTGCTGAGCACCGAGGATTGGTCAGAGTTCAGAGCTGGGTGAAGCAAAACCTGACCCAGTGCACCGGCTGCTGAGCGGGAACTAGTCCGATGGCAGGGCTTGCGTCCGGGTGCAGTAGCGACTGGGTAGTCGTTGGCGGTCGGCGCCCGGTGGTGCAGAGCACGTGCCAAGCGCCGGCCGGGCAGTGGCTTGGTTGCGGAAATCGGTGGGACTTCCCGGCGACCAGCCTGGGCTGTGGAAAGCGATGGCTCTGTCATCGGAAGTCGCGGTCGGTGGTCGGTGACTGGGGATGAGTCCTGCGTCCCCTGGCCGGGCGGCGATCGGCGGCCAGTGATCGGAACTTGGTCCGGGCGAGGCCCACACCTCGGTGATTCGTGGCAAGTCGAGGGAAGCCGCGATCAGTAACCGGCAATCAGAGCCCAGCCGCGACTGATGATCCGCACCGGCAGAGCGGCGAGTCGCGGCAGGAGGCCGGCATCGGAGAGCTGATGGCCGAGCCCGGCCGCCTGCAGCCGCGCAGTAGCGCCAGGCGCCACTGCGCGCGGCCCAGCGGCCAAAGGGCCAGGGGTAGGCGAACCGCAGTGCGAGACAGGTGGTGGAGGGCAGTCACCGTAAGACCTGGTGGCGGGTGCGTTCGAGCCGCGGATCCGGGCGTTGCCGGCGGAGTGGCAGGGAAAGACGTGAGCCGGGCCTCGGGAGGGAGGGCCCGGCTCAGTCGCGAAGATGCGGGGGTTGTGGAGCAGAAAAAGAAGGACCTACTCAGCCTTGGCCAGCTCGTGCGCCAGCACGTCCGCGAAGGTGAAGGTGCCCGTGGGTTGGTCGCCCTCACCCAGCAGGTACAGGCGCTTGACGGCGATGAGGATGCCCTCGGCGACGATGTCGCGGAAGGCGGGGTCACCGAGTTTGCGGCTGTCGTCCGGGTTGGTGAGGTAGCCGATCTCCACGCGGACGGCGGGGCAGCGCGTGCGGGTGAAGATTTCCCACGTTTTGTAGTGGGTGCGGCAGTCGCGGAGGCCGGTGCGGGCCACGACCTCGCGCTGGATGAAGCCCGCGAGGAGCTCGCCGACGGTCGACGTGGTGCCGTTGCCGGTGCCGAAGTGGAAGCTGGCGATGCCCTGGGCGCGGGGGCTGGGGTTGCTGTCGCTGTGGAGCGACAGGAACAGGTCCGCGCCGGCGTCGTTGGCGAAGCGGGCGCGTTCGAAGTCCGTGGGGCTGTGGTTGGGGCCGCGCGAGATCAGGGCTTCCATGCCGGTGGCCTGCATGCGGCCTTCCAGCCGCCGGGCGAGGTCCCAGGCGATGTCGGCTTCGCGCAGGCCGCCGGCGACCACGCCGAGGTCTTCGCCGCCGTGGCCGGGGTCGATGACGATGCGCTTGCCGCGCAGGCGGGGGCCGGCCTGGCGGACCTGTTCCTGTTCGCGCAGGAAGACGGGGCGGCCGCCGCGGGCGCGGGGCGACGAAAGCCGGTGCAGCTCGCGGATGGTGGCCGGGCCGCAGATGCCGTCGGGTTCGAGGCGCATGTCGCGCTGGAAGGTGCGCAGGGCGCGTTCGGTCTGGGGGCCGAAATACCCGTCGGGGCGGCCGGCGTCGAAGCCGAGTTCGGTGAGGCGCTCCTGCAGCGCGAACACGTCGTCGCCCTGGACGGGCGAGGACAGCATGTACTGCAGCGGACGGCTCCCCAGGTGGAAGCTCGCGCCCTTCATCGCCTGAAATGTGGCGGGGCCGACCACCCCATCGGTGATCAGCCCACGACGCTGCTGGAAGGCCCGTACGGCGTGCTCGACTGCGGCGTCGAAGGTGCCGTACTGCTCGGTCCCCGCCACCGGCGGGAGCAGGTCCATCCCGGCAAGGATCGACCTGATCTCGGCGACGTCCGGACCGGCGTCACCGCGGCGGAGTACCCGCATGCACTCCTCGCTCTTCCTAGGGCACCGAAACCGGCTCGATGCGAAAACAGAAAACCTGTGTGGGTGTAAGCCCAGGGCACCTATTGTGCCCTGTGAACTCTCGGTGAGCGCGCAGGCCCGGTCAGTGTGCCCGGGAGTGCGCAAGCCGCCGCAGGACGGACACGCCCGTGCACCTGCGTGATCATGGCCACGGACACTTCGCCCGAACGTGCGAGAACCCGGGCCCGCGAGGCGATTCCCGCAGGCCCGGGTTCTCAGCAGCTGGACAGCGCCGCCTCGATCAGAGGATGTCCTTCAGGTCGGACAGCAGAGCCGCCTTCGGCTTCGCGCCGACGATCTGCTTCACCGGCTTGCCACCCTGGAACAGGATCAGGGTCGGGATGGACATCACCTGGTAGTCACGCGCCGTGTTCGGGTTCTCGTCGATGTCGAGCTTCGCGACGGTCAGCTTCTCGCCGTTCTCGGCCGCGATCTCCTCGAGCACCGGGGCGACCATCTTACAAGGTCCGCACCAGGTCGCCCAGAAGTCGACCAGGACCGGCTTTTCGCTGGTCAGGACGTCGTCCACGAACGACTTGTCGGTCACCTTGACGGTGTTGTTGCCCATGGTTTCTCCTTCGGGTGGTCGGTATCGGAAAGTCAGTGTCGGAACGTCAGTGTCGGAACGTCAGTGTCGGAAGGTCAGTGGGTGCCGGCGCCGTAGCCGCCGCCGACCAGCTCGGACGCCTCGTGGGCGTTCTCGTCGCCGTGCTCCGCCAGCCATCGTTCCGCGTCGATGGCCGCGCTGCACCCGGAACCCGCCGCCGTGATGGCCTGACGGTAGGTGCGGTCCACGAGGTCACCGGCCGCGAAGACGCCCGGCACGTTCGTGTAGGACGTGCGCCCCTGCGTCACCACGTAGCCGTCCTCGTCGACGTCGACCTGGCCGCGCACGAGCGCGCTGCGCGGGTCGTGACCGATCGCGACGAAGAAACCGGTGACGTCCAGCGTCTTCTCGTCGCCGGTCTTCGTGTCCGTGACCTTCAGGCCCTTGACGGTGCCGTCGCCTTCCACCCCGGTGATCTGGGAGTTCAGCTGCCACTTGATCTTGTCGTTCGCGCGGGCGCGCTCCAGCATGATCTTGGACGCGCGGAACTCGTCACGGCGGTGCACGATCGTGACGGACTTGGCGAACTTCGTCAGGAAGGTCGCCTCCTCCATCGCGGAGTCACCACCGCCGGCCACGGCGATGTCGTGGTCGCGGAAGAAGAAACCGTCACACGTCGCACAGGCCGACACACCGCGGCCGAGCAGGTCCTGCTCACCGGGCACGTTCAGGTAGCGCGCCGCAGCGCCCATCGCGAGGACGACCGCGCGCGCGGCGTACCGCTTGCCGTTCGCGACCACGTACTTGACGTCGCCCGTCAGCTCCAGCGACTCGACGTCCTCCGCGCGCAGCTCGGCGCCGAAGCGCTCGGCCTGCTTGCGCATCTCTTCCATCAGGTCCGGGCCCTGGATGCCGTCTCGGAAGCCGGGGAAGTTCTCGACCTCCGTGGTCGTCATCAGCGCACCACCGAACTGCGTGCCCTCGAACACCAACGGTTCGAGCTGCGCGCGAGCCGCGTAGACCGCGGCCGTGTAACCGGCGGGACCCGACCCGACGATGATCAGGTTCCTGATTTCCTCGGCAGCCACCCGTGAACCTCCGCTCGTAGTGACCTGTGCTCTGGTCTCAACACGATGGTAGGTGGCGGTGTTCCCGACGGTGACGGCCGCTACTCGCCCGTCCCGACCAGCGGTTATTTCTTGCCGACGACCTTGTCGAACAGCTTGTCGGCGTGACCCGGCCCGCAGTCGGCCCCGAAGGCCACCAGACGGAACTGCGCGAGCTGACCCGTCGTGTAGATGACCAGCACGCCGGGCTTGCCCTCGACGGTCACCGGTCGGATGCCCTCCGGCCGCACGTCCGGGTCCAGACCGGCCGCGCTGACGCACGCGTCGAGGCGCTGCTCGTCCTGAAGCGGGCCGAAGTCGCGTACGCCCATGGCTCCGCCCAGCAGCGCTTCCGCCCCGCTGCCGTCGCTACCCACGGACGGTCCCGCCGGTGCCGGAGCGGCCACGCCAGTGCCGGTTTCCTGGGCCGGGCCGGGCACCGTCACGGCGATCGCGACGATCGCCGCAGCGGCCGCCGTCAGGATCCCCGCGCCCCAGCCGAGCCGCTTGTTCCGCCGCCGCCGTGCTGCCGCGAGGTCCACCACGGGCGCCACGCCGGGCTCAACCGATGCCGGTACCGAAGCGGAACCGGACGCCGGAAAGGGGGCGGCCTGCCGGGACGCGGCCTCGGCGGCCAGCGCCTGGTCGATCCGCGCGGCGAACTCGGCCGGCATCGGCGGCGCCGGCTCGTGAGCCAGAGCGGCCAGATCGGCTGTGGTCGCCTCGAGAGCTTCGATGATCGCGCGCGCTTCGGGGTCCGCCTGCACCCGCGGCCACAGCCGCGCCGCCTCGTGTTCGTCCAGCACGCCGGCGTGGAGGTCGGCCAGCACGTCGACAGACCAAGGCGGACCGACGGTCCCGCCGACCCCCCGACTCTCGTCCGTCATCGTGCCTCCCCGTTCCCCGGCGAGCGGTCGGCTCGCCCGGCACTCCGGGACCCGTCCGAAGTGGCGCTCCTGCGTTTGCTTTCGTGAGTTGGGACGTTCGCATTCGCATCCGGGTTCCGCAGGTGCCCCAGAACCTTCGCGAGTTTGCCCCTTCCTCGCGCGCAGCGGCTCTTGACCGTGCCTTCCGCGATGCCGAGCATCTTCGCCGTCTCGGCCACGGAATAGCCCTCGACGTCGACGAGCACGATCGGCGCGCGCTGCTCCTCGGGCAGCTGCTCCAGCGCCTCGCGCACGAGCAGGCTCGTCTCCTTCTCGGACATCGAGTCGCGCGGCGAGGCCGGCTCGTTGAAGCCGGCCTCGGGCAGGGGAACGGTGGGACGCGCCTGCTTGCGGCGGATGCGGTCGAGGCACGCGTTGACGACGATGCGGTGCAGCCACGTGGTCACCTGCGACTCGGCGCGGAAGTTTCCCGCCGCGCGAAAGGCCGAGATGAACGCCTCCTGCAACGCGTCGGCGGCTTCCTCCGGATCACGCAGCGTCCGCAGGGCCACCGCCCACAGACGATCACGGTGCCGCCGGACGAGTTCGCTGAACGCATGCGGATCACCGGCGGCGTGCGCCGCTATGAGATCCGCGTCCGTGGGAGCTGCAGCCGTCACCCGGCAGAGCCTACTGAGTGGGAGATGTCGATCACCCCGCAGGCAGGAAGCTCACGTCTCCGATCTCGCTGATGAAGCCGCCGTCGCTGTCGTCGCCCAGCTGGGTGATCCACACGACGAAGTACTGGCTCTCCGTCGGCGTCTGGAGGTCGATCGTCGTGTCGGTGGCGTTGAGGTCACCGGTGCCGACCACCTTGGTGTCGTCCAGCTTCGGGTTCTTGGTGTCGGCCGAGCGGATCTCGATCTTCGTGCCGGGGCTGTCGGCCGCGATCTTCACCTGCGCGAGCTTCACCGGGTCGTCGAACTGCACCACGAACCCGACGCCGGGCTTCAGCGTCGGCAGCTGCTGCTGGTACTGGTCGGTGCGCCAGACCGTGCCCGGGTCGCCGTCGATCGTGTTCTTCACCCGGCCGGAGTTGTCGCCCGAGCCCTTGGGGTTGTAGATCGTGGCCGCCTTCGGCTCCACCGCCTGGCCGAGCTTCGGCGCGGCCGGCGACGACGGCGGGGGCGCCGCCGAGTTCGCGGGCGGCGGCGCGGCACTCGACGTGGGCGCCGCGACGTTGATCGTCGGACCGCTCGCCTTGGAATCGCCCTGGAACAGGTTGATCAGCATCAACCCGCCCCACGCCAGGATCAGCACGGTGGCGACGACCAGCACCGTCACGCCGAACGCCAGCTTCCGCCGCCGCGCGACGTCCTTCACCGGCTTCTTCGTGGTCCAGATCGTGCCGTCGGCCTCGCTCGTGGCGTTCTCGCCGACGGCCTTGATCAGCTGCGTGCGCTCCTCGGCCTCGGCGGCCTGGTCGAGCACGCGCAGGATGGCCGAGCTCGTACGGATCCCGCCGTTGCCGCCGTCCTCGATCGTTCGCACGGCCAGCGAGGACAGCTCGGGCGGCACAGCCGGGACCAGCGTCCGCGGCGGCACGACGTGGCCCTGCGGGGTCAACGGCGCCGCGGGGATCGCGGGCGGCCCGCCCGGCAGCGCCCAGCGTCCGGTGAGCAGGAGGTAAAGGACGGCGCCGAGGGCCTTGACGTCGTCGCGCAGCGTCGCGTCCGGCAGCGGGCCGGGGAACGCCAGCTTCAACGCGCCGTTGGGCGTCAGGCGCAGCCGCTGGGGGTGGTCCAGACCGAGGACCAGGCCGTTCTGGTGCGCGTGCTCCACCGCTTCGGCGAGCGCCTGCACCATGCGCGCGGCCGCGGCAGGCGCCACGGGCCGCTGCGCGACCAGGTCCACCAGGTCGCTGCCCTTGGTCCACTCCGCGACGACAACGCCGAGAAGTCCCTCGTTCGAGGTCACGCCACTGCCGAGGCTCAGCACGTCGAGCACCCGCGCGACCCCGCCGTGGCCGAACTTCGACGCGTGCGCCGCGCGCTCCAGCGTTCGCCGGGCCAGCCTCGCGGCCTCCGGATCAGCCGGATCACCGACCAGCAGCGTCAGCGCGACATCGCGCTTGAGCTGCCCATCCCGTGCCCGCCACAGGTGCGCGGCGGCTCGTTCGTCCACCCCGAACTGCGCGAGCAGGCGGTACCGGCCGTCGCCGACGACCCGGCCCGGGGCCAGCGAACCGCCCTGGGCACGAATGCCCGCACGGTTGGCCTCCCCTGCCTGTTCGCTCCGTCTCGTGTCCACCGCTTCTCTCCCGCGTCGCGCTCCCGCCCCGAGGGTACCCGGATCAGGTCTGGAGGAAGCGTCGTCAGTCGTGAATCAATCGTTACCCGCGCTTGATCAATCGGGTGATCCTCGACGTCGCCGGCCTCAGCTCCTCCACCTTCAGGGCCATGAGCACGCCGAACGACACGCCGATGCCCACGATCCCCTGCAGGAAGAGCGTGATCCACGCATGCAGTTTGAGCCCCAAGGAGTCGGGCACGATCTGGCCCACGAGCCACGCGGCCCCGACGCCGAGGACACTCGCGACGACCGTGAAGAGGATCACCCCGAGCACCCGTTTGCTGCGCAGGTTGCCGAGCGTGACCCAAAGCCAGACTTGACCGAGCATCGCGCCGACGACGTACGTGAGCGCGTTAACCATCATCACGCCGAGCACCACGTTGTCCGGCGAGAGCAGCACCGGGCACAGGTACAGCAGCGGCACCTTGACCAGCGTCATCACAACCATGATCAGGGTGGGCGTGCGAGCGTCCTTCATCGCGTAGAACACGCGCATCTGCAGCTGGACCAACGCGAACGGCAACAGCGCGAACGCGGAGATCGCCAGCGCGCCGCCGAGCCGCTCGGCGCTCTCGACCGAGCCCTTGCCGATGGTGAACAGAGCGATGCCGATCGACGAGCCGACGATCGTCATCACCGCCGAGATCGGCAGGAGCGTGACCGTCGAGATCCGCGAAGCGTAGGACAGGTCGCCGATGAGCTTCTTGTGGTCGCCGTCGGCGGCCGCGCGGCTCATCCGCGGCATGATCGCCGTGAGCAGCGAGACGCCGATGACGCCGTAAGGCAGCTGGAACAGCAGCCACGCGTTGGCGTAGGCCGTGACACCGCCGGGGGTGCCGTTGGTGAGCACCCGGGTGGTGATCGTGTAGCCGACCTGGCTCACGGCCACGTAGCCGACGATCCACAGCGCGAGGCCGCCGAACTCCTTCATCTGCCTGTCGATGCCCCAGCGCCACTTCGGCCGGAAACCCGACTTGAGCAGCGGCGGGACCAGCATGATCGCCTGCGCCACGATGCCGCCGGTGACGCCGAGGCCCAGCGTGAGCACCTTCGGGTCGGTGATCGACACGTGCTCGGTGTCGATCTGCCCCGGCATGATCCACACGACCAGGATGGTGAAGATGACCACCATGTTGTTGACCACCGGCGCCCACGCAGTGGGGCCGAAGATGTGCTTGGCGTTCAGGATCGCCGAGAGCAGCGCGAACACGCCGTAGAAGAAGATCTCCGGCAGCAGCAAGTAGGCGAACGCGGTGGTCAGCCCCGAGCTCGCCTGGCCGGAGCCGTCCACGTACAGGGAGGTGAACGCGGGCGCGCACACCACCGCGATCACGGTGCCGAAGAGCAGCAGCGTGAACGCCACTGTGATCAGCCGCTGCGTGTAAGCCTCGCCGCCGTCCTCGTCGTCCTGGGAGCGCACGAGCAGCGGCACCACCACGCTGGCGAGCACACCGCCCATGAGCAGCTCGAAGATGATGTTCGGCATCGTGTTGGCGACGTTGAACGAGTCGTTGGCCACGCCCGCGCCGATCGCCGCCACCAGCAACAGCTTCCAGAGGAAGCCGGTGATGCGGCTGATCAGCGATGCGATCGCCATCCGCCCGCTCGATTTCGCGAGCGAGGGCGCCTTCGCCGAGGTGGCCGGCTGCTCACCGGTGCTGCCCGGTTCGGCCGGCCGCACCAGTGGCGCGTCGCCGATCCGCGGCATGACCTGCGTGGCCAGCGCGTCGTACGGACGCATCGAGTCGGGGTCGGCCAGCGGCCACCGCGAGGCGGGCATCGGGACGCCGGCGGTGCGCGGGATGAAGCGCGTGGCCTCGGGGTCGCGCAGCGCCTCCTCCTGCCACGGGCGGACCGGCGAGCCCGGACGCGGACCGCGGCCACGGTGGGGCGCGGGGGTCGGGGGCACCGGGTGCTGTCCGGAGGTCGGTGGCAGCGGCTGAGGTCCCGAAGGCGGACCGGAGGGTTGCGGCAAGGGGCCGGAGGGTGAAGCGGCCGGCCGTGGCAGTGGCGCCCGGCCCTGCGGCGGCGGTGATTGAGGTGGCGGCGGAACGGCCTGCCGTCGGGTGGGCGGCGGCGGTGTCGCCTGGGCGCGAGACGCCTGACGCGGCTGTCCCTGCTGCACAGGCGGGGGTACGCGGCGTTTCGGCCGCTCTGTGTGCTCGTCGGGGGCCGGGCGCTGGGGGCGCTCTTCGGCGGGGACCGGCAGGTGGCGCGTGCGGCCGTTGGCCGGCGGTGGCAGCTGGCGACGTTCGGGCGGCACCTGGCCCTGGGGCGGCGGCTGGCGCCGGCCTTCGCGGGCGGCGCGGCGCGGCTGCTCGGTGCGTTCGCCGCGACGAGGAGGCGCGCCGTCGCGCCGAGGACGACTCGCACGCTCGGGTGGTAAGCCCGGCTCTCTGTCCAACGCGCGCCCAATCCTCGGTGCCAGGGTCCCTGCCATTGTGGCAGCGGTCGACCCAGGGTAATCGGGAACGGCCTCCGATACCCGGTCCCCCGAGGACTCAGCGCGATTCGGCCCTCGCGGCCCGGCCTTCCTTGACCCGCCGGTAGATCCGCCGCGACGCCAGGAGGAGCAGCGCACAACCAGCGACGACGGTGATGATGATCGTGATCGGGCCGTACTCCGTCGAGGTCAGCTCGAAGCGCGCCGTGCTGCCGAGCTGCGTGCCCTCCGGGGTGGTCAAGGACACATCGACGCTGAGGCGGCCGGCGCGCAGGGCCTCGATCTGCAGCAGCTCGTTCTGGCCGCCCTTGGCCGGGATGAACCAGTTCTGCACCTGCTCGGGGCGGATGCCGACCTCGTTCTTCAGCGCGATCTGCGCGGTGATGCCCACCGGGAGGCCGTTGCTCACGAAAACGGGCAGTGGTGACGAACCGGACGCGAGCGCGATCGTCTGCTTCGGCTGTTCCACGGTCACCTGGTCGCGGATCGCGGCGAGCTCTGCGTCGGCGTTCGCGCCGGCCGTGCTGCCCGAGGGCACGCGGTAGGCCGTGGACGCGCCGCGCACGAGGGCGGTGCGCACCGGCGCGACGATGTCCTCGGGCGGCACGCGGTGCGTGGTGTCCATCCGCATGGCCGAGAGCAGGCCGGCGGCCTGGCCGTCGAGGTCCGTCAGGGCGTCGGCGACGTCCCCGCCCCCCGACAGCGGCTGGTCGTGGGTGCCGGCCGCGAACGACGCCGTGCCCGACGCGTTCTGGTCGAGCAGGTCGGACAGGGGCGTGGCGGTGGCGACGCCGCCGGGGCCGAGCAGCTGGCCCACGTGCTGGAGGAACGCGGTGAGCTCGCCTACCGGCACGTCCCAGCGCCGCGGCGGCGCGACGAGCAGCTGCGTGCCCGGCTCGGTGCCGGTGCGGCCGAGGCCGGCTTCGAACGCGATGGCGGCGAGGCCGTTCTGGCTCGCGATCGCGGGCTGCGTCGCGGCGCCGACGGTGGTCGCGGTCTGGGGGTTGGGCGCGGAACCCGTCATGGCGCCGGCGATGACGCTGTCGATCGGCTGGGCGCGCAGGCCGCCCGGCAGCGAGACGGGGCCGGAGACGGGCGCGTCGGCCTGCAGCTTCGACCCGTCGGTGAGCACGGTGTGCACGCCGGCCGCCGACATCGCGGTGAGCGCCTGGTCGTCGGGCGTGCCGTCGGGCCAGAGCACGCCCGGGCGCGGCTGCGTGTGCAGAAGATCGCGGATCGTCGCCTCGCCACTGAGCGCCGTGCTCAGCAGGCCGGTGTCGGGCGTGCCGGTGGCGGAGCGGACCTTGCCCAGCGTGGTGAGGTCGGCGTCGGCGAAGGGCAGGGCGATCACGCAGCGGCCGTTGACGAGCGTACGCAGCTGCGCCAGCCAGTCCTGTGCCAGCTGCGAGCCCTTGCCCGGCGCGCCGGCGACGACGTAGCCGCCGGCCATCGCGTTGACGGTGCGCAGCAGGTCCGGGTCGACGGCGAAGCACAAGGACTCGCCGACGTTCGGGTCCGACTGCTGGGCCGCGCGGGCGGCCGTGACGAGGGACTGCAGCCGGCCGTTGGGGCTCAGCTCGGCCGCGAGGGTGTCGTCGGTGAGCGTGAGCTGGCCGCCGTAGGGGGACGACAGCACGTGCGGCGAGCTGTCGGTGATGGGCCACAGCACGCTGACGTCGGCGTGCTTGCCCGGCGACGTCGGCTTCCCGGGCGCGGACAGCACCGGCATGAGCAGGCTCACGGCCGCGAGCCGCGCCGGGCCGCCGAACTCCGGCGTGCCGTTGACGTTGACCAGCATCGGGTACACACCGGGCCGGCTGAGCTGGAGCGCGCTCTTGCCCGTGAGCGGCACGGTGACGGCGAGTTTGGCGGTCTGCCCCGGCTCCAGCGTCTCCGTGAGCGTGGTGAAGTCGGTGAGCGGGCTGTCCTGGATCGGCTCGCCGGCCAGCACGCCCTTCAGCTCGCGGTCACCGGTCAGGTGCTCGCCGACCTGCAGCCGCACCTGCGGACGGGCGATGCGGCGGTCTCCGACGTTCGTCACGGTGCCGGACACGGTCAGCGTCGTCGTGGACGTGGTGATCACGCGCGGGTTGAGCTGGTCGAGATCGAGCCGCAGGCGCGGGGGCTCGGGGCTGGCGGCGTCCTGGGCCTGCGCGGGCGCGCCGAGAAGGGCGCCTGCGGCGAAGATCAGCAGGGACAGGAAGAAGGCGGCGGGCCGCTTCACTCGGGTGCTCCCTCTCAGGCGCGCTCGTCGTGCGCGAAAAGTTCTTTGGCTTTGCGGACCAGCTTGCGCTCGTCCGCGTAGGCCAGCGTCGTCTCCAGCTCGGCCAGCGGCACCCACGCGACCTCGGTGACCTCGACGTCCTCGTCGGAGAGCTCGCCACCCGTCGACTCGAGCAGGAAGTGGTGCACGGTCTTGTGCACGCGGCGTCGTTCGGCCACGAACCAGTAGTCGATGGTGCCCAGCGGGCGCAGGACCTGCGCGGAGATGCCCGTCTCTTCCTTCACCTCGCGCATCGCCGTCTGCTCCACCGTCTCACCGTCCTCGATGTGGCCCTTCGGCAACGACCACAGCAGTCTGCCGTGCCGGTCGAGGCGGCCGATCAGCACCGCGTGTTCCCGCCCGGCGTCGACGACCAGTCCGCCGGCCGACGTCTCGTCGACCGTGGTCAGGCGCCTGCCCCGCTGCCGCCTGCGCCTTCTGCGCGGCTTCGGCGCTCCGGCGCGGCCGGCGGATCCAGGCATGCTGCGATGCTAGAGCAAACGGTTGCCCAGGTACGCTGGCTCTCCGTGTCCGTGTCCGACGGCGTCCGTAGTAGTGGACGCCACTCCCCGTTGTCAGCTAATGGTGGGATGAAGTGAACAACCTGGTCGCCCAGCAGAACGCGGTGACGGAACTGATGCGAGTGTCCCCCTTGGCCGACGAGCTGGCGGAGCGGTTCGCGCGAGCCGGCCACAGTCTCTACCTGGTCGGTGGCAGCGTGCGCGACGCGCTACTCGGCCGACTCTCGAACGACCTCGACTTCACCACCGACGCGAGGCCGGACCGTGTGCTGCAGATCGTGAGCGACTGGGGCGACGCCGTGTGGGACGTCGGCATCGCGTTCGGCACGGTCGGGGTCACCAAGAAGGGCACGACGCTCGAGATCACCACCTTCCGCGCCGACAGCTACGACCGCGTCGGGCGCAACCCCGAGGTCACCTTCGGCGACACCATCGAGGGCGACCTGCTGCGCCGCGACTTCACGGTCAACGCGATGGCGATCGACCTGGTCACGAAGACGTTCATCGACCCCCACGACGGCATGGACGCGCTGCGGCTGAAGGTGCTCGACACCCCGGCGACGCCGCAGGAGTCGTTCGCCGACGACCCGCTGCGCATGCTGCGCGCCGCGCGCTTCTCCTCGCAGCTCGGCTTCACCGCCGCACCGCGCGTGGTCGAGGCGATGACGTCGATGGCGAGCGAGATCGAGCGGATCACGGCCGAGCGCGTGCAGGCGGAGCTGTCGAAGCTCATGCTCGCCCCCGACCCGCGGCCGGGCCTGGAGCTGCTCGTGGACACGGGCCTCGCCGATCACGTGCTGCCCGAGCTGCCCGGCATGCGCCTGGCGATCGATGAGCACCACCAGCACAAGGACGTCTACCAGCACTCGCTGACCGTGCTGGCGCAGGCGATCGAGCTGGAGACCACGCACGAGCCGGCGTCGGAGCCCGACCTGGTGCTGCGGCTGGCCGCGTTGCTGCACGACGTCGGCAAGCCGGAGACGCGCGAGTTGCTGCCCGGCGGCGGCGTGAGCTTCCACCACCACGAGGTCGTGGGCGCGCGGATGGCGCGCAAGCGTTTGCGGGCGCTCAAGTTCTCCAAGGAGGTCGTGGAGCAGGTCTCGCAGCTCGTGTTCCTCCACCTGCGCTTCCACGGCTACGCCAACGGTGAGTGGACGGATTCGGCCGTGCGCCGCTACGTCACCGACGCCGGCGACCTGCTGACGCGGCTGCACAAGCTCGTGCGCGCCGACTCGACGACGCGCAACCGCAAGAAGGCGGCCGCGCTGCAGGCGACGTACGACGACCTCGAGCAGCGCATCGCGACGTTGAAGGAGCAGGAGGACCTCAACCGGGTCCGCCCCGACCTCGACGGCAACGAGATCATGCGGCTGCTCGGCCTCAAGCCCGGTCCGCAGGTCGGCAAGGCGTGGAAGTTCCTCAAAGAGCTGCGGCTGGACCGGGGTCCGCTGGACCACGACGAGGCCGTGGCCGAGCTCAAGAAGTGGGCCGAGTCGGAGGGCATCGCGCCCACGGAGTGATCTCGCGCTGCGGGCACGGGTGATCACCCTGGGGTCGTCGCGGGGTCGTTCGAACGAACACGAGTCGAATTCGTGATCGCGAATCCGCCAAGATCCCCCTTTGGCCTCTGGAACGCGGCCCGGCGAGCGGGAATACTCGCTGCCCCGGGCGCTGCCGGAGGGGGCGCGCCCCGTACCGGGGAGATCGATGACGGCGCAGGCAACTGAGGACCAGGACGGCCGGTCGCCCCGCACGTCGAGCTTCCTCGTCACCCTGTTGAAACGCGGCACGCCCGCGCTCGCGACGGCGACGACCGGGCTCACCGACGAGATCGCCGACCCGACGCCGCTGCGGGCGTTCAAGCGGATCTCGCGCATGGCGGGCGCGGTGGACGCCAGGTACAACGACGGGCTGCTGCTGCGCGCGGCGCGGTACGTGGTGCTGGTGCCGCTGGCCTACCGGATCGTCGCGGTGCCGGGCGCGTTCGGCGCGTTCGTGTCGGCGCACGGTTCGACCGGCGTGGTGCCGGTGGCGCTGGTGGCGTTGTGCTCGATGGCGATGAGCGCGTTCGGGATCTACTGGATGCTGCGCTCGTCGCCCTTCCGCTCCGACCTCGCGGCGCGGCTGCTCGTGGCGGACCTGATCATCACGGTGGCGTTTCAGCTGGTCATCGGCCTGACCGAGCCGACGGCGGTGTTCCACGACGCGCTCGGGGTCGCGGACAAACACCTGCTGGGTGACATCGCTTTGCTGACGCTGGCGATCGGCATCCCGTCGGGGCTGGCGCTGGCGGCGCTGAGCCTGCCCGTGCGGCTGCTGTCCGATTTTCTCAACAGCGGCTCGGCGAACTTCGCGCAGGCCTGGTCGCTGTACCCGACGATGTTCGGAGTGCTGTTCACCGGCATCGGCGCGCTGATCCTGCTCGGCCTCGGCACGCGGCTCGCGCTGGCCTACGGCATCCGCAACGGCCGGCTCGCCGAACGCGCGCAGCAGCACCGGATGCTGCACGACACCGTGCTGCAGACGCTGGAGGCCATCTCGCTCGGCGGCACCGGCGAGTCGGCCGACCGGCTCGTGGAGGTGCAGCGGCTCGCCCGCGCCCAGGCGATGGAGCTGCGGCAGACGATCGAGACGGCGGCGGCGCAGCGCGAGGAAGAAGCGTCGCGGCCCCTGGGCGAGAAGCTGGCGGCGCTGGCAGCGGAAATGGCGCGCGACGGCCTGCGCGCGCAGCTGGTGATCGCGGAGCTCGACGAGGACACGCTGTCGGAAGTGCGCCAGATCGCGCTGCGCGACGCCGTGCGCGAGTCGCTGCGCAACACGATGAAGCACTCCGGCACGGACAAGGTCGTGGTGCGCGTGGAGGAACGCGACGGCGGAATCGCGGTGATCACGCGCGACCACGGGCAGGGCTTCAGTCCTGATGCGCGGCCCGCGGGGTTCGGCATCAGCCAGTCGATCAACGCGCGCCTCGGCGAGGTCGGCGGCACGGCCCTCGTGGAGTCGACGCCCGGCAGCGGCACACGGGTGACGTTGTGGGTGCCGTTCTGAGTCAGGTGCTAGACACGAGCGCGTGATCCTTGTCGACGCCCTTGCCGCATACCGGGCCGGGGATGTTTCTCAGGCGATCGAGCTTGCCTCGCGGGCTGATTCGCGGTTGGGGGTGGAGCTTTCCGCGTACCTCGCGACGGACGGGTCCGGGCCGGTGTACGACCAGCCGGCGGCGTTCACGGCGTTCATCCGTGGTGGCGGGAATGTCTCGCTGTACGAGCGGCTGAGCGCTGCGCTGGCTGCTCGATATGCGGCGCTGCGCCCGGAATCGTTGCTGGACTTGGGTTGCGGCGACGGCCTGGCCGTAGTGCCCGCGCTGGCGCGGTCGTCGTTCCGGCCGGGGCGGATCGACCTGGTGGAGCCGTCGGCGGCGCTGCTCGCGGACGTCGACGTGCCCGGCGCGAACCGCTTCGAGGCGACGGCGCAGAGCTTTCTCGGGGCGAACGGTTCCACGTGGAACCTTGCACAGTCGACGTTCGCGATGCAGTCCATGACGCCACCGGTGCGGGCCGCGGTGCTGCGAGAACTGCGGCCGCGCACGGAAACGCTGGTGCTGGCGGAGTTCGACATTCCCGTGCTGGACGAGGCGTCGCCGGACCTTCTGGAGTCGCTGGTGACGCGGTACGAGCGCGGCGTC
Source organism: Amycolatopsis sp. NPDC005232 (assembly GCF_040607795.1). Classification (NCBI taxonomy): domain Bacteria; kingdom Bacillati; phylum Actinomycetota; class Actinomycetes; order Pseudonocardiales; family Pseudonocardiaceae; genus Amycolatopsis; species Amycolatopsis sp. NPDC005232. Next base: position 519,029 of record NZ_JBEXHL010000002.1, on the reverse strand, counting down.
GCCGAGTACGGTGATGAGGCTTCGCTTGTCGCGCAAGGCTTTCTGATGCCCGTGCTGCTCGGCGTCGCCGCGGGTGCGGAGCGGACGAACTGGGAGCAGCCTGCGTTGGCGTGGGTGGCTCAGCTTGAAATCGCGGGCTTCACCGACGTTGTGGTGGAGCCGCTTGCCGACTATTGGTGGTCCCCCGCCGTGCTGATCACCGCGCGTGGTTCACACGCGGGATAGCGCCCCCGCCTCCACATGCTGCGCGATCGGCCGCGGCAGCAAGTAAGCCGTCGCCCCGCCCGGTTGAGGGCCCCACGGGGCCGTGATGCCGGTGAGCACCCGCAGCGTGCGCTGCACCCGGTACTCGTGTCGCTCGCGTTCGCGTTCCGGGGACAGCGACGTCGAGGCGAAGCGCGTGCCGGAGGTGTGGACGAGGTTGCCGGCGTCGTTGCCGAAACGCAGGACCGTGGTGCCGGCGGGGAGGACGACGACGCGTTTGCCGCGGAAGAAGCTCAGGGGCGGCTCGCCGCGCAGCGGCAGGATCGGCCAGTCGGCGGGCTGGTCGGACTCGTCGGCGGCGCGCGGGGGCAGCATGAGCAGCGTGCCGAGGAGGAAGCGGGCGGCGTCGGCCAGGCTGCCGAAGGCCACGGGCGCGACGGCCGGCGGGCGGGAGACTTCCCAGCCGTTCTCGGCGCGGCGCAGGGTCCAGACGTCGGCGACCGGCACCTCGGTGGCGCCGATCCGGTACGCGCCGGCAGGCACGCCGTGTTCGACCAGGCGCTGGTGCAGCAAGGTCAGCGTCTCGGCGGCGTGCAGGTCGAGGCCCAGGTCGTCGCCGCGGAGGGCGCGGGAGAGGCGGCCGTCGTCGGGGAGTTCGGTTTCCGAGCGCGTCGGGCGGGGGGTGCCGAGGATCTCGGCCTCGGCCGTCGCGCGGACGAGCTCGCGCACCAGCGGCGGACGGAAGCCGGCACCACGAATGTGGTCCACCAGCTCGGGCTCGGGCGGCACGCCGTACTTGCGCAGGTAGTGCGGCACGGCGGCGGGCCACACCCAGGTGCCGTCGGTGTGGAAGGCGTGCGGCACGTCAGGCGGCGCGCCCGGGGCGAAGATGTCGTGCTGCGGCTGCGGGCGATGCAGGACGAGGGGCGCGCGGAACAGGTAATCGAGCACGCCGCGCAGCTGGTCGGGCGGCACCGGCGGCCGGTTGACGACCGGGCGCTCGTTCTCGTTGTGCGCGTCGACCACGCGGGCGTGGCGGAAGGCGACGTCGAGGGGCTGGTGGGCCTTCGCGGCCAGCCAGTCGGGCAGCTCCTTGGGCGGGCGCGGGTACTGCGCGAGCTCCACGGCGTACGACTCGGGCGCGGGCCGGCCGCCGTCGTTCGGCGGGACGCGCCAGGTGGGCTCGTGCTCGGAGTCGAAGTCGAAGTCGAACTGCGCCTCGGTGTCGAGCGTGAAGGTGCCCTGGAACCACGTGCCGGTGTCGGGCGAGTACATCGCCGCGCGCAGTCGCGCGAACAACGCGCTCAGCTTCGGCGGCGCGGGCAGCGACACGGACACCGGACCGTTCTCGTCGCCGACCGCACGGACCTCCAGCTCCGCGTAGTCCCCGACCTGCCGGAACTGCGCGGCGACACGCGTCCAGCCGCCGGGCACGGCGCGCAGCGTGCGGCCGATCGCCCGCAGCAAGGCGCCGTGGTCGGCATCGAGCTCCGGGCGCGGCTCGCCCTGGTCGCGGCGCAGCTGCCACAGGCCCGTGACGCGCTTGGCCTCGGCCGTCGTCGAGAAGTCAGTGAGGCCGAGCTGCGCGGCGCGCGCCGGGTCGTGCTGCGTCCAGCGCAGCGTCAGCTCCTTGCCGTCCCCTGGCGCGACCTCGAACAGCTCGTCGTCGTACTCGCAGTACGTGCGCAGCGTGAACGTCGCCGGCACCTCGGTGGCCAGCACCACGCGCGCCGGGCGACCCTCGTGCTCGCGGTCGAACCCGTCGGGCGCCTCTTCGTCCGGCGGTACGGACAGCAGCAGCGTGCCGTCGGTGGTCGAGCGCTCGGCCGCGAACGTACGGTCGTCCAGCGTCGCGTACAAACCGTCCGGGCGGTCTCCCGCCTCTACCCGGTAGCGCACGTCAGGTTCCTCCCCAATTCCCCCGGTGACCGGGAAAGAACTTAGTCGACCGGGTAACGCGTGAACCAACCCTCGTCACTCGGTGAGTCGGGGCCGAACTCGGCGAGCGCGTCGTCCGCCAGCCGCGCGATCACGTCCCGCAGTTCGAGCCGCTCCAGCCAGCTGACGCGCAGTGCCGCTTCGCCGTACATCGCGCCGACGAGGTTGCCGCAGACCGAACCCGTGGAATCGCTGTCGCCGCTGTGGTTCACGGCCGCGAGCAGCGCGGAATCCGGATCTTCGGTGGTCAGCGCGACGTACACGGACATCGACAGCGCCGTCTCGCCGACGTTGCCCTCACCCAGCTCGGCCAGCCGCTCCGGCGTCGGCGGGCCGGACATCGCGAGGGCCTGCGCCAGCGCGGCTTCCTGCTCCTCGTGACCGGGGTGGCGGACCAGCTCGGCTCTGGACACAGCGACGGCGTCGAGCAGCGGCGAACCGGCCAGCAACTGCTGCACGATCACGGCGAAGGCGCCGGCCGACAAATACCCGCTCGGGTGACCGTGGGTCAGAGCCGCGAACTCGGCGGCGAGCCGGAACACCTCGGCCGGGTCGACGGACCACAGCGCGACGGGCGCCACCCGCATCACACCGCCGCAGCCCTTCGAGTTGTTCACCGGCCGCGAGACGCTGCCGCGTACGCCCGATCGCCCGTAGGCCTCCAGCTCGCCGAAGCACGTGAGCCCCGGTGCGCGGCGGCTGAACAGCGCGGCGTGCGTCACGAGCTCACCGTCGGGCGCCGCGAGCGCGGAGTGCGGGCCGCGCGCCCGCTCCCACGGCACGCCTTGCGTGTGCAGCCAGCGCTGGTAGGCCAGCTGCACGGACTGCACGACGTCGGCGCTGCCGGTCCGCCGCTGCTGCGCGTGGGCGCGGATGAGCGCTTCGAGGGTGAACAGCGTCATCTGCGTGTCGTCGGTGAAGCGCCCTTCGCCGCCGTACGCGGGGATGAAGTCCGTGATGCCGACGGGCCCGGTGAGCTCGCGGATCCGCTCGATCGAATCGAACTCCGTCTTCGCGCCGAGCGCGTCGCCGATGGCGCCCGCGAGCAGGCAGCCCTTCAGCCGCTGTGCCTCCATGACCCCATCTTTTCGAAGCCTCGCGGCGTCAGCGCCGCGGGTAGCGCTGCACCCACTCTTCGCCCAGGAAACTCAGCGCGGAGCGGCGATCGAAGTGCCACAACGCGTCGGTGACGACCTGTTCGATCAGGTGCCGCAGCTCCAGCTGCTCGATCCACTTCTGCGGCAGCCCGGGCACGCCGACGCGGGCGCCGAGCAACGCGCCGGTGATCGCTCCGGTCAGAGCGCTGCGCCCGGAATGGTTCACCGCGCGCAGCAGGGCCTGCTCGGGGTAGTTCTCGAACCCGGACAACGCGGCGAACGCGCGCCCGAGCACCGAAAGCGTGCCTTGGCCGTCGCCGATCAGCTCGGGCATCCGCAGATCCGGCAGCCCGTGTTCGCCGAAGAACGGCACCGACTCTGCGACCATCGCCTTCACCGGCGCCCACTCGGGACCGCTGACGAACGTGGTGTTGTGCTCGGTCAGGATCTCGCGCGAGAGGTTCCACACGGGATAGCTGAACGCGTCCTTCGTGAGCACCGGCTCGAAGAGCCAGGCCAGGTACGTCGCCACCGACAGGTCGTCCTCGTGCGGGTGCGTCACGCCGACGAGGTCGCGCACGGCCTGGCGCACGCCGCCGCTGAAGCCCGTGCCGGGGCCGGCGGCGATGAGCGTGGCGGGCAGCGCGGCGATCAACGACGTCGGGCCCGTCAGCGGCACTGCCTGCGGAGATCCGGTGACCGCCGCGTGGTAGGCGTTGAGCTCGGCGTCCTCGGCTGTGCGGCGGACGTGGAGGTCGGGCACCTTCACGAGCCAGCCGTCGGCGTCGTCGTACGGCGCGCCCTGCGTGTGCAGCCAGCGCATCAACGCGCCGCGCACCACGGACGGGAACTGCTGCTCGACGTCGCGCGACTCCGGCTGCTCGCGGTGCGGGCTGCGGATCACGGCCTCGGTGTAGAACAGCAGCCGCTGCGTCAGCGAGCCGATGCGGCCCGCCTGGTCGAACGCGACCGGCAGGTCGGCCACGCCCTCGGCCCCGAACTGCGTGACGATCTCGTCGAGCCGCATCCGGTCCACGGCCATGCCGAGCGCCTCGCCGAGCGCGAAGCCCACGTACGCGCCTGCGACGCGCTGCCAGCCGTAGCGGAAGTTCTCGAGGTCGCGGTCGGGGTACTTGCCGAACGTGTCCAGGCGCGGGATCACGCGGCCGAGGTTGTCCCAGCCCGGCACGAGGCCGTTGGCGCGCCAGTCGTTCGGCTTGCTGCGCGGCGGCTCCGCCATCGCGAGGCGGTTGAGCCACGACTGGCCCAGCACCGTGCGCTGGCACTCCTCGGCGGTGAGCTCGAAGCCGTGGCGACGCGCGTTTTCCGCTGCTACCAGCGGCACGGCCACCGGCTCGGACAGGCCCATGCGCGTGGCGGTGTCGCTGGTGAGTCGCTCGAGGTCTTCCTCGGCCTCGGGGCCGCGTCCGTGCCGGTCGATGCGCGGCTCGTGGCGCGGGAAGCGCTTGGCGATGGTGGAGAGATCGTCGCCGGAGACGTCCTCGAACGTCGCCGGGCCGCCGTTGATCACGAGGTTCGGCGGGTGCTCGAACTCGGCCAGCGTGGCGAGGTCCACGCGCCACCAGGAGTGCTCCCGCGGCGGGAAGTGGCGCGTCGCGCTGAAGACGCGCAGCTCGTTGCGCTCTTCGGAGAAGTAGAAGCGATCCGTGGCGCCGGTCTCGGGGTCGAGTGGCACGAAGACGTCGCAGCGCAGCAGGCCGATCAGCAGCTGCTCACGCGTGAGCCAGCCGACGCTGGCGAACGCGAGCAGCGTCTCCAGCGTGTTCTCCGGCTTCGGGTAGCCGCGGCGGATCGGGCCGGCCTTGTACTCGGGGTTCTCGCGCTCGTCGCCGGTCTGGCGGCCCTCGTTGTCGACCTTGACCCAGCCGGCCACGGCCTGAAGCGGCACGCCGAGCTCGCCGAACCCGGCCTTGACGTACTCGGGGTCCACGACTTCGCGCCAGCTCTCCTGGCCGGGGAACGCCACGGGGATGCTCAGCCCTCCTGGGTTCGGGGGTGCCTGGCGCAGCTCGCCGTCCGGCTCACGCACGACGACCGACGGTGGCGGGAAGAGCTCCTTGTCCGGCCGGCCGTCGTCGAGGTACGCGGTGGTGTTGTACGGGATCGACCAGCCTTCGGGGATGCGCAGCACGCGGTCGGTGTCGACCCGCAGCCCACCAGGACCGGCGATCTGGGGGCCGTGCACAGCGCGTAGCCAGTTCACGACCTTCTCCATCGCTTCCGCCGCTTCCACCTACTCGATCCTCTCCAGGCTTCCGTCGGACTCGTGCTCCGCGATCGGCTTGGGCAACACGTATGCCACTGCTCCGCCCGGCAGGTTCGCCCAGGGCACCGTCACTCCGGTGACCACGTAGAGTGACCTTCTCAGGCGGTAAGTGTGCGCCATTCGTTCCCGTTCGAGTGGCAGTGACGTCGTGGCGAACCGTACCTCGCCGTGGTGGACCAGGTTGCCCGGTTCCTCCCCGAAGCGCAGGACGACCGTACCTTCGGGCAGTCGGGTGAGTCTCTTGTTGCGCAGCAGGGTGAGGGGCGGGTCACCCGCGGCCGGCTGGATGGGCCAGTCGTCCACTTCCTTCGCCGTCTCGAGCGGGGTCTCGCGCCCGCCGGTCCGCCGGGCCGGGTGCAGCAAGAGCGCGCCGAGCAGCTGCTGGGCCGCGTCGGCGAGGTGCTCGAAGGTCTGGCCGTTTCCAGCGGCCGACGTGACGGTCCAGCCGTCGTCGCCCCTGGTCAGGCACCACTTGCCGGCCTCGACGGCGCCGATCCGGTAGGCCTGCGGCCACACGCCGAACGAGCCGAGCCGCTGCACGAGGACCACCAGCAGCTGCTCGTCGGCCAGATCCGGGTCGGGGCTGGTCTCCAGCTCGGCGGCGACGTCGCCCGCGGTGCGCTGCCCGTCCTCGGCGGCGGGTCGCGGACGCGGACGGCCGAGCAGGTCGGCCTCCGCCGTGCGGCGCACCAGGTGCTCGACGTACGGCGGCTGGAACCCCAGCTCACGGATGTGCGCGACGAGCTCCGGCTCCGGCGCGATGCTGTGGCGGCGCAGCTGGTGGGACACGGTCTCGGGCCACAGCCAGGTGCCGTCGGTGCGGTGCGCGTCGCCGACCAGCGCCTCGCGTTCGAGGTACTGCAGCACGAGCGGCAGCTCCTCGTCGGCCAGCGGCTCGCGCTCCTCCCCCACCTCGGCGGGGCGGGCGCGGCGGAACTCGACGCCGAGCGGCAGGCCGGTGCGCAGCCGCCACCAGTCGGGGATGTGCGCGTCCTCGCGGGGGAACGTCTCGAGCTCGTCGCGGTAGGTACCGGGGTCGGGCGGGGTCGTCCACTGGGGTTCGCCGTCGACGAAGAAGTCGAAGTCGAACGTGCCGTCGGACGCGAGCACGAACCGCGCCTGCAGCCACGTCCCGCGGCCCTGGCGGTACATGCCGGCGCGCAGCGCGTGGAACATCCCGACCAGTTCGGGGCCGGCCTCGGTGTTGCGCGGCTGGACCTCGGTGTGGTCGCCGACCTGCGCGAAGCCGATGCCGGCGGGGGCACCCTCGTCGGGCTGGTGGGCGCGGATCAGCCGCCCGATCTCGACCAGCCGACCGTGTTGGTCGGACTCGGAAATTGGTGGTTCCACAGGTCTCAGCACATCCGGTGCGCGGCGTTAGTAGCCGCGGCGCCGGTGCTGCGGCACGGCGCTTCGCGGAGGCAGCGGTCCTTGCGGCTTCACAGCGCCCTGCGTGGCGGGGCTCTGCGGAGCAGGCGCCGTACGCGGGCGCACGCGCCGCGGCGTCGGACGGGGGGACGGCATCTGCTGTGGCGTGGCGTCGGTGAGCGGGGCCTCGGCGAGCTGCTGCACCAGGGCCTGGACGGTGAACGCGAGCTGGGCGGGAGTGGTGCGCTGGAAAGTGTCCGGAGCGAACTCCAGCCGGCCCAGCGTGCCGCCGGTGCCGACGGTGGCCCGGACCAGCCCGTCCGGAGACGTCAGCACTGCAGGAGCGGCTTCCAGGGCGCGGTCGTCCCCTGCGGTACTCACGGTGGCCCCCCGTGTCGGTTGCACTCGCCGGGGTTCACCCGGCCGGGTCACGCGTCACTCTAATGCCAATGAGACGATCACTGACCCCGTTCGGCTCAACGGTTTGCGGCAGCGAATCAGTTCGGCCGGTCCGGCACCGCGCGGCGGCGCGCCACGAGGTAACCGGCGCCGCCGAGGAAGTAGCAGATCGTGGCCGCGATCATCAGTCCCGGCGAGTACCCGTTGTCCGCGATGAAGACGGCGCCGATGGCCACGGCGGCCACCTGGGTGATGTTGAACAGCGTGTCGTACAGGGCGAACACGCGGCCGCGGGCCTCGTCGGCGACGTCGAGCTGGATCGACGAATCGACACACAGCTTGAGCACCTGACCCGCGCCGGTGATGAGGAACGACGCCAGCAACGCCAGCGGCAGCACCATCGGCAGCCCGAGCGCCGACTGGGCGACGGCGGCCACCAGCAGCGCGCCGAGGATCGCGCGCAGCCGGCCGAAGCCGCGGATCAGCCGCGCCGTGAGCAGCCCGGCCACGAGGATGCCCGCGCCGGCGAGCGCGGCCATCTGCCCGAGCCCGGGCAGGCCGGCGCGGAACACCCCGTTGTCGGTGAAGTAGTTGCGCATCAGCAGCACGGTGACCAGCAGCGAGATGCCGTAGGCCGCGCGGTGGGCGAACAGCGCGATGAACCCGGCCGTCACGCTCGGCGCGCGCCAGGCGTGGCGGGCGCCGTCCGCGAGACCGCGAGCGACGGCGAGGAACGGGTTCGGCGGCTCGTCGACGACCGTCGGCCCGAGCACCCCGCGCCTGAACCGCCGGGCGATCAGCGCCGAGACGAGCGCGCCCAGCGCGGCGAACGCCGTCGTCTCGGCAGAGCCGAGGTTGCCCGCGCCGAAGACCAGGCGCAGCAGGATGGCGCACCCACCGCCGACCACGGCCATCACCGACCCGAGCGTGGTCGCGAAAGCGTTGGCGGACACGACGCTCGGCGCCGGGACCACGTGCGGCAGGGAAGCCGACAGACCCGAGCCGATGAAGCGCGACAAGCCCTCGGCCAGTAGCGCGAGGGAGAACAGCGCCGGCCCGCCGAGGCCCGTGCCCACAGCGGCGGCCGACGCGAGGATGGCGACCGCCCGCAGCAGGTTCGCGAACACGAGCACGCGCCGGCGGTCCCACCTGTCGAGCAGCGCGCCCGCGAACGGTCCCACCACGGAGTACGGCAGCAGCAGCACCGCGAAGCCCTCGGCGATGGCCAGCGGGTCGGCGGCGCGCTCGGGGTTGAACAGCACGGCACCCGCGAGGCCCGCCCGGTACACGCCGTCGCCCCACTGCGCGGCGAACCGGGTGTAGAGCAGCCTGCGGAACTCGCGATCACGGACCAGGAGCTTCGGCCCGAATCGCTCCGTTGTCGCGCTGATCGTCACGGGGGCCAGCGTAGCTACGGGGTGAACGGCCCAGAAGGTCCTAATGAGCGCACTTCGCCCAGTGAACCGGCGGCATTTTACTGAGCTGTGACGCCTATGGGGGACTGCGAAAGGGTGTGAAAGCGTTTTACCTGGAGGACAGACGTCCGACTGTCGTCTCAGGGAGAGGGGTGTGGCCATGACCGGCGCCGCGTCGCGGCTGGTGGGTGCCGCAGAGAAGCTGCTCGGAGCTGAGCTCCCGCTGCAGATCCGAGCGTGGGACGGCTCCCAGGCCGGTCCTGAGGGCGCGCCCGTGCTCGTGGTGCGCAACCGCCGCGCCCTCCGTCGCCTGTTGTTCAAGCCGGGCGAGCTGGGCCTGGGCCGCGCCTGGGTGTCCGGCGACCTCGGCCTCGAAGGGGACCTCTACACCGCGCTCGGGGCCATTTCGGGACTGATCTGGGAGCGCGACGAGGCGGCGGGCGGCAGCGTCCTCGGCGCCCTGCGGGACCCGGAGGTGCGGGGCGCCATCGGCGAGCTGCTGAAGCTCGCCGGACCGCCGCTGCCGCCCCCTCGGCCGCCCGAGGAGGTGCGCCGGCCTCGCCACCGGCACACCCGGCGCACCGACAAGCGAGCGATCAGCCACCACTACGACGTGGGCAACGACTTCTACGAGCTCGTCCTCGGGCCGTCGATGGTCTACTCGTGCGCGTACTGGTCCGAAAGCAGCACCCTGGACACGGCGCAGCACGACAAGCTCGAGCTCGTCTGCCGGAAACTCGGCCTGCGCGAGGGCCAGCGCCTGCTCGACGTCGGCTGCGGCTGGGGCTCGATGGCGCTGCACGCGGCGCGCGAGCACGGCGTGCACGTCGTCGGCGTGACGCTCTCGGAGGAGCAGGCCACCTACGCCCGCAAGCGCGTGGCGGAGGCGGGCCTGACCGACCGCGTGGAGATCCGCGTGCAGGACTACCGCGACGTCTCCGACGGTCCCTACGACGCGATCTCCTCCATCGGCATGGCCGAGCACGTCGGCGCCGAGAGCTACCTGGAGTACGCCCGCGACCTGTACGCCCTGCTTCGTCCGGGCGGCAAGCTGCTCAACCACCAGATCGGCCGCCGGCCGCGCGAGGACGAGTCCGAGTACCAGCTCGACGGGTTCATCGACGCCTACGTCTTCCCCGACGGTGAGCTCGCGCCGGTCGGCACGACCGTGACGCAGCTGGAGCGCGCCGGGTTCGAGGTGCGCGATGTCGAAGCGCTGCGCGAGCACTACGCGCTGACCCTGCGCCGCTGGGTCGCCAACCTGGAAGCCGACTGGGACCGGGCCGCGGGGCTCGCCGGAGCCGGTCGCGCCCGCGTCTGGCGGATGTACATGGCGGCTTCGGCGCTCGCGTTCGAGGGCAACCACATCGGCGTGAACCAGGTCCTGGCGGTGCGGACTCCGGACGAGGGCACGTCGGGCCTGCCGCTGCGACCGCGGACGTGGCACGGCTGAGGGAGGTTGGGGGCCGGCGCACTTGGTCGCCTCTCGGCGGCTTGGCGCAGTGTGGCTCCAGCCGAACTGGTATTCCACAAAGGCTGTTCTTCAGTGAGCCCGGGGGACACGGAGTGCGCCGGCCTACTGTTCCCAACGGGGCACGAGTGGTTGGTGTTCCCGTGCCGACGAAATTCTCGGGGCGGGAAGTGGGAGGATTGGCGGCGTGCCAGCGGACGCCGAGGTTGAACCGGGAACGCTCCTGGTCGCCGCACCCACGATGTTCGACCCGAACTTCAAGCGGACCGTGGTGTTCGTCATCGACCACCGCGACGAGGGCACGCTCGGCGTGGTCCTGAACCGCCCGAGCGACGTCCCCGTGCACGACGTGCTCCCCAACTGGGGCGGGCACGTGGCGGAGCCGCAGTCGGTGTTCGTCGGCGGTCCCGTGGAGAAGAAAACGGCTCTGTGCCTGGCCGCGCTGCGCACGGGCGAGACAGCGGCGAGCGTGCCCGGCGTGATCGCCGTGCGTGGGCCGGTGGCGCTCGTGGACCTCGACACGGACCCGGAAGCGCTCGTGCCGAAGGTGCGTGGCGTACGCGTCTTCGCCGGCTACTCGGGCTGGGACTCCGGGCAGCTGGCGGGCGAGATCGAGCGCGACGACTGGGTCATCGTGCCCGCGCTGCCGAGCGACATCCTGGCCTCGCCCAACCGTGACCTCTGGGGCCAGGTGCTGCGTCGCCAGGGTGTGCCGATCGCGTTGCTGGCCACCCACCCGGGTGACCTGCAGCGGAACTAGCTGTCGGCCTTCTGGAACACGCCGCAGCCACCCGAGCCGCACGCGCAGCCGCTGCAGCCCGCGGGGGCGGCCGGAGCCGGGGCGGGCACGGTCAGCGCGGCGCGGGCGCCCAGCACCCCGCCACCCACGACCAGCACCAGCATGCCCAGCACACCAACGAAAGCCGCGGCGACGATCCCGGCCGTGGTGCCCGTGGCGAGGCCCGCCAGGCCGGCGATCACGCCGACGGCGCCGCCCGCGAGCGTCGGCACGCTCGCCACCCGGTTGGCCAGCTTGAAGGCGGCGTCACTGCGCAGCGAAGCCGCCGTGCGGACACCAGTACCGCTTTCGCGGGTCAGCCGTTCGCGGAAGCCGAGGAAGCCACCCCAGCCGACGACGAGACCCAGCACGATCGGGACGAGCGCGATAGCGAACACCCCCTGAGGATAAGCGTGACCTCCCGGCAACGTGGTGGATACCCTCGTCCGTTGTGCTACACGCCATGTCTTCGTCCCAGCGACGCCGCGTGCTCACCGCCGCCTTGATCGGGGCACTGCCCCTTTCCCTGCTCGCCGCTCCGGCCGCGAGCGCCGAGGTTCTTTCGGAGAGTCACGCCCGCCCCGTTCGCCTCATCGGCGAGCAGCTCGTGCCCAACGCCCTCCAGTTCCAGGGCACCACCGTCGGCGGGTTGTCGTCGATCGACTTCGACCCGCGCACCGGCGGTTACGCCTTCATCTGCGACGACCGCTCCGCGATCAACCCCGCCCGCTTCTACACGGCGAAGTTCTCCCTCGACGCCCACCACCTCGGCCCGGTGACGTTCACGGGTACGAAGCCGTTGCTGCGTCCCGACGGCACGCCGTACCCACCGCTCGCGCAGAACGACCCGACGGCGCCGCAGAACGAGCAGACGATCGATCCCGAAGAGCTGCGCGTGGACCCGTGGACCGGCGGGTACACCTGGTCGCAGGAAGGTGACCGGCTGGCGGACTCGTTCATCCAACCCTCCATCCGCGAGGCGACCCGGGACGGCCGCTACGTGCGTGACCTGCCGCTGCCGGCCGACGAGAAGATGACCGCCGACGCCGGCCCGCGCCGCAACTACGTGCTCGAAGGCCTCGCCTACACCGGCTTCGGCGCGCTGCTGGCCAGCGAGGTCGAGGCGCCGCTGCTGCAGGACGGCCCGCCGCCGACCCCGACGTCCGGCGCGCTTTCGCGGGTCACCTTGCAGGCGCGGACGGGCCCGGTGCTCGCGCAGTACGCGTACCCGCAGGAGAAGCTGTTCGCGACCTCGGTGCCGGCCGACGCGTTCGCCGACACCGGCGTGTCCTCGATGCTCGCGGTGAACCAGCTCGACCCGACGAAGTTCCTCATGATGGAGCGCTCGTTCGTCACCGGTGTGGGTAACAAGGTGCGGGTGTACGAGATCGACACGTCCGGCGCGACCAATGTGCTGAACGTGAAATCGCTCGCCGGCGCGAAGGGCGTGAAGCCGGTGAAGAAGAAGCTGATCGCCGACTTGTCGGACTACGTTTCCGCGGTGGACAACGTCGAGGGCATGACCTGGGGCCCGGCGCTGCCGAACGGCGAACGCAGCCTGGTCTTCGTGAGCGACAACAACTTCTCCGCGACGCAGGTGACGCAGGTCATCGCTTTGGCAGTCCCGTCGGAACGCCTTTGACCGCCAAGTACTGTGCTGATGGTTACCAATCCGACCACAGCCACGGCGGAAACCACTGGCTGGCGAGGTGACGTCCGGTTGGTGTCCGCACTGCTTTTGGTCGGATTGGTAACATGAGGCTATGAACTCGGCTCGGCTGCTCCTTGGCCTGCCGCGCTGACTCGGCCAACCCTTGGCCCGGCCGGCGCGGCGACCCCTCATGCCTTCGGGCTTGAGGGGTCGAGTTGTTTCTGGAGTGGTCCGATCACGGAGGAAGACGGCGATGACAGAGTCCACGGCGCCCACCCCGACCACGGGTGACGGTGCTCCCGGCGCCGAGAACACCCCGCCGCACCGCTACACCGCGGAGCTCGCGGGGCAGATCGAGCGCCGCTGGCAGGACTACTGGTCCGACCACGGCACCTACCACGCGCCGAACCCGACGGGCGCGCTGGCCGTCGAGGGCGAGCCGGTGCCGTCGGACAAGCTGTTCGTGCAGGACATGTTCCCGTACCCGTCCGGCTCTGGCCTGCACGTCGGGCACCCGCTGGGCTACATCGGCACGGACGTCTACGCGCGCTACCACCGCATGATCGGCCGCAACGTGCTGCACACGCTGGGGTACGACGCGTTCGGCCTGCCGGCCGAGCAGTACGCGGTGCAGACCGGCACGCACCCGCGCACGACCACCGAGGCGAACATCGCCACGATGCGCAGCCAGCTGAAGCGCCTGGGCCTGGGCCACGACGAGCGCCGCTCGATCGAGACGATCGACCCGGACTACTACAAGTGGACCCAGTGGATCTTCCTGCAGATCTTCAACTCCTACTACGACGAGCCGGCCGGCAAGGCGCGCCCGATCGAGCACCTGGAGAAGGCGTACGCGTCCGGTGAGCGCCCGACACCCGACGGGCGTGCGTGGAGCGACCTGAGCGACGTCGAGCGCCGCAAGGTCATCGACGACCACCGCCTGGTCTACATCTCCGAGGCGCCGGTGAACTGGGCGCCCGGCCTGGGCACGGTCGTCGCCAACGAAGAGGTGACCGCCGACGGGCGCAGCGACCGGGGCAACTTCCCCGTGTTCCGCAAGAACCTGCGCCAGTGGATGATGCGGATCACCGCGTACTCGGACAGGCTGGTCGACGACCTGGACCTGCTGGACTGGCCCGAGAAGGTCAAGTCGATGCAGCGCAACTGGGTCGGGCGTTCGCAGGGTGCGCGGGTGGCGTTCGCCGCCGGCGCTTCCGGGGACGAGAAGATCGAGGTCTTCACCACGCGGCCCGACACGCTGTTCGGCGCCACCTACATGGTGCTGGCGCCCGAGCACCCGCTGGTCGACAAGCTGACGCCGGTCGAGTGGGCCGGTGAGCACCCGGCCGTGTGGACGGGTGGCGCGAAGACCCCGGCCGACGCCGTCGCGGAGTACCGCCTGGCGACGTCGCGCAAGTCCGATCTGGACCGTCAGGAGAACAAGGAGAAGACCGGCGTCTTCACCGGCGCGTTCGCGGTGAACCCGGTCAACGGCAAGGAAATCCCGGTCTTCATCGGCGACTACGTGCTGATGGGCTACGGCACCGGCGCGATCATGGCCGTGCCGGCGCAGGACCAGCGCGACTACGACTTCGCCAAGAAGTTCGAGTTGGAGATCGTCCGCACGGTCGACCCGGGCGAGGGCTTCGACGGCGAGGCGTTCACCGGCGAGGGCGCAGCGATCAACTCCGCCAACGACACCGTGTCGCTGGACGGCATGGGTGTCGCCGACGCGAAGAAGACGATCATCGCGTGGCTGGAGGAGCAGGGCGCCGGCGAGGGCACCGTGCAGTACAAGCTGCGCGACTGGCTGTTCGCGCGCCAGCGCTACTGGGGCGAGCCGTTCCCGATCGTCTACGACGAGACCGGGATGCCGATCGCGCTGCCCGAGGACCAGCTGCCCGTGGTGCTGCCGGACGTCGACGACTACAAGCCGAAGACCTTCGACCCGGACGACGCCAACTCCGAGCCGTCGCCGCCGCTGTCGCGTGCGACCGAGTGGGTCGAGGTCACGCTGGACCTGGGCGACGGGCCGAAGAAGTACCGCCGCGACACCAACGTGATGCCGCAGTGGGCGGGTTCGTGCTGGTACCAGCTGCGTTACGTCGACCCGGATAGCCCCGACGTGTTCTGCGCACCGGAGAACGAGGCCTACTGGATGGGCCCGCGCCCGGCCGAGCACGGCGTGGACGACCCGGGTGGCGTGGACCTGTACGTCGGCGGCGTCGAGCACGCGGTGCTGCACCTGCTGTACTCGCGCTTCTGGCACAAGGTGCTGTTCGACCTGGGCCACGTGTCGTCGAAGGAGCCGTACCGGCGCCTGTTCAACCAGGGCTACATCGAGGCGTACGCCTACACGGACAAGCGCGGCGTGCACGTGCCGGCCGACGAGGTCGTGGAGCGCGACGGCAAGTTCTTCCTGGGTGACGAGGAGGTCACCCAGGAGTACGGGAAGATGGGCAAGAGCCTGAAGAACGCCGTGACGCCCGACGAGATGTCGGACACCTACGGCGCCGACACCTTCCGCCTGTACGAGATGTCCATGGGCCCGCTGGACATGTCCCGCCCCTGGGCGACCAAGGACGTCGTCGGCGCGCACCGGTTCCTGCAGCGCCTGTGGCGCCTGCTGATCGACGAGCAGACCGATGAGCTGCGCGTGACCGCCGACGACCCGTCGGAGGCCGACCGCAAGCTGCTGCACCGCACCATCGCCGGTGTCCGCGAGGACTACGCGGAGATGCGGTTCAACACCGCGGGCGCGAAGCTGATCGAGCTGAACAACCACCTGACGAAGGTGTACGGCTCCGCTGCCGGCACCCCGCGCGAGGTGGCGGAGCCGCTGGTGCTGCTGCTGGCTCCGCTGGCGCCGCACGTCGCCGAGGAGCTGTGGCACCGGATGGGCCACGTCGACTCCCTGGTCCATGGCCCCTTCCCGGTCGTCGACGAGCAGTACCTGGTCGAGGACTCGGTGGAGTACCCGATCCAGGTCAACGGCAAGGTCCGGGCGCGCGTGACGGTGCCGGCGGATGCCGCTTCCGACGCCGTGCAGGCTGCGGCTCTGGCGGACGAGAAGGTGGCCGCACTGGTCGGCGACAAGACGCCGCGCAAGGTGATCGTGGTGCCGGGGCGGTTGGTCAACATCGTGCTGTGAATCGGCGCTGGTGTTTCAGTGCTCGTGAATTCGCGCGTTCCGGCCCGGGTCTCGTGCCCGGGCCGGTAACGTGCTCGCCGTGCGTAGTCGATCGCTCACCGTTCTGCCGGTGCTCGCCGCTGCCCTCGCTCTGACCGGCTGCGCCGTGGCGCCCGGTCCGGCCCCGGGCAAGCCGGCGCCGACCCTGCCCGCCGACTCGATCGCCTACGACCAGCTGCCGACGGTGACCACCCGGCCCAACGTGTTCCCCGACAGCTGCACCCAGTTCGAGCGCAACCCGGCGCTGCTCGCCGCACTCGGTGCCAGCACCCAGCCGACCTTCGACCCGAACGTCAAGGCCTGCGACATCAACTCGGCCGATGGGCTGCTCGTCGTGCACACGGACGCCGCCGACAGCCGCCAACCCGACCCGTGGCAGTCCGCGTGGATGTCCGAATCGGGGTTGAGCAGCCACTTCCGCCGAGAAATCCTGCTCGGGCGCTACTACGCCGTGACTTCGGCCGGGATGAACGGCTGCTCCCTCATCGTGAACACCGGCTCCGCGGAGCCATTGGCGTTCGACACCTTCCACCAAGGCGGCGCGGACGACTCGTCCATCGACGGTTACCGCCGCGCGTCCGACAAGTACTGCCCGCCGCTGCGCAAAATGGCGGGTGACTACTTCGCCGCGGTCGATCCCGGCGGCGGCTCCCTTGTCCGCTAGGCGGCTTCCCGCCGCGCAGCACGGGTGATGCCGAGCACCGTGACCCCGAGCCAGAGCACCAGCGATGTGGCCAGCGCGATCGGGCCGTGTGCGGACAGCCCGCCGAGCTGTCGCGCGGGTTCGACCGGATCGACCCAGCCTGCGAAATCCTGGTTGGCCTGCACGATCACGAACAGGATCGAGATCAGGCAGTAGGCGGCGATCGCGCCCGCGGTGTTCGGGATCAGCCACGCGATCGAGACGGCCAGCAGCGTCATGAGGAACGAGCCGAGCAGGCACACTCCGATCGTGGTGCCCACCCGGATCGTCAGCAGGTTCTCGGCGTCGTGGTCGTCAAGCACACCAGCGAAGTAGGTGAAGGTCATCAGGATGTGCAGGCCGGCCACGAGCACCCAGGAACCGGCGGCGATCGCGCCCTGGGCCAGCACGTACCTCAGCCGGGAGGGCTGGGCGAGCAGAGTGGGCTGGGCGCTGCGGTAGTGCCATTCGCTCGCGATGAGCTTGACCAGCGCGACGTCCACGAGAACCGCCGCCAACCGGATGGTGGTCACCACGGTCCCCAGCTGTTTGCGCATGGTCACCGGGTTGAACGGGTCGACCATGAACAGGATCGACAGCAGCACCAACGCGATCGGCCCGGCGACCAGGAGGATCTTGTCGGCCGGGGTGGCGGTGAACTTCCGCAGCTCGACACCCACCACCGTGCCGAACGAAGCGCGCCTCGCAGCAGCGGCGGCCCACGCCGGCTGTTGCTGCACAGGCGACTGCATCGGGATCATCGCGGACCTCCGGTGAGGCGGAAGAAGAGCTCTTCCAGGTTCTGCTGTTCCTCGGCCAGCCCGAGCACCCGTACCTGCGCGGCGAACGCGACCTCCGAGACGCGCTCCGTCGGGGCGGCGACGGAAAGCGCGTCGGGGCCGGTCTGGCGGACGTCGAGGCCCGCGCGCTGCAGGGCGGTGCCGAGTGTGGGCACGTCGCTGGTGCGCACGACCGTCCGCGCGGGGCCGGCGAAGCTCGCGAGCGGCCCGTCGGCGACGACGCGGCCGTGGCCGATCATCACGATGCGGTCGGCCGTCTGGTCCACTTCGGACAGAACGTGGCTCGAGAGCAGCACGGTGCCGCCGCGCTGGGCGTAGCCGCGCAGAAGCTGCCGTGTGGAGCGGATTCCTTCGGGGTCGAGGCCGTTGATGGGCTCGTCGAGGATGAGCACGGGCGGGTCGGCGAGCAGCGCGTGCGCGAGCCCGAGGCGCTGGCGCATGCCGAGGCTGTACTTGCCGATGCGCCGGTTCGCCGCGTCGCCGAGCCCGACCTGCGCGAGCACCTGGTCGGCGCGCGAGCTGGGCAGGCGCATGAGCTTGGCGCCGTTCACGAGGTGACGGCGGCCCGTGCGGCCGGGATGCACGGCGGCCGCGTCGAGCAGCACGCCCGCGACGTGTCCCGGGTTGGGCCACTCCGCGAACCGCCGTCCGGCGATCGTCGCCGTGCCCGCGGTGGGGCGGGTCAGGCCGCAGATCATGCGCAGCGTCGTCGACTTCCCGGCGCCGTTCGGGCCCAGGAACGCGGTGACCGTGCCGGGCTGTAGCGCGAACGACACGTTCTCCACCACGCGGCGGCCGTCGTAGTCCTTCACCAGCCCCTGGACGTGCAGCAACCCCGGCCCTCCCCTTCAAGATCCGAAGGTGAGTTTGTCACAACCCGTGTCCGGCCGTGCGCGAAACCGAACCTTCGAGTGCCAGGGCCGAAACGCGCCAGCACCGCCGCACCCCCGGCGATTCGATGGAGCCATGAGGAAAACCGGCTTCCACGAAGGAGATCTGGGGATGAAGCTCGACGGCAAGGTGGCGCTCGTGACCGGCGGCAGCCGGGGCATCGGCGCGGCGACGGCGGTGCGGCTGGCCGAGGAAGGCGCTGACGTAGCCCTCACCTACGTCAGCGGGGCCAGGCCGGCGGCGGACGTCGTCGACAAGATCAAAGCGCTCGGCCGTCGGGCGATCGCGATCGCGGCGGACAGCGCGGACGCCGAGGCCGTGCGGGCTGCCGTGGCGACGACGGTCGCGGAGTTCGGGCGGCTGGACGTGCTGGTCAACAACGCCGGCGTCGGGTTCGTCGCGCCCGTCGCGGAGACCGCACTGGCGGACGTGGACCGGGTGCTGGCGATCAACGTGCGCGGCGCGTTCCTGGCGACACAGGCGGCGGCCGAGCACCTCGGCGACGGCGGGCGCGTGGTGACCATCGGCAGCTGCGTCACCGATCGCGCGCCTGGGCCGGGCATGGTGCTGTACGCGATGAGCAAGTCGGCGATGGTCGGGTTGACCAAGGCGCTCGCGCGGGAGCTCGCGCCGCGGGGTGTCACCGTGAACCTCGTGCACCCGGGCCCGACCGATACCGACATGAACCCGGCCGACGGCCCGTTCGCCGACGACCAGAAGTCGCTCACCGCGGTCGGGCGCTACGGCACGGCCGAGGAAGTCGCCGACGCCGTGGCGTATCTCGCCGGCCCGGCCAGCGCGTACATCACGGCCGCGACACTCTCGGTCGACGGCGGCCACGCGGCCTAACCGGCGTAAAGCCCCACGTCACGGGCCAGGTCGGTGAGGATGGCCTCGAAGAGGATGTCCGGCTTGGACACGGGGATCGGGTAGTTGCCGAACACCTCGAGCGTCACGTGGCCGTAGAGGCGCGCCCAGAACTGGATCATCAGGTACGTGAGCCCGAGGTCCAGCTTCTCGGGCGCGATCGCGCGGCCCGACTCGCCGAGCACGGCGAGCAGCTCGCTCTGGAACGCGGTGAGGTCGTCGCGCAGCTCGGGCGGGACGACGTCGTTCGGTGGCATGACCAGGTCGTGCGTGGCGAGGACTTGGCCGGCGGCGGCGAGGAAGATGCGGCCGAACGGCTCGTCGAGGCGGTGCAGTGCACTGCCCGCTGTGGTGCCGACGCCGCCCGTGGGCGACGCGAACACCAGCGTGAACTCCTTGGTGTGCGTGAGCGCCCAGCGGCGGAAGCCCTTGCAGATGGCGAACAGCTGCGCCATCCCGTCGTCGGGGAGCACGGCGACGTCCTCGGCGAGCTCGGCGGCGAGATCGGCGATCACGTCGAGGCGCAGCTTCTCCACCAGGTCGTCGCGCGATTCGTAGTAGCGGTACAGGGCCGGCGCGGTGATGCCCAGCTCCCGGGCGATCGCCCGGAGCGTCACGGCGTCCGGACCCTGTTCGACCAGCAGTCTCCGGGCGGTCCGGCGGATGTCCTGCTCGGTAGCCGCTCGCGCGCGGCCCCTTCGCGTGGGGCTGCTCATCCGGACATTCTAGGTGGTCGGCACCGTTGTTCCCGTAACAACGTGGCCGGAGAGCAGCCGGGCCTGCAGATCGGTGAGCGGACGCAGCACCCACATGGCCACCACGACCATGCCCAGCGCGCACCAGAAGTGCACGAGCCAGGCCCCGACGAGCGACGGTCCGCCCCACGATTCGTCGGCCGTCGAGGGGTCCCAAAACGCGCCGTACGTCGCGATCCGCCACACCAGGAATCCGATGAGCAGCGAAAACGGGATGGCCACCACGCTCACCCCGGCCGCGGCCAGGTAGCGAGGGGTCCCTTCGCGCGGCGGGACGTTCAAGAGTCGCTCCGCGAGCAGCTGCCGGGCGCGTCTGCCGCCGAAACAGGCGGGCAGGGCGAGCAGGGCGTAGACCGCTCGTTTCCAGTCCGAGATTTTCATGCGGCCGACGCTAGGGGCCGTTGAGCTGCGAAAACACCCGGTCGTCCGCCGAACGGGGTAGGGAAACCCCGGGCGCGTTCTGTCACACTTCGTCCGAGATGGACGAAATCACCACGGTCACCTACCCCGCGCCCGTTCCGCCGGACCAGGTGCGGCTGGCGACGTTGCTGCTCCTGGTTCCCGGGCTGCTCATCGCGGGTTTCGGCGGCGTGCTCATGACGGTGAGCCGCGCCGGTCTGTACGCCGGATCCGTGATCGCCCTGGTGGGGCTCGTGCTGCTGGGCTGTATCCCCGTCGGGCGGCGCGGCATGCGCAAGGAGCGGCTGAGCGTCGAGGTCACTTCGCGTGGCCTGCGGTTCCCCGCTCGCGACGCGCGGCTCGTGCTGCCGTGGGACGACCTCAGCGCGGTCGTGCTGGTCGAGAAGCACAACCGGGTCGAGGTGTACCTGGCTCCTTCTGCCGAGGATCGCCTGGTCAACCGGTTCAGCCGCCGCGGTCCCCACGGCTTCGTCCTGTCGACGCTGTTCGAACCCGGCGAGGCCCACCGGCTGGCGGCCGCCGTCGAGACGGTGCGGCCGGGGCTGGTGCGGTGGCCGTCGCTGGAGGTCCGGCGCGGCGGGTTCGGCCCGCAACGGGTGGCGGCGACGGTGGTGCGGTGGGCCTCCGCGAAGCGGGCGCCGGCTGCCGGCGAGAGCGTGACGGTGCGCGCGAGCAAGGCTTCGGGCGCGCGTCAGGCGGCGATCGGGGGCACGGTGGCGTTGCTCGCGGCCGTGCTCATCGTGCGGACGTGGCTGCCGGTTACGGTGCCCGGCCTGATCGCGGTCGCGCTGTGCGTCGCCGCGCTGGTGTGGACCCGGCACCGTGGCACGCGGGGCGTGTTCACTGTGGACGGCGACGGTGTGGTGTGGATACCTCGGTACGACAACGGGGTCGTGGTGCGGCGCGAGGAGATTTCCGCCGTGACGGCCGAGCCGGGCGGCGTCGTGCGCGTGCAGTCGCGCGATGGCGGCGACTTCGTGCTCGCTTCGGGTGTTTCGATGCCGGCCGCGCGGGCCGTGGCCGCGCTGGTCGGGGCGCCGCCGACGCCGATCACTCGGGGGGCTACGTGATCGGCGCCGGCGACCCGATGCCCTCTCCGGTGCGCTTCCGGTCGGGGCAACGCCACTGGCTCAAGGACAGTGACGCTCCACAAGAGCGGAACCCGTGTCAGAAGTGACGCCTGGGGGACATGGATCCCCCGATCGAGTGACGGGCAGCCGCTGCTCGCCTGATTGTCGCACTGGGCGCCGGATAAGTTACAAAAACCTTCACTTTTGCGCACGGACGGTGCGTGACCTGCGCCCGAGCGCACCCGTGGCAAGGTGTCGACCATGTGTGCAGCCGTGCTGGTGGTGGGTTCCGCCAACGCCGACCTCGTCGTCCCCGTCGACCGCCGCCCGGCCGGCGGCGAAACCGTCCTGGGCGGCGACACCGTCCTGTCCCCCGGCGGCAAGGGCGCGAACACGGCCGTCGCGGCGGGCCGTCTTGGCGCGGACGTGGCTCTGCTCGGCGCGATCGGCGACGACCCGTACGGCGAGCTGCTGCGTGATTCGCTCGCCGGCGCGGGTGTCGGCACCGAGCACCTGCGGACTGTCCGCAGGCCCACCGGCATCGCCTACATCACCGTGACACCCGACGGCGAGAACTCGATCCTCGTCTCGCCCGGCGCCAACTCCGCACTGGCGCCCGGCGACCTCACCGATGCGGTCCTCGACGGCGCGAAGATCGTGGTCCTGTCGCTGGAAGTGCCGCTGCCGACCGTCGAGCACGCCGTGGCGCGCGCCGCGGCGAAGGGTGTGCCGGTGCTGCTCAACCTCTCGCCCGCCGCCCGGCTGCCGCCCGAGACGCTCGGCGCGCTCGACGTCCTGCTGGTCAACGAGCACGAAGCCGCGTACCTGCTCGGCTCGCCCGGCGCCGATCCACGCGAGCTGCTGGAGCTGGGCCCGCGCGCGGCCGTGGTAACTCTGGGCCCGAAGGGCGCCGTGGTGGTGGCATCCGAAGGGGTCACGGAAGTCGCGTCGCCGCAGGTCCAGGCGGTCGACACGACCGGCGCCGGCGACGCGTTCGCCGGAGCTCTCGCCGCCGCGCTGGCCGAGGGGGCGGGGCTCGTCGACGCCGCGCGCCGTGCGGTGCGGGTGGCCGCGGTGAGCGTGACCCGCCCTGGTGCGCAGCCGTCGTACCCGACGTCCGCCGAGCTGGAATGACCCGCAGCCGGGCCGCGTTGTCCTTTACATGGGCGATTCGTTCGGTTCCGCCTGGTGGCGGGGGTACGCCGCACAGCTGAAGGCGATCGCCGACGCCCGCCGTCCCGACGCGCTGGCCCTGTTGCCGCTCGACGAGACGCTGGCGGCGCTCGGTAGGCAGGCCGAGACCGACGAGGGCGTCCGGGACGTCCCGGTCACGCGCGTGGTGGGTACGGTCGCGCGCGTCGGCGACTTCGACCGGTACTTCCGGCCCCTCAACCGCGCACTGCGGCCGAGGTGGGAGGCCCTCGCGACCACGGCGGCCGACCTTCCGCCGGTCCGGCTCGTGCGCCTCGGCGAGCTGTACTTCGTGGAGGACGGCCACCACCGCGTGGCGCTCGCCCGGGCGCGGGGCGCCAAGGTGGTGCGTGCCCAGGTGCACTGGATCAGCACCGTCGCGTGCGCGCTGAGCTGCCTGACGCTGGCCGATCTGCCGTCGAAGACCGCGGAACGGCTGTTCCTGGAACGCGTGCCGCTCGCCGACGACGTGCGCGTGGGCCTGTGGCTCGACGAGCCGGCCGACTGGTTCCGTCTCGCGGATTCGGCGGAGGCCTGGGGTTTCCGGCAGACTTTGACCGGCCGCCCGCTGCGCAGCCGTGAAGAGCTGGCCGACGCGTGGTGGCAGGAGGAGGTGCGACCGGTGCTGGAACGAGTGCGGTCCCGGGGATTGTGCGCGCCACCCCGGGATATCGAGACGTATCTGAGCTATGGTCTAGACCATGCCTGAGAGTCAGTCCACCGCCGACGTGACGCTGACCGGGGTCGCGGTGAGCCCGGGGCGCGCGAGCGGCCCCGTCGTGCGCGTCCCCGAGCCGTTCGGTGAGCCCGCGAGCACCCCCGCACCGGCCGATCCTGCCGCCGAGGCCGCGCGGATCGAGCCCGCCGCGCAGGCTGTGGCCGCGCGGCTGGAGGCGCAGGCCGAGACCGCGACCGGTGAGGCCGCGACGATCCTGATCACCACCGCGGCGATGGCGGGCGACCCGGCGTTGACCGCGCAGGCGAAGAAGCTGGTGACGGAGCAGAACCTGCCGGCGGCGCGCGCGGTTCACCAGGCGGCCGAAGGGTTTGCCGAGGCGCTGGCCGCGGCCGGGGGGTACATGGCGGAGCGCGTGCGCGACGTGCGCGACGTGCGTGACCGGCTGGTGGCCGAGCTGCTGGGCGTCTCGCCGCCGGGAGTGCCGCAGCTGGTGTCGCCCAGCGTGCTGGTGGCGCGGGACCTGGCGCCGGCGGATACGGCGGGGCTGGATCCCGCGAAGGTGCTCGCCCTTGTCACCGAGGAAGGCGGCCCGACCAGCCACACCGCGATTCTCGCCCGCGCGCTCGGGATCCCGGCGGTCGTGGCTGTTCGCGGGCTGCTCGCCCTCGACGCCGAGGCGCTCGCCGTCGACGGTGACACAGGCCTCGTCCGGCCGGCGGACCCGGCGGCGCCCGTCCTCATGGCCGTCGCGCAGGGGCCCGCGGAGTGGAACGGCACCGGCGCCACCGCGGACGGACACGTCGTCAAGGTCTACGGCAACGTCGGTTCGCCCGCCGACGCGCAGGCGGCCGCGGACGCGGGAGCGGAGGGCGTCGGCCTGTTCCGCACCGAGTTCAGCTTCCTCGACGCCCCGGCGGAGCCGTCCGTCGACGAGCAGCGCAAGGCGTACGCGGCGGTGCTAACGCCGTTCCGCGGCAAGCCGGTGATCGTGCGGACGCTCGACGCGGGCGCCGACAAGCCGCTCGCCTTCCTCAACCCCGACGACGAGCCCAACCCGGCGCTGGGCGTGCGCGGCCTGCGCGTTGCGTTCGACCGGCCCGAGGTGCTCGACCGCCAGCTCGAGGCCATCGCCGGCGCTGCGCAGGATTCGGGCGCAGTGGTCTCCGTGATGGCCCCGATGGTCGCGACGGCCGAGGAAGCCGCGTGGTTCGCCGAACGCGTGCGCGCGGCGGGCATCGAGCGCGCGGGCGTGATGATCGAGATCCCGGCGGCGGCGTTGTCCGCGCGGGAGATCCTGGACGTCGTCGACTTCGTGTCCGTCGGCACCAACGACCTGGCCCAGTACACGTTCGCCGCCGACCGGCAGCTCGGCGCCGTCGCGAAGCTGAACGACCCGTGGCAGCCCGCGTTGCTGCGGCTGCTCAAGCTGATCGGCGACGCGGCGAAGGCGACGGGCAAGCCGGCCGGCGTCTGCGGCGAAGCGGCGGCCGACCCGCGGCTCGCCGTGGTGCTCGCGGGCCTGGGCCTCACGAGCTTGTCGATGAACGCCGCGGCGGTGCGGGCCGTCGGCGCTTCGCTGGCCGCGGTCACGCTGGCCGAGGCGGAAGTGAAAGCAACCAACGCGCTGGCCAGCGCCGATCCGGCCGCGGCGCGCGCGGCAGCGAACTGAAAGAACTGAAAAAGACGGAGCCGGACCCGGCCGACGGATGGAAAACCGGGTCCGGCACCGCATCGCCGGTCAGCCGAATAAGCCCCGCCGAGGGTTGCGGATGACCAGCGAGCCTCCGTGGATGCGGCCCGTGATGACGTAGCGCGGGTTGCCCGCGCGGCCGTTGCTGCCGGTCTTGTCGTCGAGTGAACCGAACTTGATCTCGGTGATCGCGTTGTAGTCCACCGCGGCCTGCGGCGGGATGATGATCTCGACCGAACCCCACTTGGAGTCCAGCTCGATCTCGACGACCGGCGTCGACACCTGGGCCTCGGTGAAGTCCAGCTTCGTGCTGCCGTACTTGTTGCGCACGACCAGCGCCGCCGGCACCAGCCACGGGCCGCCGCGCTGCAGCGACGAGTACTTGGCGTTGAGCTCGAGCCGCCGACCGGGTGCATACGTGCTGGTCGGGGGCTGGTAGGCCGGGTAACTGGGCGCCGCCCCCGGGTGCAGCAGGCCCGGCAGATCCGTGAGTACGGCGTTCAGCTCGCCGCGCGTACGCGACGCCAGCGCCTTGTCGGTGCGCTCCGTGAACTCGTCGAGGTTGAGCATCCCCAGCCCGATCGCCTTCTGGAGCACGGCGACGACGTGTTCGCGCTCGTCGTCCGACACCCGGATGTCGCGTGCGGTCAACGGCTTCGTCTCGGTCGCGGTCTCCGCGCCGGTCGTCTCTTCCTCGGCCATGCAAACGATGGTAGAACCGTATTTCCGTCGTCAGATCGGGGAAAAACCCTGAACAGACCCGTATTTCGCGCCGGCGTCGCCCTCGTTGCGACGAGCTTCCTCCTGGCCGCGTGTACGGGCGGGATCCCCACCCCGGCTCCGAGCCCCAAGGCCACGACGATGCCCCGGCCGAGCGGCCCGCCGCCGAGCGGGCTCACCGGGTCGGTCGCCACCGGCGGGATCGACGTGCAGCTGCTGCTCGCCACGTCACCGCCGACCCTGTTCGACGCCGACACCGGCGCGAAGGGCACCGTGCCCGGCGTGCCGGGTGGTGATCGGCTGGTCTGGATGCAGCGAGTGGGCCGCACCCCGGTGATCCTCACCTCGCCGCGGTGCCAGCAGACCTGCCAGCCGTTCGACGTCTACGCCTACGCGGGCGTGGCCACGCCGCTCGGCCAGGCGGTGAGCCTCGCGCCGGGCGCCGACGCCAAGAGCGTGTGGGTCATCCGCCAGGACGCCCCGGACAGCTGCCGGCTCGAGCACGTGTCGCTCGCGGGCTCGGCGCTGGGCGGCGGCACCACGGCGAGCTGCACCACGATCCTGCGGGAGGAGACCTCCCGCGGCCTGCTGATCACCGTGAACAACGGCACCGCCGAAACCGTCGACGTCCTCATCGACCCCGACACCGGACGCACCGTGCAGCAGGCCCCGAGAATCCTCGCCGCGATCGGCAACCGGCTGATCCTCGGCGGCCTCACGGACCTGACGGTCGTCGACCTGCGCGACGGGAGCCGCGAGAAGGTCCAACTGCCGGTGGTCCAGAGCAATCCCCTGGTCGTCCCGAGCCGGGAAGGCAACTTCGCGGCCGTCGACTTCGGCTCGCCCTCGTGGCACAACTCCGACCTCCAGACCCGCGACGTGTGGCTGCTCGACCTCACGGACCTGACCTGGCAGCAGTCACCGTCGATGCCGTTCGTCACCGAGAACCTCAAGCACTCGTCGCTGGACTGGACCGACGATGGCGACCTCGTGCTCGACGACGGGGTCGTCGCGGCCTGGCACCCGGGCGAACCCGCGTGGCGGCTCGGGAAAGCCAAGCTGACCGGCGCTCTGCAGACGGTCGCAGTCAGTGCTTCGTAGCGATCAGTCCTCGTCGAGGCCGTGTTCGATCGCGTACCGCGCCAGCTCCACTCGGTTGTGCAGCTGCAGCTTCCGGAGCGTCGACTGCACGTGGTTCTCCACCGTCCGGTGCGACAGGACCAGCCGCTCCGCGATCTGGCGCGCGGTAAGCCCCTTCGCGACCAGCCGCAACACGTCCGTCTCGCGTTCGGTCAACCGCGGCGGCGCCGGCTCGGCGGACGACGGCGCGTCGGCCATCCGCCGGTACTCCCCCAGCACGAGCCCCGCCAAACCCGCCGTGAAGACGGGATCGCCCTCGGCCGTGCGTCGAACGGCGTCCACCAGCTCCGCCGCGGACGCCGATTTCACCAGGTAGCCCGAGGCACCCGCCTTCACCGCCTCCAGCACGTCGGAGTGCTCGCCGGAAGCCGACAGCACCAGCACCCGTGTGTCCGGCAGTTCCGTCGTGATCTCGCGCGTCGCGTCGACGCCGGAGGTGCCGCCGAGGTTGAGGTCCATCAGGACGACGTCCGGGCAGACCGTGCGGGCGATGCGGACGGCGGAGGGGGCGTCGGGCGCCGTGGCGCGGACGTCGAAGCCGTTTTCGCCCAGGTCGCGGGCGACGCCGTCGCGCCAGATGGGGTGATCGTCGACCACCATCACGGAAATCGTCATCGTCCGCCCCTCGTTTTGTTTCGCACGGCCTTGTTCGGCGCGGTCTTGTTCGGCACCGGCGTGTTCGGCACGCGCACCTCCCACTCCGTGCCGCGGCCCGGAGCGCTGTCCAGGGCCGCGGTGCCGCCGAGATCGCGCACCCGGCCCCTGATGGACTCCACCACACCCAGGTGCCCGTCGGCCTCCGCGCGCGCCAGCCGGCCTTCGGGAATGCCCGGGCCGTCGTCGCGGATGCTCACCACGACCTCGCCGCCCAGGTCCTCCAGCAGCACCCACGCGCGGGCGTCCGCGCCCGCGTGTTTCTCCACATTGGACAGTGCCTCGCGCGTGACGGCCACCAGTTCCGAAGTCACGTGCGCCGGCAGGTCCACGGTCCCCGCGGGCGTCGCGACCTGAACCGACGGCGTGGCCAGCAGCTGCAACGCCGAACGCAGGTCCGCGGTCCCGTTGCTCGCCACCGCCCACGACGGTTCGGTGGTCACCAAGGCGCGCAACGCGATCTCCTGCTCACCGGCCAGCCGCGCCAGGTCGGCCGCCTCGCCGCCGACTTCCATGCCACGCCGGCGCACGCGCGCGAGCACCTGCAGCACGCTGTCGTGGATCGAGCGCGCGAGCCGTTCGCGTTCGGCCGTCGCGGCTTCCGTGCGCAACGCCAGCGCGAGCGCGTCCGCCGAGCGCCGCGCCGTGGTGGCCGCCATGCCGATCAGCACGCTGCTCGCGCAGAGCAGCACACCGTCGCGGAAGACGTCGAGGTCCAGGCGTTCGCGCGCGACGCCGGTGCCGACGGCGACCACGAGTCCCGCCAGCACACCGCCGCCCGCGCCGAAGCGGGTCGCCGCCGCGATCGGTCCCACCGCGGCCCACACCGTGGTGATCAGCGGCGCGGCCTCGGCGTACTGCGTCGGCGACAAGATGAAGGGCGACAACAACATCAGCCCGGTCGTCAGCACGACGTCGAGCACCACCAGCCACCGCCACCGGCCGCCTTCGCGCAGGTACGCGACGCCCGACACCAGCGTCCACCCGCCCATCGCGCCGACGACGGCCCACGCCAGCCACGCGCGCTGGAACTCACCGCGGTGCGCGATCACCACACCGAGCGCGAACGCCCACGTGACCACGCGCAGCAACACGACCCCGCGCCACAGCGGCGTCGCCGGGTCGCGGGTCGCCGGCGTGCTCACTTCTCCTCGTCGTCGCCCCGAGTCGGCACTTCGGCGTCGTCGGAGCCCGGTTCGGCGTCGTTGGGTTGCGCCGCTTGGTCGTGGAGCACGTCGACGGCCTCGGGGTCGGGATTGTGTTCGTGGAGCAGCGACCGGATGCCCGCGTTGAGCACGGCCAGCAGCGGCACGGCCAGCAGCGCGCCGGCGATGCCCGCGGCGACGAGACCGGTGGCGATCGCGAGCACCACGGCCAGCGGGTGCAGCCGCACCGCACGCCCGAGCAGCAGCGGCTGTAGCACGTGGCTTTCCAGCTGCATCACGCCGATCACGATCGCCAGCACGATGATCGCGCCGATGAATCCCTTGGTGACCAAGGCGATCAGCACCGCGACGCTACCGGCGATCACCGCACCGATGATGGGGATGAACGCGCCGAGGAACACCAGCGTCGCCAGCGGGATCACCAGCGGCACGCCGACGATCCACAGCCCGATGCCGATGCCCACGGCGTCGACCACGGCCACTGCGGCCGTGGCGCGGATGTAGCTGACGAGCGACGCGAAACCGCGGCGCCCGGCCACGTCCACGCGCTTGCGCACCCGCGTGGGGACGCCGCGCACGAGGAACGACCAGATCTGGTTGCCACCGGCCAGGAAGAAGATCGTGATGAACAGCGTGAGCACGAACCCGGTGAGGATCTCGCCGACGGTGCCCGCCGTGGTCAGCGCGGTGTTCGTGAGCGAGGCCTGGTTGTTCTGGATGAACCCGATCGCATTGCTCAGGAAATCCTGGATCTGTTCCTGGCGCAGGTGGATCGGCCCGTCGGTGAGCCAGCGCTGGATCTGGTGGAGGCTGTTGTTGAGTTGCTGCTGCAGCTGCGGCAGGCCGCTGGAGAACTGCGTGATCACGAACGTGAGCAGCCCGCCCAGCACGGCCAGCCCGGCGATCAGCACGATCGCCGTCGCGAGTCCGCGCGGGAACCGGACCTGCACGAGCTTTTCCACGGCGGGCGCGAGCAGCGCCGCGAGCAGCAGCGCGATGGACACCGGGATGACCACCGCCGCCAGGTAACCCATCAGCCAGACCACCGCGTACAGCGCGGCGATCACGACGATGAACCGCCACCCCAGTGCCGCGGCCACCCGGAGTCCGCGTGGGACCAGGCCGGTGATGTCGTTGTGCTCGGTGAGGAACGGTTGCTCGCGCCGTCCGCGTGGTGGCTGGCTCACGAAGCCCACCGTATCGGTCCGCCCTGTCATTCCGGGCGAATCGCAGTGCTGCGGGCGGCGGCGCGTCCGTCGGTTCGCCCGAAGTGGCGCTTGACAGCCGACTGCGGAGTAACCCCGCTCCGCCAGTGGTGATCACCGAACGTGAGATCGAGCCACACTCTGTGTTGTTCACACGATGGTGGCATCAAGTCGTGTCAAGGATGCGTGACGGGTGTTGCTCCTGGTTTTCTCGGTCTCACACCCGGCGATGGGGAACGCAATTCCGACGATTCAGTGTCGCTCGGAAAGCGAAAAGCCCGAAAACATTTCGAGTCAGACATTTCGAGTCGAGGAGAAACACGAGTGACGAACGCGGCGAACGAGAGGCGGGACGCGAAGCGCGTCGGCCGTCTCGCGTCGCGTGCGCTGTTCGTCCTCGGTGGCGCGGTCGCCGCGACCGCCGCCGCGTGGGCCGTCTCCTCCTCCGCTGCCTCGGCCGACACCATCCCCAGCGCCACCCCGGTGACCGACGCGACCGTGGCCAACCTCGGCGACGTCACGGGCGGCGTCTCGGAGTTCGCCGGTACCGCCGCGGGCGCCGTGCAGAATCTCTCCGCGTGCGAGCAGGACGCCACCACGTGGTCCGAGCCGGGCCACGACCGGCCGATCTGCTCGCTCGACCCGCGCGACCACATCGGTGGGCCGCACCGCGACCAGGTGCGCACCACGGCCGACCACGAGGTGTCCGGGCGCGTCAGCGACGCCGTGACCGACCTCGGTGAAGACGCCGTGCTGCACCCGGCGTCGCGCACGCTCGGCGCGATCGAGCACATCGCCCGCAAGCCCGAGGACACGCGCCGCGTGATCGACGAGGCCACGGCCCCGTCGCCCGAGGCGCAGGACTTCGGCCGCAAGGTGTGGGACCTGCTCGACCCGAGCCACACGGGGTCGCTGGTCGACCTCCCCGAGCTCCCGGGCTCGCCCGTCGAGCCGGCCGCTCCCGTCTCGGCCGCCACCGGCACCACCGGTGACACGGCGCAGAACCTCGGCGCCGCAGCGGTTTCCACCTCCGACGCGCTGCGGGCGATCTTCTCCCGCTCCGCGCACGAGGACTTCGCGGCAGCAGGCGCGGGCGTCGACACGCCTTCGCGTGGCGACCACCGCAACCTGCCCGACCCGTTCTCCCCGGCGCAGCTCCCGATGGCGCCCCCCTCCATCCCGACTGTCCCCGGCGGCGGCGGCAACACCGCCCCCGGTGGTCACCTCGACGGCCTCAACTTCGGCGTCCCCTCCTGGGTCACCGCTGCCGTCGACAGCGCCGTGGCGGGTTCGACCCGCGCCGGTGTGCGGCACACGCCGCTCAGCCCGGGCCACCAGCCCGGCGTCACTCCTGACTGATTCACCTCACCCGCGGGGTCGTTGACGCGCCCTGAAGCTCGAGCACCTTCGTCGTGCCTGCTTCGCGTCACCGACTGAACCCCGCGGGTTTTCTCGCGATGCGCCCTTTCTGCGCTCGCACCGCACCACCCCTCTGGTGCGCATTTCCCCTCGATGAACACGGCGAAAAGCGCACCTCCACAAGCCCGCAAGGGAACCCGAAATGAAGGAGAAAAACCCCATGCAGACCTGGGCAAAGCGCGGACTCCAGACCGCGTTGGTCACGGGTGGGTTGTTGATGCTGGGCACCGGCATCGCCTCGGCCGACGAAAACGTCAACCCTGACACCCCGGCCTCCCCGCTCGACCTCAACGTCACCGTTCCGGTCGACGTCGACAACAACGCCATCGGCACCCCGCTGGGTCAGGTGGACGTTCCTGGTTACCAGGGTGAGGTCAGCACCAAGCCCGTCACCTCCGCCGTGAAGGACGCGCTCGCTTCGGCGAAGAGCCCCGGCGGTGCGGCGAGCAACCTGACGGGCAGCCTGCCGAAGGCCGACGCGCCGCGGCAGCTGACGCCGACCCACGACGCCCTCAAGGGCAACAAGGTCTCCGGCGACCTCGTCGTGCCGATCCAGATCGTCGACAACGCCGTCGGTGTGCTGGGTGACGCGAACGTCGACGGCAAGTCGCACGAGCAGACCTACTCGCACAACCAGGACATCGCGACCTCCGGTAAGAACTCCGGGCTCGCGGGCAACGTCGTCGCCCTCGACTGGGCGCTCCCCGTGCAGCTGGCCGGCAACGGCGTCGGCCTCGCGGGCGGGTCCGGCGCGGTGCACGGCGGCTCGGCCAGCCAGAGCACCACCGAGACCGGCAACATCGACACCACCGGCAAGGGCTCCGGCCTGTCCGGCAACGTCGTCGCCGGCCAGTTCGCCACCCCGGTGCAGGTGACCGGCAACGCCGCGTCCTGGATCCTGGGCAACGGCTACAGCCAGTACACCGCCGACACCACGGCCACCTCGGGCGGCTCCGCGCTGACCGACGGCAAGGGCGGCGCGGGCACCGGCAACGTGGTGGGCGCGCCCATCGCCCTGCCGGTGAAGTTCAACGGCAACGCCGGTGGCGTGTGGGGCTCGGACGCCGACGCGTCGTCCTCCTCCTCGGCCGACGCGAAGGCGGGCGACAAGCGGCCGGGCAGCCTGGCCGGCACGCCGACCTACCTCGAGACCGACGGTGACCAGTCGTTCCTCGGCGGCAACGCCGCGGCCGCGCAGCTCAGCCCGATCGCGAACGTCGCGAGCGTGGCGGGTTCGTGGATCGGCAACGCGACCACGGGCATGTCGCCCGAGCGCTCGGTCGGCAGCTCGCACTCGAGCACTGTCGACTCCGGCGGCTTCGTCAAGACCTCGGGCCAGCACGCCGCGGGCGCGGGCAACGTGGTCGACCCGGCCGTCGCCCTGCCCGTCGAGGCGTGCGGCGTCGGCGGCACCTACATCGGTAACGCGCACGCCTCGTGCGACAACACGACCGACGCCAACGCGGGCAACGGCAGCTACACCCGTGGCAACGACACCGTGCTGGGCGGCAACGTCGTCAACAGCCAGGTGGCGGGCGCTCCCGAGGTGCACGGCATCGGCGGCAGCCACATCGGCAACGCCTCCGGCACGTCGAACGAGACCAAGACCGTCACGGCCGGTGGCTACGACGGCAGCCAGGGCACCGACTCCTCGGGCTCGGGCAACGTCGTCCAGGTCCCGGTGGGCGTGCCCGCCGAGGTCTTCGGCGTGGGCGGCTCGTTCATCGGCCAGGGCTCGGCCGACGCGCACGAGACCAAGGTCGTCCAGGCCGGCGGCGGCGGCAACACCGCCGACGACAACGGCTTCCTGAGCTCGAACCTCGGCACCGTCCCGGTGTCGGCCCCGGTGCAGGTCTTCGGCATCGGCGGCGCGTTCGTGGGCCAGGGCCACGGCAACGCCACCGGCGACACCACCTCGGGTGCCGGCTGGGACACGCACGCGACCGGCACCAAGGGTGCGGGCGCGGGCAACATCATCGAAGCCCCGGTCTCGCTGCCCGTCCAGGGCCACGGGATCGGCGGCGCGGTGGCCGGCATCGGCACCGCGCAGGCGGACAACCTGACCGACTCGACCGCGGGCGGCCACGCCAGCACCGACGGCCAGGGCGGCGGCCTCGCCGGCAACATCATCAAGGCGCCGGTCGCCGGTGCGGTGAACCCGTCGGGCACCGGTGTCGCGGGTGCGGCGCTGGGCCACGCGGCCGGTTCGAACGACGTCGCGTCGACCGCGGGCGGCTCCGCGCTGACCAACGGTGACGCCGGCGCGGTGGCGGGCAACGTCATCGGTGCCGACCCGCTGGCGGCCGTCCCGGTCGTGGCGGACTCGGTTTCCGCGGCGGGCGTGTCCTCCGCCGACAGCACCAACACGCAGGACGTGACCGCTGCCGGTGACGACACCACGTCGGGTCTCGAGGGCTCGGTTTCGGGCAACATCCTCGACATCCCCGTCAGCGCGGTGCCGCACGTGGTGACCAACGCCGTTTCCGCGGCCGGTGTCGCCCACGCGACCGGTGACAACAACATCACCGCGACCAACGGTGGCACCCCCACCACCGACGGTGATGGAAGTGCGCTCTCGGGCTACAACTTCTACCACCACCTGCCGGTCAACGTCCCGGTCTTCGGCGTCCCGCTGGAGCTGCTGGGCACCGCGACCGCGGAGGGCACCGACAACACCGTCGTGTCCGAGCCGTCGATCGACACCCCGCTCGGCAACGAGCTCGGTGCGGCTCAGCTGCCCGCGCTGCCGGCCCTGTCGGCGCTGCCGGCCGCCGGTGCCACGCCGGGTCTGCCCGCGCTGCCGGGTCTGCCGGCCCTGCCGGACGCCGGTGCTCTGCCGGGCCTGCCCGCCATGGCGATGCTGCCGGGTGCCGAGCGCGCCGACCTGCCGGTCAGCGGGCTGTCGGCCCTGAACGAGCTGGGTCAGCTCAAGGGCGCCACCTCCCTGCCGACCGTGTCGGGTCTGGGTAGCGGCGTGCAGCTGCCGGGTCTGCCTTTCGGTGGCGAGCGTGCGGACATGCCGGCCGTCCCGGCTCAGCTCCCGGTGAAGGCGAACCTGCCGACGCTGCAGCAGCTTCCCGCCGTGACGGCGCTGCCGGCTCTGCCGGGCGTGCCCGCCACGCTGCCGACGTCGGGTGTCCCGGCGCTGCCGACCGCGGGTCTGCCGGCTCTGCCGACGCTGCCCGCCGTCCCGGCGCTGCCCGTGGCTCAGGTCCCGGCGCTGTCGGGCATGGACTCCTCGCCCCTGGCGATGATCCAGCAGCTGGCCGCGAAGGTGACCGGCTTCTTCAAGAAGTGAGCATGTAGCCAATCCCGAAACGGGCCCGGAAGCAGCCAGCTTCCGGGCCCGTTTTCTTTGTGCGTCAGGAAAATTCGAGAGAACGCTTCGCGAGGCCGTGCCAGAACCCGTCGATCACGGTGCGGCCGGTCGTCTCGCTCGCGCCGAGCGTGACGAACAGCGGCGCGAAGTGCTCGATGCGCGGGTGCGCGACGGCGGCGGCAGGCGCCTTGTGCTGGAAGTCGAGCAGCGCGTCGACGTCGCCCTGGTTGATGACCTCGTCGCCCCAGTGATCGAACTCGGTGGACCACTGCGGCGGCGTGCCGTCGGTGCCGTCGGTCTCGCGCATGGCGCTGAGGTTGTGGGTGAAGAAGCCGCTGCCAATGATCAGCACGCCTTCGTCGCGCAACGGCGCGAGCTTGCGGCCGAGGTCGAACAGCACCTGCGGGTCGAGCGAAGGCATCGAAACCTGCAGCACGGGGATGTCGGCGCCGGGGTACATCTCGACGAGCGGCACGTACGCGCCGTGGTCGAGGCCGCGGTCCGGCGCGTCGTGCACGGGCGTGGTCGAGTGCAGCAGCTTGCGCACCTTCGCGGCCAGCTCGGGCGCGCCCGGCGCGGCGTATTTCACCTGGTAGAAGCGGTCGGGGAAGCCCCAGAAGTCGTACACGAGGGGGACGGTCTCGGTCGCCCCGAGCGTCAGCGGCGCCTCCTCCCAGTGCGCCGAGACGACGAGGATCGCCTGGGGCTTCGGCAAGTCAGCGGACCAGCCGGCGAGCTGCCGCGTCCACCTCGTGTCGTCCGCGAGCGGCGGCGCACCGTGGCTGAGGTAGAGAACCGGGGTGCGGGCCATGCGTGCCTCCAAGTGTTTGAAACTTCAACTACTACAGTACGCGACGCTTTGTGGCCCGGCGATATTTCCTCAGGTGAGGTTTTCAGCCATTCGTTCCAGGGTGCGGACGGTGGTGAGGTAGTCCTGCTCGTCGATGCCGTTCGTGGCCCGGGCGCGGAAGGCTCGGACGTCGGCCTCGATCGTTTGGTGGGCTTGCCGGCCTTGGGTGGTGAGCTGGTGGTCCGGGGTGAGCCAGCCTCGGTGGTGCAGCTCGCCGAGGTGTCGGGCCATGCTGCCTTCTTGGGTGACGAAGGGCTTCAGCGCTTCGTCGACTTGTTCGATGGCGTGCGCCCCTTGCGCGACCGCGTTGAGCACCTGCCATTGCCGGCGCGTGAGGTGGTAGGCGCCGAGCGGCTGGTCGAAGGCCTTTTCGAGCAACTCGTGGTTGTGCCGGAGCCAGTAGCCGATGGGTTTCATGGATACTCCCTATGTTGAAGAGCAACTACATGTAAATGTACATGTATTTCCGTGAGGGGACACCCATGCCGGACCCGGTGGCCGACGTCGAGCACGCCATGATCGCCATCCGCCGGAGCCAGCAGCGCCGCGCTCTCACACGCATCGCCCGTGGCCGTGGCCAGCACGCCCTGGACCCGGTGATCGAACTGCTCGACGTCGTCGAGGACTTCGCGGACCGTGGCGATCCGGCCACCGTCACGTCGCTCGCTTTGGCGCTCGGCGTCGACCAGCCTCGCGCCAGCCGTCTCGTCGCCCGCGCCGTCGACCAGGACGACCTGCAGCGGGAAGCCGACCAATCCGACGGCCGCCGCACGGTCCTCGCGCTGACCCCGGCCGGCCGCGCCCGGCTGGACGCGCTGCACACGTTCCGCAGGACTGTCTTCGCGGAGGCGATGTCGCCGTGGAGTGCCGAGGATCGTGCGACGTTCGCTCGCCTGTTGACGAGCTTCATCACGAACTACGAGGCTCTTGGCCGCTGACCGCCGAGAGTCACGGTGGCAGGGTGATCGACCCTGACCGCGCGGGCGCCGAACCTTCCGCGTCCCAGCTGAACCACCTCGCTACCCTGGCTGGTCGGCCGGCTTGATCGCGGCGTACAGCAGCATGTCCACCCGCCGGCCGCCGACTTCCTGGTGGCTGCGGAGCAGACCTTCGCGCTCGTAGCCCGCGGCCTCGGCCGTGCGCACCGAGGCGACGTTCCACGGTTCGATGTACAGCTCGATCCGGTGCAGGTCCGGGATCGACCAGGCGAACCACGTCAGCGCGGTGAGTGCCTGCCGCGCGAGCCCCCTGCCGCGGTGGGCGGGGGCGATGGCGTACCCCGCGGTCGCGCGGCCGGCGGTGAGGGCGGTGAGGTGCAGGCCGATCGTGCCCAGTGCTTCGTCGGTGCTCGCGGACGCCACGCAGAACGCGTAGCCCAGCCCGGCCTCGAGGCGGTCGTGCTGTCGCCGGAGGTATGCGCGGGCGTCGTCCCGGTTGGAGTTGCCGACAAGGGACCCGATGGTCGGGATGTAGGGATCGGTCGACAAGTCGATGATCATGTCCACGTCGCGGTCTTCGAAGGCGCGCAGTCGCACGTCGCCGAAGGTGGGGGCCGCGTCGGACAAAGCGGGGCTAATCGTGCGCGAGGTCGGCGAAGCGGCTGTAGTGCAGCTGGTGCGCGACGACGATCGTGCTCGTCGGGCCGGCGCGGTGCTTCGCCAGGATCAGGTCGGCTTCGCCGGCGCGGGGGTCGTCGCGTTCCCAGGCGTCGGGGCGGTTGATCAGGATGACGATGTCGGCGTCCTGCTCCAGGGAGCCCGACTCACGGAGGTCGGACAGCATCGGCTTCTTGTCGGTGCGCTGTTCCGGACCACGGTTGAGCTGGGAGATCGCGATGACCGGCACTTCGATCTCCTTCGCGAGCAGCTTGAGCTGCCGCGAGAACTCCGAGACTTCCTGCTGCCGCGACTCGACGCGCTTGCCCGACGTCATCAGCTGGAGGTAGTCGACGACCACGAGCTTGAGGTCGTGGCGTTGCTTGAGCCGGCGGGCCTTCGCGCGGATCTCCATCATCGTCATGTTCGGGGAGTCGTCGACGAACAGCGGCGCCTCCGAGACCTCGCTCATGCGGCGGGCCAGGCGGGTCCAGTCGTCGTCGGACATCTTGCCACCGCGCATGTCGGCGAGGCGGATCTTGGCCTCGGCCGACAGCATGCGCATCACGATCTCGGTGCGGCTCATTTCCAGCGAGAAGACGACGCTGGTCAGGCCGTGGCGGATCGACGCTGACCGCACGAAGTCCAGGCCCAGCGTCGACTTACCGACACCGGGGCGGGCGGCGACGATGATCATCTGGCCGGGGTGCAGGCCGTTGGTGAGCTCATCGAAGTCGGCGAACCCCGTCGGGATGCCCCGCGACTGCCCGCCGCGCGACGCGATCGCGTCGATCTCGTCCATCGTCGGCTGCAGCAGGTCTTCCAGCGCGACGTAGTCCTCGCTGGTGCGGCGCTCGGTGACGTCGTAGATCGCAGCCTGCGCGCGGTCGACGACCTCGTCGATGTTGGCGCCGTCGGCGGCCGCCGCGCCGTAGCCGTACTGCACGATGCGCGTGCCCGCCTCCACGAGCCGGCGCAGCACCGCCTTCTCGGCGACGATCTCGGCGTAGTACCCGGCGTTGGCCGCGGTGGGGACGGTCGCGATGAGCGTGTGCAGGTACGGCGCCCCGCCGACGCGGCCGAGCTCGCCGCGGCGCTCCAGCTCCGCCGACACCGTGATCGGGTCGGCGGGCTCGCCGCGGCCGTAGAGGTCGAGGATGCAGTCGTACACGGCCTGGTGCGCGGGCCGGTAGAAGTCGCCGGGCCCGAGCGCCTCGATCACGTCGGCGATCGCGTCCTTCGACAGCAGCATGCCGCCCAGCACCGACTGCTCCGCCGCCATGTCCTGCGGCGGCTGCCGGTCGAACCCGCCCGGACCCGGGTCACTCGGCCCCGGGTCCGAGTCCGCGTCGTACATCGGACCGCGGTCGTCGGTCAGCGCCACCGCCCCGGACACCTCCTCGACCGGCGGGCTAAGCCGCGGTCATCCCCTGCCACTCGTCACGTCCTGTGTCGAACGGTGCCGCGCGAGCTCTCCCCGTGCGAACACCTGTTCGATTATGCCGGATCCTCTCCGACTTTCCCAGCCCAACCGCCGGGCCCTTCTTGATGATGGACCGGCGTCCCCCTCACCGATGACTTGCCACGCCGGGCGCCACCGTGAGTGCTGGCCGAGAGGGCACGCTAGATCCCCCGGACGGACGAGCGCAATTCAGGGTGTTGACGGTCCTGTGGATAACTTGTGGACGACTGGAGGTAACCAGTCACAGGCAGCCGCCACGCTGTGGACAAGTTGGGGACAGTACTGATCAGCTTCAAAGAATCCCCAGTTCAAGGCCTGTGTAGAGACTGTGGAGAACTTTGTCGAAACTCGTCCGGCGTGTCGCGCGTGGCGCGTCGTTCGGCGTGTCGCCCGGGTGCGTGCACACATGCCTGTGGATGAATGCTACGGAGCGTAGAGGCATGACACGGTGGGCTGAACGAGTGGCCACGCCGGCCGTGCACCGGTGTTTCGGCGCTCTGAGTAACCGCTGAGTGAGAACACGCTGGTAGGCCGGTCGCAACACAAAAACCGGGTGGGGTTCACCTGGCGGCAATCTGAACGTGCCGCACTCGAAACCCCACCCGGAGTAGCGCTCTGACGGGTCAGCCCAACGCGCTCTGTGCGGTCCGCAACCGATCCCCGATCGCCTTCGGCGTACCGGGCGTGAACACGACGAGCGAATCGTCCCGCCCGGGCCGCTCCTCCATCAGCCAGCGCCCCTCGGCGGTGTCCACGAAGTTGATCGGCTTCGGAATCCGCCGGCGCCGCCCCCCGTTCGGCCGCGTCGCGACGTACAACGACCCCGCCCCGGTCCGCGGCGCCTTCAGGATCCGCTGAATCTCCTTCAACGGCGCGAGCGCCTCGTTCCGCCCAGGCCCGGTCTGCATGATCGAACGCTGCGACACATCCTCGGACCCCGCGGCGCGTCCACTGTCGAACTCGGACTTGCTGGTGACCAACGGCTGCCCCGATGCACCCTGGCCTGCGGGCATCATGTCCAGGAACGTCGGGAGCAGGTAGTCGGGCCGCTGCCGCTGCAACGTCACGGCGTTGTCCCCGGCGATCTTGATGAGGCCGAACCCACCGCCGCTGCCGCTGCCGACCAGCACCGAGTACTGCGACGGGCTGCCGTCTTCGAACTGCCCGTCGAACCAGCCGTAGTACTCGACCTGCGGGTGTGAGATCGACTCGACCAGCCCGAGCAGGTCCCGGTCCATCCCGCGCGGCCCCATCAGGCCCATCTCGGTCAGTGCCGCGTTGACCTGCAGGTCGAGGCTGCGCTCGGCATCCGGGTCGTTAAACGTCGCCACATCGGAGAACGTCTGGTGGGGCTCGCCGCCCCGACGCTTGATCAGGTTGAACAGCGTCGGGAGGGTGAACTTGACCGGTCGGTCGAGAGTGATCACGTCGTTGGGCCTCATTCACCGATCACGGGCGGGGCGGTCAATTCGTCAGTACCGAACAACTCGTTGGCGTCCTCTTCGACGAGGTACTTGGTCTGGTGTTCCTCGTCCTCGGTGCCCTTGCCGCCCTTGGCGCCGCCCGCACCCATGCCGCCCATGCCCGAAGTACCGGCCTTGCCGGCCGCACCGGCGCCCAAGGCGCCGCCGCGCATACCCGCGGCGCCTTCACCAGCGCCCAACCCTGCCGACGCACCGGAGGCCGCGCCCCCAGGCCCGAAGCCGCCACCGAACGCACCCGGCCCGAAGCCCGCGACAGCACCCGAACCGGCGCCACCACCGAACCCGCCTCCGCTACCGGCGCCAAAGCTGCCGGCGCCACCGCCCGGCCCGAACCCGCCTGCGCCGCCCGGCCCGAACCCGCTCGAGTCGAACGACGACGGCGTGAAGCCCTGTGCTGAGGTGCTGTCCGAGCCCGGAGGTGTGTACGTCCCGGTCGGGATCCCGGTGCCGTTGGGGCCATTCGGGTCGTTGATGCCCGTGTGGTTGCCCGTCGAGTCCGTCGAAGGTGGCTTGGCGTCGAACTTCGGCATGTCCCCCGGCTTGAAGCTGCTGGCGCCGCCTCCACCTGGGCCTCCGCTCATGCTGGGAACCTTGCCGCCGCCGCCAGGTCCGCCCGGGACGTTCGGGCCGCCGGGCGGGCCGGACAGGTTGTTGCCCTGCCACGCGCTGTACTGCGGCAGACCTTGGGCGTTCGCGCCGGAGGCGTTGAAGTAATTGGTGTACGCGTCGACGTTGGCCTTGGCGTTGTTGTTGTAGTCGTTGATCTCGTCGTCTTTGTCACTGAACGGGTTGACCCCGTCCAGGAAGCCCGCGGACGGCGGATCCTTCGGAATGTTCTGCACCTTCGTCTTGACGGTGCCGAAACAGTCGACCTGGGTGTTGAGGTAGGTGTGGCTCTTACCGAGGTTGTTCACCGAATCCTGCAACCAGATACCGAGCGGGTGCGCCCCGGCCTGCGCGGCCGTCGCGCCGCCACCCTGCCAGGCGGCGTCCATCTTCTTGTTCAGGTTGTCGATCTCGGTGACGCGCCCGTCGTGGACCGTCTGGAGGTTCTGGGCGGCACCTACCCCGGTGGTGAGCGAAGTCGTGTTGCCGGCGTTGATCTTCTGGTAGATCGTGTAGGCGTCGATCGTGCGGCCACCCAGGTCGGCCGACTGCTGCTGGGCCTCGGGACCACCGCTGAAGAGCCCGACCAGGCTGCCCACTGCCGCGCCCGCAACGGCACCGACCGCGGTGCCGACGACCGGCACCACGGAGCCGACGGCAGCACCGGCGAGCGCACCGCCCGCGGCGTACTTCAGTTCCTTGCCGACGGTGTTGGCATCATTCCCCATAATGTGCCACTCCTTCCGAACCGTGTGTCGGCCGCGTGGTGATCACGCCGCGGCCTTGAGATGTGCGATGAACGTCGTCGCGAACCTCTTGGCGTACCCGCACGGGTCGGCCTTGTTCGGTCCAACGCTGAGCTGAGGGTTGATGGACACGGCCAGCTGGTCGGTCACGCCGAGCCACAACTGGCAGTTACCACTGGGACGCAGGTCGGCCTTCGAGGTGAAAGCGCCGGGGTAGCCGTCCACGGTCACGGTCTCGAAGTAAGCCTGCTGGGCCTTCTGGTCGTAGATGTCGCTGATCCCGTTGCTGTTCTGCGGCGCAACGTTGATCGCGACGAAGTTCTGCCCGTTACCCGACGACGTCCAGGTGCAGCCGGTCACTTCCCCATCGGTCTTCCGCCCGGGAGACGCCAGCCCGACCTGCGTCGCTTCTGCCGAGGTGAGGGCGCTGCACGGGTCGCTCAGCAGGTCCTTGGTCGGCAGCGGAGCCGGCACCTTGGGTCCCGAACCGCCGCTCGGGGCGATGTCTGAACTGCCGGAGGCAGACGGCGGCGTCGCACCGCCGGTTCCACCACTGCAAGCCGTGAGCAAGGCGAGGGCGGCGACGGTGCCTGCGGCGAGTCGAAGGGTGCGGGACTGCATGTGGTACTCAGGCTCCAGTCTTGTTGAGGGCGTCGCGTTGTTCCTGCTCGTGGTACGTGATTTTGTTCTTCGCGGCTTTGAGCGCGGTGATGAAGTTCGAGACGTAGTCGTGCATGCGCTGGTGCTGGAGGAGCAGCGTCTGTCCGGACGGGTTCGAACCCTTGTTGATGAAGTCGTGGCTGGCGAATTCGTCGGCCGGGGCTTTCACGTCGGAGATCGCCTGAGCTTTGCCGAGGTCATCGGACAGGTGGGCGAGGAGGTCTTCCCACTGCGTGATGACGCTGTCGACTTCTTCCTCGCTGAACTGGTACCCACCGGCTGTTCCGTAGCTGCCGACCTTGATCGGAGCGGGTGGTGGAACATCGGACATCGGCGTTACCCCCTTGGGCTACCTCTCGCTCCCCAAACGGCGAGATCAGCAGGTTGGATGGTAACGCACGGCCGATGGTTCCCGCGCGGGTTCAAGCGACTTCGGGCGGGCGTGGAAAGCGATCTTGTTCCCGCCTTGACCAGCGGTTCAACCGGCTTAGGTCTGGGCTTTCAAATGGGTGATCATCGCCGCCGCGAAATTCTGCGCGACGCCGCACGGGTCCGACTGGTGCGGACCCTCC
Source organism: Amycolatopsis sp. NPDC005232 (assembly GCF_040607795.1). Taxonomy (NCBI): domain Bacteria; kingdom Bacillati; phylum Actinomycetota; class Actinomycetes; order Pseudonocardiales; family Pseudonocardiaceae; genus Amycolatopsis; species Amycolatopsis sp. NPDC005232. Next base: position 476,588 of record NZ_JBEXHL010000002.1, on the reverse strand, counting down.
TGGATCTGCGGAATCACCGAGACGGCGAGCTGGTCAGTGACCCCGACCCAAAGGGTGCAGCTGCCCTGGCTACGCGCGTCTTGCACGTCTGCGTACGCACCCGGATAGCCGCTGATGCTCACCGGCTCGAAGTAGGCGTCCTTGGCCTTCTGGGCGTAGACGTCCCCGATGCCGCCGGTGTTGCGCGGCAGGGGCGTGAGGGCGATCTGGTTCGGCTCACTCGAGCTGGACTTCCAGGTGCACCCCTTGGCTGTGCTGGTGTCTTCCTTGCCCGGTGAGGCCAGACCGACGGTGCCTGCCTCGGCCTCGGTGAGGACGCCGCACGGATCGCTGAGCAGGCCGTTGGTGGGGAGAGGGCTGGGAACCTGGGGGCCGGAGGTGGCGGCGGCCGAGGTGGTCGGCGCGGCGGGTTCGGCTGTTCCGCTACACGAGGTCAGCAGGGCGGCCGCGACCACCAGCGGGACGAAGCCGCGTGACATCGCGAACCCCCGACGTGCGAAACCTGAGCAAGATCAGCGGCGAGGATAACGCAACGAAATCACTCGGTTTCGATCCGCACTGCCGGTCACTCGAAAGAGAAGCGCCCCTCGGGTCGGAACCCGAGGGGCGCTTCGTCAGAACAAAACCGTCAGACCGAAGTCGCCTTGACTTCGAGGCGGACGTCGACCTTCACGTCGGGGTGGAGGCGGGCGTTGACGGAGTGCTTGCCGACCGTCTTGATGTGGTCGCGGAGGTCCAGGACGCGCTTGTCGAGCAGCGGGCCGCCCTGGGCCTTGATCGCGTCGACGATCTCGCCGGCGGTGATGGAGCCGAAGAGCTTCTTCGAGCCCTCCGCCGCCTTGCCCGTCAGCTGGATGGCGCCGAGGCCCTCGAGCGTCGCCTTGATCTCCTTGGCGTGGTCGAGGTCGCGGATGCGCCGGGACTCCTGCGCGCGCTGGATGGTGCGCACGTTCTTCTCGGCACCCTTGCTGGCCACGATGGCGTAGCCGCGGGGCAGCAGGTAGTTGCGGGCGTAACCGTCCTTGACCTCGACGATGTCGCCGGGGCCACCGAGGTTCGCCACGTCGGTGGTGAGAATGATCTTCGCCATGACGAGCCTCCTCAGCGAGCGGTCGAGGTGTAGGGCAGCAGTGCCATCTCGCGCGAGTTCTTCACCGCGATGGCGATGTCACGCTGGTGCTGGCTGCAGTTGCCGGTGACGCGACGGGCACGGATCTTGCCGCGGTCGGAGATGTACTTCCGCAGCAGGTTGGTGTCCTTGTAGTCGATCAGTTCCGGGCGGCCCTTCTTCTCGGCCTTGCAGAAAACGCAGACCTTCTTCTTGGGCTTACGGATGGGTGGCTTGGCCACTGTCTTCTCCTGGATTCAAATCTTGAGGTGTAAAAGTGCGAGATCAGAACGGGGGTTCGTCGGCGAAACCGCCGCCGCCACCGCCGCCTGCGGGGGGCGCGGAGCCCCACGGGTCGTCGGCCGGCATGCCGCCGCCACCGCCGCCTCCACGGTTGCCACCGCCGCCGCCACCGCTGCCGCCGAAGTCACCGCCGCCACCGCGGCTGACCTTGTTGACCTTCGCCGTGGCGTACCGCAGCGAGGGCCCGATCTCGTCGACTTCGAGCTCGACGACGGTGCGCTTCTCGCCTTCCTTGGTCTCGAAGGACCGCTGCTTGAGCCGGCCCTGCACGACCACACGGGCGCCGCGGGTGAGCGACTCGGCGACGTTCTCCGCCGCCTGGCGCCAGATGTTGCAGCGCAGGAACAGCGCCTCGCCGTCCTTCCACTCGCCGGACTGCCGGTCGAGGGTGCGCGGCGTGGACGCGACCGTGAAGTTCGCGACCGCCGCGCCGGACGGGGTGAAACGCAGTTCCGGGTCGGAGGTCAGGTTTCCGATCACGGTGATGACGGTGTCTCCAGCCACGGGGACGTCCCTTCGGCTCAGGCCTTGGCGGCGACGGGCTTGGCCGCGGCGCGCTTGACCTCGCGGCGCATGACCTTGGTGCGCAGCACGGTCTCCTGCAGCGACAGCTGACGGTCGAGTTCCTTGACCGCGTCGGAGTCGGAGTTCAGGTCGAGCAGCGCGTAGATGCCCTCGGCGTGCTTCTTGATCTCGTACGCCAGGCGACGGCGGCCCCAGACGTCGACCTTCTCGACGCTTCCGCCCGAAGTGCGGATCACGTTGAGGAAGTTGTCCAGCGTGGGGGCGACCGTGCGCTCGTCGAGCGTGGGGTCCAGGATGACCATTACCTCGTAATGGCGTGACATAACCACTCACCTCCTATGGGCTCGCGGCCACGGACTGTCCGTGGCAGGAGGGTTTGTCCAGGTAAGACTACCTGGGGGTACCGACAGAGCTGTCAGGAGGCCCGGCGCAGCGCCCAGGTGCGCACCAGCCCGGCCGTCACACCCGCCAGCACGATCACCGCGAGCAGCATCGGCAGCTGGATGTCGGACGCGCCGCCGGAAGTCGCGAGCGACTCCGCGTTGCCGGCGTTGCGCACGTCCGGGCCCTGGCTCTGCGTGTCCTGGCCAGCGGTCACGGGTGCGGCCGATCCGGGCAGCGTGCCGTTGGCCGGGTAGCGGATGCCGGGGGCGACGGCGGTGCCGGGCGTCGCGGTGGGGATGCCGTTGTAGTCGCGCTGCGGCGCGGTGCCGGTGGATCCCGGGATGAGGTTCGCGAGCGGGCCGCCGTCGGGGTTCGAGGGCGGGGTGTTGGTCGAGGGCGAGCTGTTGCTCGGCGGCGGCGTCGACGACGAGGTGGGCGGCGTGTAGTTCGTGGCCAGCGTCGTCAGGCCGCAGTTCGAGGTGATCGAGCTGGTGATCGCGTCGAGCACCTGCTTCTTCGTGTCCGCGCTGTAGCCAAGTGCGGCGTTGCCCTGCAGTGCCTGCCCGACCGCGCTGCCGATGCTCTTGCCGTCGATGGTGCCGCGCGACGAGCTGGGCACGGTGCCGACCGTGAGCGTCTTCGCGGACAGTGCGTTGGCGACGCCATCGGGGTTCACGCCGTTGAGCGGGATGATCCACAGCAGCGTCTGCTGCTTCGAAGCAGCGGCTTGCTTTGCCAGCGCGCTGACGGAGGAGCCCGGCAACGCGACGGTGTCGCCCATGCTGCCGCTGACTGAGCCCGTGCACTGGTTGGCGAGGGTCGTGGCGGCCGAAGCAGTGCCCGAGCCGAGGAACGCGCCGCCGTTCACCAGGGCCGCCAGCGCGGTGACGCTCAGTACGCGCCGGGTTCTCAGCCAGGTGGGGTTCTTCGGCACGAGCGCAGTCCTCCGGGATCTTCGGGCGTCAACCATCGCCACTGGTAAAACGAATGGGACTCCGAAAAGATACTGGTGAGTCGGCCTAACTCGCAGCGGCCATTCGGCGGAGGACCCAGGTGCGAACCAGGCCCGCGCTGACTCCGGAGAGTGCAAGAACTGCCACCAGCACGGGCCAGTCCAACCCGTTCGTGTGGTTATCGCCGGTGGGGGGTAACGCCTGCGCCTCGCCCGCGTTCTGCACGCTCGCGTTGCCGGCCGACGGCTGGCCCGGGTTCGGCAGGCCGTACTGCGGCGCGTATCCCGGGATCTGGCTGCCGTAGCGCAGCGCGGGCGACGGCGAGAACAGCCCGGCCATCGCCATCGGGATGTCGCTGTAGTCGCGCATCGGCGCGTAGCCGGTGCTGAACGGCAGGTTCGAGAAGTTCGCGAAGCCCGGGAACAGCGACGCGAGACCGCCGCCGCCACCCGAGAGCGGCAGCAACGGGCTGTTCACCGGCGGGATCGGCGTCTGGCCGGCGGGAGTGCCGCCCTGCGGCGCGCCGGGACCGGTCGCCGGCGGCTGCTGCGGGCTGCCGGGGTTCTGCTGCGCGGGCGCCCCGCCCGTCAGCGCGCGCTGCGTCGAATCGACGCCCTGCTGCAGCGTGTTCGTGGTCCCCGCGACGGTCTGGTTCAGCGCCCCAGCGGCCGGCGCGCCCACCACGGGCACCGGCGCGACGACGGTGTCGACCACGTTCACCGTGACTTTGCAGAGGGCACCGAGAACCGAGTTGACGGCGCCGGTCAGCACACCGGAGACCTGGCCGACCACACCGAGGTCGACCGGCAGCCCCAGCAGCGTTTTGACCTGGACCGTGTCCCCGGGCTTCGCGGTGATCGTCGAGCCGCACTGGGTCACGATGGTCGACGGAGTGGACGTTGCGGACGCCGTACTCGGCGCGGCGAGCGCGGCCGAGCCGGCCAGCACGAAGGCGGCGGCTCCCAGCGCGGTGGCCCTGCGTGTGCGGTGCTGCCTGGCCATCGAGCCCTCCACCGCGTTCGGTCTGAACCTGTCTCCCCTGGACAACAACGGTAACGGGAACGAGTGACGCCCGCTCAGCCACCGATGTCAGGCATTCGGGTGGGAAGCGGGTGTCACCACCCGTGTCGATCAGGCGGTCTTGCGGCGCAGCCACGCGCGCACGAGCGCCGCCGCGACGATGGCCAGCGCGAGCACCGCGATGAGCATCGGCAGCTTCGCCGGCGGTGTCACGGCCGGCAGCGCTTCGGCGGTGCCCGACTTCTTCGCGTCGACGGTCGGCACCTGGTCCGCAGGCAGCTGACCAGGGATGACCTGCGTGATCACCGGCGGCGCCTGCACGAGCCCGGACGGCAGCATGGCGGCGTTGGTGAAGATGCCCGCGATGGAGTCGAGGCCGGACAGGTCGCCCGAGCCGGTGATCACCGGGTCGAGGCTGCTGCCGGGAGCGCCCGGCGGAGTGCTGCCGGGAGGCGTCTGGCCGGGCGGGGTGTCACCGGGGGGATTGTCGCCCGGCGGGTTGTCACCGGGAGGGTTGTCTCCGGGCGGGATCACAACCGGGGCGGTCACGCCACCGACCAAGCTCCCCGTGGCGTTGCCGACGCTGTTGGCCGTGTTCTGCGCGAGCGGGCAGACACCGTTCGCCGCCGCGTCACCGACCGCCGGCACCTCGCCGACGCCCAGCGTGCGCACGACATCGCCCACCGGGAGCGTGAAGAGCGGGTTGCTCCCGTCGGCCTGCTTGGCCTTCGAGTCGAGGCCGACGGTGAGCCGGTTCGGAGCGTTGAGCGGCGCGCCCGCGTCGAGTGACAAACCCTTGCCGGTCTTGCCGTTCTGCAGCGTGGCCGAGCAGTCGCCGTCGAGCGTGGGGCTCGTGTCCGCGGAAGCCGTGGCGGGGAGCGCGAGCGCGGCCGAGAGAACCGGCAGTGCGACGGCGATCCCCAACGTGGTGATCCGGGCGGCGTGCTTCCCCATGCAAAACCCCTCCGACGGCCCGAACTGGATCACGGAACGCGCTCACGGTACTCCACGAGCGTCACCAACTGGGGCGTCAGGTGCGGATTCACCCGGGGGTAGCGTGCTCTCATGCAGATTGGCGCCCATGTCCGCGACGACGATCCGCTGGCCGCCGTAGCCGAGCGAGAAGCCGACGTCGTCCAGTTCTTCCTGTCCGACCCGCAGGGGTGGAAGGCTCCGAAACCGCACCCGTTCGGGGACGCGATCAAGGAGTCGCCGGTCGAGGTGTTCATCCACGCGCCGTACCTGATCAACGTCGCGTCGCTGAACAACCGCATCCGCATCCCGTCGCGCAAGAACGTCGCGCAGCACGCCACCGGCGCCGCCGCGATCGGCGCGAAGGGACTCATCGTGCACGGCGGCCACGTGGGCGCCGGCGACGACGTGGCCGAGGGCCTGGCCAACTGGCGCAAGCTCTTCGAGCGCGAAGCGGACAAGGGCGGCTTCGCCGTGCCGATCCTCATCGAGAACACCGCGGGCGGCGAGAACGCGATGACCCGCGAGCTCGACGTGATCGCGCGCCTGTGGGACGAGGTCGGCGAGTTCGGCGCCGGGTTCTGCCTCGACACCTGCCACGCCTACGCCGCGGGCTGGGACCTGGCCGACGCCGTCGAGAAGGTCAAGGCCATCACCGGCCGCATCGACCTGGTGCACCTCAACAACTCGCGCGACGAGTTCGGCTCCAACCGCGACCGCCACGCCAACGTCGTCGGCGGCGAAGGGACCATCGATCCCGAGCTGCTCGCCGACGTCGTCCGCAAGGCCGGCGCGCCCGTCGTCGTGGAGACGCCGAGTGAGGGCCAAGCGGCCGACATCGCCTTCCTGCGCAAGCAGACCGCCTAGGACTCGGGCACGGGTGGCACCGTCGGCACAGCCCGGCGGTGCTTCCTGAAGCCCTGGAACTTCACGCGGTCACGTGCGCGTTCGAGCACACCGCCCGCCGGATCGTCGTCTCCGGCGAGCCGGATGAGGTCCGTGCGCGGCCGGTAGATCTCGCGGATCACCAGTACACAGAGGCCCACCACGGCGAGGTCGCGCACCACGACCGTGCCGAGGAACCAGCCCTCCGGCAGTCCCTTGTGGTCGATGCCGAGGTAGTAGAACATCCGCGGCGCCCACACCAGCGCGTCGATCACCATCCAGCTCAGCAGCAGCCGCCAGCGCGGGATCGCGAGCACCGCCAGGGGCACGAGCCACAGCGAGTACTGCGGGCTCCACACCTTGTTGGTCAGCAGGAACGCCGCCACCACGAGGAAGGCGAGCTGGCCGAAGCGCGGCCGCCGCGGCGCGGTGAGGGCGACGTACGCGATTCCGGCGCAGCAGAGCAGGAACAGCACAGCGATCACGGTGTTGAGGATCGCCGGCGTCTGTCCTTTTTGGAGCACGCCGTCGAAGCCGGTCCAGCCCGTGGTGTAGGAGATGACGTTGTAGAGCGAGTCCGGATCCATCGGCCGCAACGTGTTGAGCCGGAAGAACTCCCACCACCCGTGCGTGGCCACGAGGATGAACGGCACGTTCACGATCAGCCACGTGAGCACGGTGAACGCCGCCGTTCTGCCCCACGCGCGCAGCTTCCCCGCGCGCAGGCAGAGCACGAACAGCACCCCGAGCAACAGCAACGGGTACAGCTTCGCCGCGGCACCGAGCCCGAGTAGCACGCCGGCGATCTCCGGCCGTTTTCGCGACCACGCGAGGATCGCCGCGGCGGTGCACGCCGTGGCGATGGCGTCGAAGTTCGTGAACGCCTGCACCAGCACCAGCGGCGAGATCGCCACCAGCACCGCGTCCCACGGCCGGCGTTTCATCGTGCGCCCGGTCGCCCACACCGTGATCAGCCACGCGAGCGCGAGCCAGAACGCGGAGATGTTGAAGTAGATCGCCACCGGCAATGCGCTGGGCAGCCAGCCGGAGTTCGCGACCGAGAGCCAGCCCGCCGCGAGCTTCGCGTTGACCCACTGGAACAGACCCGTGAGGACGGGGTACTCCATGTAGCGGGTCTGGTTGTCCGCCGTCTGTGTGTCCTCCTGCCAGGACGAGACGTACGGGAAGGTCTTCGGGTCGTTGAGCCGCTCGGAGCTGTAGAGCGGCACGATGTCCGAGTAGCACATCGCGACGAACGGGCGGCCCGCGCGCCAGTCGAGCTGGCTGGCGCCGGTGGAGTCCTGGTACTGCTGGATGCAGGACGCCTTGCCGAACCAGCACAGCACCAGCGCGAGGATCGCCAGGCCCAGTCCCACGCGCTGCGGTGACCAGAACCAATGCCGGCCCACGGCCGCGTGTTCGCCGAGCGGCCCACCGATCGGTCTCGTCGCCGCGGCGGCCAGCGGGTCGTTCCAGCTCGGCACGATCCGCTCCGCTGGCGTCAGCGTGCGGGGAGCCGCGTCCGGCTCTTCGGCGGTGGCTTGGTCGGGCACGTCGCGGATGCTATCTGCCCGCAGGTCAGGCGCCTGTCATTTAGGGTCGGAGTAGAACCCGGCAAGCACCTCGAAAGCCCCACCGAGGGCTACGGCTTCCTCCCCGAGGTCGCTCAGCTCCACGTCGATGCGCTGCCAGTGCGGCACCGGCAGCAGCTCGCTCAGCTGCGCCGCCACCGTGTCGCGGTAGACGTCGGGCTCCGCGCGGACGGCGCGGCCGAACAACACGATCCGCTCCAGGTCCAGGACCTGCACGAGGTCGGCGAGCCCGATCCCCAGCAGCCGCGCGGCCTCGGCGGGGGTGGCTGCGGAGCGGTGCATGATCTCGACGCAGCCGCGCCGTCCGCAGGCGCAGCGCGGGCCGTCGTAGGCGATCGTGGTGTGGCCGAACTCACCGGCGTTGGTGCGCGGGCCGCGGTAGACGTTGCCGTCGACCAGCAGCCCGACGCCGATACCGGTGCCCACGAGCACCACGGCGGTGGCGGTCTCCGGCGTGTCGGGCCACGTGTGGGCGACCGCGGCGGAGTTCGTGTTCTTGTCGAGCGTCACGGGCAGTCCCGTGCGCTCGGCGAGGAGGTCGCGAAGGGGCACGTCGTGCCAGCCCGGCATGTTCGTGGCGTCACGGACGCGGCCTTCGCGGTGGTCGAGCGGTCCCACCGCGCCGACGCCGAGGCCGAGCACCCGCGCCGGGTCGACGTCGGCGAGCAGCTTGCGCGTCGCGCCGACCACCGCGGTCACGGCCTGCTCCGGTGTGAAGCCGACGGGCAGCGGACCTTCGACGGTCTCCTCGACCTCGCCGGACAGTCCCGTGCGCAGCACGAGGAATCCGTCGCGGTCCAGCTGCGCGCCGAGCGCGCACTTCGCTGACGGCCGGATCCGCAGCTGCGTGCGTGGCTTGCCGACGCCGGCCGCGGCCTGTCGCTCGACGTCGAGCAGCTGCGTCTCGAGCAGCTCGGCGACGATCTTCGACACCGCCTGCTGCGTCAGCCCCGTGCGCTCGGCCAGTTCCACGCGGCTGAGCCCGCCCGCGCGCAGGATGTGGCCGAGCAGCAGCGCTCTGTTGAAGCGGCGCAGCCCGCGCAGGTTGACTCCGGTTTCGGCCATCCGGCGATCCTCCCGAAGAACTGGCTAGTTACGCAACAGTGTTGTTTAATGGGCGGCATGGCTGATGACTTGCGAGTCGGCATCCTCGGTTACGGCATCGGCGGCCGCGTCTTCCACGCGCCGCTGGTGGCTTCGACGCCGGGTCTGGTGCCCGCGGCGATCGTGACGGCGAACCCGGAACGCGCCGGCCAGGCCCGCGCGGAGTACCCCGGCACCGAGATCGTGCCCGACGCCGATGCGTTGTTCGCCCAGGCGGGCGACCTCGACCTCGTCGTGGTGAGCACCCCGAACCGTACCCACGTGCCGCTCGCCCTGCGCGCCGTCGAGCTCGGCCTGCCCGTGGTCGTGGACAAGCCGTTCGCGCCGACCGCGGCCGAGGCCGAGCAGGTCGTGGCGGCGGCGAAGGCCAAGGGCGTCGGCCTCACCGTCTTCCAGAACCGCCGCTGGGACTCCGACTTCCTCACCGTGCGCAAGGTGATCGAGTCCGGCCGGCTCGGCGACGTGTTCCGCTTCGAGTCCCGCTACGACCGCTGGGTGCCGAAGATCAAGGACAACTGGCGCGAGTTCGGCGACCCCGCCGAGGCCGGCGGCCTGCTCTACGACCTCGGCGCGCACATCGTCGACCAGGCCCTTCAGCTGTTCGGCCCGGTCACGCAGGTCTACGCGGAGGTCGACCGCCGCCGCGCCGGCGTGCAGGTGGACGACGACGTGTTCGTCGCGCTGCACCACGCCAACGGAGTCCGCTCGCACCTGTGGGCCTCCGCCTTGGCCGCCACGCGCAACCCGCGGTTCCGCGTGCTCGGCGACCGCGCCACCTTCACCAAGTACGGCCTCGACGTGCAGGAACCCCAGATCAAGGACGGCCTGCGCCCCGGCGACGAGGGCTGGGGCGTCGAGCCCGAGGCCGACGCCGGCGCCCTCGGCGTCGACGACGGCACGGACCACACCGAGATCGTGCCCACCGAGGTCGGCCGCTACGAGGACTTCTACGCCCAGGTGCGCGACGCGTTGCGTGGCGAAGCGGCGTTCCCCGTGGACCCGGCCGGTTCCGTGGCCGCGTTGCGCGTGATCGAAGCCGCTCACCGCTCTGGCGCCGAGGGCCGCGTCATCACGCTCGACTAGCTCGCCGTGACCTCGGTAACCCCCAGTGCCGAGCTCGCGGCCTCCCCCGCTTTCCTTTGCGGGCGCGAAAAAGGCTCCCCCCGTCCGGAAACCCGGATGGGGGGAGCCTTTTCTCTTGCGACGCCCTGGCTATTCGCTGGGAACGCCCGTGTCGCCGGGAAGCCCCGTGTCGGTGGGGTCACCTGACGGTGGGTGCTTCGGCGGCTTCGGCGTGCGCGTCGGGAACGACGGGAAGTTGCCGCCCGGGCCGCCGGGGCCGTTCGGGTCGCCGGGGTTCACCGGGTTGTTGCCGTCGCCGGGGTTGTTCGGGTCGTTCGGGTTGTCGGTCGGCGTGATGTCCGACGGCGGGATGTTCGGGTCGCTCGGCGGACCGGACGGCGGGGCCGCGTCGCCGATCAGATCCACCTGGGGGAAGCGCTCGGCCGGCTTGCCCGCGAGGTAGGTCGTCATGAACTTCTGCCACAGCGGGCCGGCGATCGTCGACCCGAAGATCGGTGTGCTGCCCTTGCCGTGCAGGTCCAGGTCGCCGTCGCCGCCGACCCACACCGCCACGGAGACCGAAGGCGTGTAGCCGACCATCCACGTCTGCGCGTTGGCGTTGGCCGCCGAGGCGGGCTCACCCGCGCGCTTCGTGTGCTGCTGAGTCCCCGTCTTGCCGGCGCATTCGTGGCCCGTCGGGCACTTCAGTTTCGAGAAGCCGATCACGGGCTTCAGCGCCTCGGTCACGTTGCCCGCGACCTGCTTGCTCAGGTCGGCGTCGCCGTCGGCGAACGCCGACTTGGCCGGCTGCGCCTGGGCTTCGTACGCCACCTCGTTCTGCGAGTTCGTCACCTTCAGCACGAAGTGGCGGTCGCGCTGCTGGCCGTCGCCGGCGAAGGTGGCGTAGCCCGACGCCTGGTCGGCCGGAGTGATCTTGGTGTCGCCACCGCCGAGCGAGATGTTGTTGTTCGAGATGTCGATCTGCGAGTTGCCGCCGCCGTTGTCCTTGGTCTTCACGCCGGCTTCCTCGGCGGCCTGCTCGACCGGGCCCTGCTTGGTGACGTTGAGGACCATGTCGTAGAACACCGTGTTCGCCGAGATCTTCATGGCCTCGGCGACGGTGCACTGCTCCGAGCAGCTGTCGCTGTCACCGGCGTTGCGCACGATGCGACCGTCGAACTCGCGGTTGTTGCGGCCGTCGAAGGTCGAGTTGATCCCCTTGCCCATCTTGAGGAACGCCGTGAGGTCGTACGGCTTCATCGACGAACCGGGGTTCTGTGGGGTGTCGGCCCAGTCGCGCGCTTTCTGTTTCTGGCCGTTCACGTCGATGGTCGTCGGCCCGCCGTAGTACGCGAGCACGCCGCCAGTTTTCGGGTCGACGGCCACGAGCGCGTCGAGCAGCCGCTTGTCCGACTGGTTCGCCAGCGCGTCGGCGCCCGCCTGCTGGGCGAGGTCCTGCGCCTTTTTGTCGATGGTCGTCTGGATCGTGTAGCCGCCGGAGTAGTACTGGTCGCTCGAGATGCCGTGGGCTTCGAGCTCGGCCTTCACCTGGTCCGAGATGAAGGCGTACGGCGCGCCCGAGTCATCCTTGCTCTCCGACAGCGGGATCGGCGTGGGGAACTGCGCGGCCTTGCGGTCGGCCGCGGTGATGTAGTGGTTCTCCACCATGCGGTCGAGCGCGGTGTTCCAGCGGTCGTGGGCCACCTTCGAGTTCTCCGAGCGGCCGGGCTGCTGGATGAGGCCGGCGAGCAGCGCGGCTTCGGAGAAGGTGAGGTCTTTGACGTCCTTGTGGAAGAAGGCCTGCGATGCCGCGCCGACGCCGTACGCCCCGCGCCCGAAGTAGATGATGTTCAGGTACGCGGTGATGATGTCCTGCTTCGAGTACGTCTGGTTCATCTTGAACGACTTCGCGAGCTCGGTCCATTTTCGGGTGAGCGTGGGCGCGTCGTTGTCGGTGGCCTTCTTGATGTACTGCTGGGAAATCGTGGAGCCACCGCCGGTGCCGCCGGTGACCTGGTTGAACACGGCACGCAGGATGCCCGTGACGTCGAAGCCAGAGTTGGTCTCGAACGAAGAGTCCTCGGTCGCGATCGCGGCGTGCTTCATGATGTCGGGGATCTGGTCGGCGGTGAGGATCTGCCGGTCGCCACCCGAGGGCACATCCTTGCCCATCGGGCTGCCGTCGGCGTACAGGTACGTCACGGCCTGGCTCTGCCCCTGCGCCACGCTCTGCGGCGAAGGCACGTCGATGCTGAAGTACGTGATGACGAACGCGATCGCGGGGATCACGATGAATACGCCGACGAACGCGTAGACGCTGCGCCGGATGATCTTCCAGCGCCGCTTCTTCTTCTGCGCGGCCGTGAGGACCGGCCGGCCTTTCTTGTCGAGCTCCGGCTCCTCCGGGTAGACCTCGTCGGGGTCGAGCGGTCCCCCGGAGTCGTACCGGGCGTCGTAGCCGTCGTCGGCGGTGCCGTTGTGCACGTGGTGCGTCATCAGCTCCGGCTCGCGACGCGGCGGCGGGGTCGGGCGGCGCGCGCCCGGGGGCCGCGGCTGCCGGAAACCGGGCGGCGGGGTGCCGGGGCGGTTCTGGGGCGCGCGCGGCGGCTGACCGGGCTGCGCGGGATTGCCGGGCGGGGGCGTCCGAGGGGTACCACCCGGAGGCGGCTGGTTGCGCGCCCACGGCGGCGGTCCCTGACGGCCCGCGGGGGGTGGTTGACGCCGCGGATCGGGATCCCGGTCGGGCCAGGAGCGGTTGCGGTCGTCGTTCACGTGCGGATCCTCTTCTCGGACGCGGGCGTGCTGCGGGCGCAGATCCCCTCTCCACAAGGGGACGCACCGCGGGTGGGGTCGGTTCACTCGACCGGCGGGACGTATCTCTGGGTAACGGCCCCGGCGCGGCGTGAACCGGACAAAACTACGCCCAGGGTGGCGGCTGAGCGATGTCGCCTGGGTCACTCCCTGCGCGGATCGCGGTGGCCGGGACACGAAGAAGGGCTCCCCTCCCGGCCGGAGAGGAGCCCTTCGCGGCTCGTCTTGGCGGTTACCCGCCCGGCTGTTTCGGTGGTGGGGTCACCTCGACCCCGCCTCCGCCGTCGCCGCCACCGCCGTTGCGACCGGGACCACCGCCGTTACCGGTGCCACCGCCGAAGATGCCGCCGGGGCGGCTGGTCGTGGTGCTCGTCGACGTGGTCGTCTCGCTCGACGTGGTGCTCGACGTCGTGGTCGGGGTCGACTGTGTGGTGGTGGGGCTGGACGTGGTGGTCACCGTGCGACTGCTGCTGCTCGTGGGCGTGACCGTGTCGGCGTCCTTGCCGATCGGGTCGACCTTCGGGAACTTCTCCGTGGGCTTGCCCTTGAGGTAGGTGTCCATGAAGTCCTGCCACGCCGGACCGGCGATGGTGGCACCGAAGATCGGCTTGTTGTTCTTGTCGTGCAACGGCTTGTTGCCGTCACCGCCGATCCACACCGCGGCGGAGATCGACGGGGTGTAGCCCACCATCCACGTCTGGGCGTTGCGGTCCGCGTAGCCCTTCGGCAGGTTCTTCGCCTTGCCCGGGTCGAACTGCTGCGTACCGGTCTTGCCGGCGCACTCATGGCCGGTCGGGCACTTCAAGTGCGATTCCTTGATGACCGGCCCGAGCGCGTCGGTGACGTTGCCCGCGATCTGCTGGCTCTTCTGCTCGTCGGGGTCGAACGCCGGCTTGCCCTGCAGCGTCGTCTCGTCGAACTCCACCTCATCTTGCGAGTTGGTGAGCTTCGAGACGAAGTGCTGCTGGCGGTAGATGCCACCCGAGGCGAAGGTCGCGTAACCCGCGGCCTGGTCTTCCGGGGTCAACGACGTCTCACCACCGCCGAGCGCGATGTTGGCGTCGTTGGTGCCGAGCTTGGCCTTGCCCTTCGGCGCCGGCTGCACACCGGCTTCCCTCGCGGCTTCGGCGACAGGCGCGGGCTTCGTCACGTTCAGCACCATGTCGTAGAACACGGTGTTGGCCGAGACCTCCATGGCTTTCTTGACCGTGCACTGAGGGCCACAGCTGGCGCTCTCACCCGCGTTGCGGACGATGCGGCCGCCGAGCTCACGGTTGTTGGTCCCGTCGAAGGTCTCGCCGAGGCCCTTGCCCATCTTGAGGAACGCGGTGAGGTCGTACGGCTTCATGGACGAGCCGGGGTTCTGTGCCGTGTTCGCCCAGTCGTTGGCCAGCGTGTCCTTGCCGTCGTCGCCCTTCACCGTGTTCGGGCCGCCGTAGTAGGCGACGACCCCGCCCGTTCTCGGGTCGACGGCGACCAGAGCTCCCAGGATGTCGGGGTCGGTTTGCCCCTGCATGTTGTCCTGGACGGCTTTGACCGCCGCTTGCTGCGCCGCGGGGTCGATCGTGGTGTAGATCTTCGCGCCGCTGCCGTAGAGCTTGTCCTGGTCGTAGCCCTTGGCCTCGAGCTCGTCGAGGATGCGCTGCTGGATGAAGTAGTCCAGCGTGCCCGCGTTCTCCTTCGCCTGAGCGCCCTTGGGGATGAGCTTCGGGAACGTCGCGGCGGTGCGGTCGGCCTGGGAGAGCCAGCCGTTGGTCACCATCTGGTCCAACACGTAGCTCCAGCGTTTCTGCGTGTACGCCGGGTCTTCCGAGCGGCTCGGGCCCTGGATCAGGCCGGCGAGCAGCGCCGACTCCGACGCCGACAGCTGGCTCACGTCCTTGCCGTAGTAGGCCTTCGCGGCCGCCGCGATGCCGTTGGCCCCGCGGCCGAAGTAGACGATGTTCAGGTAGCCCGTGATGATGTCCGATTTGGACTCTTCGTTGTTGAGCTTGAACGACTTCGCGAGCTCGGTCCACTTACGGGTCAGCGTCGGAGCTTCGTTCTCCGTGGCCTTCTTGATGTACTGCTGCGAGATGGTCGAACCACCACCGGTACCACCGGTGACCTGGTTGTACACCGCGCCGAGGATGCCCTTGACGTCGAAGCCCGAGTTGGTCTCGAACGTCTTGTCCTCGGCCGAGTACACGGCGTGCTTCACGACGTCGGGGATCTGGTTCGGCTGCAGCAGCTCGCGGTCGCCGCCCGGCGGGACGCTGCGGCCCATCACCTGGTTGTTGGCGTAGAAGAACGTGATCGGCTGGCTCTGCAACGCTTTCACGTCCTGCGGGGAAGGAACCTTCACCATGAAGTACGTGATCACGAAAGCGACGGCCGGCACCACGATGAACAGACCCACGCACGCGTAGGCGACGCGCCGGATGATCTTCCACCGGCGCCGCTTGCGCTGCTTCGGCGTGAGCGGCGGCTTGATCGGCTTGCCGTTCTCGTCGAGCTCGGGGCCTTCGTCCTCGAAGTCGTCCTCGTCCGAGTACTGGGGGTGTTCGGAGCTGTCGTACCGATCGTCGTAACGGTCGTCGTACGGGTCGTAGCCGAACTCCGTGCCGTTGTGCGCGGCGTGGGTGATCAGGTCCGGCTCGCGGTCGGGGTACGCGGGGGGCGGCGGCTCCGGCCGGCCCTGCGGCGGACGGCGGACGGGACCGGACGGGTTGCGGCCTGGACCACCGGGTCCGGGCGGGCCCGGCTGGCGGAAACCCTGCGGCGGGCTCGCGGCGGGACCGTTCGGCCCTGGTGGCGGCGGTGGAGCCTGCCGGCGCTGCGGCATGCCGCCCTGGCCGTTGGCGTTCGGCACGCGCTGGGACTGCTGGGGACGCTGCGGCGGCCGCTGGGGACGGCGAGGGGGCTCGTCCGCGGGCCACTGATGATCTGAACCGCGTGGATCCGAACCACGCGGGTCTGAACCACGCGGACCGCGAGGACCTGAACCGCGTGGATCCGCACCGCGCGGGTCTGGACCACGGCGGTCTGCACCACGCGGCTCGTCGCCGCTCGGCCACTCGGGCACGGCACCACGCGGCTGCCGCTGCGCGCCCCCGTTGGGGCCGCGTCGCGGCGGGGCCTGCCGCTGAGGGCGGCGGGGGGCGTCCTCGCCCGGCCAGGCGGGACCCGGTTCTTCCTCCGGCCATTGGGCACGGCGAGGTGCATCTGGCTCCTGGCCGGGCCAGGAACGGTTGCGATCGTCGTTCACGAATGGGCCTCCGAAGGCGGCACTGCCGACACTGCCGGCACCGGCGTTCGGGAGAAGCCGGAGCGCGCCGCCCTGTGCTCTGCAGCGGTTTCGATACTCGTCACTGGCCGGCTGTCCTCCGCGGCCGGGTGGGCTGGGGCTCGCCCGTGCCGAGGACGTAGGACAGGACCAGGTGGTTCCAGTGGCACGTCCGGCACACCTCTACGTCGTAGACGGTGAACTCGCCGAACAGCCCCGCCATGCGGGCCAGTTCGTCGGGTGTCCGCGCCGATCCCGAGACGTGCTTCAGCTCGTCGCCGTAGACCCACGACACGAGGGTCAACGGCGCCCGGCGGCACATCGGACAGGCGCGTTCGTCCGGCCTGCCGTGGAACTTCGCCGCACGGAGCAGGTACGGGGTCGCGTCGCACACCTCATGGTCGACGACGCGCCCGGAGCGGACGCCGGCCAGCAGCGCACGGCGCTGCAAGGCGTAGTCCACGACCTGCCGCTGGGTAAGCACGAGGAACAGAGTACGGGCTCTTCCTGTGTGTGCAGTGCCCCCTGCGGGAGGCCACCCAGGGCGACTATTCGGACACGCCGGAAATTCGATAACTCTCTGGTGACGTTCGCCCTGGTCTGGCCACTTCCTGGGGTTACTTCCGCCACTTCGATGTATCGGCGCGATATAGTTGCCGAGTAGGTTGACGGAGGCGGTCGCCCCAGTAGGTCCCACCAGCCACTGGGGCAACGGCGGCCGCTGCGGTTTGTTCCCGTGAGGGGGTGCGGTGTGCTCGAACTCGCGATCCTCGGGTTGCTGCACGAGGCCCCCATGCACGGGTACGTGCTGCGCAAGCGTTTGCACGAGACGCTCGGGATGTTCCGGGCGTTCTCGTACGGCTCGCTGTACCCGACCCTGCGTCGGTTGCTGCGGGCGGGATTCCTCGTCGAGGAGCTCGACGAGGCGGACGACCGGGCCTGGTCCCGGCGCGGCCGCCGCGTCTACAAGCTCACCGCCGAGGGCAAGGAGCGGTTCGCCGAGCTGCTCGGTGACGCGGGTCCGCAGACCTGGGACGACGAGGGGTTCGGCGTCCACCTGGCGTTCTTCTCGCGGACACCGGCCGACGTCAGGATGCGGATCCTGGAGGGCCGGCGGCGTCGCGTGGAAGAGCGTCGCGAGGGTTTGCGCGAGGCGCTGTCCAGGGCCGAGGAGAGGATCGACCGCTACACCCGCGAGCTGCACCGGCTGGGACTCGAGTCGAGCGAGCGGGAGGTGCGCTGGCTCAACGAGCTGATCGCGCACGAACAAGCCGAGCAGCGTGGCCCGCAGGAGTGAGGGCGCGCCGCTCGGGCCGCAACGTCGCGGCCAGACCTGCAGATGAAGTAACGGATTGAAGGAGAAACCGGCATGGGCGAGAACCGCCGCGTTCGGGTGGCCATCGTGGGCGTCGGCAACTGCGCCTCCTCGCTGGTCCAGGGTGTGCAGTACTACCGCGACGCGGATCCCGGCACGCGTGTGCCCGGTTTGATGCACGTCCAGTTCGGCGAATACCACGTCAGCGACATCGACTTCGTCGCCGCGTTCGACGTCGACGCCAAGAAGGTCGGCCACGACCTGTCCGAGGCGATCTTCTCGAGCGAGAACAACACGATCAAGATCGCCGATGTGCCGCCGCTCGGCGTGCCGGTGCAGCGCGGGCACACCTACGACGGGCTCGGGCGGTTCTACCGCGAGACCATCTCGGAGTCGGACGAGGCGCCCGTCGACATCGTCGGCGCGCTGCGCGACGCGAAGGTCGACGTGCTCGTCTCCTACCTGCCCGTGGGTTCGGAAGAGGCCGACAAGTTCTACGCGCAGGCCGCGATCGACGCCAACGTGGCGTTCGTGAACGCGCTGCCCGTGTTCATCGCGTCGGACCCGGTGTGGGCCAAGAAGTTCGAAGACGCCGGCGTGCCGATCGTCGGTGACGACATCAAGTCGCAGGTCGGCGCCACGATCACGCACCGCGTGCTGGCGAAGCTCTTCGAAGACCGCGGCGTGCAGCTCGACCGCACGATGCAGCTCAACGTGGGCGGGAACATGGACTTCCTGAACATGAAGGAGCTCGAGCGCCTCGAGTCGAAGAAGATCTCGAAGACCCAGTCGGTGACCTCGCAGGTCGACCGCGAGCTCGGCAAGGGCAACGTCCACATCGGACCGTCGGACTACGTGCAGTGGCTCGACGACCGCAAGTGGGCCTACGTGCGCCTGGAGGGCCGTGCGTTCGGCGACGTGCCGCTGAACCTGGAGTACAAGCTCGAGGTGTGGGACTCCCCCAACTCGGCCGGCATCATCATCGACGCCGTGCGCGCCGCGAAGATCGCGAAGGACCGCGGCATCGGCGGGCCGATCCTGTCGGCGTCGTCCTACTTCATGAAGTCGCCGCCGGAGCAGTACGACGACTCCACCGCGCGCGACGCGGTCGACAAGTTCATCCGCGGCGAGCTGGAGCGCTGACGCGCTTTTCTCGCCGGCAGAAGGGCTCCTCGGTGTTCCGGGGAGCCCTTCTCGGCGTCTAGAGTCCCAGCGCCGCCGGGAGTTCGTTGATGTCGCGCACCACGGCGGTGGTCTGCTCCAGCACGGCCGGGTCCGGCGGGAAGTGCGGGTTCGGCACCGCGTACACGGCCATCTTCGCCGCCAGCGCGGCTTTCAGCCCGTTGGTCGAGTCCTCCACGGCGGCGCACTGCGCGGCCGGCACGTTCAGCAGCTTCGCCGCGCGCAGGTAGACGTCGGGCGCCGGTTTGCCGGCGCCGACCTCCTCGCTCGACACCGCGACGGGCACCAGCGACGTGAGGTCGCACGCCTGCAGGAACGCCTGGATCAGCACCGGCGGCGACGAGCTCGCGATCGCCACCGGGTAGCGGCGGGCGACGGCGCGGACCACGTCGGGCGCGCCGTCGATCACGGGCGGTCCCGAGGCGTAGCGCTGCGCCATCCGGTCGATCACGGTCCGCGCGATCTCGTCGGGCGTCAGCCGCGCGCCGAGCGTGCCGACCAGGTACGAAGCCCACTCGGGGGTGCTCATCCCTTGCTGTTCTCTGGTCGATTCGGGTAACCAGGTACCGCCGTGCTCCGCGACCACGGTGCGGCGCACCTCGTCCCAAGTCTTTTCCGAGTCCACCAGCACGCCGTCGAGGTCGAAGATCACCGCGTCCATGCCTGCAGCCTAGTCTGTGAGGCGAATTACTTCGCTAGCCTAACTAAATTTGTTAGCCTGGCTAAGTGACTTCCCCGATCGTCGACCTCGCGCACCGGCTCCGGCCGGTCGTGTTCCGGCTGTACTACCTGGTGCGCCGCGAAACCCCGCAGCTGCTGACGCTCACGCAGGGGTCCGTGCTGGCCGAGCTCGTGGGCGGCGGCCCGCGCCGGATGAGCCGGCTCGCGCAGCTCGAAGGCGTGCGGATGCCGTCGATGACTGATGTCGTCGGCCGGCTGGAGCGCCTCGGCATGGTGAGCCGCCGCCCCGATCCCGACGACGGCCGGGCCGTGCTCGTGGAAGCCACCGAGGCGGGCGAGCGCTTCTACGCCGAGCTGCTCGCGGCGCGGGAGGCACAGCTGCGCGAGCGGCTCATGGTGCTCGACGACGCCGAACGCGCCGCGATCGACGCCGCGTTGCCCGCCCTCACGAAGTTGATCAGCGATTTCCACAGTGACGCACCGAAGGCTGATCAACCCGAGAAGGAGTCACCCGAAAACCCGGAGGAGGAACTGATCAGCGATGAGCGCTGAGCACCACTCGAGCCTGCTGGACGCGATCAAGGGTCAGCCCAAGCAGGTGTGGATCACGGCGTTCGCCGCGGTCATCGCGTTCATGGGCATCGGCCTGGTCGACCCGATCCTGCTGTCGATCGCCCAGGGGCTGAACGCCTCACCGTCGCAGGTCACGCTGCTGTTCACGTCGTACCTCGGCGTGCAGGTGATCGCGATGCTGTTCACCGGTTCGATGTCCGCGCGCTTCGGCGCGAAGCGCACCGTGCTGGTCGGGCTGACGTTGATCGTCGCCGCGACCGCGCTGTGCGCCGCGGCCGGTTCGATCGAGCAGCTCGTGGGCCTGCGCGCGGTGTGGGGCCTCGGCAACGCGTTCTTCATCGCCACCGCGCTGTCGGTGATCGTCGGCGCCGCCACAGGCGGGCAGTCCGGCGCGATCCTGCTGTACGAGGCGGCGCTGGGCGTCGGGCTGTCCGTCGGCCCGCTGCTGGGCGCGCTGCTCGGCACGATCTCGTGGCGCGGCCCGTTCCTGGGCACCGCGGTGCTGATGGCCGGCGCGCTCGTGCTGTGCTCGGTGTTCCTGAAGAGCGATTCGCATGAGAAGCGCGAGCCGATCAAGCTGCTCGACCCGATCCGCGCGTTGAGGCACCCGGGTCTGCTGCGCACTTCCGTCGCGTCGGCGCTGTATACGGCGGCGTTCTTCGCGGTGCTGGCGTGGTCGCCGTTCGTGCTGGGCTGGAGCGCGATCGCCGTCGGGCTGATCTTCTGCGGCTGGGGCCTGTGCGTGGCGGTGGCCGGCGTCGCGTTGGCACCGAAGCTCGCCGCGCGGTTCGGCGAACGGCACGCGGCCGCGCTCGCCGTGGTCGGCTACACCGTGCTGATGGTGGTGCTGGCCGTGCCGAACAAGACGGTCGTGGTGATCGGCATCGTGCTCTCGGGGTTGGTTTCGGGGCTGCTGAACACCTTGTTCACGGGCACCGCGATGTCGATCAGCAACGCGCCGCGCCCGGTCGCCAGCGCGGGCTACAACT
This sequence comes from Amycolatopsis sp. NPDC005232, assembly GCF_040607795.1. Classification (NCBI taxonomy): domain Bacteria; kingdom Bacillati; phylum Actinomycetota; class Actinomycetes; order Pseudonocardiales; family Pseudonocardiaceae; genus Amycolatopsis; species Amycolatopsis sp. NPDC005232. Next base: position 455,864 of record NZ_JBEXHL010000002.1, on the reverse strand, counting down.
TCTGCCGGTGGCTCGGCGGCGCCGTCGCGGCCACACTCGTGGGGCACGTCGCCGACTGGCTGGGCTGGGAGCAGGGGCCGTTCGTGATCGCGGCCGCGCTGTGTGTCATCGCCGCGGTGCTGCTGTCGTTGCGGGAGAAGAAAACCGACCCGCACGAGGTGCCGAAGGAAGCCGCGTTGGTGGGCGAAGAGGAACTCTGAGACACGCTGGGCGCATCGGCGTGCGGTAACTCTTTGGAGTGGCTTCCACTGCGCCGAACCCGTGCGGAGTAATAGCTTCGGTGGGTGAGGCGGGCAGGAAAAGTCGCGATCGGACGTTCGGCGGGCGCGTCGGCCTGCACCCTGGTGCTGGCCGGCGCGCTTGTCGTCGTCCTCCCGGGTTCCGCGCCGGCGGCCGACACCTCGGCGTGCGGCGGAGTGGCCCCCAACCCGAGCGTGGAGCAGGCGAACGCGCCCGGCGGAGCACCGGCGGGCTACGTGTTCACTCCTGCCGCGCCCGTGCCGCGCAGCACGCCGCCGGACAAGGTGCCGAAGCTCGTCACGAACTCCGCGCACGCGTCCGACGGCAAGCTCAACGCGCAAATCCAGACGCCCGACGGCCGCGTCAGCTCCGCCACCCAGACCCTGCCCGCGACGCCGGGCGGCATCTACACGCTCTCGGCGGCGACGGGTTCCGTCGGCTCTGCGCTGGCCGACCGCGCCAACGCCCAGTCGACCGGACTGCGCTTCACCGATTCCGCCGGGCGCACGCTCCTGGAGAAATCGCAGAACGTCACGCACGACGTGCAATCCGACGGCAAGCTCTCGCGCCAGGACTTTCCCGCGCAGACGGCGCCGGACAAGACCGCGTCGGTGGTGTTCTTCGCGACCACCAACCGCAACTGGGTGATGTGGGACTGCGTGGACCTGCAGCTCGCCGCGTACACGGTGAAGCTGGAGGTGCAGAACCCCGCCACCGGCGAGTGGGGCCCGTCGGCCACGATCCCCGCCGGCGAGACCGCGCACTACCGCACGACCGTCACGAACTCGGGCTCGCAGCCGCTGACCGGTGTGCTGCTGAAGGACTCGTGGTGCTCGTCGCTGCCGCCCGCGTTCAGCCTGGCGCCCGGCGCGTCGAACGCCGTGTCCTGCGACCACCCCAACCTGGCGGAGAACGACACCGGCCACGTCAACAAGGTTCGGATCACCGGCGTCACCTCGACGAGCGGCACGCTGACCGACCAGTCGGCCACGGCGACGATCACCGTGACGCCGCTGCCGCTGATCGACAAGATCGGCGACCGCGTGTGGCGCGACACCGACCGCAACGGCCTGCAGGACGACGGCGAGCCCGGCGTCGCCGACATTCCCGTGACGCTCAAGGACGGCGCCGGCGGCACCCTCGCCACCACGAAAACCGCGGCCGACGGCTCGTACCTGTTCGACAAGCGCAAGGACGGGACCTACCAGGTCTGCTTCGACGTCTCGCACCTGCCGGACGGGCTCACCGTGACGCGGCAGGCCGTCGGCGACGCGGCGCGCGACTCCGATGCCGACCCGGCCACGGGCTGCACGGCGGCGTTCACCCTCGGCGGGACGACGCACGAGAACCTCAACGCGGACCTCGGGCTGGCACCGCCGCCCCCGCCGCCTCCGGCACCGGCCCCGACGTCGAGCACGACTCCGCCACCGCCTTCGGAAACCCCGGCACCTACGGAAACCCCGGCTCCTTCGGCGAGTCCGGCACCCACGCACTGAAACAATCACGGCATCGCCGCGACCAGCGCCGCGAGTCACCTGTACCCCCGGATGCGAGACTGGGAAAAGACCACCGGGGAGAGGGGCCATGACCACAGCCACCACCGCCACGACGAAATTCGTGGCGGCACCCGCGACGTGGCTCAAGTCCCCCACCACCTGGCTAACCTTCGCGACGCTGGCGCTCTACGCGTACCTCTCGTGGCGCCGCCGCTGGATGTCGGACGACGGGTTGCTCGTCCTGCGCACGGTCCGGCAGATCCTCGCCGGTCACGGGCCCGTGTTCAACGTCGGCGAGCGGGTCGAGGCCAGCACCAGCCCGTTGTGGACCTGGCTGCTGGCCGCGCTCGGCACGATCCCGGGCCCGGCGCTGGAGTGGCTGTCGGTCGGCACCGGCCTGGTCTGCGCGGTCGGTGGGCTGTTCTTCGCGATGGACGGCGCCCGCCGTCTCTACGACGGCCCGGTCGTCCCGGCGGGGGCGCTGATCGTGTGCGCGCTGCCGCCGTTCCGGGACTTCGCGACTTCCGGCCTCGAAACCGGGCTGGCGATGCTGTGGATCGGCCTGACGTGGCGGCTGCTCGTGCGCGGCAAGGCGCCCAAGGCCACGGCGTTCGTGATCGGCCTCGGGGTGCTGGTGCGGCCTGACCTGGCGTTGTTCAGCATCGTCGCGTTCGCCGCGCTGGTCTTGCTGCGGCGGCCGAGCCTGCGGACCGGCCTCGGCTGGCTGGGCGTCGGAATCGCGTTGCCGGTGGCGTACCAGGTTTTCCGCATGGGCTACTACGGCCTGCTCGTGCCGAACACCGCGCTGGCCAAGGAAGCGGGCACGAGCAACTGGTCACGCGGGTTCGACTACCTGCTCGACCTCGTCGACCCGTACTACCTCTGGCTGCCGATCCCGGCGCTGGCGGTCGCGGCGTTCCTGAGCCGGAAGTCGCGGATCCTCACGCTCGCGCCGGTGGCGGGCGCGGTGCTGCTGGCCGCGTACGTGGTGCGCGTCGGCGGCGACTTCATGCACGGCCGGATGCTGCTGCCCGCGTTGTTCGCGCTGCTCCTGCCGGTGATGGCGCTGCCGCTGACGCGCAAGACGTTCGCGCTGCTGGCGGGCGTCGCCGTCTGGTCGGTGGCCGCGGCCGGGTGGCTGCGCGTGCCGTACGCGAACGACCACGCCGCTGTCGGCGTCACCGACGAGCGCGCGTACTGGTCGTGGGTCACCGGGCACGAGCACCCGGTGCTGGCGTCGGACTTCCTGGGCGAGCCGGTGATGCGCGCGGCCGTCGAGGTCACCGACGCGACGCGCGAGCCGGCCGTGCTCGTGTACAGCTACGGGGAAAAGCGCTGGTACACCTTCCCGACGGACCGTCCGTACGTCACGCTCGCGGCCGACAGCATGGGCGCGATCAGCAACCTGGTGTCGCTCGACGTGCGCGTCCACGACGGCTACGGCCTCGCCAGCGACCTCGGCTCGCACTCCACGTCGATTCCCGGCGGGCGGCCTGGGCACTCGAAGTGGCTCACGGCCGCGTGGGAGATCGCCGACGCCGGCCACGGCGACGTCGCGACCGACGGCCGGATGCACGTCTTCACCCCGGCCGAGATCGAAGCCGCCCGGCAGGCGCTGCGCTGCCAGAGCGAGCAGGACGTGCTCACCTCGACGCGGAGCCCTCTGACCTTCAGTCGATTTGTCGACAATTTCGCGGGATCTTTCACCCGCACGGGCATCCGGTTCGACCGCGACCCCCGCGTGGCGGCGTCCTGCTGACGCTTACGGTGGATCGCATGACCGATCTTCCGCTCGCCCTGGTCACCGGTGCCTCGCGTGGCATCGGCGCCGCCGTCGCCCACCAGCTCGCCCCGACGCACCGCGTGCTCCTCGGCGGCCGCGACGAGGCCGCGCTCGAGAAGGTGGCCGCCGAGCTGCCGGGCGCCGAGCCGTGGCGAATCGACCTCACCGACGCGGCTTCGCTGGCGGCCGCCGCTTCGCAGATCGAGCGCCTCGACGTCCTCGTGCACTCCGCCGGGGCCGCCCGGCTGAACACCGTCGCCGAAGCCACCGCCGAAGACTGGCGCGTGAACTACGAGGTCAACGTCGTCGCCGTCGCCGAGCTGACACGCCTGTTGCTGCCCGCCCTGCGCGCCGCGCGCGGCCACGTCGTCGTGATCAACTCCGGCTCGGGCCGGACGTCCCGCGCGGGCTGGGGCCCCTACGCCGCGAGCAAGTTCGCCGCCCGCGCTTTCGCCGACGCGCTGCGCGAAGAAGAACCGGACCTGCGCGTCACCACCGTCTACCCGGGCCGCACCGACACCGACATGCAGCGCGCCGTCATCGCCCACGAGGGCGGCGAGTACGACCCGGCGCGCTTCCTCCGCCCGGACTCCGTGGCGACGGCGGTGCTCACCGCAGTGAGCGCGAGCCCGGAAGCGCACCTGACGGAAGTGATCCTCCGCCCCCGCTGAGGGCGCACGGCTCACCGCGGTCACCTCTCCCCAATGTGGCGTTGGTTGCGTTGGGCGCACCCAATGTGGCGTTCGGTGCGTTGAGCGCACCCAATGCCGCATTGGGGTGATACGGGCCAGGTCAGGCGCGCAGGCGGGCCGCGGTGTCGGCGACGGACGCCTGGATCTTCGCGCGGTCCACGCGCGTCGGCTCCGCGCCGGCGACGACCTGCTCGCCGGCGACCCACACGTCGCGCACACGGCGCGAACCCGCGGCCCACACGAGGTTGGACAGCAGCTGCTCGTCGGGCACGTCCAGGCCGGCGGCGAAGGCCGGGTCGTCGAGGTCGACGTGGACGAGGTCGGCCCAACGGCCCGGCTCCAGGGCGCCGATGTCGGTGCGGCCCAACGCGTCAGCGCCGCCGCGGGTGGCCATGACGAAGACGTCGGCGGCGGTCAGGACCGTGGAGTCGTCGTTGGCGAGGCGGGCGAGCATGGCCGTGAGCTGGAGCTCTTCCCACAGGTCGATGTCGTCGTTGGACGCGGGGCCGTCGGTGCCGAGGCCGATGGCGACGCCGGCCGCGCGCAGGTCCTTGATGCGGGCGATGCCGGACGCGAGCTTCGCGTTCGAGCCCGGGCAGTGGGCCATGCCGACGCCGCGGGCGGCGAAGAGCGCGATGTCCTCGTCGGACAGGTGGATGGAGTGCGCGGCGAGGGTGCGGCCGGCGAACACGCCGAGCGAGTCGAGCAGCGCCGGCACCGAGCCGTACTCCTTGCGCTGGGCGAGGTCCTCGTTCGCGGCCTCCGCCACGTGGATCTGCACCAGCGCGCCCCGCGCGGCCGCCGATTCCGCGGTGGCGCGCAACCCCTCCGGGTTGAGCATGTACGCGGAGTGCGGGCCATAGCCCAGCTCGACCCGGTCGCCGGGGCCGAAGCGCAGGCCGTCGGTGTCGATCCAGCGGTCGATGGCCGCCAGCGACGTGCGCCAGTCCATGCCCGGCAGCTCGATCACCGGCGGCGCCACGAGCACGCGCCCGCCGGTGGTGAGCACCGCGTCCACGAGCTGCTCGCCCTCGAAGTACATCTCCGCGCTGGTCGTGACGCCGTGGCGCAGCATCTCGACGGAACCCAGCAGCATGCCGGTCCGCACGTCCTCGGGCCGCAGCTTCGCCTCGGTCGGCCAGATGATCTCGCGCAGCCACCGCAGCAGCGGCAGGTCGCCACCCATGCCGCGCAGCAGCGTCATGGGGCTGTGCGCGTGGGTGTTCACCAGGCCGGGCAGCAGGATCCCGCCGAGCCGCGTCACCTCGCCGGTGAACTCGGGTGCTTCGGCGACCGGGCCCACGAACGTGATCCGGCCGCTGTCGTCGACGTCCACGACGGCGTCGCGCAGCAGCGAGCAGGCGGGATCGGCGGGCAGGACAACGGGCGCGTGGAAACGGTGTGACATGCGGAGATAGTACGGGCGTCCCAGACAGCTGTGGTCAGGGTGTCTTCTTGATCAGCTTGCCGTCGGCGCCCACGGCGAACCAGAGGTTGTCCACGCCCTGGCCGTCGACGTCGCCCGGACCCTGGTCGCCGACGTAGTAGTACAGCGGCCACTTCCCGTACTTCGCCTGCTCGACACCCGGCGTTCGTTCAGTCGCCGTGAGCAATTTCTGATCCGTGCCCGTGCCCGCGTGGAAATCCTTGTCGCCGGTCAGCGCGGGCCACGTGGCGAGGCAATCGTCGCCACACGTGCTGGTGCCCGAAATGTCATCGGCGAAGGCATAAAGGGTCCTTCCCGAAGAGTCCGTGAGAATGGGGCCGAGGCCGGACTGGCCGATTTTCACCTCACTCGACGACGCCCCTGAGGCCGGTGACGAACCTTCGGGAGCGGAAGCAGATCCGCTGGTCGCGGTGCTTCCGCAGGCAGCGAGGGTGCCGAGCAGGGCGGCACCGGCCAGGACGATCGAGACACGCATGAGAACTCCTCCACCGATTCAAGTCGAATTCGGGACGAGACACGGCGGGCGCGGCGAAACGGTTCAACCGGATTTTCCCCTGAACCATCGAACGCCGGATTCCGTGTCGGCTGGAGAATCCGAAGTGAAAGGACGAACCCCATGCGAGCACGAATCGCTGCCCTCGCCGCCATGACCGCCGGCCTCGGCCTGCTCGGCGCTGTCACCGCCACCGCCAGCCCGATGCCCGGCACCCCGACCACCCCCGACATGCCCGGCATGAACATGGACATGCCGGGCATGGACATGTCCGGCCAGGGCGCCTCGACCCCGGCCAAGGCGCCGGCCAGCCTGTCGACGGCCATTCAGCGCTCCCAGCAGAAGCCGATCTTCCTGCAGGCCAAGCTGACCGGCGCCAACGAGGTCCCGGTGGCCGGCAAGCCCGCCGTCGGCGACCCGAAGGGCAGCGCCACCGGCATCGTCGAGGTGCAGGGCGACAAGGTCACCTACGCGTTCTCGTGGAAGGGCATCAGCGCCCCCACCCTCGGCCACATCCACGAGGGCAAAGCCGGTGTCAACGGCGACGTGAAGGTGCCGCTGTTCGGCACCGCGATGCCCGACACCGTCACGGCGGCTGCCGGCACCGCGACGATCACCGACCAGGCGACGGCCGACGGCCTGCGCAAGAACCCGTCGGGCTTCTACCTCAACCTGCACACCAAGGAGTTCCCCGGCGGCGCGGTGCGCGGCCAGCTCACCCCGCTCCGGTCGTCGGTCGACATGCTGAAGCTGCTGCAGGGCGGTGGCCTGCATGCGTTCATGTCCGGCAACCAGGAGGTCAAGGCCGCCCCGGGCGAGCCGAAGGCCGGTGACCCGAAGGCCAACGCCGTCGGCTTCGTCCGCCCGACCGGCACGCAGGTGCAGTTCTCCTTCGCGTGGTTCGGTCTCCAGCCGACGCTCGCCCACATCCACAAGGGCAACTTCGGCAAGAACGGTGCCGTGGTGGTCCCCCTCATCGGCACGACCGTGCCCGCGGGCGTGTTCGCCGTGTCCGGCACCGCGACCGGCCTCGACTCGGCCCTGGTGAAGGACATCGCGCGGCACCCGCTGTCGTACTACGCGAACCTGCACGACGCCGCCTTCCCGGGTGGCGCCGCGCGTGGCCAGCTCTTCTGATCCAGCACGAAAAACGGGGGCCGGCTCACCCGCCGGCCCCCGTTTTGCGTCGCGAGAAACTCAGTTCACAACCCCGCTGCGCCAAGCCCACGCGGCGATCTCCACCCGGTTGCGCGCTCCGACCTTGCCCTGCACCGAAGCCAGGTGCGTCTTCACCGTCGACAGCGACAAGTACAGCTCCGCGCCGATCTCCGTGTTCGTCAGACCGCGAGCGGCGGCCTTCACCACGTCGAGCTCACGCGCGGTGAGCGGTTCGGACGGCGGGGGCACGTCGCGCTTGTGCCCGTTGGCGCTGTCGAAGTGCTTGAGCAGCCGCACGGTGATCTGCGGCGACACGAGCGCGTCGCCGCGTTCGGCCGCGCGGATGGCCTCGATCAGCAGAGCCGGGCCGGCGTCCTTGAGCAGGAAGCCGCTGGCGCCGTTGCGCAGCGCGGTGTGCACGTACTCGTCGAGGTCGAACGTGGTCACGACCACGACCTTCAGCGGGTCGGTGACGTCCGGGCCGGCGAGCTGCCGCGTGACCTCGAGTCCGTCGAGGCCCGGCATGCGGATGTCGAGCAGGCAGACGTCCGGGCGCAGCTCCCGCGCCTTGGTGACGGCCGAGACGCCGTCGGCGACGTCGGCCACCACCTCGATGTCGTCCTGCGCGTCCAGGATCATGCGGAACCCCATCCGCACCATCTCCTGGTCGTCCGCGATCAGTACCCGGATCACCCGTCATCCCCGTTCGCCTCGAGTGGCAGCCAAGCTTCCACGCGCCAGCCGCCGTCGGGCCCGCGCCCGGCCGTGATCCGGCCGTGCAGCAGGGCGACGCGCTCGCGCATGCCGACCAGACCGTAGCCGCCCGACCCACCGGCCGGTCGGTGAGCCTTCTCCCGGCCGTCGTCGCGCACCGACAGGTGCAGCTCGCGGCCGGTGACCTCGGCGTGGACGAGCGCTTCCGTCGCGTCGGCGGCGTGCTTGCCGACGTTGGTGAGCGACTCCTGCACCAGCCGCAGCGCCGAGCGCCCGACCTCGTGCGGCAGGTCCGGCGGCAGGTCCAGCATCAGCGTGGTCTTGATGCCGTGGTTGGCGCCGTCGACGAGTTTGCGCAGGTCGGCGTCCAGATCGGTGGTGGCCTGCTCGCTCAGGTCACTCGAGCCGGCGGGCGCGTCGCCGCGCATGCTGCGCACGAGCCGCCGCATCGCCGCGAGCGCTTCCGTGCCCGCGTCCTCGATGCGGCCCATCGCCTCGAGCGCGAGTTGCGGGTTCTTCTCGCCCATCATCCGCGCGGCCTGCGCCTGCACCACGATGCCGGTGACGTGATGGGCCACCACGTCGTGCAACTCGCGCGCGAGCGCCATCCGTTCGGTGGTCTGGGCGTCGGTGACGGCGGCCTTCATCACCTGCGTGCGCTCGGAGTCGCGCGAACGCAGGAACATGCCGACCGCGATGGCGATGCCCAGCACCAGGCCCGCGGCCACCACGAGCCCGCCGATCTCCTGCGGATCGGTCAGCGGGCGGAAACCCGGGCGTTTCGCGTTCAGGATCGCGCCGACGCCGACCGCCGCCGTCAGCACGGCGATCCGCGGCCACGCCTTGATCAGCGGCATCGCCCGGACGAGGTTCACCACCACGCCGATCCCGGCCACCATCTGCGCCGCCGGGATCCCGCCCGGGAACTGGTAGTCGTAGCCGAGGCGCAGGAACGGCGTCACCAGGGCCGAGAGCAGAATCAGCCCGGCCACGCCGAGCATCGCATCGGCGGGGCGGCGCGGCGAGAGCACCGCGATCACCGCCGCGCCGATCGAGCAGAACAGCACGGGGAAGCCGCTCGCGCCGCTGTCGTAGGTGAAGCCGAACTCGAACAGCAGCGAAAGTGCGAGTGCGCCGATCAGCGGCCACTGCCCCTTCGCGAGCGCGTTGATCCGCCGAAGCCGGCGCTGCCGTTGCTCACGCTGCACGGACCGCGTGCGACCCGAAGCCCCGATCACCACGGCCGCGACGAGCAGGAAGCTGCCGAACAGCAGTGCCTGCAGGATCGTGGAGTACGAGAGGTCGCCGTACGTGTAGCGCCCGAACACCGCGATCAACGCGCCGACCACGAGCGACGAGATCGCCGCGAACGCCGCCCCCGGGCGGACCTTGCGCGCGACGTAGAAGACCATTTCGGTCCCCGCCACGACCTCGGTGATCGAGAGGTTCGCGAGCACGCTCGAATACGTCGGCGTATGCAGGTAGCGGATGAAGATCGTGAAGAACGCCAGCGCGAACGCCCCGACCATTGCAGCCACGGCCGCCCGCCGGCGCGCCCAGATCGCACACCCGACCATCGCGAAGATGCCGGGCAGCAGCGCGAAGTCGACCCAGCGCGGCCCGACGTCGTCGAGCGCGGCGTCGGTCACGAACACGAGGTCGAACAGCAGTGCCGCGAGCAGCACCACCACGGGCATGCCGAGGCGGCGCACGAGCTCGGTCACGCGTGCGGAAAAGGACGAGGACGGCGGAGCTTGGGACACAACCGAACGGTAGAGGATCTCGGGCCACGCGCACCTTGGCCAGGTGGTTCGAGCCGCATCGGCCGATCGGCCGATGCCGGTGATCGTCGGACTGGCCGTCTGCCCGAAGTGGACACCCGCTCCGATCCGTGAAGGTGGTTCCCAACGAAGTCGCAGACCAACGAGGGAGAAGCACCCGGATGAGCAATCCACAGTGGACTTCCGGCCCGGTGCTGTCGGGGCGGGGGCTGGTGAAGCGGTACGGCGGGCAGTACGCGCTGGCCGGTATCGACATCGACATCCAGCCCGGGGACGCGGTGGCCATCGTGGGCCCGTCCGGGTCGGGCAAGACGTCGCTGCTGCACGTGCTGGCCGGCATCCTGCGCGCCGACGGCGGCGAGATCCACCTGATGGGCCGGCGCATCGACAACCTGAACGAGAAGAAGCGCAGCGAGCTGCGGCGCACCGAGTTCGGGTTCGTCTTCCAGTCCGGGATGCTCGTGTCCGAGCTGACGGCCGAGGAGAACGTGGCGCTGCCGTCGCTGCTCGCCGGCAAGGCCCGGCGCGAGTCGATCGCCGCGGGCCGCGAGTGGCTTGCGCGCCTCGGTCTCGCCGGCAAGGAAACGCGCCGCCCGGGTGAGCTTTCCGGCGGTGAGGCCCAGCGCGTGGCTATCGCCCGGGCGCTCACGCACCGACCGAAGGTGATCTTCGCCGACGAGCCCACCGGTGCCCTCGACACGCGCACCGGCCGCGAGACCATGCAGGCGCTGCTCGGTGCCGCGCAGGAGTCCGGCGCCGCCGTGATCGTCGTGACCCACGACCGCGAGCTCGCCGAGTCGATGCCGAAGACCGTGGCCATCCGCGACGGCTTGATCGCCGGAGCGTCTCAGCACAAGAGGTTGGCGGTATGAACTCGCTCCAGCTCGCCCTGCGCGTGCTCCGCGTCGACCGGCGGACCCGCACCTCGGCGATCCTCACCGCGGTCGGCGTCGCGGTCGCGACCGGGCTCGTGCTGCTGCTCGCTTCCCTGCCCTTCGCGACGCAGGTGCGCGAACAGCGCGGCATCTGGCAGTCGTACGACAACTTCGACACCAGTGGCACGCCGGTCATGCTGGTCACCGGGTCCAAGGACTACTTCCACGGCCAGGAGATCACCCGCGTCGACGTCGCGGCCACCGGCTCCACCGCCGGGCTGAAGCTGCCGGCCGGGATTTCGAAGCTGCCCGGGCCGGGCGAGACGCTCGTGTCGCCCGCGCTGGGCCGGCTGCTGAAAAACACGCCGGCCAACCAGCTCGGCGACCGCTTCGGCAAGCCCGTCGCCGCGCTCGGCGACCAGGCGCTGAAGTACCCGGAACAGCTCGTGGCGCTCGTCGGCCACAGCCAGCAGGAGCTCAGCGCGACCGAGGCCGAACGCGCGACGGAGGCCGTCGCGCAGCCGGTGAGTGCGTTCCCTGACCAGCAGGCGAAGGCGGATCCGCTCCTGACGCTGCTGGCGTGGGTCGGCATCATCGTGCTGCTGGTGCCGAGCCTGGTGCTCGTCGCGTCGTCGGCGCGGCTCACCGCGGCCCGGCGCGAACGCAGGCTCGCCGCGATCCGCCTGGCGGGTGCGACGCCGGGGCAGGTCACGTCCATGGTTGCCGGGGAAACGATCCTGTCCGCGGGCGTCGGGGCCCTGCTCGGGCTGGCTCTCAGTCCCGCTTTGCACGGTCTGGCGACGTTCGTCCCGTGGGGCGGCGGCACCTGGCTGGCCACGGACTTCACGCTGCCGACCGCGCTCGCGGTCTTCATCGTGATCGCCATCCCGGCGCTCGTGGTCCTGGCCGGCGTGCTCGGCCTGCGGCGCGTGCTGCGCAACCCGCTCTTCGCGACCGGTGGCCACAGCGTGAAACCGCTGCGCTGGTGGCGGCTGCTCGTCCTGCCGGTGGCGGGCCTGTTCTTCCTCTACGCCGTGACCAGCGCCGGTGACGGGGGCGGGGCCACCCTGATCCTGGTCGGGTTGTTCCTGCTGGTCGCGTCGGCGATCGTGGTCGGGCCGTGGGTGACCTCGGCGGTCGGCGGCACGTTCGTGCGGGGCTGGCGGGGACCGTCGGCGCTGCTGGCCGGGCGCCGGCTGCGCGACGATCCGAAGGGCGCCTACCGCGCCACGGCGGGCATCGTGCTCGCGGTGTTCACCGGCTCGATGGCGCTCACGCTGCTGCCGTCGTTCGAGTCGCTCGCCGGTGGCGGGCGGACGTACGCCGACTCGGTGCTCTACGCCGACAGCAGTCCGGACAAGGCCGCGGCCGTCGTGGACCACGCCAACTCCGCGCTGGCCCGCTACGGCCAGCAGGAACGCGCGGTCGCCGTGGGCCAGGTGTACCTGGTGCAGGGCACGGGCGACCAGCGGTCGTACCAGCGGGCACTCGTGATGTCGTGCGCCGACGCGGCCCGGCTGACGCGGCTGGGGATCACCGCGGCCGACTGCAAGCCCGGCGTCGGGCTGTATGCGCCGTACGAGCTGAACGCCGCCGAGTACCACGTGGTCGGCGACCCGGAGCCCACCGACCCGGGTCAGCCGCTCGGCTCGGTGCCCGTCGGGACGTTCAAGATGAGCGACGACGTGAGCAGCTCCTACCTGCTCGACCCGGCGGCGGTGCCGGCCGGCGTGAAGCTCGGTGCGGCCACGGTGATCACCCCGACTACGGACGCCGACCGCGAGATCGTCCGCACCGCCCTGGTCTCGGCCGCGCCGGGCGCGGAGGTCGGCAGCCGCGACCAGCACCTCTACGACCAGCAGACGCAGCTGTCGGACCTGCGCCGGGTGACCGTGATCGGTCTCGTGGCCGCGGGCATCCTCGCCGGCTGCAGCGCGGCCGTCGCCACGGCGGGCTCGATCATGGACCGGCGCCGGACGTTCGGGGCCCTGATGGCGGCCGGGACACCGGTGAAGGTGCTGGCAAGGGCGCTGCGGATGGAGACGGCGCTGCCCGCGCTGGTCGCGACGATCGGCGCCGGCGTGGTCGGCGTCCTCGTCGGGATCGGGCTGTTCAGCACGGCGGGCGAAGACGGTGTCGTGTTCAGCCCGTGGATCTTCGCCCCGGTCGTGCTCGGCGTCGGGGTGGCGCTGCTCGGAGCCTCGATCTGCACGCCCGCCCTGCGGCGCGTGCAGGCGGAGCCGCTGGCCGACGAGTAGCGGGCGGTCCGCCCTTCGCGGGGTTGGGCGGACGCCGGGGGTGAAAAAGGGGAGAAAAAGGGCCGCTGCCGGGGATGGGAACCCGGCAGCGGCCCTTTGACGGCCGACGACCCTTACCGATCCGACCAAAAGTAGGCGGGAACGCAACCGAGGGACACCGCACCTCGCAACCGTTCCCGCCGTGACTGTGGTCGGATCGGTAAGCAACAACACAGTTACGACAATTCGTCAGCGTTTCTCGAAAATGAGGTCGTGTGACACGCGGCCTTCGACGTCGGCGCGCTGTTCGAACTTCGTCCGCGGCCGCCATTCGGGCCTCGGCGCCCAGCCGCCCGGTTCGTCCGCGTAGCGGTTGCGCAATGCGGGCTCGGCTGAACACACTTCCAGCATCTGCTCGGCGTAGTGCTCCCAGTCGGTGGCGAGGTGGAACGTGCCGCCCTGCGCGAGCCGCGACGCGACGAGAGCCACGAAATCCGGCTGCACGATCCGGCGCTTGTGGTGGCGCTTCTTCGGCCACGGATCCGGGAAGTACAGCCGCACGCCGGCGAGCGCGCCGGGCTCGACGTGCTCGGTCAGCAGCACGACCGCGTCGCCGTGCATCAGCCGCAGGTTCTCGACGCCGAGCTTCTCCGCGCGCAGCATCAGCTGGCCCAGGCCCGGGTCGTAGACCTCGGCGGCCACGTAGTTGAGCTCGGGCGCGGCGGCCGCGAGCTGCGACGTCGTCTCGCCCATGCCGGAGCCGATCTCCAGCATCACCGGCGCTTCGCGGCCGAACCACCCGGCGAAGTCGACCGGTCCGGCCGGCAGGCCGGCGACCGTGCGGCCCAGCCGCGGCCAGTGTTCGTTCCAGGCACGCTGCTGGCCGACGGTCATCCGGCCGCCGCGGTTGACAAAGCTGACCACGCTGCGCAGCCGGGGCTGGTCCTCGTTCTCCACCCGGACACGATACTGAGTCGTTTAGCGGACGGCTTCGAACTCCCCGAGCCGGGAGCGCAGTCCGGCGAGCCCGGACACGGCGATCGGGTGCGGCGTCGTGCCCGTGTGGGCCGGCAGCACGTCGATCCAGCCGGGGTGGCGATCGGTGTTCAGCACGGTCGTCGGGACGGAGTGCCCGGACTTCCCGCGCTCGGACGGCATGAACTCCCAGTAGCCCGATTCGCCGTCGGCGGCCCAGGGCACGAACTCCCAGCCGGAGCGGCGGGAAAGCAGTTGCTGGATGCGGTCTTCGATGCGGAACCCCAGCTCACGGGACTCGAGCCGGCCGCTCGCGACGGCGCGCAGCCACCACGGCGCGGGCAGCGGGCCCTGCATGCCGCTGGCCCTGCGGTAGAGGGCGAGCACGAGGTCTTCGGCCGCGCGGTGCACCCACGCCTGGCGCAGGTCGCCGGGCTTCATCGCGGGCTGCGCGAACCGTGGCAACTCGATCGCCTGCGACCATTCGAGGTCCAGCATCGGCTCGAGCCGGGGTTGGCGCGGCGCTGCGCGGTGACTTTGGGGTGCCGCTTCGCGGTCACGTCGAAGTGTCGCTTCGCCGTGATTTTGTGGTGCCACTTCGCTGTGACTTTGTGGTGCCGCTTCGCTGCGGGCTGTGGGAATGGGACTCATGAGCCCCTGACCAGCGTCCACCGTCAAGGTTCACCTCCGGGGAGCTGAGACGGACGAGCACGCTCTTGATCTCGAATATCCTGGTGACTTTGCCATTATGTCCGCTCCCTGTGAGAGAAGCCACAACGACTTAACGCGGTCTTAATCCGTTTGCCTCGTGGACACCTGTTCTGCACGTGCAGATTAACGCGAATGTGCTCTCGTCAGGCGTCGCGGCGGTTCGCGGTGAGCACGCCGGCGACGTAGAACGCGAGACAAATGCCGCCGAAATACGCGAGGTAGCCCCACGGGCCGAAAGCGGGCGTCACGTTGAGCGCCGCTTGCGTGAAATCCCCACCGGCGAACTGCCCGGCCGCGAAGAACGGCAGCCACGGGTAGACGTCGGGGCCGACGCGCGGGATCAGCAGCACCAGCCCCTCCACGAGCTGGGTCCACACGAGCACGAGCGTCAACGCGAGCGCGGTGCTCCGCAGCAGCAGCCCGACACCGACGCCGAGCAGCCCGGTGAGCGCGAACGTCACCGTCTGCCCGAGCACCAGCCGCCAGTCGCCCGCCGAGTGCAGGGCGAGATCCGCGTCCGGGCGGACCAGCGACGCGATGCCCCACGACCCCACGCCCGCGAGCAACCCGAGCACCGCGCAGACGACCACCACCACGGCACCCTTCGCGAGCAGCGCGGGCACGCGCGTCGGCACGGCCTGGAACGTCAGCCGCAGCGTGCCCCAGCTCGCGTCGGACGTCGCGGCGAGCACGGCCAGCACCAGCGCGACCGTACGGCCGATGCCGGTGGCGAGCTGGGTGTTGCCGACGCTCGCGGTGACCTCCGAGCCGGCGAGCGCGAAGAACAACGTCGTGAACGCCAGCGGTGCGAGCACCGACAGCGCGCCGCACCACCAGGGTGCGCGGGTGGAGAAGAGCTTGATCCGTTCGGCCCGCAGCACGTTCACCGGGTACCTCCGCTCGTGAACTCGGCCGTCTGGCCCGTCAGCTCCAGGTACGCCTGCTCCAGCGACCCGGCCAGCGGGCTCAGCTCGTGGAGGGTGGCACCGACCGTGAACGCGAGATCACCCACAGTGTCGCTGTCCACTTCGGACACCACGAGCGCGTCGCCCTCGTCGGTGAACGCGATCCCGTGCTCGGTCAGCGCGGTGCGCAGGGCGTCGGCCTGGGGCGTGCGCACGCGGACGCCGCGCGAGCCGGCGCGTTGGACGAAATCGGCCATGGTGCCCTGATAGGTGAGCCGGCCGCGGCCGATCACCACGAGGTCCTGCGCCGTCTGCTCCATCTCCGGCAGCAGGTGGCTCGACACGAACACGGTGCGGCCGTCGGCGGCGAGCGAGTGCATGAGCTGCCGGACCCACAGCACGCCTTCGGGGTCGAGACCGTTCACGGGTTCGTCGAACAGCAGCACCTTCGGGTCGCCCAGCAGCGCGGTCGCGATGCCGAGGCGCTGCAGCATGCCGAGGGAGAACTCGCCCGCACGCTTCTTCGCGACGGAACCGAGGCCCACGAGCTCGAGGACCTCGCCGACGCGCCGGTCGGGCAGGCCGTTGGTCGCGGCGAGCCAGCGCAGGTGCTGTCGGGCGCTGCGGCCGGGGTGGCGCCAGGTCGCGTCGAGCAGGGCGCCGACTGTCCGGAGTGGATCGCCAGCTGCCGGTAGGGCCGGCCGTCGATGTGCGCGGTGCCGGCCGTGGGTGTGTCGAGGCCCAGCAGCAGCCGCATCGTCGTGGACTTGCCGGCGCCGTTCGGGCCCAGGAAGCCGGTGACGCGACCGGCCTCGGCGGTGAAGGTGAGGTCCTCGACGGCCAGGGTTTCGCCGTAGGACTTGGTCAGCCCGTGGGTCTCCAGCACGCGCGAACACTACCGAGCCGAGCGCGTACCGAAAACGAAAAGATCCGGGTCGCCCCCCGAAGTGGCGACCCGGATCTTTCTCCTATCCCCTTTTCCCTGTTCAGCCGGTTTCGGCCCCCGCCGCCTCCGCCCGAACGTCCCTGTGGTGGGTCTTCCTGTCAGGCGTCGCGCTTCTTCGCGACGCCGATCGCGACGGCCAGCAGCACGATCGCGATACCCGCGAAGTAGGCGAGCGACCAGCCCTGCGAGAGCACCGCGTCGGACGGCGGCGGCCCCTGCACCGCCCCGCCCGCACCGCGGAGGAACTTCTCCGCGACGTTGAACGGCAGCCACTCGTGGATCTTCGGGCCGACGGTCGGGATCAGCTGCACCAGGCTTTCCACGGCCAGCACGTAGATCAGCAGCAGCGCGATCGCGCCGGCGCTGTGGCGGATCAGGATGCCGATGGCCACCGCGATCACCGCGGCGAGCGCGAAGAGCACGCCGACGCCGGCGACGTTGATCCACTCGGCCGACGTGTCGAGCGCCAGCGCGTCCGACGGGCGGATCGCGTAGCCCAGTGCCCAGGCGCCGAACGCGCCGATCTCACCGATCACGAGCGAAAGCAGCGCGACGACGGTGGCCTTGGCGATGAGCACCGAGGTGCGGCCCGGCACGGCCTGGAACGTGGTGCGGATGGTGCCGAAGCGGTACTCGGTGGTCACCGAGAGCGCCGCCAGCACCATGATCACGGCGATGCCGAACTGGTAGCCGAACTGCGTCGTCCCGACGTCGATGGTCGCCGTGCTCGGCGCCGCGCTCGCCACGAGGGCGGAGAAGCCGGCCGTGAGGACGATGGCGATGAGGGCGCACCACCACGGTGAGCGAGTGGTGAACAGCTTGATGCGTTCGACCGCGAGCAGAGTCATGGTTCTTTTCCCCGGAATCCTTGTTGTACGAGTAGTCGTCAGCGGGCGGTGGGCTGGAGGGCTTGCTGCGCCTCGGCCTCGAGCCCGGTGTGGTACTCGACGGAGTCGCCGGTGATCTGCATGAAGGCCTGCTCGAGCGAACCGGTCTGCGGGCTCAGCTCGTGGAGCACGACGTTCGCGGAAGCCGCGAGCTCGCCGATCTTGGCACTGTCCATCCCGGACACGATGAGCGCTTCGCCCGAGTCGGTCACCTGGGCGCTGGCGCGCACCAGTGCCTCGCGAAGCACGGGCAGCTGCGGCGAGCGCACCTTCACGGTGTTCTCCGCGGCACGCGCCACGAACTCCTCGGTGGACGACTGCGCGATCAGCTGACCCTTGCCGATCACCACGAGCTCGCTCGCGGTCAGCGCCATCTCCGAGAGCAGGTGGCTCGACACGAACACCGTGCGGCCGTCGTCGGCCAGGCGGTGCATGAACTTGCGGATCCAGAGGATGCCCTCGGGGTCGAGGCCGTTCACCGGCTCGTCGAACAGCAGCACCTCCGGGTCGCCCAGCAGCGCGCCCGCGATCCCCAGCCGCTGCGACATGCCGAGCGAGAACCCGCCGGCGCGCTTGCCGGCCACGCTGGTGAGACCCACGATGTCGAGCACTTCGTCCACACGCGACGCCGGGATGCGGTTGGACTTCGCCATCCACATCAGGTGCGCGCGGGCCGAGCGGTTGGGGTGCACCCACTTCGCGTCGAGCAGCGCGCCGACGGTGCGCAGCGGGTCCTTCAGGTCGTGGTACCGCTTGCCCCCGATGCGGACCTCACCGGCGGTGGGGTTGTCGAGCCCCAGGATCATGCGCATGGTCGTGGACTTGCCGGCGCCGTTCGGGCCCAGGAAGCCGGTGACCTTCCCCGTGGCCACGCTGAACGACAGGTTGTTCACCGCCAGCGTGTTCCCGTAGCGCTTGGTGAGACCTGATGCCTCGATCATCCCCTGCTCCCTCTCCTACGGCTGGTGCCGCTTACCGGCAATATCCTGACCGAGGTGGACCGGTCTTCGCGTCATCCTGTGGGTCGAACTCGTCACCCGACCTGAGTAGTACCCAACCGCCTGAACGGTGGATGTGCGATCGGTGAAACCCCTGAGACGACCCTGAACTTCAGCGTCCGAAGACCAGCACAGTGGATCAAGAACTCAGCCGAGACCGGGGCGCGCGAGGCCGGTTTCGTAAGCGAGCACCACGGCCTGCACGCGGTCGCGCAGGTCGAGTTTCGCCAGGATACGGCCCACGTGCGTCTTCACCGTGGCTTCGGAGAGGAAGAGCGTTTCGGCGATCTCGAGGTTCGACATGCCCTTCGCGATGAGCACGAGGACCTCGCGTTCGCGGTCGGTCAGCACGTCGAGCTCGCGCGCGTCGCGCAGCGGCGAGCCGCCGGCGCCGACGAAGCGGTCGAGCAGCCGCTTGGTCACCGAGGGTGACACCACGGCGTCGCCCGAAGCGACGGACCGCAGCGCCGACACGAGGTGGTCGGGCGGGGTGTCCTTGAGGAGGAAGCCCGACGCGCCGCCCTGCAGGGCCGCGTAGACGTACTCGTCGAGGTCGAAGGTGGTCATCACCAGCACGCGCGCGGTCCCGGCGGCCACGATCTGCTTCGTGGCCTCCACCCCGTCGAGCACCGGCATGCGCACGTCCATGAGCACGACGTCGGGCCGCAGCTCGTCGGCGAGCTTGATGGCCTGCGCGCCGTCGCCGGCCTCGCCCACCACGTCGATGTCGGCCTGCGCGCCCAGCACCATGCGGAAGCCGACGCGCATCAGTTCCTGGTCGTCCACGACCACCACTTTGATCACGGCGCCAACCTAACGGGCAGCACGGCCCGCACCTGCCACCCACCGGCGGGCGCGGGGCCCACCTCCAGCGTTCCGCCGTACACGTTCGCGCGCTCCCGCATCCCGATCAGTCCGTTTCCGCCCGCGACCTGCAGTCGCGGGGCCTTCTTCGAAGGCGCTCCCGCGCCCACCGTCACCTGTTCGAGCTGGCGCGCGCGGCCGGCGCCGTCGTCGCGGACGAGCACCTCGACCACGTCGCCGGTCTTGCTGTCACCCTTGCGGTGCACGTGGACCTCGGCACGCGCGCCGGTGCCGGCGTGCTTGAGCGTGTTCGTGAGCGACTCCTGCACGATGCGGTAGATGCCGAGGGAGACGCCGGCGGGCAGGTCGGTGAGGCTTTCGCCCACCTCGAGGTCCACCGCGACGCCCGCGCCGCGCATGCGTTCGGCCAGCTCGCCCAGCGCGTTGGCGTCGGGCTGCGGTACTCGTGGTTCGCCGTCGCCGTGGTCGCCGCGCAGCACCTCGAGCAGCCGGCGCAGCTCGCCGAGGGCGCCGCGGCCGGTTTCGGAGATCGTCTGCAGCGCGCGGCCGGCCAGCTCCGGGTTCGTGGGCAACGCGAGCGCCGCGCCGTCGGCCTGCACCACCATCACGCTCACGGAGTGGGCGACCACGTCATGCAGCTCGCGCGCGATGCGGCCGCGCTCCTCGGCCACGGCGATGCGAGTGGCCTGGTCGCGTTCGGTCTCCAGCAGGTGCAGGCGCGCTTCCACCTCCAGCTGGTACGCGCGCCGCGCGCCGACGAACTCGCCGAGCGTCCAGCACAGCGCGATGCCGAAGGCGGTGAACAGCGCGTTGCCCAGCCACGGCGTCGACTTGTCGGTGAACACCTCGACGCCGGTCATCAGCACGAGCGCGCCGACGTAGAGCAGGCCCTGCTTGCGGCCGATGTAGACCAGGATCGTGTACAGGCTCATCGCGAGCGCCGCGACGGACGAGACCCCGAGCGAAAGCGTCGCGTGCACGAACGCCACCGCGTACACGACGTAGGCCGAGACCAGCGGCTTCTTCCGCCGGAACACCAGCGGCGCCACCATGGCGACGTCGATCGGCAGGGCCACGAACCACGCCGGCAGATGGCTCTCGGTGCCGACGCTGCCGCCGACGAACAGCAGGAGGTCGATGAACAGCAGGACCACGGCGAGCAACGTGTCCCCCGCCATGGGGTGGGCACGCATCCAGAGGCTCAGCCGTCGCACCCGACAAGATTAGGTCCGCACTCGGGCACGCCGCGTCATCCTCGGGTAGCACTGTCGGTCGCACTCGCGGTGGTCGTGCATGGCACGATTTCCGGCGGAACGACTGACGAGAGGGGACTGGGGCCGTGACGGAGCAGGGGCGCCTCGCGGGCCCGCTGTCGATGTCGGTCGCCAACCTGTGCCACCGGCTCGCCTCGCAGGTCTCGCCGCGCACGGCCGCCGGGTTCGTCGAGGTGCAGCGCCGGCTCGCCGCGCCGCTGCAGGTGGCCGTGGCCGGGCGGATCAAGTCGGGCAAGTCCACACTGGTCAACGCGTTGATCGGCCGCCGGGTCGCGCCCACCGACGTCGGTGAGTGCACGCGCCTGGTCACGCGCTTCCAGTACGGCACGGTCGACCGCGTCGAGGTCGTGTTCACCGACGGCGCCAAGCAGGTGCTGCCCTTCGCCGCCGACGGGTCGATCCCGGCCGAGCTCGGCGTGGACATCACGAAGGTCTCGCACCTCGAGGCCTATCTGACCAACGCGGTGCTGCAGGGCATGACCGTGATCGACACCCCGGGCCTGGGCTCGCTCGACGCCGCGTCCGTCTCGCGCACCGAGCAGCTGCTCGGCGCCGCGCAGGAGGACGCCGGTTCGGACAACCTCGACGACACCTCCCGCAACGCCGTCGCCGGCGCGGAAGCCGTGCTCTACGTGGTGACGCAGGGCGTGCGGGCCGACGACCAGCAGGCGCTCGCCGCGTTCACCGCCGCCACCGCGAGCCGCGAGGCGGGCCCGGTGAACGCGATCGCCGTGCTGAACAAGGCGGACACGATCGTCGCGGAGACCGTCGAGGGCTCGGGCGGCGACATCTGGCCGGCGGCGAAGCTGCTCGCGGAAAAGCAGGCGAGCACGCTCAAGCCGCGCGTCGCCGACGTGCTGCCGGTGATCGGCCTGATCGCCGAGTCCGCCGAGTCGGGCGGCTTCACCTCGGCCGACGCCGACGCGCTGCACCAGCTCGCCGACGTCGACGACGACGTCCTCGAGACCATGCTCATCTCGGCCGACATCTTCACCAGCTGGGAGTGCGACGTGCCCGCGGGCGTCCGGCTGCGGTTGCTGGAGAAGCTCGACCTCTACGGCGTCCGCCGCGCCGTCGACGCGATCCGCGCCGAGCCCGCGATCACCGCGGGGGCGCTGCGTCGGGTGCTGCTCGACGCGTCGGGCCTCGACGCGGTGCGCCAGCGCCTGGCCATAGTCTTCGCCGCGCGAGCCGACGGGATCAAGGCCGCCGCGGCGCTCGCTTCGGTGACCGCGCTGGCCCACGCGTCGGGCGATCCCGGCGAACGCCAGCGCGTGCACGACGCGATCGAGGTCCTGCTCGCCAAGCCGGAGGCACACCAGCTGCGGCTGCTGGAGGCGTTGACGCTGGTGGCCTCCGGAGCCGTCGACATGCCGGAGGACCTCGCGGAAGAGGTGCTGCGCGTCGGCAGCAACGCCGACCTCGGCGCGCAGCTCGGCCTCCCCGGCGCCGCGCGGCCGGAACTGGCCGCTCACGCCCTCGAACGCGCGGGCTGGTGGCGCTCCTTTGCCTCGTTCGGCGCAACGCCCGCGCAGAGCCGCGTGGCGCACGTCGTGCACCGGGCCTATTTCCTGATCTGGCAACAGATCCGCATGCCCTAGGTTTGTCGCCGTTCACGCGTAGGGTGGATTTCGTGCGGCTGGAGAACACCACCTCGTGGCGGGCGTCCTGGGGGAGCGAGCAGGAGATCGACATCGCTCTGTACCTCCGGGACGTGCTCGCGTTGTCCGTCGCCGAGGGCCAGCTGCTGCCGCCGGTGGAGCCCGCGGTGCCGGTGCGCGTGCCGCCGGCCATCGACCGCGCCGCCGTGCAGGCGCAGTGGGCGGACTGGTGGACCGATCTCCTGGAGTTCGTCCGAGTCCGCGGCGAATCAGGTTCGCGGAAGCTCCGCAGCCGCTTCGGCCGGCCCGCTCCCGGCGACGGCTCGGCCATCGACCTGGCCATCCAGCACTTCACGCCCGCCGCCGCGCGCCACTTCACGGAGGCCCGCCGGCCGGCTCTGCACGCCGCGTTGGGGGCCGCGGGCTTCTACCGGCGGCAGATCGTGGCGGGCGACCGGCTGGGGCAGCTCGTTCGCGAGACCGAGGTCGACCTCGGCCGGCGTGCGCGGCCCTTTCGGCTGTCGGTCATCGAGATCTCCGTGGCGGGCCGCGTCTGGCTCCGGACGGCCGAAGACCAGATCCTCGTGTCTTCGCGCTTCGCCGAAGACGTGCCCTCGCTGGAGCAGGCGATGCGCTCGGTGATCCGCGACCTCGCCTGACGGCGCGCGCAAGCGTTTGCGCTCCCGGATTCGCGCCCGACTGGCGAAGATCTGCTCCAGACTGGTGGAATCCCGGCGGGCCGAACGGGCGGTCCGCGGGGCGAGGCGGGGGTGAGGGGTGTGGCCTGGTTTCGCAACCGCGGCACGGAACCCGCCGACGGGGAGCTCGGAACCACCGCCGACACGTCCGCGTCGAACACGGATGTGGACGTCGTAGCTGCCCCCGGTGATCTCGAACGCGCGCTGGCCGATCGGCAGGCGCTCATCCAGCTCTGCCTCTACGCGCTCGACCGTGCCCGCAGCGGTGGTGTGGTCCAGCGGCTCGAACACGGCCTCGCCGACATCGGCGTCACCGCGCTGCGCCCCGACGGCGAGCGCTTCGACCCCGCGTGCCACGAGGCCGGCGGCGCGATCCCCACCGACGACCCGGCGCTCGACGGCGTGGTCGCCGAGACCGAGGTGATCGGGTTCGCCGAGGGCGAGCGGCTGTTGCGCGCACCCATCGTCACCGTCTACGCGAAGCGAGCCCAGTGACCTCACCCAGCCTTCCCGCCCAGGTCCAGGCCGCGCGCGAGCAGCTGCTCACCGTGGTCCGCGAAGCCGATCCGCAGGCTGCCAAGTGGGTGGACGACGTGCGCCGGGCGCGCGCGGCGAAACCGTCGGTCGTGGTCGTCGGCGAGACCAACCGCGGCAAGAGCACGCTGGTCAACGCGCTGCTCGCAACCCCGGGACTGTCCCCTGTGGACGCCGACGTCGCCACCGCCACCTACCTCGTTTTCGAGCACGCGGAGCAGTGGGGCGCGCAGGCCTGTTACCCCGGGCAGCTCGCGCCGGTGCCGATCCAGCTGACCGAGCTGGTCAACTGGGTCTCGGCCGCCCAAGAGCTGCCGCCGGGACAGATCCCGCCGCGCTACGTCGAGGTGTCCGGGCCGGTGCCGTTGCTGGAGCGCGTGACGCTCGTCGACACACCGGGCGTCGGCGGCCTCGACTCGCTGCACGGCGAGCTGGCCCGCGAGGCGGCGGCGAGCGCGACGGCGCTGGTGTTCGTGCTCGACGCGTCGGCGCCGTTCACGTCCACCGAGCTGCAGTTCCTCCGTGATGTGGCCGACCGCGTCGAGACCGTGCTCTTCGTGCTGGCCAAGACCGACGCGTTCCGCGGCTGGCGCGAGATCCTCGAGGCCGACCGGCAGCTGCTCGCCCAGCACGCCCCGCGCTTCGCCGACGCCGTGTTCCACCCCGTCTCGGCTCGCGTGTTCGAAACGGCCGCGAAAGCGCCGAATGAGCAGATCGCGGCCATGCTGCGCGAGAAGTCGGGCATCGCCGCCGTGCAGGTCGCGCTGCAGGAAATGCTCGTCGGCCGCTCGATGATGCTGGCCGAGGCCAACACCCTGCGCGCGCTCTCCAGCGCGCTGGCCGGCATCAAGGCGAAGCTGCAGGCCGAGAGCCGGGCGCTCTCGGCGGGTGAGGCCGAGGCCGAGCAGCTGCGCGAACGCCGCGACCACCTGCAGGCCGAACGCCGTTCCTCCACCCGTGGCTGGCAGCTGAAGCTGCGGGGCGAGATCCAGCGCACCCGCGTGGAGGTCGGCCACGAGAGCAGCCGCGAAATGCGTGACGCCCAGACCCACTTCCGCCAGCGCATCGACTCGGCGAAGCGAGACGAGCTGGCCGCGTTGCCGCAGCAGGTGGACCTCGCGTTGCAGACGACGTCGCAACGGGTCTCGATGCTGCTTTCGCAACGGCTGAACCACGTGACCAACGTGGCGTTGTCCGAGCTGTTCTCCCCCGAGGAGCTCGACGTGATCCGCGGGCAGTTCGCGCGGGCCGGCGGACCGCCCGTGGTGCTGCGGCCGCCGGACAAGAAACCGCCGACGGCCGAGGACAAGCTGCTGGTGTTCATGGGCATCTCGGGTGGTGTCGGCGCGGGCAAGATCGCCGCGTTGCCGCTGGCCGGCGTCGCGATCCTGAACCCGGTGGTGCTGCCGGCCACGATCATCATCGGTCTCGGTGCCGGTTGGTGGATGGCCCGTACGCGCAAGCACGCCGCCGACAAGCAGCACATGAAGCAATGGCTGGTCGAGGCCATCGCCGACGCGCGCTCCACACTCGACCAGCTCGTGGCCGAGCAGCTCATCGAAGCCGAGCAGCAGCTGTCGATGGCGCTCGACGAAGCGCTGAGTCGCCGTATCGAGGCGATCGAGGCCGAGCTCAAGGACGTGGACCGCACGATCAAGATGGGCGCGCAGGAGCGGGCGAAGAACATCACGATCGTTTCGAAGCGCCTCAAGGAGGCCACCGACGGCCACGCGAGGGCGGAATCGCTGCTCGGGCGCATCCGAACGCTGCGTGACCGGGGGTGATCAGCTTGTGGACAGGAACCGAACCGGCCTAACGTGAGTCCTACCGATCGACAGCTGAACGCAGCCGGCGAGACCCGGTCCTAAAAGGGGGCTTTTCCCATGTGGGTCGACGAGAGTGGCGGCACCGACACCGACGCCAGCGGACCCGAGGCCATGACGGTCCACGTCGAGGGCCAGGACTACCAGGCGGAGGTCAACTACGACGTCGACTCCGACGGCGTGAACGACACCGCCATCGTGGAGCACGACGACGGCACAGCGCAGGCGTTCATCGACACGGACGGCGACGGGGTCGCCGACCAGTACGCCGTGCTGGACAGCTCCGGTCACGTCGTGGACCAGGCGGTTTACGACGAATCGAGCGGTGCGTGGGTCGAGTCCGGCGGTGCTGAGCACCCGGGCGGCACCGAATCGCACTCGCAGGACGACTCCACGACCGGCCACATCCACGCCGACCTGCCCGACGGCGAGGTCGACGCCGGCGTCGCCACGATCGACACCGACCACGACGGGCACAACGACACCGCGATCGTCGAGACCAAGGACGGCGGCACGATGGCGTTCACCGACACCGACGGCGACGGCGAGGCCGACGTCGCGGTGGAGATCGGCGCCGACGGCAGCACCACCACCTACGAGCACACCGGCGCCGGCCAGTGGACCGAGGCCGAAAGCGCCGGCGTCCGCGCGGCCGACCCGGCGAGCGACTCGATCTGGGGCGGCGACGGCACGCAGCTGCTTTCGGGCGTCGCGAAGATCGATTCGGGAACCGGACAATGGATCAGTCCCAACTGACCCATTTGTAACTCACGTCACAACGGGCCCGGCACTCGCCGGGCCCGTTGTCGTTTCCGGCACGCGGTGATCTTCGCCCGAATTGAGCACCCCGCATCGAAAGGATTTCCGGCGCTGGACCAATCCGGTGACAACTGAATCGATTCCCTTATCGTTCTTGTGAGAGAACCGACAGGTCAGCTCTCGGTTACCTGCCGGTCATCCGGCTACAGTCGAGGAATCCCAAAAACCCGCACACCGGCTCACCCCCGGTGTGCGAAGCCATTCGGTCGCCGGCAACGAGGCCCGCACCCGGACACCGCGGTCCGGCGTGTGGGCTTATTTGTCGTCGGAAGTCAGGAGTAGAGATGACCGCAGTCGCCATCCCCGGACTGGACAATGCGCCGACGACGCACAGTGGCGTGCTGTCCTGGGTCCGGGAGGTCGCCGAACTGACCACCCCGGACCGCGTGGTGTGGGTCGACGGGTCCGACGAAGAGGCCGCGAAGATCAACGACGAGCTGGTCGAGGCCGGGACCTTCGTGAAGCTGAAGGCCAAGCCGAACTCCTACTGGGCCACTTCCGACCCGGGCGACGTCGCTCGTGTCGAGGACCGGACCTTCATCTGCTCGCAGCGCGAGCAGGACGCCGGCCCCACGAACCACTGGGTCGCGCCCGCCGAGATGAAGGCCACGATGACCGAGCTGTACCGCGGGTGCATGCGAGGCCGCACGATGTACGTGATCCCGTTCTGCATGGGTCCGCTCTCCGACGAGAACCCCAAGCTGGGTCTGGAAATCACCGACTTCGCCTACGTCGTGGCGTCGATGCGCGTGATGACCCGCGCGGGCAAGGCGGCGCTGGACAAGTTCATCAACCCCGACGGCACCGAGCGCGACTTCGTGCCGGCGCTGCACTCCGTGGGCGCGCCGCTCGAGCCGGGCCAGAAGGACGTCTCCTGGCCCTGCAACGACACCAAGTACATCTCGCACTTCCCCGAAGAGCGCGCGATCTGGAGCTACGGCTCGGGCTACGGCGGCAACTCCTTGCTGGGCAAGAAGTGCTACTCGCTGCGCATCGCCTCGGTCATGGCGCGCGACGAGGGCTGGCTCGCCGAGCACATGCTGATCCTCAAGCTGATCTCGCCCGAGGACAAGGTTCACTACGTCGCGGCGGCGTTCCCGAGCGCCTGCGGCAAGACCAACCTCGCGATGCTGCAGCCGACCATCCCGGGCTGGCGCGCCGAGACCCTCGGCGACGACATCGCGTGGATGCGCTTCGGTGAAGACGGCCGCCTCTACGCCGTGAACCCGGAGTTCGGCTTCTTCGGCGTCGCGCCGGGCACCGACTGGCACACCAACCCGAACGCGATGCGCACCATCGAGAAGGGCAACACGGTCTACACGAACGTCGCCCTCACCGACGACGGCGACATCTGGTGGGAGGGCATGGAGAACATGCCCGAGCACGCCACTTCGTGGAAGCACCAGGACTGGACGCCGGCGTCCGAGGAGAAGGCCGCTCACCCGAACTCGCGCTACTGCACGCCGATGTCGCAGTGCCCGATCCTCGCCCCGGAGTGGGACGACCCGCAGGGTGTGCCGATCTCGGCGATCCTGTTCGGCGGCCGCCGCAAGACGACGGTGCCGCTGGTGAACGAGGCCCGTGACTGGCAGCACGGCGTGTTCATGGGCGCCACGATGTCGTCGGAGACCACGGCCGCCGCGGCCGGCGCGGTGGGCAACGTGCGCCGCGACCCGATGGCGATGCTGCCGTTCCTCGGCTACCACGCCGGTGACTACTTCAAGCACTGGCTGACGCTGGGCAAGAACGCCGACGCGAACAAGCTGCCGAAGATCTTCTACGTCAACTGGTTCCGCCGCGGCGACGACGGCCGCTTCCTGTGGCCGGGCTTCGGCGAGAACTCGCGCGTGCTCAAGTGGGTCATCGAGCGCGTCGAGGGCAAGGGCAACGCGGTCGAGACGCCGATCGGCTTCGTACCGCGCGCCGAGGACCTCGACACCGAGGGCCTCACCGAGCCGGCTTCGGACATCGAGGCGGCGCTGCAGGTCAACGCCGAAGAGTGGCGGGCGGAGCTGCCGCTGATCGAGGAGTGGTTCGAGAAGATCGGCGAGGTGCCCACCTCGCTGCGTGACGAGCTCGACGCGCTGGCCCACCGCCTGAGCTGACGTTCTGTCCGTCCGAAGGGGACGTTCGTGCCGTTGTGGTGCGAACGTCCCCTTCGTGCTCCGGCAGCCTCAAGATCGTCAGGGGTGCCCGGTAGCGTGAGCTGCATGGAAGCCTTCGCGCAACGGTGGTCCCGCCGATGATCATCGACGCCCGCGGCCTCGGCGTGAAGGCCGGCGACCTGTGGCTGCTCGACGACCTGGACTTCTCCGTCGACCCCGGCGAGTGCGCCGTGCTCGTCGGCCCCAACGGCGTCGGCAAGTCCACCCTGCTCCGCTGTCTGTACGGCATGCAGGAACCCCAGCGCGGCCGCGTCCACATCGACGGCGAGAAGCCTGACGAACGCAGCGTCGCCTTCCGCCGCAAGGTCTCCGTGCTCTTCGACGACTCCGACTTCTTCGCGGAGCTCACGCCGATGCAGCACCTGGAACTCCTGGCCGGCTCCTTCGGTGTTGATCTGGGCGACTTCGACGCATTGCTGGCGGACGCCGGCCTCGCCGACCGCGCGCGCGTCACCGCCGGCCACTTCTCCGCGGGCCAGCGCCGCCGCCTGCTGCTCCTCGGCGTCACGGCGCGCCCGCACAAGGTCCTCCTCCTCGACGAACCCGAACGCGCCCTCGACACCGCGGGCAAAGACTGGCTCGTCGACCTCATCAAACGCTCCACCTCCTCCGGCGCCGCCGTCGTGGTCGCCACCCACCACCAACCCCTCCTCGACGCGGCCGACAGCGTCCTCGAACTGTGGTGACCCCGGCTTCCCCTGCCCGCGCTGCCGAAAGCGGGGTCGCTCCGTGGTAGCCCTCAGTACCCGCCTCCGCGTCCCCGGCCGGAAGCGCTTCGGCGGGATCTTCAGCGGTGACAGCGCCACCTTCGTCCTCATCTTCGGCGTCGGCTTCCTCTTCACCGCGTTCTTCCGCACCGACGCGTGGCACCGAGTCCTTTTCGGACCGTCCTCTGTGGACTACCCCGCCGTCCTCGGGTTGGTCACGCTCTGCTGCGCGGTGGGCTGGCGCAGCCTGCTCCGGCGAGGCTTCGTCTGGACCGAACCCGCGGAACTCACCTGGATGGATTTCGCCCGCGTAGACCGCCGTCGCGTGGTGGCGAGCCGGCTGGCGGGCGGTCTGACCGGCTTCGTGATCGTCGTCGCCTATCTCGCCGGGCTGATGCTGGCCGTGGGTGGCAGCTCGCTCGACCTGTGGCGGGCGGCGCTCGCCCTGGTCGTGAGCAGCGCCGTGCTGGTGTTCGCCACCGCTCGGCGCACGGCGTTGCGCATCGACATCGGTGGGCCGGTGGTGCTTGCCGTGCTGGGTGTCGTGATCGCGGCCGCGCACCTCGGGCCCATCGCGGTGCAGTACGCGGGCGCCGGCATCCTGCTCTGCGCCGTCGCGCTGTCGTTCGGCGGTGAACCGGTTACGCGCGCGGGCCGCGCGAACCTGCTCGACGGCTGGAACGCGCGCGTGCTGCGCTCGGTCGCCGTCACGTTCCTCGACCCGATGATGATGCTGCCCGAAGCCACGGCGTCGGGCCGGTGGTCGCTGAGCCGGCCCACGCCGCTCAGGCTGGCCGTCGCGGGCATCGCGGGGCGCTCGCGCTACGCGGGGATGCTGCTGCTCGTCGCGCTCGCCGTGGCGGTGGGGCACGTGGCCGTGCCGACGCTGCCGGGTTCGGTGCTCGTCGGCCTCGGAGGTTACGTCGCGCTGACCCCGTTCGGCGCCGGCCTCGGCGTGCTGTGGCGCAACCCCGGCCGCCGGCGGTGGCTGGGCTCCACGGATTCCGAGCTCGTCATCGCCCACGGCGTGGTGCTCACCGTCGTCGCCGTCGTGTGGTCGGCGCTGCTCGCGGCCGCGCTCGCGGCGCTCGGCACGTCGGTCGACGCGCTGTCGTGGGTGACCGTGGCACTCGCTGTGCTGTCGGTGTTGCGCACGGTCACGCGCAAGCCCGTGGACTACAGCAGTGCCGGATTCGTCGACACCCCAGCGGGTCCGCTGCCGGCGAACCTCGCTCGCCAGCTCTTCCGCGGACCCGACCTTCTCGTCGTCGGCATCGCGGCCCTCTCGCTGCTCGGCTGAGCCGCGCCCGGCGGGTTAGGCTCCCACCCGGACGAGAGGAGCTGACGTGGGCGGTGCACACGCTCCGGGCACCGGCCGTCGGGCAACCAGCGAGTTTCCACCCGGCTGGACCGACGAGCAGATCATCGCGGTGATCAAGGACGTCGCCAACGATCCGAGCGAACCCCGCACCCGGCAGTACAACGGCCGCTGGCGCTGCGTCGGCGAACGCTACGGCGTGCAGGTCGTGGTGCTGGTCGACCCGGAGGGCTTCGTCCACACGGGATACCCCGTCGCCGGCGCGGGTGTGATCCGCAACCCGGACACCGCGCGCGACCCCGCGAACCCGACGGTGGCCGACCGCGCCGAGAACCGCATCAGCTACTTCACCGACAGCCTGCTCGACCAGCTGGCCGACCGCCTCCCGGCCGAGGACCTGGCCCACTACCGCACGCTGCAGTGGTCCGGCGAATGGGAAGAGCTCACCGACACCCTCGCCGCCCACATCACCATCGCCGACGTGCCGCTCAACCCGGACGAGACCTCGGACTTCGAGAAGCTCCTGAACTCCTTCGACCTCCCGGTCCGCGCGTGCGCGTTCATCAACGACCGGGAGCACATCCTGACGAAGCTGCGCGCCTAGCTGGCTTGGGACAGCGCGGCCTTGAACGCGGGGTCCGCTTCGGCGTCTTCGCACGCCGTCCGCAGCACGTCGAGCGGCACTCCCACCGCGTCGGCGATCGCCGCGACCGTGAAGAACGCCGGCGTCGGAATGCGCCCGGTCTCGATCTTCCGCAGCGTTTCCACCGAGATCCCGGCCTCGGCCGCGACGTCGACCATGCTGCGGCCCGCGCGGGCAGCGCGCAGCGCCACCCCGAGGCGCTCACCGCGGGAGCGCTCTTCATCCGTCAACGGGACCCGAACCATGCCCCGCAGTCTAGTCGAAAGTTGTCCACTGCCTGTGGACAACTCTGTGCACAAGGTGTGGAAACTCGCTCCGGCCAGGCAACCACAACACCTGGGGCCTGTGCTGACCGCCGCTACCGCCCCTAGATCAACACCGAAACCGGTCCCGGACAGCTGTCCACGGGGTTGTCCACAGCTGGACCGGGAATGGCCAAATCGTTGCCCGGTTTGTGTGACGTCCACGGGGCCGACGTCCTAGGGTCAGGCCCGTTGTGTGTTGCGTGAGTGTTAAGTGAGGTCCCGATGTCCACAACCAAACAGGACGGGCGGGTGCGCGGGTTCCCATTCAGCCCGTGGAACCTGTTGCTGATCGTCCCGCTGCTGATCCTGGTCACGCCGTTGTTCAACTTCGACGGCCCCCGGCTCTTCGGCATGCCGTTCTTCTACTGGTTCCAGCTCGTGTTCGTCGCCGCCGGCGTGCTGTGCACCGGCATTGTCTACTGGGCGACCCGCAAGGAGCCGACCACCGAAGAGCCGGACAGGCTGAGCGTGGACGACCTCGACGAGGGTGAGAGCCGATGACCGTCCAGTGGGTCCAGCTGACCATCTTCATCATCCTCTTCGCGCTCGTCACCGTGCTCGGATTCGTCGCGTCGCGCTGGAAGGCCGGCGCGAACCTCGACCACCTCGACGAATGGGGCCTCGGCGGGCGCAAGTTCGGCGCGTGGATCACGTGGTTCCTGCTCGGCGGTGACCTCTACACGGCGTACACCTTCGTCGCCGTGCCCGCGCTGGTGTTCAGCGCCGGCGCGCTCGGCATGTACGCGCTGCCCTACACGATCGTCGTCTACCCGATCGTGCTGCTGCCGGCGCTGCGCATGTGGTCCGTCAGCCGCTCGCGCGGCTACGTGACGCCGGCCGACTTCGTCCGCGGCCGGTTCGGTTCGCCGACGCTCGCGCTCCTCATCGCCATCACGGGAATCGTCGCGACGATGCCGTACATCGCGCTGCAGCTGGTGGGCCTCGAGGCCGTGCTGCGCACGATGGGCATCAACGGCTCCGGCATCGTCGGGCACCTGCCGTTGCTGGTCGCGTTCCTGATCCTGGCGCTGTACACGTACCAGTCTGGCCTGCGCGCTCCCGCGTTGATCGCGTTCGTCAAGGACATCCTGATCTACATCGTGATCATCGTGGCGATCGTGTACCTGCCCTCGAAGCTCGGCGGCTGGGACCACATCTTCAACCAGGCGGCCACGAAGCTGGCCACGCCGAACCCGGCCACGGGCAAGCCGGCCGGGTCGATCCTGCTGACGTCGGCCAACCAGCTGCAGTACGCCACGCTGGCCCTGGGCTCGGCGCTCGCGCTGTTCCTCTACCCGCACTCGCTCACGAGCGTGCTCGCCTCGCGCGGGCGGAACGTGATCAAGCGCAACATGGTCGCGCTGCCGGCGTACTCGCTGGTGCTTGGCCTGCTCGCGCTGCTCGGGTACGTGGCCATCAGCGCCGGCGTGAAGCCGCTGACCAACAACGCCACCGGCAAGCCCGACGGCAACACCATCGTCCCGCTGCTGTTCGACTCGCAGTTCTCGCACTGGTTCGCCGGCATCGCGTTCGCCGCGATCGGCATCGGCGCTCTGGTGCCGGCCGCGATCATGTCGATCGCCGCCGCGAACCTGTGGACGCGCAACATCTACAAGGAGTACATCCGCAAGAACGCGACGCCGAAGCAGGAAGCCAAGCAGGCCAAGCTCGCTTCGCTGATCGTGAAGCTCGGCGCGGTGCTGGTGATCATCCTGATCGACCCGCAGTTCTCCATCGACCTGCAGCTCATCGGCGGTGTGCTGATCCTGCAGACGCTGCCCGCCGTGGCGCTCGCGCTGTACACGCGGTGGCTGCACAAGGCCGGCCTCATCGCCGGCTGGGTCGTGGGCATGGGCTGGGGCCTGATCATGCTGTACGGGATCCCCAACCCCGCCAACGGAAAGCTGCACTTCGGCGGCTCGGCGCTCGCGATGGGCAACCTGTCGATCTTCGGCTGGCACCCGTTCTCGGGCACCGGCCTGGCGACCGTGCAGATCTACCCGGGCTTCGTGGCGCTGATCGCGAACGTGCTGGTGGCCGTGATCGTCTCGGCCATCGCGCACGCGGCGAAGTGGAACCCCGGCACGGACGAGACTCTGCCGGAGGACTACCACGCGGACGAGCACGACAAGGACCTGCGGCCCATCGGCGTGCACTGAGAATCAGTACCCGCTTTAGTCCACTGTGGACGGCCCCCTCACCGGTTCCGGTGAGGGGGCTTTCTCTTTGCCGATCATCGCGTTCGACACCACGTAGAGCACCACGGCGTTGAGCAGGTGCCACAGGAAGTGCGTGCCGACGGGGAAATCCCCGCACACGACGCCGTCGATGGTGCGGAGAGCCAGCGACAACGCGAACACCGCGCCCGCGACGGCGAAGTGCGTCCAGTACGGGTCGCGCGCATACGCGAGCACGCCCGCGAACACCGCCAGCCCGATCAGCGCCGGCAGGTACAGCCCGCCGCCGAGCGCCGCCAGCGCGGCCGTGAGCACCACGAACGCGGGCGCCGCCAGCCACGACTTGCGCAGGGAAACGCCGAAGAACACCTGCGGGAACTTCGCGGCGTAGTAGAGCACGAACACGAGGATGAAGCCGGAGTCGGCGGCCCCGCCCCAGCGCGTCGCGAGCAGGTGGAACACCGTGCTCGCCAGGAACACGAGCCCGACGAGCACCGCGAGCGTCCGCCCGGTCCGCCGCCCGTCGGCTCGCCACCACACCGCGATGGCGGACCCGAGGAACGCCAGGTTGGTGACGTCGTTCAGCGGCTCGCCCCACAGCCCGGGCGCGACGCGTTCGCAGTAACCGTCCACGTATGCGGTCCAGTTCACGGGGTAAGCAAACTCCACGCGGGTGAACGCGCGGTGCCAAGGGTGGCGAGGTCCCCGCGTTACCAATCCGACCGGAAGTAGGCGGGCACGCAACCGGGCGGTACTGCATGCGGCACTGTTCCCGCCGTGACTGTGGTCGGATTGGTAACCAACAGCGCAGTAGCGTGGGGTATGAGCGACAGCCGGTTTCCCGTGACCGAACTCGAAGACCTGCCCGAGGATCTGCGTGAACGCGTCGGCGCGATCGCGGAGAAATCCGGCTTCACGCCGAACATCTTCCGCGCGCTGGGCCACCGGCCGGCGGAGCTGCGGGCGTTCATGGACTACCACGACGCGTTGATGGAGCGCGAAGACGGACTGACGAAGGCCGAGCGCGAGCTGGTCGTCGTCGCGACGTCGGGGGCGAACCACTGCACCTACTGCATCGTCGCGCACGGGGCGATCCTGCGGATCCGTGCGAAGGACCCGGAACTGTCCGACCACGTCGCCGCGAACCCGTGGCAGGTGGAGCTCGACGAGCGCGGCCGGGCGATCGTCGACCTCGCGCTGGCGCTCGCGCAGGATTCCGCATTGTTCGGCGAAGCCGACCTCGCGGCGGCGCGTGATGCGGGGCTGACCGAGGACGAGATCTGGGACGTCGGCGCGATCACGGCGCTGTTCGCGATGTCCAACCGGCTCGCGCACCTCACGGCGTTGAAGCCGAACCCGGAGTTCTTCCTGATGGGGCGTCAGAAGCGGTAGAACGGGCCGGGCAGGTCGCGGCTCACCTCGAAATGGCCGCGCAGCCAGGAGCGCAGTTTGTTCATCGGTTTGGTCCAGATGCGCGGCGCCGGCCCGAAGTAGCGCGGGTCTTCGTGCGGGGTGAACGCGTCGCCGGTCAGGACGACCACGTCGTGGCCGCGCGGGCAGTGGCCGGACACGGAGATCACGCCGCGCGTGAGGTTCTCGACCCACTCGACCTCGTCGACGCCGAGCAGTGTGCGGCGGTCGCAGACGGCGCAGTAGACGACGAACATCTAGAGCTCCATCCGCCAGGTCTCGCCGGTCACCGCCGGGCCGAAGTCGCGGGTGGGCTCCTCGTGTTCCAGCCTGAACCCGGCGCTGCGGTAGATGCCGCGGGCGGCGTCGAGGGCCGAGAGCGTCCACAGCTCCATCGCCGCGTAGCCGCGGCCGCGGGCGAACTCGACGCACTCGTGCACGAGCCGCTTGCCGACACCGTGGCCGCGCGCGCCGGGTTCGAGCAGCAGGAGGCGGAGTTTGGCGGTGCGTTCGTCCGCGCTGGGCATGCAGAAGACGCTGCCGACGCGTTCGCCGGCGAGCTCCGCGATCCACGCGGCCTGGCGCGGGTCGTCGCGGTGGTCGGCGAAATCGGCGACCACGCGGGCGACGAGGGCTTCGAAGCGTTCGTCGAGGCCGTATTCGCGGGCGTAGAGGGTGCCGTGGCGGTGGACCACCCAGCCGAGGTCACCCGGTCGCGGGGTGCGTAACACGAGCGTGGGATCTGCGGTTTTCTCCCGGACGAGCTGCGTGATGGTCCCCATCGCGCCGAGCAGGCGGCGCTGGTCTTCGTCGGGGAAGCGTTCGAGGAGGCCGCCGATCTGGCGCACCGAGCGGCTGTCGAGGTCGGCGAACGCTTCGCGGCCGGCGTCGGTCAGGCGGACGATCTGGCGGCGGGCGTCTTCGCCGCTGCGTTCGCGGAGGACCAGGCCGCGGCTTTCCAGGCGACTGAGGAGCCTGCTTGCGTAGCCGGCGTCGAGATCGAGGCGTTTTCGCAGGTCACTCACGTGGAGCTCGGTTTGTTGGGCGACCTCGAACAGCACCCGCGCCTCACTCAGTGAGTACTCGGCGTCGGCCGGTCCTTCGTCGAGGACGCCGATCACCCCGGTGTACAGGCGGTTGAACGCGCGCACGGTGGCGACGCGCTCTGCCAGGCTCACGTCGTTCATTGACCACCTCAACCAAATCGTTGACGGAGTCAAGCATCGCGCCGCAAGCCGGTTCGCGCAAGGGTTTTGGGAAATCGGACAAAGGGTCCAGACATGTGGAAACCCCGTGATGCTGCCAGGTCGGGGGTCCGCCAGCATCACGGGGTCGTAGTGGGTATCGATGCCGCGAGGCGCGGCGTTACACCCACAGCACTTTGTGGTCTAGGTCACTCATGTGAGTGACACACTAACCAGTTACGGCTGGGTCAGCGCATGAACGGCTGACGCGCCTGGGCGAGGGCGATGAGCTCCTGGCGCACCGTCGAGGTGGCCGCGGTGTCGATCGCCCGGTTCAGTGCCCGGCGAGTACGAGCCTCGGCGCGACGAGCACGGAGCTTGGCGGCGATGTTGCTCATTGTGTCTGCATCCCCTTTGGAGGTTCTCGGTGGTTGTGTCTCTAGTATGCGCCTTTTTTCACGAGGATGCCAACGAATCATCGGTGACGTGGCTTACTTGCCGATGAATCATCGGCAAGATTCAGGTGATCACCGGACAGATCTCGTGTCGCGGGTCACTTAGAGGTAACGGGCTAGGGTCTTCTTGGGCTGTATAGCCAATTTGCTAGATACCACTAGGCAGCGTCATAGAGCGGTAGCGAGGAGAAGACGACCGTCAGTCGCGGCCGAGCAGGTAGTGCCCGAAGTGGGGCACCGTGAAGGCGATCTGCCCGCGTTCGGCGGAGTAGACCAGGCCCTTCTTCATGAGGCTGTCGCGCGCCGGCGAGAGCGAGGAGGGCTTGCGCCCCAGGTAGACGGCCACGTCGGCGGTGCCGGCGGCCTCGTCGCGGCCTTGCGTCAGCTCGGCCATCGCGATCAGGTATTCGCGCTCGGCGGGCGTCGCGCGCTCGTAACGCGAGCCGAAGAACCCCACGGCCAGCTCGGACTCCGCCTCCGGCGCCGCGACCTGCACGTCCTTCACCGTGATCGGATCCGCGGGCGCGGCGTCCCACGCCGCCTTGCCGTAGGCCTGGATGAAGTAGGGGTACCCACCGGACGCGTCGAACAGCGCGTCGAGCGCCTCGGGCTCGATGCCGGCTTCCTCGCGTTCGATCGGCGCCATCACGGCG
This sequence comes from Amycolatopsis sp. NPDC005232, assembly GCF_040607795.1. NCBI lineage: Bacteria > Bacillati > Actinomycetota > Actinomycetes > Pseudonocardiales > Pseudonocardiaceae > Amycolatopsis > Amycolatopsis sp. NPDC005232. The sequence continues at coordinate 418,935 of NZ_JBEXHL010000002.1, read as the reverse complement.
AAGTCGGCGTCCTTGCGGCTGAGGCGATCGATGCGCGCGTAGCGGAACAGCCGTTCCGAGTACGACTTCGAGGCGCTCAGCACGGCCGGCACGTGCGGCAACCCCGCCCCGACCACCACCAGCGGCGCCCCCGACTGCGACAACTCGTGGCACGCGGCGCAAAGAGCGGAGACGTCGTCGGGCTGCAGATCCTGGATCTCGTCGATGAGGAGCGCCACCCCGGTGCCGACGTCGGCGGCGAGCTCAGCGACGTCCGTGAACAGCTCCACCAGGTCGATCTCGATGTCCCCGGAATCGGCCCGTCCCTGCGCGGCCGGCGCCTCGATCCCCGGCTGCCACCGGTCCCTGAGCTTCGCATCGGCCTTGTTCGCCTTCAACGCGAACGCCTTCAGCACCCCCAGGACCTCTTCAACCCGATCCGGCGCCCTGTGTTTGACCGCCAGATCCCGAATCGCCCTGTGCAGGGCAGCCGACAACGGCCTCCTGAGCTCCGCATCGGGCCGCGCCTCGATCTTCCCGGCGCCCCACCCGTGCCGAATGGCCATCGACCGCAGCTCCCCGAGCAACACGGTCTTCCCGACCCCCCGCAGCCCGGTCAACACCAGACTCCGCTCCGGCCGCCCCCTCGCGACGCGCTCCAGGACCACCTCGAACGCCCCCAGCTCACGCTCCCGCCCCGCCAACTCAGGCGGCCGCTGCCCAGCCCCGGGCGCGAACGGATTGCGGATGGGGTCCACTCGGCCACCGTATCGGGGTATCTAGCGCGGGTCCGATATTGCGCCATATCCCGCTAGTGCGTGTCGCCGATCGCCGCGCTCGGAGCTTTGAGGGGGCCGCGACTGGTCCCCTCACCGCGCGCGGGCCTCACGACCGGCCCCTTCGCCCCGGCGCCGGCGCGCGAACGGACCTTCCGCACCCGGCCCCGCGCGAACGGACCGTTCACACCGGTCCCGCCGCGCGAACGGACCGTCCACACCGGCGCCGCCGTGCGAACAGACCTTTCGCACCAAGTCGCGCGGGCGAACGGACCGTTCGTGCCCAGCCGGAACGAACGGACCATTCGCCGCAGCCTCGATGCGCGAGTGGACCTCTCGCGCCAAGTCGAGTGCGCGAGTGGACCTTTCGTGCCGAGTCGCGTGTGCGAGTGGACCGTTCGTGCCAGTCCCCCAGGCACGACGGGACCACTCGCCAACCCAACCCAAGCAACCCAAGCCAGAGGGATGGGCGGGTCTGCAGCCCCGACCATCCCCACCCCCAGCGCTCACTCCGACGCCGCTTTACTCCGCCAGGTTCCGCTCCGCGTAGATCCGCATCGCGTCCCGGATGAACTCCGCGGTGCCGGGACCAAAATCAGCGTCGTAGGCCCCATACCGAGGATCGTCGACATACAACTGCCCCAACCCCACGAAATACCCGCGCGACACGGTCTTCACCGCAGGCCTCAACCAGGCGTGGAGCCGACCGACAGTGGCCTGCACCTCGGCAGACTCGACCGACAACCCCGAAGCCCGCGCCGCCCCGAAAGCAGCCGCGATCTCGCCCTGCTCCCGCTGATGCGCCGCACGTTCCGAAGGCGACAACGACCGCCACCACTGGTCACCAGTGCAATAAGCCGATGCGCCCCAACGGGACGTCACCTCAGCCTCGTGCACCGTGTGATCGAAGCCGTCGAAAACTTCCTCCGCCATGAGTGGTTCACCTCCCTCCAATTTCCTCAGCGTGGTCCGCACGGAGTCGATCTGCCGCCCGATCCGTGCCCGCTCCTGTTCCAGCAGCGAGAGATGCGTCGACAAGGCGATAACGCTGTCGCGCTCGCCGTCGAGTACGGAGGCGATCGCGGGCAGTCCCAGGCCGAGCTCGCGCAGCAGCAGGATCCGCTGGAGCCGCACCAGGGCGGCCGAGTTGTAGTAGCGGTAGCCGTTGCCGCCGATGCGGCTGGGTGCGAGCAGCCCGACGGCGTCGTAGTGCCGCAGTGTCCGGCTGGTCGTGCCTGCCGCTCGGGCGATGTCCTGGATCGACCACTCCATGCCGTCAACGGTAGAAGTTGACGCCGCGTCAAGGTCAAGCACCAGAGCCGCCAGAAGCCGCTAAAGCCATCTAAGCAAATCTAGTAAAAACACGATAAACACCTAGACAAAGCTAGCGCGGTTCGGCGACCCGCCCACGGGGAATCCCGGTTGTAGGTTCGACCAGCACCGAAGACCTCGCAGGAAAGGCGACGACCGTGATACTGCGCCGGGTGGCCCGTCCACTGCTCGCGTCGATGTTCATCTACGGCGGTATCGGCATGCTCCGCGACACCCAAGGGCACGCGAAGGCGATCGAGCCGTTCCTCACCGAGACGTTCGACAAGGTCGAGGGCCTCGTCCCCGAGCAGGTGCCGCGCGATCCAGCGACGCTCGTGCGCATCGACGCCGCCGTGAAGATCGGCGCCGGCCTCGCGCTCGCGGCGGGAAAGGCGCCGCGGCTGGCGTCGCTCGCGTTGCTGGGCACGCTCTTGCCGACGACGGCCGCCACGCACCGGTTTTGGGAGATCAAGGACCCCGCCGAGCGGCAGGCGCAGCAGGTCCAGTTCCTCAAGAACGCGGCCATCGCCGGCGGTCTGCTGCTGGCCGCGGGCGACACGGCGGGCAAGCCGTCGCTCGGCTGGCGCGCCCGCCGCGCCGCGAAGAAGGCCGGCAAGCAGGCCGAGAAGCTGAGCAAGAAGGCCGAAAAGCAGCTCAGCTGACACAGCGGATCCGGGCCCCGCGCAAGGGGGCCCGGATTCACTTCTCCAGAATCGCCGTCACGCCCTGACCCCCGGCGGCGCAGATCGAGATCAGGCCACGCCCGGATCCCTTCTCGTGCAACAGCTTCGCCAGCGTCGCCACGATCCGCCCGCCCGTCGCGGCGAACGGGTGCCCGGCGGCGAGCGACGAGCCGTTGACGTTCAGCTTCGCCCGGTCGATCGAGCCCAGCGGCGCGTCGAGACCCAGCTTCTCCTTGGCGAACGCCGGGTCCTCCCACGCCTTCAACGTGGCCAGCACCTGCGACGCGAACGCCTCGTGGATCTCGTAGAAGTCGAAGTCCTGCAAGGAAAGTCCCGCGCGTTCCAGCATTCGCGGTACCGCGTACGCGGGCGCCATCAGCAGTCCCTCGGCGCCGTGGACGTAGTCGACGGCGGCCGTCTGCGAGAACGTCAGGTACGCCTGCACTGGCAGGTTGTGCGCCTTCGCCCACTCGTCCGTCGCGAGCAGCACGGTCGACGCGCCGTCGGTGAGCGGCGTGGAGTTGCCGGCCGTCATGGTGCCGTCCGCGCCGCCGTACACGGGCTTGAGCTTGGCCAGCTTCTCCACGCTCGAATCCGGCCGCAGGTTCTGGTCCATGGCCAACTTGAGGAACGGTGTCACGAGGTCGTCGAAGAACCCGCGGTCGTACGCCGCGGCGAGGTGCTGGTGGCTGGCCGCGGCGAGTTCGTCCTGCGCCTCGCGCGTGACGTCCCAGACCTTCGCCGTCAGCGCCGCGTGCTCGCCCATCGACAGGCCGGTGCGCGGCTCGGCGTTGCGCGGGATCTCAGGCACGATCTGGCCCGGCCGCAGCTTCGTGAGGAGCTTGAGCCGGTCGCCCAGCGTCTTCGCGGAGTTGAGCTGCACGAGGATCTTGCGCAGGTCGGCGTTCACGGCCAGCGGAGCGTCACTCGTCGTGTCCACGCCACCCGCGATGGCGGAGTCGATCTCCCCCAGTGAGATCTTGTGCGCCACGTTGATCACGGCCTGCAACCCCGTGCCGCACGCCATCTGGACGTCGGACGCGGGTGTCGCGGCCGAGAGCCGGCTGCCGAGCACGCTCTCGCGCGCGAGGTTGAAGTCCTTGGAGTGCTTGAGCACCGCGCCCGCGGCGACCTCGCCGATCACCTCGTTCTGCAGCGCGAAGCGGCTGACCAGGCCGTCGAGCGCGGCGGTGAACATGTCCTGGTTCGACGCCTTCGCGTACGGGCCGTTCGACCGCGCGAAGGGGATGCGGTTGCCGCCGATGATCGCGACCTTGCGGACCGCGGCGGTTTTCCTGGTCGCCATGACGTCCACCTCTCTGAGTCGTCCCTTTCACACTGTAACCTACTAGCGAGTAGGTTAGACTGCGACGTGACGCAGACGGCACGGGAGGCGCTCGATGGCTGACAGGTACCAGCAGTTCACGAAGACCCCGGTGGGGAAGTTCGTGGTGCCGAAGCTCGGCCTGCCCAACCCCGCCACGCTGCGCCGGTACCGCGCCGGCCAGCCCGCGCTCGAGGGTCCCGCACTCCTCGGCGCCGCGCCGCGCGGACGGCTCGAAAAGACCCTGAAGAGTCAGGTTTCCGAAGCAGGCATCGAGGTTCTCGAAGTCCCGGCCGAACGCCATGCCGCCCTCGTCTTCGACGCCACCGGCATCAAAGACCCCGCCGACCTGCGCGAGGTCTACCGCTTCTTCCACCCGGTTATCCGCAAGGTCGGGGCGTCGGGTCGCGTCGTCGTGTTCGGCACGCCACCGGAGCTGGTCGAGGGGCGCGAGCGGATCGCGCAACGGGCGCTGGAGGGCTTCGTGCGCTCCGTCGGCAAGGAGCTGAAGCGCGGCGCGACGGCGCAGCTCGTGTACGTGGCCGAAGGCGCCGAAGCCGCGGCCGAGTCGACGGTGCGGTTCCTGCTGTCGGCGAAGTCGGCCTTCGTCGACGCGCAGGTGATCCGCGTCGGCACACACGGCACTTCCGCCGCGGCCCCGGCGAACTGGGAAAAGCCGTTGGCGGGCAAGGTCGCGCTGGTCACCGGCGCGTCACGCGGAATCGGCGAGGCCATCGCGGAGACGCTCGCCCGCGACGGCGCCCACGTGGTCGCCCTGGACATCCCGGCGCAGGGCGCTGATCTGTCCACAGTGGCCAATCGCATCGGCGGTTCGGCGCTGCAGCTGGACATCACGGCAGCCGACGCGCCGGCCAAGCTCGCCGAGTACCTCACGACGCGCCACAGCGGCGTCGACGTCGTCGTGCACAACGCCGGCATCACGCGCGACAAGACGCTCGGCAACATGACCGAGGGTGGCTGGGACGCCGTGCTCACCGTGAACCTCGCCGCGCAGCTCGCGGTGAACGACAAGCTGCTCGCCGACAAGGTCCTGCGCGAAAACGGCCGCATCATTGGGGTTTCGTCCATCGCGGGCATCGCCGGCAACGTCGGCCAGACGAACTACGCGACGTCGAAGGCGGGCGTGATCGGCATGGTCAACGTCGGCGCGCCCCAGCTCGCGGAGTACGGCGGCACGATCAACGCCGTCGCGCCCGGCTTCATCGAAACCAAGATGACCGCCGCCGTCCCGCTGTTCATCCGCGAAGCCGGGCGGCGCCTGTCGAGCCTCGGCCAGGGCGGCCTGCCGGTCGACGTCGCCGAGACCATCGCCTGGTACGCCAACCCGGCGTCCGCCGCGGTCAACGGCAACGTGGTCCGCGTGTGCGGCCAAGCACTGCTGGGGGCGTGACGATGTCCGTTCGCGAGCTGACCAGCGCGCCCAGCCTGGCGACGCTGTACCCGAAGGCCCTGCTGCGCCGCGGCCGCGGTTCGACGCTGCCGGAGACGGAGCTGGTGCGGCCGTCGGTCACGGTCTCCCCTGCGCACGTCGCTGCGTACGCGGAGGTGTGCGGGTTTCGGTATTCGGATGTACTGCCCGCGACCTACCCGCACATGCTGGTCTTCGGCCTGCAGATGGCGCTGATGACGGAGCCGGGCTTTCCGTTCCCGTTGCTCGGCCTGGTGCACGTGGCGAACTCGATCACTTCGAGGCGCCCGCTGTCCCTGGGCGAGACGTTCTCCACGCGGGTGCGCGCGGAGAACCTGCGGCCGCACGAGAAGGGCCGGCAGTTCGACATGGTGAGCGAGCTGTGGGCGGGCACGGAGCTGGTGTGGTCGGAGGTGTCGACTTATCTGCGCCGCTCGGGTTCCTCGGGTTCCTCGCGGCCGCGCGCTTCGTTGGTCCCCCCGACGCCGACCGCCCTGTGGACCGTCCCGGGCGACATCGGCCGCCGCTACGCCGAGGTCTCGGGCGACCGCAACCCCATCCACCTGCACCCACTGACCGCGCGCCTGTTCGGCTTCACCCGTGCCATCGCCCACGGCATGTGGACGAAGGCCCACGCCCTGGCGGCCTTCGAGGGCCGCTTGCCTGATGCGTACACAGTGGACGTCCGCTTCAAGCAGCCCGTGCTGCTGCCGGCCCGTGCGGCCTTCACCGCCTGGCCGACGGACGAGGGCTGGGCGTTCGAGCTGTGGCAGGCGCGCAAGCCGAAACCGCACCTGGACGGCGTGATCTCAGCCCTCTGAGTTCATTTCGGGCAGCGGCTTCCAGACCTGACCTTCGATGAGATCGTTGAAGCCCAGCCACACCAGGTTCATCAGCCACGACGCGAGCACGCTGTCCGAGATCTCCGGGTGGTCCAGAGCCCAGTCGGCCAGCGATTCCGCCGCACCGACCAGCGCGGCGGCCAACCCGGCGCCCGAGAACTCGGCCTGCTCCCCGAGCCCCTTCCGCGTCCCCGCCGACACCACCAACGCGGCGACCAACTCGATCGCCCGCCCGCGCATCGCCGTGATCTCCGCGGCGAACGTGCCGCCGACCGTCAGCGCCTGGCGGTGCAGCACCGTCCACGACTCGCGGTACTCGGCGACGAAGCGGTAGAACGACCGCAGCCCGTGCCAAAGCTGCATGTCGGGCGGAAGATCCGGCTGGACGCCCGCCTGGATGGCCTCGAGCAGGCGCGTCGCCTCGCGTTGGATGCTCTTGCCGAAGAGGTCTTCCTTCGAGCCGAGGTAGGTGTAGATCATCGGCTTGGAGACGCCGGCGACGTCGGAGATCTCGTCCATCGAGGCCGCGTGGTAGCCGTGGCGGGAGAACACGCGCACGGCGGCGTCCAGGATCTGCCGCTCACGCACCGCGCGCGGCAGCCGCCGGGCCCGCTCGGGCGGGCGCTGATCTTCGTCGGGCACTCTCCGACCTCCCTCTCGCCAGCAGGAGACGGTACCTGCCGCCGTGGTCGGCGCGTGCTTGCCCGCTTACCTACTCATGGGTAGCCTTTGCTGGAAGATCACGGAAGGGGGCTTGGGATGGCCGACGGTTCTGACGTGGCCGGCTTGCGCGGCGCCGCCCTGCTCGACGCCCTCGACCGCGTCGCGCTCGACGGCCTCGACGTCAACACCGTCGCCGACGCCATCGACCCCCGCGAACTCGGCCGCGACGACTTCCGCCGCCTGCTCTCGTCACTCATCCGCCTGTCGGAAGACGCCCCGGCGTTCTCCCTGGCCAAGGTCGACCCGGCCCGCTTCGCCACGCTCGTCTCGCGCGCGTCCCGAGCGCAGCTGGAGGCCGTCGTCGCCTCCCGCCCCTTGCGCGAACGCGTGCTCGACGAGATCTTCGCCCGCATGGGCTCGCACATCCGCGTGGACCGCGCCCGCGCGCTCGACGCCGTCATCCACTGGCGCCTCTCCGGCGGCACCGGCGCCGGCGGCTACGACCGCTACGCGACGACCATCTCCGGCGGCTCGTGCACGGTCTCGCGGACCGTCGAGGGCGCCCGCCCCAGCGTCACCATCACGCTGTCGCCGGTCGACTTCTTCCGCCTCATCACGCACCAGGCAACTCCCGCCGTGCTCTTCGTGACGGGCAAAATCAAGGTGAAAGGCGACCTCGCATTCGCGGCCGGTTTGATCGGCTATTTCGACCTCCCGAAACCCGCCTGAGCCGTTAGACTCCGTTTCCGTGCCCCGATTCTCGCGCTCCCGTTCCACAGCCTCCGAGGGACACGCGGTCAACGGCTTCGCCCGCAAGCTGGACTTCGGCAAGCTCACGCCCGCGCAGTTCGTGCAGGTCCTGGAAACCTTGCACATGCTCGGAAACGCGGGCGCCGGCATCGAACTGAGCAGCCTGACCACCCAGGCCCTGGTCGACGTCGTCCACCGCGCCTCCCGCGACCAACTCAAGGCCCTGGCCGACCACCCCGAGTTACGCGTGGCCTTCCTCGACGAGATATTCCGCAGAATGTCCGAGCATTTCCGCGCCGACCGCGCCCGCCACGTCGACTTCGTCGTTTCCTGGCGCTTTTCCGGCGGCACCGGCGACGACGGCTACGACCGCTTCCAAACCGTCATCGAATCCGGCGCGTGCGTCTCGAGCACCGACCTGTCCCGCACCCCGGATACCACCCTCACCCTCTCGGTCGACGACTTCATCCGCATGGCCACCGGCACCTCCGCCCCCGCGGCGATGTTCGTGACGGGCCGCGTGAAGGTCAAGGGCGAGTACGCGCCGGCGGTGCGGTTCTCGAGCTACTTCGACATCCCGAAGCCGAGCTCGAAGTAGCTGTTGCAGCTTGGAGACACCAAACTGTCGGTGCCACGCTTTAGAGTGATCGTATGAGCCTTGGGGACATCGAGCGCGAACACGTGCTGGCGGCGGCAACCGAGTATGACCAGCTGGGGAAGGAGAACTTCCTCAACACTTACGGGTTCAAACATGCTCGGCGGTATGAGGTCTTGATCGGCGAGTGGGCTTACGATTCCCCCGCCATTGCCGGCGTCGCGCACCGCGGCGCCATGGGCAGTGTTCTGTCGGCTGCTGAGTTGAGCGCGGGTCTTCTCGCAATCGTCGCGCGTCTCACCGCGCTCGGCTTCGAGGTCATCGACCGCGAGACAGCGCCGAGGTTCGGGGAGATCCCAAAGGTTCCCGAGAAGACCATTTTTCCTGACCGGCGAGCTGTTGCCGCACGGGGCACGCACCGGGCGCTCCAGTCGGGGATCGTGGGTACCGAGAATTCTGGCGCTGAGTCGATTGTCGTGTCTGGTGGCTACGAGGATCGCGACTACGGTGAGGTAATCATCTATACCGGCCACGGCGGTTTGGACAAGAATGGTAAGCGAATAGGCGACCAAAATTTCGGTGACCCGGGAAATGCTGCATTGCGAACCAGTATGCGCAAAGATAACTTGGTTAGGGTAATTCGCGGCGCGCACAAGGGATCTGAGTTTGGCCCGGCGTCCGGCTACCGCTACGAGGGCTTGTATCAAGTTGATAGCGCCGATTATGTCCGCAACGGGAGGTTTTGGATCTGCCAGTTTCGGATGAAGAAGGCATTGCAGGAGCCTGACGTGATCGCGGCACCGCCGGTGCCAGTCGCATTGTCGGGTGTACCCGCGCACGGTACACCACCAGCGGGTACATTGACTCCAGGTCGGCGAACGACGGTGGTTCAACGCACGGTACGGATCACGAACATCGCCAAGCAGGTCAAGCGCATCCATGATGACACTTGTCAAATGTGCGGCGTGCAGTTGGTTGTTGGTGACGGTACCTACTCAGAGGGTGCGCACATTCAAGCTCTAGGCGGACCGCACGACGGGCCCGACGTGATGGGCAATATCCTTTGCCTTTGCCCAAACTGCCACGTTCAGTTCGATCAGGGTGCAGTCGTCATCCAAGATGACTTCATAATTCAGCGAAATGGTGTGCCTGACGGCGCGTTGCGTAGGAACCCAAATCACGATATTAACCTTGATTACATTGTGCATCACAGGCAGGCGCACGGCAGGCCCTAGATGCGAATTGTGGCAGAGGGTTTCGGGCTTTAAGGCGTTTCAAGATCCTCGGCGAGCGTGTCGAGGACCCGTTCTTCCTCGACTTTCGTGGCAAGCTCCGCCATCGCGGGAGCCGGGTCCGCGTCCCAGGTGGCGATCGTAGGGGTGCCGGTGAGCGTGGTGCCGGGATGTGCGGCGGCGGCCGAGTGGTACGCCGCGGCGTCGAATCGCCACGGGCGGATGGGTAGGCGGTCGTGACGACAACGGGGTTTTCGCAGATCGAGACCTGGGCGGCGGACAAGCGGGGTGCCGCCGACGAGTTGGCGGAGCGGTTCCATCACACCGGGCCGGTGTCCTGCTCAGGCTTCGCCGCCACGTTGCCAGCGGATGCTCAGGGGACGTCGGCCCGTCTCCAAGAATTCGATGAGCGCCTCGGCAAGCGCACCAGTCGGGACTTCGCAGTCAGGCGGGAACTCTTCGGTTTCGTACAGCACGGTTTGGTCGGGGCCCTGGCCGCGGGTGTAGAGCTGGACCGGTTCTGTGCTGTGGCCGTCTTTGCCCTTGTACGAGATCGCACCGCGCTCGCCGTGGATGCCGATGATCGCCGAATGATCGGGCACGGTCAGGAAGGCACTCGGGTCGTTCTCGTCGGGGATGGCGGTCTCGATCCTCGGGCGTTTGGTGTGGGTGAGGATGGCGTCGCTGATGTGCTGGTCGGCCAGCAAGGTCACGAAGTCGCGCACGTCCTCGGCCGTGGTCAGTTCGGCGACCTGCTCGGCTGGCGGCCGATCGGGTTCGTGGACCCAGTACTGGGCTTGGATCGTCACGACGTGCGCTTCCCTTCGTAGCGGTGCGGCTTGCCGGCCGGGCCGTAGACGATCAGTGTGGCATCGACGGGCAGGAAGTAGCGCAGGAACCGGTGGCAGCTGACGTTGGTCACCGGATCGATCCCACAGGGATCCTTGCCGATGACGATCGTGCGCGTCTCGCCCTCCAGCATTGTGGCTGCTTCTTTGATCTCGATGTGGCGGGCGATGTCGGGTGCGAACCCACTGCGCGAAAGACCGAGGGCACGTGCCTTCTCGACGGCCGCGGTGTAGGCCGGGTCGGCCTCGCCGGCGGCCTGCTTCGTGCCGCTCGTCAGCTCCTGATCAGTTGTCGCGCCGACCGGGGCCAGGCGCCATCCACGCAGCGGTCTGCCATAGGGCCAAGGATGCTCCAAACGCGCCCGGTACTCGGCCACGCGAACTGACGTCGGCTGCGTCGGCGCGCCCGACCCTGCCTTCCGAGCGCTGACCTGGGACCGCGGGGCAGCATCACTCCGCGCGCCAATCCAGTTCTCGGTCTCATCGTGAGCCGTAGACAGCAGAGCCAGCACCCGGTCGAGGTCGGTTGCCAGCGAGGCGAGTTTGTTTACCGCGGAGGTGAGGACGTCGCTGCTGGATCCGGCCGAGAGTCGCGCCAGCTCCGGGACGAGCTCGGTGGTGATGGCGTCACGAGCTCTGGCGACGGGCCCAGTGGGCAGTTTCGCAGTGGTTGCCCGCAACCGGGCGATGAGATCGGTAAAGGCGGACATCGCTGATCACAACTGTGCGGTGTATCGGTCGATCCCGGCCGCCACGTCTTCCAGACCGGTCACAATCTCCTTGAGCTGCTCGACGGCTGCGGCAGCGGCCACCAGCGCCGCCTGCGACGACACGTGATCACTGGTGTACCAAGCCGACCTCAGTTGACCATGAACAAGGTCAACTTTGTGGCAGGCGTCCGCGAGCTCGGAGGCGGGCAGCTGCTGCGCGACGGCAGCCAGTCGGATGCGAAACTCAGCGACGGACATTTGATCAGCATGGGACAAGACCCCGACCCTCGTGGGTGGTTTGCCTCATCCCGGCCGCAACTGACGACCCAATGCGGCGTTCGTATGCGTTGGACGCACCCAATGCCGCATTGGGGTGCTGGGCAACCCGGACCCTCGCGGAGTGAGACGGTCGGGGTCAGGTGAGATCGTCGAACTCTCCGGCTTTGACGCCCTTGAGCCACGCGCTCATCTCGGCCCGGGTGAAGTAGGTGGCGCCGTCGTCGGGGTGGTTGCTGTTGCGGATGGCGATCCGGCCGTCCGGGAGCGCCGCCGCTTCGACGCAGGTGTCGCCGTTGGAACCACCGTCGTTGGAGAAGCTGCTCTTGCGCCAGGTGAGGTTGGTCAGAGGGTCCATCGGTGCCATGGGTGACCTCCTCCAGTCTTGCTACCGGTACTGCTCCAGTGCTTCAGCGACGACTTCGGCAGACCTCTCGCCGGTCAACGCCTGCTGGGTGAGCATACCGAAGCGCAGAGTCCACGAGCGGACTCGCTCACGATCCTCGATGTAGAACGTGCCGGGTGGGCCCTCGAAGTACCCGATGTCCGGGATCGGGTCGGGCAGGGTGAGCAAAGAGAAGGGTCCGAACAGGCCCGGGCCACCGCCGGAGTCCTTGGGTAGGAGCTGGATCGTAACGTTCGGATTCTCAGTTAGCGCGAGGAGTTTGCGCAGCTGGCCGTACATGACATCCCGGTCACCGACGATTCGGTGCAGCACCAACTCGTCCACGATGAAGTGCAGATTCGGCGCCCCGCCCTTGGTGATGATCTGCTGGCGGGCAATCCTCGCCGCGACTCGTTGCTCCAATTCGCCCGCCGTGTACTGGTCGGCGCTCATCGACAGAATAAGAGCCCGCGCGTAGTCGGAGGTCTGAAGCAGCCCGTGGAGCAACTGGTTCTGGAAGTCGCGCATTGCAACCAGGCCGCTTTCCAGGCTCAGCAACGGCTGGACCATCAATGCGACGGCGCCCTGGTACTGGTGCCACCAGTCGCGTTTGCGCGAGTCGACGGCGAGCTGGGTCAGTGCTTCCAGTGTTTCCGGGTCATCGATCCGGTATGCGGCGAGGATCTGGCTGACCTCGCGGGGGCGAAGGTTGTGCTCGCGGTTCTCCACGCGCGAGAGCTTCGAACGAGACCAGTTGCCGTCGCTGTGCCGCAGTCGGTCGACGGCTTCGTCCTGGGTGAGGTTTGCTTGCTCTCGAAGGACTTTTACTGTTGCGGCAAGCTGCCAGCGGCGGACGATCGACACGTTGCCGCCCGTTCCTGCGGTCACCCGCGACCTCCAATCAGGTGAAATCTGGGATTTCCATTTTTAGAAACCGGACCGTCCGTGACAGGTTAGACGCACACCGGGTGTCGGTGCAAACACCGTCCGTAGGAGGTTGTGATGGTAGACAGCGAGCCCGAACCGTTGTGTGGGCAGGAGGAGTTCACTGAGCTGGTGGCCGACATGGTCAAGTCCAGCGCACCACGGTTGTTCGCGATCGTGCAGGAGTACGGGGAGCGCGTGGACGCGCGGATCTCCGCCTGGGGGCTGGACTTCGACGACAAGATCGAAATCCTCGATGTCGACGGTCGTCTCCGGATGAGTCTGATGTCGACGGATCGCGCGCTGTGGATGTTCAGCAGGCACCCAGACGTCTCGGCCGAGGTGGTGTGGGTCGCCTGACCAGCCCCAAAGTCCGTCCGCCGCTGAGGGTGTCGAGGGGCGGCTTTGGTTCGGTGTCCGGCGTCGGGCGCTGCACCTGCGAGCGCCGGTGGCAGTCCCATTCCCAGTTCGTGACGAGGACGGCATTCACTCCGTCGACCCGCGACAGCTGGGAAATCGCCAGGAAGGCCGTGTTCGGCGTGGTCAAGCGGGCAAACGGCTGGAAGTCCTGCACCACCTGCTACCTCCCAGGATCGCTCCGGAGAGTGCGGATGGTCACCGACAGGATCCGGTCTAACCCTCGACGACGCGCCCCTCGATGATCGGGTGGGTGGTCGGCCGCGGGTCTTCCGCGACGACCTCGCTGTCCACCACCATCACCGGGCCGCGGCGGGTATTCGCGTACCGGATCGCGCGCTTCTCAGCCCGGCGCAGCCACCACCGACGCACGAGGGCGCGCGAAGGCGGCAGGAGCACGAACAACCCCAACAGGTCACTGACAAACCCAGGCACCATGATCAGGATGCCGCCCACGGCGATGAGCATGCCGTCGGTGAGTTCTTTGTCGGCGGGGCGGCCGGATTGGGCCTTGGTGACGAAGGCGCGCATCGCCTTGGCGCCCTCGCGGCGGGCGAGCCAGGAGCCCACGAAGGCGCCCGCGATGAGCAGCGCGATCGTGCCGAGGACGCCCACCAGGGAGCCCACGGCCCAGATCGCGGCGACCTCGGCGATGACGTAGAGCAGGAACGCGACAGCCATACCTTCTCAACGAACGAGGTGTCCGCTTTTCTCCCGAGCCGCGCCACGGCTAGACCGAGAGCAGGAAAGCCGCGACGTCCGCGTGGGTGCGCAGCAGGTGGTGGCGCGCCAGCGGAGCGTCCGTGGTCACCGACGCCAACAGGCGGCTGCGGTGAGTACGTGGCCAGTTCCAGATCCACCGGACGAACTCGAGGTCGAGCTTCGAGACGCAGCCGGGGGCCTGGGTGTCGCGGCCGCGTTCGCGCAGGTGGCGCAGCAGGACGCGGCGCAGGCTCGTCGTCCGGCCGACGTCGAGGAACACGACGGTGTCGGCCAGCGGCAGGCGTAGGTCGAAACTGGAGCTGTAATTGCCCTCGATGACCCAGCCGTCCGTGGCGACGGCGGCGGCCTGCTCGGCGCGGAAGTCCTCAGGCGGCGCCGGCACCCAGCCGGGGCGCCAATACAGCTGGTCCAGGTGGGTGACGGGTACGTGCAGCACCGCGCCCAGGCGCCGCGCGAGGGTGGATTTGCCGCTGCCGGAGGGGCCGAGGATGAGGACACGACGCACGCGCCCACCATAGAGAAGCCCGCAGCGCCATTACGATCGCGACGGGCGGCAATGGAGCAGCAGCGGCTTACCCCGACCGTTTTGTCTTCTCCGCAAGAACGCCGTTGATTATGCGTTCCTTTCAAAAGTCGACACTCGGGCCAGCACTCGAGAACACGCAGCGAAGGGCTCCGCCCGCAATGGCGAAGCAATGACGGAGCCCTCCGCTGCAGCAGTGTCAGGCCAAAACCGTCACTTCAGCCCCGTCGCCTCGCCCGCGGCCGGGTCGGACTCGTTGAGGAAGGTCTTCACGCGGTCGTACTCGTCGGTCTCGCCGATGCGCCCCGCGGCGATGCCGAGGGCGGCCAACGCGCGCAGGAAGCCCTGGTTGGGGCGGTGCGACCACGGCACCGGGCCGAAGCCCTTCCAGCCGGCGCGGCGGAGCTGGTCGAGGCCGCGGTGGTAGCCCGTGCGGGCGTAGGCGTAGGCCGCGACGGTCTCGCCGTCCGAGAGGGCGTTCTCGGCGAGGGCGGCCCACGCGGCGCTGAATTCGGGGTGTTCGGCGGCGACGGCCGACGGGTCGGTGCCCGCGTCCAGGGCGGCCTGGGCGGCGGTGTGCTCGGGCAGCAACGTCGGCTCGGGGCCAAGCAGGTTGTGCGTCATACCGACATTCTGCCTACGCCCGCGCGGACTCAGAGGAACAGGCTCGTCAGCACGCCTCCGCCGGCCAGCACGAGGGCGGCGACGACGACTGCGGCGACAACTCGTTTCGGCATCATGGCGCGACACCCTGCCGTGAAAAAGACCGCCGAGGCAAATCCGCCACCCGTAGGGGTGAACCCTGGTTTTCGAGCGGTTTGGCACCTTCCGCACCACCGCTGCCCGCGCGCCGGGAATGATGACAGCCATGACGCAGGTAGACGTGATCCCGCGGAGCCCGGTCGGGAAGACCCGGCTGTTCTTCCAGCGGCACTGGCACCGCGGGGCGGCCGGCCAGGCGACGCCCGCGTGGGTGCTGCGGTTCTGCTACGGGATGTGGCTGGCGGCGTTCGGGTTCAAGCTGGTGGGCTCGTCGTGGGACATGTCGTGGCACTTCATGTGGCTGCGCGACGACCTCGCGCCCCCGCACCTGATCAACACCGTCGGCACGGTGATCATCATCGTGCTCGTCGCGATCCACAGCTACACGGGCCTGGGCTGCGACAAACCGTCGCTGCGGCTGATGCAGACGGGTCTCGTGGTGTTCCTCGTCGCGGCGCCGCTGGACGTGATCAACCACCGCGTGAACGGCCTCGACCTCACCGCGTGGAGCCCGTCGCACATGATGCTGTACCTCGGCACGGGCATCATGCAGGCCGGCGTCCTGCTCGGCTGGGTGCGCCTCGCGCCGCCGGGGCGCTTCCGGACGGGTGTGCTGCTGGCGCTGTGGGCGTTCTTCCTGGAGAACACATTTTTTCCCAACGGTCAGCAGGAGTACGGCATCCTCGGCCTGCGCGCGTGGGAGCGCGGGGCGCCGGAGGCGGAGCCTTCATTGCTGAGCTTCGCCGCGAACCAGATCGGACATCCGGTGGACCGGACGGCGATCTTGCACTTCACGATGCCGATCCCGGAGTGGGTCTACCCGCTGTGGGGCATCGCCGTCACCGCGCTCATCCTCGCCCTCGCCCGCCACACGCTGCGGTTCCGCTGGGCGGGGCTGGCCGTGGCCGGTGCTTATGTGGCTTATCGGTGTGTGATGTGGCTGTTGCTGCTGGGGCTGGGTTTTCCGGTGTCGACGGTGCCGTTCTACCTGCTGGCGGTCGGCCTCGCCGTAGACCTCGCGTTCACGATCGGCGTGGGTCATCGCGTCGCGACGGCCGCGATCGGGGCGCTGCTGGTCACGGCGTTCGGGTACGGGGCGCTGTGGGTGCAGTCGCAGTTCCGGGTGTGGTTCCTGGGTGGCGCGCACACGGAGTCGGCGCCGCCGGTGGCGTACTGGACGGTGGCGGTGGCTTTGGTCGGTGTGTTCGTCCTGTGGGCGGGCGCCGGGCCGGTCACGCGCCGCTGGACCGCGCGGCGGAAGGTGACCGCCGAGAACCTGGTCGCCTAGTCAGAGCAAGAAACGGCCCTTCCCCCGAGACACCCGGGGAAAGGGCCGTTTCACGTGCAACCAACCTCAGCTGAACAGGACTTACTTGACCTTCGTCCCCGCCGAGCCCAGCGCCTGGCAAGCCTCGACCACACGAGCCGCCATACCGCCCTCGGCGGCCTTCAGGTACGAGCGCGGGTCGTAGAACTTCTTGTTGCCCACCTCGCCGTCGATCTTCAGCACGCCGTCGTAGTTCTTGAAGAAGTGGTCGACGATCGGGCGCGTGAACGAGTACTGGGTGTCGGTGTCGACGTTCATCTTGACGACGCCGTAGGTCACCGCCTCGCGGATCTCCTCAGGGAGGGAGCCGGAGCCGCCGTGGAAGACGAGCTCGAAGGGCTTTGCGCCTGCGTCGAGGCCGAGCTTCTTGGCGGCCGCTTCCTGGCCGCCCTTCAGCACGTCGGGGCGGAGCTTGACGTTGCCCGGCTTGTAGACGCCGTGGACGTTCCCGAAGGTCGCGGCCAGCAGGTAGCGGCCGTTCTCGCCCGAGCCGAGGGCGTCGATGGTCTTCAGGAAGTCGCCCTCGGCGGTGTAGAGCTTCTCGTTGATGTCGTGCGCGACGCCGTCCTCCTCGCCGCCTACAACGCCGATCTCGACCTCGAGGATGATCTTCGCGGCGGCCGTCTTGGCGAGCAGCTCCTGCGCGATCTCCAGGTTCTCGTCGAGGTCGATCGCGGAGCCGTCCCACATGTGGGACTGGAAGAGCGGGTTCTGGCCGTTCTTCACGCGCTCGGCCGAGATCTCGATCAGCGGGCGGACGAAGCCGTCGAGCTTGTCCTTCGGGCAGTGGTCCGTGTGGAGCGCGACGTTGACGTCGTACTTCGCCGCCACGACCTGTGCGAACTCGGCCAGCGCGGTTGCGCCGGTGACCATGTCCTTCACCTTCTGCCCGGACGCGAACTCCGCGCCGCCGGTGGAGAACTGGATGATCCCGTCGCTCTCCGCCTCGGCGAACCCGCGGATCGCGGCGTTCACGGTCTCCGACGAGGTCACGTTGATGGCCGGGTAGGCGAACTCGTTCGCCTTGGCCCGGTCGAGCATCTCCGCGTAGACGTCGGGGGTGGCGATGGGCATCGTTTCCTCCTCGGAACTGACTGGCTTCTCAGCCGCATCGTACGAGGTGGACCGGCCGCGTGGGCCGGTCCACCTCATTAGGGACGCCTATGGACATCCTCACGTGGAACGATTCAGAACAACTCGGCCGCCAGCGCCCGGTATGCCGGGAACGGGTCTTCGTTCAGGACCTGGACGTTCACGTGGTCGGCACCCGCGTCGAGGTGCGCGCGCACACCCGCCGCGATGGCCGGGGCGTCGCCGTGCAGGACCAGGGCGTCGACGAGGCGGTCGCTGCCCTCGCCGGCGAGGTCTTCCTCCGTGAACCCGAGCTTGCGCAGGTTGGCCGTGTAGTTGGACAGCTGCAGGTAGAACTGCACGGTCTTGCGGCCGAGCGCCCGCGCGCGCTCCGGGTCCGTGTCGAACACCACCTTGTGCTCGGGGGCGAGCAGCGGACCCGCGCCGAGGATCTCGCGGGCGGAGCGCGTGTGCTCCGGGATGGTCAGGTACGGGTGCGCGCCGGCCGTGCGGTCGCCCGCCAGCTTCAGCACCTTCGGCCCCAGTGCGGCCAGCGCGCGGGACGCCTGGGGGACACCCGCCGCGTCGAGGCCGTCGAGATATTCAACGAGGGCGGCGTAGGGCTTCTTGTACTCCTGCGTCGCCTCCGGGTGGCCCGCGCCGACGCCGAGGAGGAAGCGGCCCGGGTGCTTCGCCTCGATGCGGTGGAACGCCTTCGCGATGGACGCGGGCGTGTCCGCCCAGATGTTGACGATGCCGGTCGCGACGGCGAGGTGATCGGTCGCGTCGAGCAGCTCCTCGGCGATCGCCAGGTCGCCGCCCGGCGAACCGCCCAGCCACACCGCGCCGTAGCCGAGCCTCTCCACCTCCGCCGCGAACTCGCCGTTCGTCTGCGTGGCACTACGCCAAATGCCGACCTTGCCCAGTTCGATAGCCATAAACCTTCCCAACACTTGATGCCCGGCGGATTCTTCCGGGTCTGAAGGCTAGTTTCGTGCCATGACCAAGCTCGGCAACTCGGACCTCGACGTGTACGGCCTCAACCTCGGCTGCAACGTCTTCAACTTCACCGCGGACGAAGAGTCTTCCCACGCGGTCCTCGACGCCTACGCTTCAGCCGGCGGCAACTTCCTCGACACCGCCGACGTGTACGGCGGTGGCGGCGGTTCGGAGACGATCATCGGCAACTGGCTGACCAAGCGCGGCCGCCGCGACGACATCGTGGTCGCCACGAAGGTCGGCGCGTGGGAGCAGCGCAAGGGGCTGTCGGCGGCCAACATCACGGCCGCGGCCGAGGATTCGTTGCGGCGCCTGCAAACCGACCACATCGACCTGTACTACGCACACAAGGACGACCAGGACACACCGCTCGAAGAGACGCTGTCCGCCTTCGACTCCCTCGTGCGCGCGGGCAAGGTCCGCTACATCGCGGCGTCGAACTACTCGGCGGAGCGGCTGACCGAGGCACTGTCCATTTCGGACCGTGAAGGCTACGCGCGGTACGTGGCCCTGCAGCCGCACTACAACCTGGTGGAGCGGGACTACGAGACCGACCTCGCGCCGACGGTCTCGCGCGAGGGGCTTTCGACGTTGCCGTATTTCGCTCTGGCCAAGGGTTTCCTCACCGGCAAGTACCGCTCGGCCGACGAGCCCGGCGACTCCCCGCGCGCCCCGCGCGCCATCGCGTACCTCGACGACCGCGGCGAGCGCGTGCTGGCGGCGCTGGACTCGATCGCCTCGGCGCACGGCGCGTCCGTCGCCTCGGTGGCGCTGGCCTGGCTGCGCGTGCAGCCGACGGTCGCCGCGCCCATCGCGAGCGCGCGCACGCCGGAGCAGCTGACGGATCTCGTGGCGTCGGTGGTGCTGGAGCTGACGGGTGACGAGGTCGAGGCGCTGAACAAGGCGTCGGTCTAGAACGCGCTGATGTTCCGCGCCCGTTCGCGGCGGGTCAGGGTGCTGACGACGGCGCCCTGGCCGTGCCTGCGGACGGCGAGCCGGGACAGCAACGTGAGTACCGGTGTGAAGGCCGCGTCGGGGAAGTCCGGCGCCGGCAGGTCGACGCTCGCGGCGAGGTCGGCGGAGTGGACGACGAGCTCCAGCAGGCGGGTGTGCAGGAAGTCGTCGCGGCGCAACGACCAGCCCTGCCACGGAATGTCGACCCGCTCCGCTGCCTCGCCGCGCAGAAGCCGCGCGACCACGGCGAGGTCGGCGTCGTACCGCGAGAGCATCCAGCCGAAGCCCAGGGCGGCCTCGGCGTCGTCGGTGGTGCGGTCGTTGGCTTGATCGCCGAGCGACGTCGACGTGACCCAGGCGGCGCGCGCGTAGTGATCGTCGACCGCGGCGAGCGCAGGCAGGGTCGACGGGGCCGCAAGGAGCTCGGCCGCGCGCATCACCTGGCGGGCGAGGTGGCAGGCCAGCGCGCCCACCGACAGCTCCGGCAACGCGCTGGATTCGGCCCAGCGCTCGCGCACGACATCGAGCCGCAACAGCGTCGAACAGACCGCCGCGGCGTCGAGAAACGGCTGGTCGAGATCCCCCACACGAGCACCATCCATGCTCGAAGACTGCCACCCATCGCAACCTACCGAGGAGTAGCTTACCCCGGGTAGGTTGCGGTACCGTCCCCTTCACAAGCGGAAACGCACGCCAAGGAGGGCACCAGTGGTCAAGAACGTGGACGGCAAGGTCGTGCTGATCACCGGGGCTGCGCGGGGCATCGGGGCCGGGCTGGCGGAGCGGCTGGCCGCGCGCGGGGCCAAGGTCGCGCTGGTCGGTCTGGAGGCGGACGAGCAGGCGAAGGTCGCCGAGAAGATCGGGCCGAACGCCAAGGCGTGGGAAGCCGACGTGACCAGCTGGGACGACCTCGAAGCGGCCACCCAGGGTGTGGTGGAGCATTTCGGCGGCATCGACATCGTCATCGCCAACGCGGGGATCGCCACGGCCGGCTTCGTGCGAAGCGTGGACCCCAAGGCGTTCGAGAAGGTCATCGAAGTCGACCTGCTCGGCGTGTGGCGCACGTTCCGCGTGACGCTGCCGCACGTGATCGAGCGGCGCGGCTACCTGCTGGCGATCTCCTCGCTGGCCGCGATCACGCACGCGCCCGGCATGGCGAACTACGCGGCGGCGAAGGCGGGCGTCGAGGCGTTCTCCAACAGCCTGCGTGCCGAGGTCGCGCACCTCGGGGTGAAGGTCGGCGTCGCGCACCCCACGTGGATCCGCACGGACTTGGTCGAGAGCGCCGACGCGCACCCGGTGTTCGGGAAGCTGCGGGCGTCGATGCCGGGGCTGATCGGGAAGACGTACCCGCTCGACGTGGCGCTGGACGACCTCGAGGCGGGCATCCTCAAGCGCGCGCGGACGATCCACGTGCCACGCTGGGTCGGCGGCCTCAAGCTGCTGCGCGCGTTCCTGCCGCCGATCGTCGAGCTCGGCGCGCGGGCCCGCGTGCCGGCGGCGGACAAGGCCGCGCTCGACGACATCGAGCAGCGCGGCGCGTACGAGTCGGCGGTGACCGGCCACGGCGGCCGGGCTGCGACCCGACCCGAACAGACCACAGCCGAATAGGAGCGCGCATGTCCCGTCGCGACCAGATCCGCATGACGCCCGAGGAGATCCGGGCCTACCTCGACGAGCAGAAGGTCATCAACGTCGCCACAATCGGGCCGAACAACCGGCCCCACCTGGCGCCGCTGTGGTACTTCCCGCACGAGGACGGCGTCGCGACGTGGACGTACGGCAGCTCGCAGAAGTCGAAGAACCTGCGCCGCCTGCCGGAGGCCACGGTGCTCGTCGAGAGCGGCGATTCCTACGAGAAGCTGCGCGGCGTCTCCCTCGAGGCCGACGTGCAGATCATCGAGGACACCGACGAGGTCACCCGCATGGGCATCACGCTCATGCAGCGCTACGCGGGTGCCAAGCCGGGTGACCCCGTGCCCGCCGAGCTCAGCGAGTTCATCGGCCGCCAGGCCCCGAAGCGCATCGGCCTGATCTTCCACCCGACGAAGGTCGTCTCGTGGGACCACACGAAGCTCGGCGGAACGTACTAACGGGTAGCAGGTACTTTCGAGTAACTGTTACTTGAGGTAACGTCATCTGTGGCAGACCCCCTGCGCAGCGGAGGCCGACAGATGACCGAGCGGTTCAAGGTCGTGATCGTGGGCACCGGGTTTTCCGGGCTCGGGCAGGCGATCCAGCTCGAAAAGGCCGGCATCCGGGACTACGTGATCCTGGAGAAGGCCGACGAAGTGGGCGGCACCTGGCGGGACAACTCGTACCCTGGGTGCGCCTGCGACGTCCAGTCGCACATGTACTCGTTCTCCTACGAGCAGAACCCCGACTGGTCGCGGTCGTTCTCGCCGCAGCCGGAGATCTTCGGCTACCTCAAGGGCGTCGCGGACAAGTACCGGCTGCGCGAGCGGATCCGGTTCGGCGTGGAGATCACCGGCGCCCACTGGGACGCGGGCGAGCGCCGCTGGAGCGTCGAGACCAAGAGCGGCGACGAGTTCTCCGCGCAGTTCCTCGTTTCCGGCGTCGGCGGGTTGCACATCCCGTCTATCCCGAAGCTGCCGGGCATCGAGAAGTTCACGGGCCAGACGTGGCACTCTGCGCAGTGGAACCACGAGTTCGACTTGCGCGGTAAGAAGGTCGCGGTGGTCGGCACGGGGGCGAGCGCGATCCAGTTCGTGCCGCAGATCGCGCCGGAAGTGGCCGAGCTGACGCTGTTCCAGCGCACGCCGCCGTGGATCATGCCGAAGCCGGACCACGCGATGCCCGGCTGGGCGAAGCAGCTGTTCCGCCACGTGCCTGGCACGCAACGCCTGTACCGCAACGCGTTGTACTGGCTGCTCGAAGCGCGCGCCATCGGCTTCAACGGGCACCCGAAGCTCATGCACGCGGCCGAATCCATCGCGCGCCGCCACATCGCGAAGGGCATCAGCGACCCGAAGCTGCGCCGCAAGGTGACGCCGGACTACACGATGGGCTGCAAGCGCGTGCTCATCTCCAACGACTATTACCCGGCCCTGAACCGCGGAGGCGTCGACGTGGTCACCGACGGCGTCCGCGAGGTCCGTGAGAACAGCGTGGTCGACGAGGCCGGTGTCGAGCACGAGGTCGACGCGATCATCTACGGCACCGGCTTCCACGTCACGGATGCGTTGGAGTACCTCGACATCACGGGCGTCGAAGGCCGCGGCCTCGCGAAAACCTGGGCCACGGACGGGATCCGCACGCACAAGGGCATCACCGTCGCCGGGTTCCCGAACCTGTTCTTCCTGCTGGGCCCGAACACCGCGCTGGGCCACAACTCCGTGGTGTTCATGATCGAGTCTCAGTCGCGCTACGTCGTCGATGCGATCAAGCTCGCCGACTCCCACGGCGCCGCCGCGCTCGACGTGCGCCCGTCCGTGCAGGACCAGTTCCAGGCCGAGATCCAGGACAAGCTGGTGAAAGGCGTGTGGACGCAGGGCGGCTGCACGAGCTGGTACCTCGACGCAAAGGGCGTGAACCGCACGATCTGGCCCGGCTTCACGTGGAAGTACTGGCTCGAGACGCGCCGGGTGGAGCCGAGCGACTACGAGCTGTCCGGGAGGCCCTCGTGAACCCGGCGAATCCCCTCGAGCACGAACAGATCGTGCTGCACGCGCGTGACGTCAAGTTCGACTGGGCCGCGCTGCCGATGCACTGGATCCCCGGCGAACCGCAGGCCACGCACAGCATCAACGTGCTCCACATCGCCCTGCCCGAAGGCGAACGCTGGTTCGTCGAGGTCTTCAAGCAGGCCGTGCCGCTGATCCGCGACGAGCGGCTCAAGGAGGACGTCCTCGGCTTCATCGGCCAGGAGGCCATGCACGCCGAAGCCCACGACGGCGCCGCGGAGCACCTCGAAGCCGCGGGCCTGCACGTGCGGCCGTACGTGGCGCAGATGGAGTGGCTGTTCGGCCGGCTGCTGGGAGATCGTCCGAGCGCCGGTGAGGAATGGCTCGTCGAACGGCTCGCGCTGATCGCCGCGATCGAGCACTACACCGCGTTCCTCGGCCAGTGGGTGCTCGACGCGACGGCGCTCGACGCCGCGGGCTCCAACCCGACGATGCTCGACCTGCTGCGCTGGCACGGCGCGGAGGAAGTCGAGCACCGGTCCGTGGCCTACGACCTGTTCTGCCACCTCGACGGCCGCTACTCGCGTCGCGTGCGCAGCATGGCCGTGGTGACGCCGGCGCTGGCCTGGGTTTTCGTGCGGGGCACCAAGTTCCTGATGCGCAACGACCCGACGCGCCCGGGGCGCGCGTCCTGGCGCGCGTACCTGAAGGCCGCGAAGAAGGGCGTGGTGCCCGCGCCGCGCGAGCTGCTGCGGGAGATCCGGCCGTACTTCCGGCGCTCGTACCACCCGACGGAGACCGGCAACACCGACCAGGCCGTGGCGTACCTGGCGGGCTCCCCCGCGGCCCGGGCGGCCGACGCGCCGAAGTGACAGCACCGCGATGACCGCACCGGAATTCCCGCCGCGGCTCGACGGAACGGGTCGCCGCGACCGGCTGATGTCCACTTTGGTCGGTGTCGGTGCGGCCTACCGCCGGCTCGCCCGGTACTCCGGCCGGCGCCGCCCGCCCGTGCGGGCGGTGGACCGGACGTTGCCGCTGGTCGTGACCACCGTCCGGCCCGAGGCCGACGACGTGGTGTCCCTTCGCCTCGCGCGGCCCGAAGGTGAGCCGTTGCCGAGCTGGCGGCCGGGCGCGCACCTCGACCTCACCCTGCCGTCGGGGCTGGTGCGGCAGTACTCGCTCTGCGGCGACCCCGGCGACCTCTCGCACTACCGCGTGGCCGTCCGGCGGATCGGTGCGGCCTCGGGTGAGGTCCACACGCTCAAACCCGGCACCAAGGTGGACGTGCGCGGCCCGCGCAATGCGTTCCCGTTCGTCGCGGCGGACTCGTACGTCTTCATCGCCGGCGGCATCGGCATCACGCCGATCCTGCCGATGGTCCGCGCGGCCGACGCCCGCGGAGCCGACTGGCGGCTCGTCTACACGGGACGCAGCCGCGAGTCGATGCCGTTTGTGGAAGAACTTTCGGATTTGCCCGGGGACCGCGTGTGGTTCCGCCCGGACACCGAGTACGGCATCCCCGCCTCGGGCGTGGAGCTGCTGGAGGGCGTCCCCGACGGCGTCTCGGTCTACTGCTGCGGGCCGGCGCCGATGATCACCGGCGTCCGCGTGGACCTCGAGCTCACCGGCGCCAAGGCCGTGTACTTCGAACGCTTCTCGACCCCGCCGATCGTCGGCGGCCGGCCGTACACCGTGGTCCTGCGCCGCAGCGGCCACACGCTCGCCGTGCCGGCGGACCGTTCGACGCTCGACGTCGTGCGCGAAGTGCTGCCTGACGTGGCGTTCTCCTGCCGCCAGGGCTTCTGCGGCACGTGCGCCGTGGCGACCCCGGACGGCGGGTCGGTGCGGATCTGCGTGGACCGCGGACCCGCCGTCCTGGAGCTCTAGGTGCTACGTCTGCGGGACCCAAGCGCCGAGCACCGGCTTGTACTCGCGGATCGAGCGATCGGCGACCACGCCTTCGAGCTGGTACGGGTCCTTGCCGATCAGCTCCTCGAGCGCCGCCTCGTCTTCGGCCTGCCACAGGACCAGACCACCGGAGGCGTCGGCGAGCGGTCCCGCGACGGCCACGCGGCCGTCGGCGGCGTGCTGGCTCAACCACTCACGGTGACGGGGCCGGACGTCGGCCACCTTCTCCTGCACGTAACGGATTTCGACCAGATACCAGGCCATGTGGATCTCCCGGGTGGGTGCGTTGGTGACGCTGTCGACGCTACCGGGCAACACCCTGTGGTCCCAGCATCCGACCAGTGGCGGGACAGAGCTCACCCGATACGCTAGGGCTGCGTCAGCAGCTTGGCGCAGGGGCACCACAGGGGTCGAGAACAGGCAGGCAGGGGTACATGCTGGAGGGCAACGCGGAACGCAGTGTCGAGGCGACCCTCGGGCACCTGCGGACCATGGACGGGCCGGTGCCGCCGCAGCAGCCGGCCGCACCGCTGAACCTGGAGGACCTGTACCGCCAGCACCGGATGCGGCTCGTGCGGCTCGCGATCCTGCTGGTCGACGAGCCGGCCACGGCCGAGGACGTGGTGCAGGAGGCGTTCACCGGTCTGCACCGCAACTGGGGCCGGCTGCGCGACGCGGCCGCCGCCGTCGGGTACCTGCGCACGGCCGTGGTCAACGGCTCGCGCAGCGTGCTGCGGCGGCGGAAAACCGCTCGTGAATACGTGCCTCCGCACGCCGTGAACGCGCGTTCCGCGGAGAGCCTCGCGATGCTGTCGAGCGAGCACCAAGCCGTGGTCAGCGCCCTTTCGAAGCTCCCGCCGCGCCAGCGCGAGGTGCTGGTGCTCCGGTACTACGGGGGGCTTTCCGAGGCCGAGATTTCAGAGGCCGCGGGCATCTCGAAGGGTACCGTTAAATCGACCGCCAGCCGGGCGCTGGAGGCCCTGCAGAAGGCGATGCAGACCCCACAGTGACCCGGGTGGACCAATCCCGATCACCGAGTTGCGTAGCCATGTCTGGTCCAGACCAATATATGCTGGAGGGCGTGAAGCACGCCGGAGACTTCGTCATCACGGGCGGCCGGGTCGTCGCCCCGGACCGCGTACTCGACGACGGCTGGCTCGCCGTGTCCGACGGGCGCATCGCCGCGGTCGGCACGGGGACGCCGCCGGGTGGCCCCGAGACCGAGGTCGTCGATGTGGGCGGAGCACTCGTGGTGCCCGGGTTCGTCGACACCCATTGCCACGGCGGGGGCGGCGGTTCGTTCTCCACACTGGACCCCGACGAGATCCTCACGGCGGTGCGCGCGCACCGGCGCCACGGCACCACGACCACGCTCGCGAGCCTGGTCTCGGACCCGATCGACCTGCTGACCGAGCAGATCGCGGCCCTGCGCGAGCTCGTGCAGGACGGCGAGCTCGCCGGCATACACCTGGAAGGGCCGTTCATCTCACGCGCCCGCTGCGGCGCGCACGATCCGGACACGCTGCGTGAACCGGACACCGGCACCGTCGAGAAGCTGCTGCGCGCGGGCGCCGGCGCGATCCGCATGGTCACGCTCGCGCCGGAGCTCAACGGCGGGGTGAAGGCCGTGCGCCAGCTCGCCGAATCGGGCGTGACGGCCGCGATCGGGCACACCGACGGCCTCGCCGAGCAGCTCGTGCCGGCCATCGACGCGGGCGCCACCGTGGCGACGCACCTGTTCAACGGCATGCGCCCCCTGCACCACCGCGAACCGGGCCCGGTCGGCGTGCTGCTGGACGACGAGCGCGTGACGGTCGAGCTCATCTGCGACCTCGTGCACCTGCACCCGACGGTGGTCCGCCTCGCGGCACAGCACGCCGGCCGCGGCCGGACCGTGCTGATCACCGACGCCATGTCGGCCACCGACGCCGCCGACGGCCGGTACACGCTGGGCCGCCTCGAGGTCGACGTGCACGACGGCGTGGCGACGCTGGACAACGGATCACTGGCCGGCAGCACGTTGACGATGGACAACGCCTTCCGCAACCTCGTGAAGGGTGCCAAACTCGGTGTCCTCGACGCCGTCCGGGCGACCTCCGGGCGGCCCGCCGAACTGCTGGGCATCGCCGACCGCACGGGTTCGCTGCGGCCGGGCCTCGCCGCCGACGTCGTGATCCTCGACGACGACCTGCGGCCGGTCCGGGTGCTGCGCCGGGGCGAGTGGGTCGCCGAGGTCGGCCGGGCTACCTTGAGCACGTAAGCGACTACGCGGGCCGCCCGCGGGGAAGTACGGAGAGGGATGAGCGAGCCGAAGGACCCGGAGCGACTGCTCGCCGACGCCCTGCGCGCCCAGGCCGTGTTCGCCCCGCACACCAGCTCGCAGCCCCCAGCGTCTTCCGGCTCCCCGGACTCCACGGGCTCCGCCGGCGCGACCGGCCCCACCGAGGAGCTCCCACCCCGCTACGGCCTGCTCTCCGGCGCGGGCGCCGACTCCCTCGAACGCGAACGCGCGGCCCTGGACGACGCCTCCGGCCAGCGGACGACGCCGGTCTCTTCGGGTGTTCGGCCTGTTCCCGCACCGGACCCCGCGACGGTCCGCCAGGCCCCGCCCGGCCCCGCGCCGCTGCCCGCGCACTGGGTGCTGTTGCTGGCTCTCCTGCTGGGCTTGGCCGCGGGCTCGGTCATCGGACTGCTCACCCTCGTCTGACAATTCCGGAAAACCCCCATTACCTGCTGTGGTTCTCCCTGTGAAGGCACTCAGCGTCACCCTGTACCGTTTTCGGTGTGATTCTCGCCCAGAGCACAGTGACGACCATGTCCATCCTGCCGTCGTGGCTGGACCCGGAGCAGCTGCTGTCCGGCCTGACCGTGCCGGTCATCGCGGTGCTCTGCCTGATCATCTTCATCGAGAGCAGCATCTTCCCGGTGCTGCCGGGTGACTCGCTGCTGTTCACGGCGGGCCTGTTCATCGCCAACGGCACGCTGCAGGCGCCCCTGTGGGTGGTGTGCGTGCTGGTGACGGTGGCGGCGCTGCTCGGCAACGTCTGCGGGTACTACATCGGCTACTTCGTCGGCCCGAAGCTGTTCAACCGGCCCGATTCGAAGTTCTTCAAGAAGGAATACGTCGACAAGACGCACGCTTTCCTCGACCACCACGGGCCCAAGGCCGTGGTGCTGGCGCGGTTCGTGCCGTTCGTGCGGACGTTCATCACCTGGATCGCCGGCATCGGCCGCATGGACCCGAAGCGGTACTTCACCTACACGGTGCTGGGCGGCATCGCCTGGGCCGCGGGCATCACGGTGCTGGGCTCACTGCTGGGCAACATCGGCTTCATCCGCGACAACGTCGACGCCATCTTCGTGCTGATCGTGCTCGTGTCGGTGGTGCCGATCCTGCTCGAGTACCTCAAGAGCCGCCGCGAGAAGAAGGCCCGCGTGGGTGCGCCGGAGGAGAACGCCGCCGAGGTCACGCAGCGGATCCCGCGCGTGCGCGACTGACCGAAACGCGACTGACCGAAACGCAGAAAGCGGCGCCGGCCCCGAGCAAGGGACCGGCGCCGTTTTCGTGAAACCTCAGGCCGTCATCGAGAACATCGACCCCGGGTTGAACAGGTTCTCCGGGTCCAGCGCCTGCTTGATCTGCCGGTGCACCCGCATCCCGACAGGCCCGATCTCGCGCGCCAGCCAGTCGCGCTTGATCTTGCCGACGCCGTGCTCGCCTGTCACCGTGCCGCCGAGCGAGAGGCCGATCTCCAGGATGTCGTCGAACGCTTGCCGTGCGCGGGCGAACTCGTCCTCGTTGTCGGGCGCGTAGACGATCGTCGGGTGCATGTTGCCGTCGCCGGCGTGGCCGACCACGGCGATCTTCAGGCCCACCTTCTCGCTCACCTGCTCGCAGCCGCGGATCAGCTCGGCGATGCGGGTGCGCGGCACGCTGACGTCGTCGGTGAGCCAGATGCCGTAGGTCTCCAGCGCGGTCAGGACCACGCGCCGGGCCTGCAGCAGCATCTTGCCCTCTTCGAGGTCGTCGGTGGCGTAGACCAGGTCGGCGCCGCAGTCGGCGCAGATCTGCTCCAGCACGGCGAGCTCGCGCAGCGCGGCCTCGCCGCCGACGTCGGACTGCGCCAGCAGCAGCGCCTGGCAGTCGGAACCCGCGCCGAGGTCGGTCTTGAGGTAGGTCTCCGCCGCCTTGATCGACGCCGCGTCCATGATCTCCAGCAGCGACGGCACGAGTCCCTCGCGCACGACCCGAGCCACGGCCTCGCCCGCCGCCTCCGTGGTGCTGAAGCCCGCGACGAGCGTCGCCGGCGCTTGTGGCAGCGGGCGCAACGCCACGGTGGCCTGCGTGATCACGCCGAGCGTGCCCTCGCTGCCGATGAACAGCTTCGTCAGGTCGTAACCCGCCACGCCCTTCACGGTGCGGCGGCCGGTCTTGAGCAGCGTCCCGTCGGCCAGCACGACCTCGAGGCCGAGCACGGAGTCGGTGGTCACGCCGTACTTCACGCAGCACAGGCCGCCGGCGTTGGTGGAGAGGTTGCCGCCGATCGTGCACCAGTCGTAGCTCGACGGGTCGGGTGGGTAGAACAGGCCGTGCTTCTCCACGGTGTTGCGGAAGTCGAGGTTGACCACGCCGGGCTGCACCACGGCGAGGCGGTTGGCGGGGTCGATCTCCACGATTTCGTCGAGCTTGGTCAGCACGAGCACCACGCAGCCGTCGATGGCGTTGGCCGCGCCGGACAGGCCGCTGCCCGCCCCGCGCGGCACGACGGGCACCTTCGCCTCGGCGCACGCCTTGACCACGGCCTGCACGCCCGCGGTGTCCGCGGGCAGCACCACGGCCAGCGGTTTCCCGGACGGGGCGAGCGGCATCATGTCGCGCGAGTAGCTCGCGGTCACGTCGGCGTCGGTGAGCACGGCCTCCTTGCCGAGCTCGTCGCGGAGTCGCTGCAGGAGGGCATCAGTGCTCATGGCTTCATCGTAGGCACAAATATCTCCGCAGTGCGGAATAGAATTTCCGGATTTCAGCCGGATGGCGACTTGCCCGGCGCCATCCGGCTGCGCATCCAGCCGACCCGTCAGCGCACCAGGCCGTAGACCCGGTCGACGTTGATCGTCAGCACCAGCCGCTGGTCCGCGACCATCGCCTCGCGGTACTCGTCCCAGTCGGGGTGCTCACCGCCGACCTTCCGGTACAGGTCGATGAGGGCCTCCACCGTCGCGTCGTCCTTGGCCGCGGCGACCGGCGTCAGCACGGCCTTGCCCTCCGCCACCGCGTATGACCAGCCGTTCTCGCTGCCCACGTGGTAGCTCACGCGCGGATCGCGGCGCATGTTCTTCGTCTTCGCTCGCGTCTCGGTGATCGAGACGAGGATCTTGCGCTCGGCGGCGTCGAAGTAGTGGCTGACGGTGGACAGCTGGGGCCGCCCGTCGCGCTTGAGCGTGGCCAGCACGCCGTTGCGGCGGGAGCCGATGAGGTCGTACAGCGGTGTGTCGTCGGTCATAGCTTTTTCAACCCGTCACATTCCGTCTTGTTCCCTCGTCAACTCCCAGAGCCCTGACCTGGGCCTTCGGACTCGGGAGAAAACGGACGAACACCCTCCGGTGAATATCTGCTTGCATGCAACAACTAAAGTGTGATGCGACACAACCGGGGTCCGCGAGCTTGCGCGAAGCACGGATCAGGCACACTCTTGCTAAAGGCAACTAGTTGCAGCCGCCAAACAACGGTTCGTTTCACCGCGAGAAAGATCGACCGAATGGCACCGAACAGCGCCGCCACCCGGCCCAAGGACGAGCTCGACCTGGCCGACCAGCTCGGACACGAGCTGGTCCGTTTCATGCGCCTGATCACCAAGGCGAAGTCGCAGGTCTCCAAGCAGGGTCCGGACGGCATCGAGCGGGCCGCGTACGCGATCCTCTTCTGCCTCATCCACGAGGGGCCGCAGCGCACCAGCAAGCTCGCCGAGTTCCTGCACTCCGAAATCTCCACCATCAGCAGGCAGTCGAGCGCGCTCGTGCAGCACGGACTGGTGGAACGTCAGGCCGACCCCGAGGACGGCCGCGCCTGCTTGCTGGCACCCACCGCCGAAGGCCTGCGGGTCTTCGACGAGAACCGCAAGCAGCGCAACGTCTGGCTCGCCGACGTGCTCGGCGACTGGACCCAGGAGGATCGCGAGACCCTCAACGAGCTGTTCGGGCGGCTCAACACCGGTATCGAGAACAACTTTCCAGACATGACCGACTCCGCGCCGGCGGACTCGGTGCACTCCAAGGGGGCCTAGCAACCACATGACCACCATCGAGAAACAACCTCAGCAGCGGGGGGGCGCACCCGTCCTCGACGCGGCCGGTGTGCCGCGGCTGAGCCACCGCCAGATCGTCACGATCCTGAGCGGACTCATGTGCGGCATGTTCCTCGCCGCACTGGACCAGACGATCGTGGGTACCTCGATCGTCAAGATCGCCAACGACCTGCACGGCTTCGACCTGCAGGCGTGGGCCACCACGGCGTACCTGATCACGTCGACGATCGTGACGCCGATCTACGGCAAGCTGTCGGACATCTACGGCCGCAAACCGTTCTACCTCGCCGCGATCTCGATCTTCGTCGCCGGTTCGCTGGCTTCGACGTTCTCGCAGTCGATGTACGAGCTCGCCGCGTTCCGCGCGGTGCAGGGTCTCGGCGCCGGCGGTCTGATGTCGCTGGCCATGACCATCATCGGTGACGTGGTGCCGCCGCGCGAACGCCCGCGGTACCAGGGTTACATCCTCGCCGTCTTCGGTCTGTCCACTGTGCTCGGTCCGGTGCTCGGCGGGTTCTTCGCCGGCTTTGACACGCTCGGTGGCATCTCCGGCTGGCGCTGGGTCTTCCTGATCAACGTGCCGATCGGCATCGTCGCGCTGTTCGTGGTCGCCAAGGTGCTGAACGTGCCGCACGTGCCACAGAAGCACAAGATCGACTGGTGGGGCGCGCTTTCGCTCGTCGTGGCGGTGGTGCCGTTCCTGATCGTCGCGGAACAGGGCCAGACCTGGGGCTGGGGCGACGGCAAGGCGATCCTCTGCTACGCCGTCGGCGCGATCGGCATCATCTCGTTCATCGTGGTCGAGAAGCTGATGAAGGACGCCGCGCTGATCCCGTTGCGGCTCTTCAAGAACTCGACGTTCACCGTCGCGATCATCGGCGGTGTCATCGTCGGTGTCGCCATGTTCGGCGCGATCACGATGATCCCGCAGTTCATGCAGGTGGTTCAGGGCTACACGCCGACCCAGTCGGGTCTGCTGATGCTGCCGCTCATGGGCGGCCTGATGCTGAGCTCGATCGGCTCCGGCCGGATCATGTCGAAGACCGGGCGCTACAAGATCTTCCCGATCGTCGGCACCCTGCTCATCGCCGGTGGCGCGTTCTTCTTCGCGCAGGTCAAGTACGACTCGCCGCTGTGGCACCCGCTGGTGGCCGCGGCCATCATCGGCCTCGGTCTCGGCCAGTGCATGCAGACGCTGGTCATCGCGGTGCAGAACGCCGGCCCGCGCAGCGACATGGGCGCCTCCACGGCAGCGGCCACGTTCTTCCGCCAGATCGGTGGTACGGCCGGTGTCGCCGTGTTCCTCACGATTCTGTTCAACGTGCTGCCGGGCAACATCACCAAGGCGTTCGGCGGCAACCCGCCGGCCGGTGCCGGTGCGCAGCTGGCCGACATCCAGACCAACACCAGCGTGATCCAGACCCTGCCCGACGCGTTGAAGACGCCGATCCTGATCGGCTTCACCGAGTCGATCACCACGGTCTTCTGGGTGGCGGGCGCGGTCGCGCTGCTGGCGACGATCGTGCTGTGCTTCCTCAAGGAGATCCCGCTGGCCGGCATGAACCCGGCCGCCGCGGCGGTGGAGGGCGGCGAGGCGCTGCTCGAGGAGAGCGAGACGCCGACGGACATCGTCGACCAGGCGGCCAATCCGGGCTCGCTCTTCGAAGAACAGCCGCGAGAACCCGTTCTCGTCGGAGCAGGGGGAAGGCACTCGATGAACGGCAACGGTCACGGCGACCCGCAGGCGATTTCGGGCTCACTGCCCATGCCGATCACCAACTCGGCCGCGGGTGCGGGCATCGACCTCCCACTGGGCGCGGGCGGTCCCCCGGTGACCGGGCACGTGCGCCGGCAGGACGGCAGCCACGTGGCCGCCGCCGCGCTGACGCTGATCGACCAGCAGGGCCGCCAGGTCGCGCGGGCGACCGGCAACGGCGACGGCAGCTACTCCGTGCCGACGCAGGGCTCGGGCACGTACGTGCTGATCGTGGCCGCGCCCGGCCACCAGCCGCAGGCCTCCAGCGTGGTGGTCGGCGGCGGGCCGGCGAAGCTCGACGTGACGCTCACCGGGTCGGGCGAGCTGACCGGTGTCGTGCGCTCCGTGGGGATCGGTTCCCCGCTGGCCGGCGCGACGGTGACCCTCACCGACTCGCGCGGCGAGGTCAACGGCGCGTTCATCACGGCCGACGACGGCGTCTACACCTTCAGCGGTGTCGGTGCCGGGCAGTACACGCTGGTCGCGAGCGGCCCGCACTACCGCCCGGTGGCGGTCACCCTGACCGTGCCCGACAGCGGCGTGCTGCGCCACGACGTCGAGCTGGCCGGTGCCGTGCTGATGCAGGGCATCGCGCGCACCGAGGGTGACCGGATCGTGCCGGACGCGCGGATCACCGTGCTCGACGCGAACGGCAACGTCGCGGCGGTCGCGCGCACGGACGGTGAAGGCCGCTACGTGGTGAGCGACCTGCCGGTGGGCTCGTACACGGTGGTGGCGAGCGGTTACCCGCCGGCCACCAGCCAGGTGAGCCTCACCGACGGCGAGGCCGAGCACGACGTCCGCCTGAGCTACGACCAGGCTCTCGACGAGCTGGTCGACCGCTCATGAGCGGGGGCCTGCGCGCACAGCTCCGCGCCAGTGGGGGCTGGCCGGTCGAGAACGCCGTGCTCACGGTGACCGACCTCAACGGCCGTCAGATCGCGCGCCAGGTCACGGACGCGAAGGGGGCGGTGGCGACTGATCCGCTGCCCCCGGGCGTCTACACCGCCGTGATCACGGCGCCCGGGTACACGCCGATGGCCCGCACCGTGCAGGTCGGTTCCGACGGCGCCGGGCTGCTCGGCGACATCGCCCTGGCCCCCGTGGCCGAGGCCGTGGAGCTGCCGCCGCCCGGTCCGTGGACGATCGACCCGGTCCACACGTCGGTGGTCGCGACCGCGCGCCACATGGGCATCGCCAGCATCAAGGTGCGGTTCCCCGACGTCGGCGGGCGCATCGACATCCGCCGCCCGGTGGAGCGTTCGACGGTGTTCGCCGAGATCAAGGCGGGCAGCATCGAGACCGGCATCAAAATGCGCGACGACCACCTGCGTTCGGCCGAGTTCCTCGACGTGGAGGCCTTCCCGCTGATCACGTTCGAGAGCACAGGCATTTCGCAGCGCGGCACGGACACCTGGGCGCTGCTCGGCGAGCTCACCCTGCACGGCGAACGCCGCCAGGTCGAGCTCGACCTGCGTTACCAGGGCCACGGCCCGGACCCGTGGGGCGGCGTGCGCGCCGCGTTCCACGCCGAGACCCAGCTGCACCGCAACGACTTCGCGATCAACTACAGCGCGATGGTCCGCGCGGGCGTCGCCGCGATCGGCACCACGGTCAAGGTGGAGCTGGACATCGAAGCGGTGCAAGGCGAGTCCCTGCCGCAGTTTTAGAAGGTTTTGTTCGATTCGGGCCGCCCGGGAACTGTCCCGGGCGGCCCGTTCGTTTGAGCCGTTGGTGAACGCGCAGTTCATTCCAGGAATACCGAAAGTGACCGGAAGGCTGGATTCGATGGTTCCTTTTTTCCGTCGATCGTGGCCACGTAGGCTCTTCGCGTGAACCCCGCAAGCATCGAGGCCGCCGGAGTCGGCGTGAGCTGGCTCGACACCGCCGGCCCGCTGCTCGTCTGGGTGATCGTGCTTTCCTTCGTGTTCGTGGAATGCGCGCTCATCGTCGGCCTCTTCCTGCCGGGCGACTCGCTCCTCTTCGGCGCCGGCGTGGTGCTCGCCCAGCACGGCTCCGATGCGAACGCGTGGCTCCTGTCCGGCGCCGCACTCGTGGTGGCCGTCGGCGGCAACCAGGTGGGCTACTACATCGGCCGCAGCACGGGCACCCGCTTCATCGCCCGCCGCGGCGGCAAGGTGCTCAATCGCCACAACCTCGATCGCGCCCAACGGTTTCTGGACCGCAAGGGCTTCTTCGCGATCGTCGCGGCGCGGTGGATCCCATGGATCCGCACACTCGCCCCGCTCATCGCCGGAGCCGCCCGCATGGACCCCCGGCGGTTCGTGCTCGCCACCAGCCTGGGTGGCCTGCTGTGGGTCCCCACTTTGGTACTGCTGGGCTACTACGGCGCCGGCCTGCTGGACGCCCTGCCGTGGCTGAAGACGGCGGCCCTGTGGATTTCGGTGGCGTTCTTCGTGCTGGGGACGGGGTACGGGGTGCTTCGGTACCGCCAGGAGATGCGCCGGCCGGTCGACGAACCGGACGACGCGCACGCCTGATCTTCCCGGCTCGCACGGCGACCTTGGGGCTCCTGCTCTTCGCGTCGGCCACGCCGATCACCTACTGAGCGCACGGCGGCGATCCCGGCCCAGCACGGACCTCTTTGGCTGAGCCGCGTCCTACCTACAGCTCCGGATCCGACCAGATCTCCAGCTGAATCCCATCCGGATCCCGGAACACGATCACCGACGACCCCTCGAAGGTCCGCGACTCGCGAGGCGGCAGGTACGACACCCCGTACTCCGAGAGCCGGTCCTCCCACTCACCGAGTTCCGCCTTCGACGACACCGAGAACGCGACGTGATCCAGCCCCGTCCGGCGCTCGTCGAAACAACGGCGGTCGGTGTCCGGATGCTGGACCAGGACGACGGAAAACCCGTCGCCTGCGGACTTCAGCACGACCTTGTGGACCCCGGTTTCAGGGTCTTCGCGGCGGTGGCTCTCCTCGAGGTCGAGCACCCGGGCGTACCACGGGACGCTGCGTTCGACATCGGTCACGGTGAGCGCCAGATGGTGCACAGACGTGAGCTTGGGCATGACTTTCGCGGCCGTCCTTTCCGACCCCCGGCTGCGCACTCCGTGCGATTGCGACGCGGGGCGCTCGTCACCCACCCCGTGAACCGGCGCCGCCGCGGCCCCGGTCGTCCAACAGGCCCCGGAGGCTCCACCAGAGTGACACAGCCGCCCCGATCGGGCGGACGGATTCACCGACTTCCGCCACGAATCGTGATCTCCTCGTCGCCCGGCGTCCCACAAGCCGGGATGACGTGAACACGAGTAGCACCCCAGCGGAACGCCGAAATGGGCGAAGACCACATGGTGGGACGCTATTCAGCGGCCGCCGCCGACCTCCAGGACGGCGCCGACTGTGAACGACGACGCCGGTGACAGAAGCCACAGCACCGCTTCGGCGATCTCCCCCGGTTCGCCCGGCCGGCCGAGCGGAATCCCGGGCGCCAGCCGCGACAGCCGGTCCGGCAGGCCGGCCGCGGAGTGCAGGCCGGTGGCCACCAAGCCCGGCGCGACGGCGTTCACCCGGATCCCCTCGCCTGCCACCTCCTGCGCGAGCCCGTACGTGAGCGTGTCCACCGCGGCCTTCGTCGCGGCGTAGTGCACCCACTCGCCCGCCGAGCCCGTGCGCGCGGCCGTGGACGAGACGTTGACGATGGCGCCACCGGGACCGCCGTACCGCGTCGAGAGCCGCCGCACGGCCTCGCGGCAGCACAGGAACACTCCGCCGACGTTGACCTCCAGCACGCGCCGCACGGTGGCCGCGCTCTGCTCGTCCAGGCGCCCCGGCGTGTTGCCGGTGATGGCCGCGTTGTTGACCACGCCGACCAGCGACCCCATCTCCCCGGCGGTGCCGAAGAGCTTGCGGACCTGCCGGTCGTCGGCGACGTCGGCGCGCACCGCCAGCGCCCTGCGTCCGTGCGCCCGGACCTGCGAAACGACCTCGGCCGCCGGCTCGGAGTCGCCGGAGTAGTTGACCACCACGTCGTAGCCGCGCTCGGCCGCGAGCGTGCAGATCGCCGCGCCGATCCCCCGGCTGCCGCCCGTGACGACGAGAACTCCGCTCACAGGGCGAAGTTCACGAGCGGCAGGTTCTCCAGCACGAGGTCGGCACGGTCACGGGTGCTCGCGATGAGGTCGGCGTTGCGCTGGTCCGAGCCGAGCGCCCGCTGGCGCGCCTCGACCAGTGACCGGCCGTAACGACGGTGGCGCGAAACCAGCCGTTCGATCCGCTCGGGCTCGTCGGGCGCGAGGAACCACGCCTCGGTGAGGTACTGGCGCACGCCGCTCCACGGGTCGTCGGGCAGCAGCAGGTAGTTGCCCTCCGTGATCAGGAGCTGCACCTCGGGTGCCACCGCGACCGCACCGGCGATGGGCTCCTCGATTTCGCGGCGGAACTCCGGCGCGTAAACGGTTTCCTTGCCCTTCGCGAGCCGGCGGATGAGGTGGACGTAGCCCGCCGCGTCGAACGTGTCGGGCGCGCCCTTGCGCTCGGCACGCCCGAGCCGGCGCAGCTCCACCTGCGCGAGGTGGAAGCCGTCCATCCCGACGACGGCCGCGCGGGAGCCCAGCGCGTTGGCGATCGCCCAGGCCAGCGTGGTCTTGCCGGACGCGGGCGCGCCGATGATGCCGAGCACGCTGCGCTGCCGCGGCTTGGCGAGCCCTTCGGCCCGTGCCAGGAGGTCTTCGAACGCCGTCATCGCACTCCTTGTCCCAACTTCGAGATCGCCGCCGTCCAAGACCGCGGCCCCACGTGGCGGACGCGCTCGCCGGCCACCGCGTTCGCGTGCCGGATCCACCCGTCCACCGAGCTTCCACCGGCCGCGACCGCGTGCGCGAGCGCGCCGTGCCACACGTCACCGGCCGCCAGTGTGTCTCGCGCCTCGACATCGTTGACAGGCACCTGGCCTGAGTCTTCCGCAGTGCTCCAGCGAACGGGATCCGGCCCCGCGGTCCTGATCACGACGGGTACTCCGCGTTCACGCAGGCCCGGCCCGGGCGCGGCGAAGTGCGCGGAGCACGCGGCGACGTCCACCAGCGGCAACAGGTCTTCCAGTACGGGTTTCCAGCTGCCGGCGTCGAGCACGACGGGCACGCCGAGTGATCGCGCGGCCCGCGCGACGGCCAGCGCGAGCTCGGGGTGGTGACCGTCGACGAGCACCGCATTCGCTTCGCGCACGAGGTCGGAAAGATCCGGAACCCTCACCGGCGCACCGGAAGCCGCATTGCGCGAGACGACCGTTCGCTCCCCGTCGGAATCGCGCACGACCACGGCGCTCACCGGCGGCGAGTCGGTGCGGGCCGGATCGAGGTCCACGACGTCGACTCCGTACGCGATCAGGTCGGCGTGCGCGAGCGCTGACAGCGGGTGGGCGCCGACGACCGTCACGAGCGTCGCGGCGGCCCCGAGCGCGGCCACGGTCACCGCGGCGTTGGTCGCCGGCCCACCGGCCGCGACGTCCACCCGCAGCGACTGCACCTTCTCGCCCGGCGCCGGGAAGTGCGACACCCGTTGCACGACGTCGACGGTGCACAGCCCCGCCAGCAGCACGCGCACGTCAGGTCAGCCCGGCGTGCGTGGCGGCCGCGACTTCCACGACCGCACCGCCTTCTTCGAGCTGCAGCGCACCGGTGAGCAGGCCGACGACCTGGTTCATCGTGTGCGTCTTCGGCGACACCACGGCCACGCGCTTGCCGAGCCGGTGCACGTGGATCCGGTCGGCGATGTCGAACACGTGCGGCATGTTGTGGCTGATCAGCACCACCGGCAGCCCGCGGTCGCGGATGCGCCCGATCAGCTCCAGCACCTTCGCCGACTCCGCGACGCCGAGCGCGGCCGTCGGTTCGTCCATGATCACGGCCTTCGTGCCGAACGCCGCCGCGCGCGCCACCGCGACCCCCTGGCGCTGGCCGCCCGAGAGCGTCTCCACGAGCTGGGAGATGGACTTGACGTTGATGCCCAGCTCGTCGAGGATCCGCTGCGCCTCCTTGCGCATCTCGCCCGTGTCGAGCTTGCGCGCCAGCCCGCCGAACGGCCCGCGCAGGCGCTTTTCCCGGCCCAGGAACATGTTCGACGCGATGTCGAGCGCCGGAGCCACGGCCAGGTCCTGGTACACCGTCTCGATCCCGTGGTGGCGAGCGTCCAAAGGGGACTTGAAATGCACGACCTGGCCGTCGACGCGGATCTCGCCCTCGTCGGGGATCAGCGCACCGGACAACGCCTTGATGAGGCTGGATTTCCCGGCGCCGTTGTCGCCGACGACGGCGAGCACCTCGCCGGGGTAGAGGTCGAAGTCGGCGCCGTTGATGGCGGTCACGCGGCCGTAGCGCTTCACGAGGCCGCGCGCGGAAAGCGTGGTCTGCTGCCCGTTCTGCGCTACGGACTGCTCTGTGGAAGTCATGACTGCTGCTGCCTCCGTGCGATCCGGTCGACGACCACGGCAGCGATGAGCAGCGCACCGGTCGCGAGGTCCTGGTAGTTGCCGTCCACACCCATCTGCGTGAGGCCCGAGCGCAGCACCGCCACGACGAGTGCGCCGAACAGCGTGCCGAGCACCGAACCGCGGCCACCGAAGAGACTCGTGCCGCCCAGGACCACGGCGGTGATCGAGTCGAGGTTGCCGAGCTGGAACTGGTTCGGGTCGGCGTTCGGTGTGCGGCCGAGCGCCTGCCACGCGGCGATGCCGAAGCAGAAACCCGCGACCAGGTACACGGAGATCACCGTGCGGTTGACCTTGATGCCGGACAGGCGCGCGGACTCCGGCGCGTTGCCCACCGCGTAGACGTGCTTGCCCCACGCGGTTTTCGTGAGCGAGTACCAGACGATGAGGAACATGATCAGTGCGAGCGTCATGCCGTAGGTGATCGGGATGCCGCCGAAAAGGTAGCGCTTCGTGCCGAGCCACTGCAGGAGCCCGTCGGTGACCGGCACGGCCTGGCCGCCCGCGATCAGCTTCGCCACGGCGGTCAGGCCGGTGAACGTGCCGAGCGTGATGATGAAGGCGGGCAGTTTGATCCGCGTGGCGAGCGTGCCGATGAACAGGCCGACGAGCACCGTCAGCGCGATTCCGGCGAGCAGTGACACGAAGCCGCCTGCGCCCGCCGCGGCGAGCTTCGCCATGATCAGCGTGGCCACGACCATCGACGACGCGTTGGACAGGTCGATGCCGGCGATGAGGATGATCAGCGTCTGGCCGAGCGCGAGCGTGCCGACGACCAGTGACTGCTGGACCACTGTGGACAGGTTGTCGAGGTCGAAGAACGTGTCCGTGGCCAGGGAGAAGACCACGATGGCCACGATCAGCGCGAGCGCGGGGCCGACCGCGGGCGCGCGCAGGAGGAACTCGCCGAGCGACTCGCGCTCACGGGTCCCGTTCACCGTCGCGGTGGTCATTTCGCGCCTCCCCAGCAGTTCTGCAGGCCCCACGTGGTGTTCTGGCTGGGGACGCCCGGCATCGGCTTGTCGGTGATCACGGTGGAGCCGGTGTTCACGAAGCCCGAGGGCTTCTTGCCGGTCTTCGCGTAGTCGACCGCGGCGAGCACGCCCTGTTCGGCCATCTTCTTCGGGAACTGCATCACGGTGGCCGCGTAGAGGCCGTCCTTGACGTTCTGCACGCCTTCGCAACCGCCGTCGATCGAGCCCATCACGATGCGGTCGGTGAGGCCGCGGGCCTTCAGCGCGGCGTACGCGCCGCGGCCCATCGGTTCGTTCATCGAGTAGACGGCGTTGATGTCCGTGCTGCGCTGCAACAGGTTCTCCATGCCCTGTTGCGCGAGGCTCTGGTCGCCGTTGGCGGGGGTGTGGCCCTTGATCTCGGGTGAGGAGTCCGTGAGGCCGATGCCCTTGAGGAAACCGCCGTGACGCTCGGTGTCGACGGAGGAGCCGGCGGTCCCGTCGACCATCAGCAGCTTGGGGTCCACGCCGTTGAGCGCGGCTTTCACGTACGCCCCCTGCTGCTGGCCGGCCGCGAAGTTGTCGGTGGCGAAGGTGGCGTCGACGGCGTCGGCCGGCTCGGTGGCGGTGTCGAGCGCGATCACGAGCACGCCGGCGTCACGCGCGTCCTTGATCGCCTTGAGCACGCCGGTGGACGAGCTCGGGGTGATCAGGATCGTGTTCACGCCCTGCTGCATGAGGTTCTCGATGGCCCGGACCTGGCCGTCGTTGTCGCCGTCGAACTGGCCGGCGAGCGCGCTGAAGTCGGCGCCGTTGGCCTTCGCGGCCGCGCTGGCCGCGTTGCGCAGCTCGACGAAGTACGGGTTGGTGTCGGTTTTGGTGACCAGCCCGACCTTGGCCTTGCCGCTGCCGGCCGGGGTCGTGTTGCCGCCCCAGTGGCGCTCGACCGTGCAGCCGGTGGCGCCTAGCACCGTGCCGACCACGGCGGCCAACGCCAGCGCGGTGAGACTGCGCTGTCTCATGGATGAATACCCTCCTGCGAGGTTGCCGATGGTCGGCAAGGTAGACAGACTCATGTCACGTCGCAAGCGTTTGCGCAAACGCTTGCGAGTGAACCTGGTTAAGGACTGACATGCCACAAACCCGCTCCTCCCGGCCCACCCAGCGCGACATCGCGGAGCTCGCCGGGGTGTCGATCACGACGGTTTCCCACGTCGTCAACGGCACGCGCGCCGTCGCGGAGGACACGAAGGCCGCGGTGCTGCGGGCCATCGAGACCACCGGCTACACCGGTGACGCGATCGCTCGTTCCCTGGTCACGGGCGGTACACGCTCGATCGGCATGGCGGTCTCGCTGGTCGCCAACCCGTACTTCGCGGCCCTGATGCAGGCGATCGAGCGGGAGGCTTCGGCCAACGGCTACACGGTGCTGCTCGCCGACACGCACGACACGGCGGCGACCGAGCGTGACGTGGTGCGGGCCCTGCGATCCCGTCGCGTCGACGGCCTGCTGGTGACTCCCTCCCCGGGCGACGGTCCTGTGATTGGTGAACTGGTGTCGCTGGACGTGCCGACGGTGCTCATCGACCGGCTCTCGACCCGCACCGACGTCGACCAGGTCGGGGCGGAGAACATTCAGGCGACGTCGGCTTTGACCGCTCACCTGGCGTCGCTCGGACACCGGCGGATCGGCATGATCTCCGGCGCGCCGGGCCTCACGACCAGCGACGAGCGCGTGCTCGGCTACCGGCTGGGCTTGGGCCGTTCGGGGCTCGCGTGGTCGCCTGACCTCGTGGCCTGCGGGAACTCGCACCGCGACGGTGGCGCGCTGGCGTTGAGCACGTTGCTGGCACTGCCGGAACCGCCGACGGCGCTGGTGGTGGCCAACGACAGCATGATGGTCGGCGTCCTGCACGAGGCCCGCCGGCGCGGCCTGCGCATCGGCCGTGACCTGCCGGTGGTCGTGTACGACGACGTCGAGTGGGCCGACCTGGTGGACCCCCCGCTGACCACCATGGCGCAGCCGATCGAGGAGATCGGCCGCCGCGCCGTGCAGCTGCTGCTGGCCCGCCTCGCCGAGCCGACGCGCGCGGCCGAGACCGTGCGGCTGCCGCCCACGCTGCGCCACCGACAGTCGTGCGGGTGCGCCGGAGCGGCCTGACCGTTCACTCACACTGGTGATTCTTGGAGTGGATCGCCTCTCGCGCAGCTCGGCGGGGCCTCCCGAGCGGTTACCGTTGGGTAAGCACGACGACGAGGGCCACGGACATGACCGCTCTGGCGCCGGAGATCCCGGTTTGGGGTACGCCGGTCACCCACCGGTTCGGTGTTGCCCTGGGCATGCACGCGAACCCGTACACGGGCGATCTGCTGCGCGCGATCCGCGGCGCCGCCGCGCGCGCCGGCTGCGACCTGATGCTCGCCGACACGCACGATTCGGTGGCCGAAGAGGCGGCCGTGGTGCGTGCGCTGCGGGCCGACCGAGTCGACGGGGTCTTGCTGGTTCCGGCCCCGGGCGACGACGCGGTCATCAACGGTCTCGTGCGGATGGGCGTCCCCACGGTGCTGGTCGATCGCATCGCCGGCCGCAACGACGTCGACCAGGTGGGCTCGGAGAACATCCAGGCGGTGTCTTCGCTGGTCGAGCACCTGGCTTCACGTCGGCACCGCCGCATCGCCATGATCACCGGCGCCGCCGACTCGGCCGTCAGCGAAGAACGCACTCTGGGCTACCGCCTCGGCCTCGACCGCACCGGCCTGCGCTACAACCCCGAACTCGTCGCCTGCGGCATGTCCTCCCCGGGCGGCGCGGCCCGCGCCGCCGCCAAACTCCTGGACGGCTGGCCCTCCCCCAGCGCCGTGGTGGTCGCCGGCGAATCCATGCTCATGGGCGTCCAATGGGAAGCCCACCGCCGCGGCATCCGCATCGGCGCCGAACTCGCCGTCGTCGGCTTCGGCGACATGGCTTGGGCCCGCACGGTCTCCCCCGCCATCACCACGATGGCCCAGCCCATCTCGGAAATCGGCCGGCGGGCGGTGCAGTTGTTGATGGCGCGGGTGCAGGAGCCGGACCGCCGTCCTGAAGCGGTGCGGTTGGCGCCGCGGTTCCTGCACCGTGCTTCGTGCGGCTGCTGAGCTTTCGGTTCTGCGTCCGCTCGATCATCTTGCCGCTCGGTTCTCACACCAGCTCGTTGCGGTGCGTTCCAAGTCCTCGTCCGAGTCGGATCGGCGTCGGCCAATGCCGAGCTCACACAACGGGAACGCCAGTATCTCCTCGTTTCGTCGGAGTCGTACCTGTTCATCACCGCTGGCAGCGCCAGGATCAGCGGCATCGAACAAGTCGGGGCTCGAGCGGACGCCGGCCTCCACGTTCCTCTGCCGCCAGGCCGGTGGAGCGTGACGGTCGCCTTGCTCGAATGGGACGCCGAACCAGGGCAGATGGACTCCCTTGGAGAGCCCGCTCCAACCGCTCTGCCCGACTTCACCGTGCTGATCAACCCAGCACAGGCCACTGACCACTACCGGACCGAAATTCGGACATTCGATCGATGATCGCTATCGCGGAGGCCTACGCGAGCGTCGCGGCGGCTTCGAGGAGCATCCAGGCGCCGGTTTGGATGGACAGGTCGCGTTCGGGGGCGTCGGGGGGTGGCGGGCATGGAGGTGCGGGGTTGGCCCATTCGGCGCTGAACAGGGGGCCGGAGGGCGTCGCGGTGGCGCCTGACCAGCAGGCGTCCGCGGTGGTGAGGACGAGGGTGCGGGCGGTGGCGGCTTCCGGGGTGGGCAGGCGCGGCACGGCGAGGGCGAGGTAGCGGGCGGCGATGGCGGCGAAGAGACCGCCGTCGCCGCCGTTTTGGCCGCGGAGGATGCCGCCGGGCGCGAGGTGGCCGGCGATGGCGCGGACGGTGCGTGAAGCGGATTCCACATCGGACTGTTCGAGGCACGCGCCCAGGTAGACGCCTTGGCAGTAGGTGAAGATGTGCTTGGCGAGTTCGCCGGTGTCGACGCGGAGGCCGTCCCAG
Organism: Amycolatopsis sp. NPDC005232; assembly: GCF_040607795.1. Classification (NCBI taxonomy): domain Bacteria; kingdom Bacillati; phylum Actinomycetota; class Actinomycetes; order Pseudonocardiales; family Pseudonocardiaceae; genus Amycolatopsis; species Amycolatopsis sp. NPDC005232. The sequence goes on along the minus strand of NZ_JBEXHL010000002.1, from coordinate 374,392 downwards.
ACGAGGCCGGTTGTGGGGTCGACGAGGGTGTCGGTGAGCCATTTCGTCATGTCGCGCGCGCGGGTGGTGTCGCCTTCGCGGGCGTGGAAGATGGCGGCGGGACCGTTGGCGGGGGCGTTCTTGAACGTGTCGCCGCGGCGCCACCAGATGCCGCCGCCCGCGTCGTCGGTCCAGCCTTCGTGGAGCTGGGCGTCGATGTCCGAGATGGCGCGGTCCATATCGGACAGTCCCAGCGCGCGGACACGTTGCAGGACAAGGCCGAGCCAGGCAATGTCGTCGTAGTAGTCGTTGATCCACTTGCCGAAGTTGCGCAAGTGCACGGACTTCACGAACTGCCCGATCACCTTCGCGCGCTCGGGCTGAGGGTCGCGCAGCTGGGCGTCGACGAGGCTGTCCAGCAAATGCGCCTGCCACCAGTAGTTCCAGTGCCAGTGCAGCCGCTGCCCGGCGGTCGGCGGCCAGCCGCTGCGCCCCAGCACCGTCCCGGGCACGCCCCAGACGCGCCGCAGGTGCCGCCCCCGCACGGCGCGCTCCGCCTCAGCCGCCCGCCCGACCCGGTCGACGCTCATACCCGCGATTCTGCCCGTTCCCGCAGGATGCTGCCCCCTGATCCCGGCCTGACCCGATTGAAACCGGTTCCTGACAACCCGCCCCTACGTTCGGTGGTGCCCAAGATCCACTCGACAGTCGGGGAGAACACCATGAACGCCAAGAAGCTCACCGTTTCCGGTCTCATCGGCCTGGCCGCCGCGTGCGGCGCGCTCGCGCTGTTCGGCCCGGCCGCCAACGCCGCGACCGCCGGCGCTCCGGCTCCGGTTGCCGCTCAACGCACCGCCGCCCCCGCGCCCGCCCAACGCGGCACCGCCCCCGCTCCGCGTGGCACGGCTGCTCCGGTCCAGCGCCGGGCGGCGCCGGCCCCTGCCGGTCGCACCGGCGTCTCCGCTCCGGCCCGGCGCGGCACGGTGGCTCCCGCTCGGCGCACCGCCCAGGCCACTGCGCCCGCACCTACCCGTCGGGCCGGCGGCTCTGCGCCCGCTCCCGCGCAGCACGGCACTGCGGCCGCTCCCACTCGTCGGACCGCCGTCGCGGCACCGGCTCCCGCTCAGCGGGCCACCGCACCGGAGGCCACCCGCCGGACCGGCGTCTCCGCTCCCGCGCAGCGCGGCACCGCCGCCACTCCCGTGCGTCGGACCGGCGTCTCCGCACCGGCTCCCGCTCAGCGCCGCACTGGTGTCTCCGCTCCGGCTCCGGCCCAGCGCTGACAAATTGAGCCCAGCCAGCTGAACATCCGGCGCCGCCGCGGCCCCGTTCGCAGCGTCAGCGGCTACCTCAGCGCGCGGTCTGGACCACGAGTCTTTACGCCTGACACGTGGTCCAGACCGTCGTAACACTGAAATCGGAGTTTTCCTCCGGAATCACCAAGACCGAGACAAATCCGCATGCTCCCTCACCCAAGCATGCATGACAATCCCCGCCGCAACGCCGGCATTGATCGACCGCGTACTCCCGAACTGCGCAATCGACACCACCATCGAAGCAGCAGCCTGAGCTTCCTCTGACAGCCCAGGCCCCTCCTGCCCGAACAGCAGCACACACTCCCGCGGCAGCGAAGCCACCTCCACCGGCACCGACCCAGGCGTGTTGTCCACCGCCACCACGGCCAACCCGGCAGAAGCAGCAAAAGACACCAACCCCGCGACATCCTCATGATGCCGCAAATGCTGATACCGATCCGTCACCATCGCCCCGCGACGGTTCCACCGCCGGCGCCCCACGATGTGCACCTCGGCAGCGGCGAAGGCGTTGGCCGTCCGAACGACTGTCCCGATGTTGTGGTCATGCTGGAAGTTCTCGATCGCCACGTGGAAGGGATGCCGGCGAGCATCCACATCGGACACGATGGCCGAACGGCGCCAATACCGGTACGCATCCACCACGTTCCGACGATCGCCGTGCTCCAGCAGTTCAGGGTCGTACCGCGGATCCGAAGGCCACTCGCCCACCCACGGACCCACACCAACCGGCTCACGACCCACCCACTCGGTGGGCCCGGCCTCGGGATCTTCCGTCACGAGGGACGATTCTCGCTCAGCCCAGGCGGACGCGGTGAGCCGGAGTGTCGTCGTGGCGGTGGCGCCAGCGGTGGTAGGCGCCGACGTACGAGAAGATCACCAGGGCCAAGGCAATCACCGCGACGGCCGGCAGCAGTGAGCGCGGCACGACCGTGTCGTACAGGTAGTAGGCGTTGAACCCGCCCGGCAGGTCACCAAGTCCTTGCTGGTGACGGAAGAAGTTCTCCGCCGCGGTCAGGGGACACGGGACCGGGGTGACGTTCACCAGCACGCCCCAGGCCGCGAAAAACACGTGCACGAGAGCGACCCGCGGCCAGCGCCACGCGAGGAAACCGCCGAGCCCGATGAACAAGAGGGCGAGGATGTGCACCGCCACCGTCACGTCGGCGAGGAAATGCGCAACCGAAGCGCTCACCACCGCCCCCTTTCCCCACGGCTTCTACCAGCGACGTTACTCCGGTAACCGTGCCCCGGCGGGCGAAAATTCCTCACTCGCTGTGATGTTCCACCCAGGGGAGCAACGCGTTCACCCGAGGGGTAACGGAGTGGTCACTCCGGGTACGAACCCCGCGCCGGAAAGGTCCCTCAGCGCACCCGATCGCTCGTGGTGGGCTCTTCGTCCGCACTCGGGATGTACACGTCGCCGACGTTGATGTTCACCTCGACGACCTCCAAGCCCGTCATGCGCTCGATCGCGCCGATCACGCTGCGTCGCACCTGGCGCGAGAGGTCCGCGATCGGCACGCCGTACTCGACGACGATCTCCAGGTCCACCGCCGCCTGCTTCTCGCCGACTTCCACGGCCACGCCCTGGCCCGCACTCGCGGACGCGCCCGGGATGCGGTCGCGCAGCGCATCCAGCGCCCGCGCCGCGCCGCCGCCCAGCGCGTGGACGCCCGGCACCTCACGCGTGGCGAGGCCGGCGATCTTCTGCACGACCACGTCGGCGATCGTCGTGGTGCCCTGGTCGGTCACGAGGCCAGGAGCCACCACGAGGTCAACGGTCTTCTCTGCGACAGTCATCGAACTTCTCCCTCAGTAGGTTGGGAAGCGAGGCGGGACAAGGCTTTCCTGCCCCGTCACCGCTTCGACACAACGGCCCGGTGATCGTCACGACCCGATCGTGTGACACGAGGCTCAGGAAAGCACAGCGCTCAGGAAAACGCGCCGGCGTCGACGTCGGTGACGATCAGCCGCAGCGTCGCGCCCGCCCACTCCGTGTCCGCCAGCACCGGCCGCACCACGGCCGCCGCGCGCGCCAGCAACGGCGGCAGCGGCAGCCGCGTGGCGATCAGCCGGACCTGCACCGCATCCGGCGTCAGATCCACCGCAGAACCCCAACTCCGCTCGACCGCCGGCCGCAGCCCCTCCACGTCGGCGAGCGCCGCGACGACGCGGTCGGCGACGCTCACCGGCGCTCCAGCTCGATATCCACAATGGACACCACCACTGCGTCGACCGCCAGCCCCGTCTGCTCGGCCACCACGCGCGTCACCGACCGCTGCACCGCCCGCCCCACCGCGGCGGCCTGGTCGAATGCCGACGTCACCACGTCGACCTCCACCGAGAGCCCACCCTCGACGCCGCGCACGCGCACGCCGTCGATCGGCGCCGGATCCAGCCCCTGCCACCGCCCGCGCGCCGCCCGCGTCCACGCCGTGACGAGGCCGCGCAGGCCCGGCTCCAGCCGCACGACGCCGGGGGTGTCGAGCGCGGCCCGGGCCGCGACGCTCGCGACCACCGGGTCCGCGATCACGTACTCGGCCTCGCCCGTCATTCCCCGTCCTCGTACACGTCTTCGACCAGCAGGTCCAGCTTCGCGAGCGTCAGCCCGACGCGCGCCGCGGCCGCGACCGTGACGCGTTCGCGCACCCGGGCCAACGTCTCGGCACCGTCGACGTTCCCCAGCCGCACCGCGAGGGTGAGCTCGACCTCGACGATCCCGCCCCCATCGGAAGCGATCCCGACCGTGCGCACGCGGCAGCGGCGGGCCCGGACGTCACCCGCGGAGTCGGCGGCGTAGCGCAGCACCACGGCCACAGCCGCCTCGCTCACCTCCACCCGGCCCGGCTCCGGCGTCGGCAGGTCGAGCATCTGCCCGCGCCGCGCCTCGGCCCGCACGGCCGACATGATGCGTCCCACCAGGCCCGGCGGCACCGGATCGGGCTCGGCGACGAGCTCAGCCGTCGCCGAACGCAGCGCCAGCAGGCTCTCGCGCGCGGTTCCGCAATGCGGGCAGGTCGCCTCGTGCGCGTCGACCGAGTCGAGCCGGTCCCAGAGCGCGTCCAGGTCCCGGCCGCACGGCAGTTCGTAATCTGTGCCGGTCTCGTTCACCGCCACGGCTTCATCACCTCCGCCAGCTGCGCCCGAGCCCGGGCGATGCGGCCCCGGACGGCCGCGGCGTTCACCCCGACGACCTCGGCGATCTCGTCGTAGGAGCGGCCGTGAACCTCACGCAGGAGCCAGCACACCCGTTGTGGCGGCGTGAGCTGCTGCAACGCCGCGTTGAGCGCTTCGAGCTGCCCGGTGACCTGCGCCGCGTGCTCGGGCTGCCCGTCGGTGCGCGGCGACTCAGCCAGCTCGAGGTCGACATCGGCCTGCGGACGGCGCGCGCGGATCACGTTGAGGCAGCGGTTCGCCGTGCTGCGGTAGAGCCAGCCGACGAACGCGCTGTCGTCCTGCAGCTGCGCGAGCTTGCGCCAGGCGCCGAGGAACACCTCCTGCACCACGTCCTCGGCGTCGCCGCGGTGGTTGAGCATCTTCACCGCGAGCCGGAACATGGGCGCCTGGTAGCGCAGCACGAGCTGTTCGTACGCCCGCACGTCGCCGTCGCGGGCGCGGCCGACGAGCGTCGCGTCGTCGAGCTCCGTCGTGGTCACGGCACCCCCTTCCACCAGGGGGACACCGGCGAGGCGGTGTTCGTCACGCACGCATTCTCGGTGATCTTCGAGAACCGCGCTCAGCTCAGGCCGAGGTCGTCCTTGTTCAGCAGGTACCGGTACTCGAGGCCTTCCTTCTCGATGGCCTCGCGCGCACCCGTGTCGCGATCGACCACCGTGGCGACGCCGGCGACGACCGCCCCGGCCTCGCGCAGCGCCTCGATGGCCGTGAGCACGCTGCCGCCCGTGGTCGAGGTGTCCTCGACGGCCAGCACGCGCTGCCCGCGCACCTCCACGCCCTCGATGCGGCGCTGCATGCCGTGCTCCTTCACCGCCTTGCGGACGACGAAGGCGTCGAGCACCATCCCGTCGCTCGCGGCGGAGTGCAGCATCGCCAGCGCGACCGGGTCGGCGCCGAGGGTGAGGCCGCCGGCGGCGACGTAGTCCCAGTCGGCCGTGAGCTGCCGCAGCAGCTTCCCGATGAGCGGCGCCGCCGCGTGGTGCAGGGTCGCCCGGCGGAGATCGACGTAGTAGTCGGCTTCCTTGCCCGACGATAGGGTCACCTTGCCGTGCACCACGGCCAGTTCGCTGACCAGCCTGGCCAGTTCGAGCTTCGCACTTTGATCCAACCCGGGGTACGCCACGGCCGAGAGTCTTACACACGCCACCGACAAGCCCGCTCGTCACTCGCCGAGCGCGACGGCCGTCACGGGCCGCGCCCGCGTGGCCACCCAGGCGGGCACCAGCGACGCCACCAGCGCGAGCACGGCGGCGGTCGCGACCACGGTGAGGTAGATCCCGATCGGCCCGGTCGGCAGCGGCGAACCCGTGGCCACCAGGCAGAACGGCACGATCGCACCCGCGGAGACGACCGTGCCGAGCACCACGCCGATCGTCGCGATCAGGCCGCCTTCGACGCCCGCCATGCGCAGCACCTGCGTACGCGTGAAGCCGCCGAGGCGCTGCAGACCGAACTCGCGGCGACGGCGCGCGGTGGCCATCACGAGCGTGTTCACCACGGAGATCACGGTGTAGCCGATGATCATGCCGATCATCAGGTAGTTGACCCACGCGCCCACCGCGTCACCGGTTGCGTGGGCGGCGAGCAGCGACTCGCGGTCGCCGACGGACACGGGTTGGCCGGCGGTGGCCGTGGTGAGGCTCGCCGTGAGCCGCGCCTGGTCGACGCCGGGTGCGGCGCGCACGAGCACCTGCGGCGCGAGGCCCGCGGTGGTGTGGGCGGCGAGCAGGCCGGCGGGGAACAGCAGCGTCTCGAACCCGGCGCGCTGGTCGACGAGCGCGACGACGCGAACGGTCACCTCGCGCCCGTCTCCGAGCCGGAGCGTGACGACGTCGCCGACTCCGCGGTGCAGCTCCGTGGCCACGCTCGCGGGCAACGCGACGGCGTCTCCCGTGAGCGCGTCGAGGCTGCCTGCGGCGACCTTCGCCGATGTCGTCTGCGCGGCGCTGCCGGCGGTGAGGCCGAGGGCTGCGTGGCCGTCGTCGTCCTGGCTGTCGTCGTAGGGAGCGGTGACGAAGACCGTGCTGGTCACGTACTCCGACGCGGCGGCGACGCCCGGTGCGTCCTGCACCCGCCGGAGCAGCTCGGGGCTGACGCCGGCCGGGGCGGCGACCACGGCGTCGGCGCGCAGGTCTTCGGTGAAGGCCTGCTGCGACACGGCTTGTGTGGTCGTCTGCAGGTAGATGTTGGCGGTGGCGATGCCGACGGCGAGCATGATCGGCGTGACGGCGCCCGACACCCTCGTGGCCGCGGCCCGCGTGTTGGCCAGCGCCAGCCAACCGGTGACGCCGCCGAGTAGGCGGACCGGCGCATGCAACAGCATCGCCACGAGCTTGGTGACGCCGGGACTGATCGCCGCGACGCCGATCGCCCACAGCATCACCGCGGGTCCCGCCGTGCTCGCCGCGATGGGACCGGTCATCACCGCGAGCGTCACGATTCCGAGCGCCGTCCCACCACCGAAGCAGAGCACGGCGACGATCAGCCGCAACGGCGTGAGCCACCGGCGTTCGACAGCCGCCTCGGCCAGCGCCTCCGTCGGTCGGATCCGGCTCACGCGCCGGGCCGCGACCACGGCCGCGAGCACCACGGCGAGCAGTGTCGCGCCGGCGGCGACGACCATCGGCAGCCAGCCCTGGTGGAAGCGCACGACGTCGGGTGCGACGCCGGCGTTCGTCAGAAGGCCGAAGAGCCAGCGGCCGAGCAGCGGGCCGAGCGCGGCGGCCACGGCGATCGCGAGCAGGCCGATCGCCACGGCTTCGCCGAGCACCATCCGGCGCAGCTGTCGCCCAGTTGTGCCGATTGCGCGCAGCAGAGCCAATTCCCGGCGGCGCTGCTGCGTCGCGAGGCCCAAGGTGCTGGCGACGACGAAGAGTGCGACGAGCACGGAGAGGCCACCGGAGACGGCGGAGAGGACCACGAGGTTGGTGCCGCTGGCGTCGGCCTGCGGGAACTCGGCGTGGCCGCGGTCGTCGCCGGTGAGCGCGACGACCCCGTCGCCGAGGTTCAGGCGCGCGGCGACGCTGGCGGGGTCTTCGTTGGTGAACACGCCGAAGTCGGCGACCTGGTTTCCGGCCAGGCGCGCGGCTTCGGCGGCGGTGAAGAAGATCGTGGGCGCGGTCGTCGACGCGGTGGCGACGCCGGCGACCCGGTAGGTGCCGGTGGTGCCGTGGGCAGCGAGCTGGATGGTGTCGCCGGGTTTCGCGGTCACGTCGGCGACGACGATCTCGCCGTCGCCGGGAGCGTGGCCCGAAATGAGCGTGAACGGCGTGAGAACGGCGGAATCCCACGCGTGGCCGGTTGCCGGTCCTTGCGGCAGTGCAACGGGAACGCTGACGTCACTGACCACAGTGGACACACCGGGCGTCGCGCGGATCTTGTCGGCCAGCGCCGGATCCAGGCGCACGGTCTCCGGCAGTGCGACAGCTTCGGTCTTGAGCTTGCCCTCGCCCGGATCGCGTTTGGGCAGCCGGATCTCCTGCTGCCCCGCAACGACGATCGGCGCGGCCGCCAGCCGCTGCGGGGGCGCGTCGGCGCGGATGCCTGTCTCCATCAGGCCACCGCACGCTGACACGATCACCGCGCCGAGGAACGCGGCCACGAACGTCGCGAGGAAACCGCCTTTGCGCAACCGAAGCGTGCGCAGCGCGAGCCGGAACATCACGCACCACCGACCGCGACAGCGCCGGCCCACGCGCCGAGGTGAGTCATCCGCGCGGCGACGGCGTCGGGTGTCGGGTGGGCGAGCTCGCCGGCGACGCGGCCGTCGGCGAGGAAGACCACGCGGTCGGCGTGCGCGGCGGCGACCGGGTCGTGCGTCACCATCACGACGGTGAGCCCGCCGCGCACGGAATCCCGCAGCAGGGCAAGGACTTCGGCCGCGGTCCGCGTGTCGAGGGCGCCGGTGGGCTCGTCGGCGAAAAGCACGGCCGGGCGCGCCACGAGCGCCCGCGCGATGGCCACGCGCTGCTGCTGGCCGCCGGACAGCTCGCCCGGGTGGTGCCGGCGCCGGTCGGCGAGGCCGACGTGCGTGAGCATGCGCGTCACCACCTTGCGGTCGACGCGGCGGCCGGCCAGGCGAAGCGGGAGCACGACGTTCTGCTCGACCGTCAGCGCGGGCAGGAGATTGAAGGCCTGGAAGACGAAGCCGATCCGGTCGCGGCGCAGCTTCGTCAGCTGCGTCTCCGACAGCTTCGCGAGGTCCTGGCCGTCGAGGTGCACCGAGCCGGCGGTGGGGCGGTCGAGGCCCGCGGCGCAGTGCAGAAACGTGCTCTTGCCCGAGCCCGAAGGCCCCATCACGGCGGTGAACCCGCCGCGCGGGAACACCAGGTCGACGCCCGCCAGCGCGGTGACCCGCCCGTAGTCCTTCCGCACGGCCCGCAGCCGCACCGCCTCATCCGTCATGGGGAAAACGCTAGGCAGCGAAGGCGGTTCGCACCCTGGTGCCAGCTCGCCGGGAAGGGGTGGGGGCAGCCCTACCTCACGTGCGGCTCCGGTTGCCGAACCCAGCCGAGAGCCGGCGCAGCACCCCGCGTGGCAGCAGGCCGGTGACGGCGACCAGCGCCTTGTACTGCAGGCTCGGCACGGAGATCACCTTGCCGCGGCGCAGGTCCGTGAGCGCTTCGTCCACGACCTGCTCGACGCCGAGCCAGAACGCCTTCGGGGCTTCCTTCTCCAGGCCCGCGCGTTCGTGGAACTCCGTGGTGGTGAAGCCGGGGCACAGGGCCATCATCCGTACGCCGGGTGGCAGTGACGTCGCGATGCCTTCGGTGAACGACGTGACCCAGTTCTTGCTGGCCGTGTAGGTAGAGCCCCGGCCGGAGAAGAAGCCGGCGACGCTGGAGACGTTGATGATGTCGCCGTGGCCGCGCTCGACCATGCCGGGCAGCGCGGCGCGGGTGAGGCGCAGGACGGCGGTGACATTCACGTCGAGCTGGCGCTGCAGCGCATCGGGGGAGATCTTCCAGAAGTCGCCGGAGAGGCCGAATCCGGCGTTGTTGATCAGCAGGTCTACTGGTTTTTCGGCGAGTCGTTCCTCGACCTTCGCACGTCCGTCTACTTCGGACAGATCGGCGGGGAGAACCTCCGTGCCGACTTGATGGCGTTCTGCCAATTGCTTGGCGAACGCCTCGAGGCGCTCTTGGTCGCGGGCGACGAGCACGAGGTCGTGTTTCTCGGCGGCGAGCGTGCGCGCGAACTGCGCCCCGATGCCCGCGGTGGCTCCGGTGATCACGGCGGTGACGGTCATGGGGCGAACCTACCTGCAGTCGCGTTTGTCCGACTGGCGAAGTATGGTCCGGCCCATGGGCAAGCACACCCAGCGAATGCCCGGCTACCTCCCGAAGGTAGCCGCCGGTGCGGCACCCTTCGCACTGCTGCTCGCCGGCCCCGCGTCCGCGCCGGCCGATCCCACTCTTCCCCTCGACGGCCTGCCGCTGGACCTGCAGCAGCTCGGCAGTCTCGACCACTCCGTGCACTCCTCGGCGGCGTCGGTGGGGGTCGTGCGCGACACCTCCGTGGCGACGCGGGGGTTGCCGGTGCCGGCGGCTTCTTCCCTGACGCAGGCGGTGTCCGACACCATCGGTTACGGCCCTCCGGATTCACTCACAGCGGTGAAAACGACAGATGGGTTTTCGCAGTCACAGCACCACGAACTCCGAGCGGGCTCGCCGGTGCGGCTGATGGCGGGGAACTCGTCGCGGGTCACGTCTTCCTCGCCGGGCTCCAGTCATGGTGCTGCCGCAGCGGAGGGCGCCTGGCTGCCCTACGGCGTCGACGTCCTCACCGATTCCTCCGGCGACGTCGGTTCCGGGCGCTTCGCCGGAGATCTCGGCGGTGGCGTGGGGGTGCATCGGACGTCCGGCCACGCCGTGGACTTCGGCGGGCTGGGTTCAGTGGCGGCCAACTCGGAGCAGCACGGGACGGGTCGGTTCGTCGGCTCGCTGGACTTCTCCGACGTCGGCCGGCGACACCTCGCCACGGCGGACGTCGGGCCGGTTTCGGGCTTCCTGCTGACCACACAGTCGTTGTCGGGCAACGGTTTCCGCGGCGAATTCGCAGCGGCGGACGCGGCTTCGGCACGGGTTTCGACGGGGACTTCGGTTTCGCCGCGCGTCGGGCAGACGCAGTCGGTGGGGGTGACGGCGTTCGGGACTCCGGTGGTGCCGGACGTGGTGTTTTCCACGCCGCTGTTGGGTTGAGACTGGCCTGAAGGTGCTGGGTTGAGCCCGACATGAAAAACGGCCGCCTTTCGGGGCGGCCGTTTTCGCGTTCGGGATCAGTCTTCGTCGACGTCCGGGTCCGGTTTCGTCGACGGGGTGGCCGGGACGGAGCCGTAGGTGCTCGGGCCGCTGGAGGGGGTGCGAGGCTCGGGCGGGGTCGGGGCATCGGCCGGGCGGGTTTCGACGGGGGTCGTCGCGCGGGTGTCGACCGGGGTGGTCGCGCGGGTGTCCGCCGGGGACGGGGCGCGGGTGGCCGAGCGGGGCTCCGAAGCAGACGCCGTGGCAGCTGCCCCGGGCGCGGGGGTGCCGGCGGCGGGGGTCCAGGTGCGGCCGGTGTCGTAATCCTCGTCGAAGGGGTCGACGATGTCGGCGATCTCGCCGAGGTCGCGCAGGAGGCGTTCGAGCCGGGACGGCCCGGCGTTGGGCACGACGCTCGCCAGCACCCATTCGTTCTCGAGCCACGCGACGCCGACGTCGCCGCCGAGCTGGTCGGCCGCGTCGACGAGTTCCTGGGTGATGACCGCGCGGGCGCCTTCGGAGTCGTCGGCGAAGGCGTAGCGCTGGCCGATCGGGCCGAGCATCTCGGGCATGTTATCGCGCTGGAACGGCACGCTGGACAGCCACATCTCGACCGGCACGCGGTGCGTCTTGTTGCAGCGCACGGCCACGACCGTCGCCGGGATCTGGCCTTCGGACTCGATGTCGAAGATGAACACCGGGCGGCGACCGTCGGAGGTGAAGGTGGAGCCCGCGACGACGTTCACGGCCGCGTCGGCGCCGAAGTAGCCGATCGCGCCGCCCGACCACTGCCGGGGCAGTCGCTCGTCCTCCTCCACGAACTGCCAGCCGCGCAACTGGGCCCAGCGCATGCGCTCGCGATTGCGCGAGCCTTCCTTGGCCCGGTCGGCCGCGAGCAGGCCGAGCCCCGCCACCAGCGCGACGGCGGCGATGACGAACCAGATCCACGCCGAGATACCCACGACGGTGAGGGTATCGCTGCTCGGCCGTTACATCCGAACGCCCGCACCGTGTCGGCGCGCCCCTTTCGAGACGGCCCTCCGCGCCGGGTCGACAAATCGGTTAATCTCTGGGCTTTTTCACGGTTCGCAGGCGGTCGAGCGCCGCTTTCACGGTCGCGACGTCGTCCTTGCTCAGGGGCGCGAGCAGGTGCTCCCGCACGGCAGCGGCGTGCACGGGCCGCGCCCGCTCCGCCTCCGCCCGGCCGAACTCAGTGAGCAGGACCTCGACGCCGTCGTCCGCGGGCTGCCGCTCGACGAGCCCGCGCTGCTCCATCCGCGTCAGGTGGTGCGACAGCCGGCTGCGGTGCCAGCCCATCGACTCGGCGAGCTGGTTCTGCCGCAGCCGCCCCGCGTGGTCCGCCAGGCGCGTGAGCACGCCGAAGTCCGGATCGGACAGTCCCGTCGCCGCCGCGATGTCCTCCGCGACGCGGGCGCGCACCGACTCCGCCGCGTGCTTGAACGCGTGCCAGAACTCCAGCTCGTCGCCGGCCAGCCGATCCACAGCGGGTCACTGTACTGCCTCGTTGTCATGACAACACCCCCCGAGGTGCGGTGTTGTCATGACAACACCCACCGCTCTCGTGACCGGCGCGGGCAAAGGCATCGGCAAGTCGATCACGGCCGGCCTGGCCGCCCGCGGTTTCGACGTGTGGCTCGGCGCCCGCGACCGGTCCCGCGGCGCCGCGGCCGCGGCGGAGATCGGCGGCCGCTTCGTCCGGCTCGACGTGACTTCCGACGAGCAGGTCGCCGCCGCCGTGCGGACGATCGTCTTTCCAGGACGGCCGCGAACTCGCCTGGTGACGGAACCGGACCGATCACGACGCCGAGCCCGCGCGAAAGGACCACTCGCCACCGAACGACGGCGCGATGGGTCCATTCGCCCTGCGCCGCTGAGCACGGCCGGTCCACTCGTGCTGCGGCGGAGGTACCAGCTGACCACTCGCGCCGCCAAGCCCGCGCGAAAGGACCGCTCGCCGCCAAAGCCGCGGCATCACCGGTCCACTCGCTCCCCCAGGCGAAACGAACCGCCCCGAGCCAGCCCAACCGACCCACCCCACAAATGCAGAACAGCCCTCCCACCGAAGTGGAAGGGCCGTTCAGAACCAGCAGCCGTCAGACGCGCTCAACCGTCAGCGTGTCTGCGGCCTCCAGCTGCGGGATGTCCACCCGCACAGTGTCACCATCGCGGATGTCCCCCGACAGCAGCTTCTTCGCCAGCTGGTCACCAATCGCGGACTGCACCAGCCGACGCAACGGCCGGGCCCCGTAGATCGGGTCGAAGCCGTTCAAAGCCAGCCATTCGCGCGCCCCATCGGTGACCTCCAGGTGCAGCCGACGCTGCGCCAGACGCGCCGCGAGCCGTGCGACCTGAATGTCCACAATAGACGTCAGCTGTTCCGTGCCGAGGGCGTGGAACACCACGATGTCGTCCAGCCGGTTCAGGAACTCCGGCTTGAACTGCCGCTGCACGCTCTCCAGCACCGCGTCGCGACGCTGGTTCTCGTCCAGCGACGGGTCGGCGATGGCCTGGGAGCCGAGGTTCGACGTCAGGATGAGGATGGTGTTGCGGAAGTCCACCGTCCGGCCCTGGCCGTCGGTGAGCCTGCCGTCGTCGAGGACCTGCAGGAGCACGTCGAACACGTCGGGGTGCGCCTTCTCGACCTCGTCCAGCAGCACGACCGTGTAGGGGCGCCGCCGGACGGCCTCGGTGAGCTGGCCGCCCTGGTCGTACCCGACGTAGCCCGGCGGGGCACCCACGAGCCGCGCCACCGAGTGCTTCTCGGAGTACTCGCTCATGTCGATGCGCTGCATCGCGCGTTCGTCGTCGAACAGGAACTCGGCCAGGCCCTTCGCCAGCTCCGTCTTGCCGACGCCGGTCGGCCCGAGGAACAGGAACGAACCCGTCGGACGGTCGGGGTCGGCGACACCGGCCCGCGCCCGCCGCACGGCGTCGGACACGACCTGCACTGCCTGCTCCTGCCCGATCACGCGACGGCCGAGCTCCTCCTCCATGCGGAGCAGCTTGCCCGTCTCGCCCTCGAGCAGCCGGCCGGCGGGGATGCCGGTCCACGCGCTGACCACGTCGGCGACGTCGTCCGCGCCGACCTCTTCCTTCAGCATCACGTTCTGCTGGCTGACCTCCGACGCGGCCGTGGCCGCCTCGAACTCCTTCTCCAGCGCCGGGATCCGGCCGTAGCGCAGCTCGGCGGCCTTGCCGAGGTCACCGTCGCGCTCGGCGCGCTCCGACTCGCCGCGCAGCTGCTCCAGATGCTCCTTGAGCTCGCGGACGCGCTCGATCGAACCCTTCTCGTTCTGCCAGCGCGCGGTCAACGCGGTCAGCGTCTCCCGCTTCTCCGCCAGCTCGGCGCGCAACACCGACAGGCGCTCCATCGAAGCGACATCGTCCTCCTTGGACAGTGCCATCTCCTCGATCTCCATGCGCCGCACGGCGCGCTCCACCTCGTCGATCTCGACGGGGCGCGAGTCGATCTCCATGCGCAGCTTCGAGGCGGCCTCGTCGACGAGGTCGATCGCCTTGTCCGGCAGGAACCGCGCGGTGATGTAGCGGTCGGACAGCGTCGCGGCGGCCACCAGCGCGGCGTCCGTGATGCGGACACCGTGGTGCACCTCGTAGCGCTCCTTGAGCCCACGCAGGATCGCGATCGTGTCCTCCGGCGACGGCTCGCCCACCAGCACCTGCTGGAAGCGCCGCTCCAGAGCTGCGTCCTTCTCGATGTGCTGGCGGTACTCGTCGAGCGTGGTCGCGCCGACCATCCGCAGCTCACCGCGCGCGAGCATCGGCTTGATCATGTTGCCCGCGTCCATCGCGCCCTCGCCGGTGGCACCGGCGCCGACGATCGTGTGCAGCTCGTCGATGAAGGTGATGACCTGGCCGGCCGAGTCCGTGATCTCCTTGAGCACGGCCTTCAGCCGCTCCTCGAACTCGCCGCGGTACTTCGCGCCGGCCACCATGGACCCGAGGTCCAGGGCCACCACGCGCTTGCCCCGCAACGATTCGGGCACGTCACCGGCGACGATCCGCTGGGCAAGGCCCTCGACGATCGCCGTCTTGCCGACGCCCGGCTCACCGATCAGCACCGGGTTGTTCTTGGTCCGCCGCGAAAGCACCTGCACGACACGGCGGATCTCCGTATCGCGCCCGATGACCGGGTCGAGCTCACCGGCGCGGGCGCGCTCGGTCAGGTCAACGCCGTACTTCTCCAGCGCCTTGAACGTGCTCTCCGGGTCGGCGCTCGTGATGCGCGCCGAACCCCGCACCTTCGCGAACGCCTCCTGCAACGCTTCCGGCGTCGCTCCGTGGCGCTTCAGCAGGTCCGCGACCTGGCCACCCTCCGTGGCGAGGCCGACGAGCAGGTGCTCGGTCGACACGTACTCGTCACCGAGTTCGGTGGCGAGCTTCTGCGCGTGCGTCAGCGACTTCACGGCGTTCGTGTCGAACTGCGGGCTCGACACGGTGGCGCCCGTCGCGGACGGCAACGCGTGGACGATCGGGTCGAGTTCCTTGTGCACCACCGCCGGGTCGGCCCCGACCGCGGTCAGCAGTGGTGCGGTCAGTCCCTCACCCTGCGCCAGCAGGGCGCCCAGCAGGTGGGCGGCCGAAACGTGCGGGTTGCCGGCCATCGTGGCCGCCTGTGCCGCCGACGAGATCGCCTGCTGGGTCTTCGTGGTCGGGTTGAAAGCGTCCATCCCTCACCTCATGCGCTCTGTGAAAAGTCCAGGTGACAGCCCTGACCAAGGACCATCGACTTGTACAACGTCAGAAAACTTGAGTCTGTTCCGCTCAACTCTGAACCGGCGTCACCGCGTCCGCCGGAAGCCTCGGTCCCAGCCTGCCCAGGCCCGCGACGGCGAAGCAAGCGCAGGTGCCGACCAGCACCCAAGGTAACCACGCCGACACGGAGAAAAGTGCCACCACCGCCGGCGCCAGCACCTGCGCGACGGTGAACGCGTACTGGAACGCTGCCAGGTACCGGCCCTTCGCTTCCGGCGGGGCCGCGGCCTCGGCGAGCGCGCCCGAGCGCGGCCCGAAGACCAGGTCGCCCGCGGCGTAGACGAGCGTCGCGGCCAGCAAGTACGCCACCTGCCAGCTGCGCGGCACGACCAGCGCGCCGAGGCTGACCACGCACCACGCGGCGAAGAGCGCCGATCCGCCGCGCATCGCCGCGACGCGGTTGAGCCGGCGCGTGAGCCGCAACGCGACGGTGCCGCCGACGCTGGTGACCACCGTGAGCAGGAACAGGATCGCGCCCGGCAGCCAGCGCGGGCCGTGGAGCAGGTCGAGCACGAACACCGGCGTGCCGATCAGGAAGAAGTCCAGCGACAGCCCGAACATTCCGCTGAACAGGATCAACGCCAGGTATGGCCGGTTGCGCAGCACTCCGCTGCGCGCCTTCGGGTACGACGTGCTTCGCCGCTGCGGCCGCACAACCCCCGCGATGAGCACGGCGGCCACCACGAACGTCACGACGTCCACCGCCAGCGCCACGCTGTACCCGCCGTCGCCGATCCACATCAGGATTCCCGACGACGTCAGCGCGCCGAGCCCGAAACCGGCCGCCCGCACCATGCCGACCTCGGCGAACGGCCGGTCCTTCGGCACGTCGCCGGCGACGTCGGCGATCAGCGCGTAGAGCGAGCTGTAGAAGAGCTGCTGTCCGGCCGCCAGCAGGATCGCCGCCACGACGACCGCGGTGACGCCGTCGGCGATCAGGTACGCCGCCGCCCCTGCCGCCTGCAGCAGCTGCGCGCCGACGATCACCGCTCGTGGCCCCGTGCGGTCCACGAGCCGGCCCGCGAGCGGCGGCACGACCAGTCCCGCCACCGTCCCGAGCGTCACGGCCGTGCCCGCCAACGCGAGCGGGACGCCGACCACGCGCGTCACGTAGACCAGCGCCAGCGGCAGGAACAGGCCGGAGCCGAAGTTGTCGATCCCCAGCGCGCACAACAACGCGACCCGGCTCCGCGTCACGTCCTGGACGCTACCGCCGGGGCAGGACCCGAGGTCAGGGCCGGACGGAGACTTCGCGAGCCGCCGAATGCCACTGGCGGTAGAGCGGGCTTCCCCGGCCACGTCCGTCCGGTTGACCGGGGAGGGGTCCCGGCGTGGTCGACCTACCTTGCGAAGTACGGAAACGGCTCGAGCCCCGGCGTAGGGGGCCGGGGCTCGAGCCGTTTCTCCAGGGTCAGAGGTTCAACGTGCCGCTGTGCCGTGCGAACTCCGGCTCGGTCTCCAGCACCACGTCGTGGTGGGCCGGAGTGCCGAGGTTCACCGCGAGCGGCTCGGCGTGCGGCGCGTGGCCGTACGCGGTGACCGTCAGCGTGTACGCGCCCGCCGGCACCTCGTCGAGGTCGTACGCGCCGGCGCTGCCGCTCAGGCCGGAGCCGACGACCGTGCCGGCGCTGTCGGTGAGCGTCAGGGCCGCACCGGCGACCGCGGCGTGGCGCCCGGCCGTGCGGACGCGGCCGGTCACGCCGCCCGTGCCGCCGAGGAGCAGGTCATGCCACGCCGGTGTGCCGGTGAGGCGCACCGTGGACACGGCCGGCGGGAGCGAGCCGGCCGTCGCGAGCAGCACGTACTCGCCGGTCGAGCCCGCCGCCAGGGCGAACTCGCCGTTGCGGGCGCTGCGGCCGACGTCGACCTGGCGGCCTGACGCGTCCGTGAGCGTGAGCACGACACCAGAGACGGGGCGGCCGTCGGCGTCGAGGACGCGGCCGCGCAGGGCCGTCGTCACGTCGGCCTGAGTCGAGGCCGAGGGCGCCACGACCGGAGTGGTGTCGGCGTCGAGAGTCCGGCGCAAGGGGACCTCCTTCATGAAAACCACTGCCAGCAGCGTCACCACGGCGATGAAGCCGGCGAACAGGAACACCGTGCCGGTCGCGTCGCCGAACGCCGCGCGGACGATCGGCTGAAGCGCGGCGGGCAGGCCGTCGATGTCGAACGTGCCGCCACCGCCGTGCACCGCGTCGCCGGCCGGGAGGCCCAGGCTGGTCAGCGATGACGTGATGTTGGTGGCCACCTTCGCCGACAGCACCGCGCCGAGCGCCGAAACGCCGGCGGCGCCGCCGAGCGAGCGGAAGAACGTGACCACCGAGGACGACGAACCCATGTCCTTCATGGCCACGGTGTTCTGCACGACGAGCACCAGGTTCTGCAGGAGGAACCCGAGCCCGATGCCGACCATGGCGAGGTACCCGCCCATCAGCGTCAGGTTCGTCGTGTGATCCACCGTGCTGAGCAGGAAGAGCCCGGCCGGCAGCAAGATCCCGCCGGTGACCATGAACGGCTTCGTGCGGCCCGTGCGCGAGATGACCTGTCCGGCGGTCGTCGACGCGACGGCCAGGCCGAGCACGAGTGGCAGCGTCATCAGGCCCGCGTGCGTCGGCGAGAAGCCGCGCGAGATCTGGTAGTACTGCCCGAGGAAGACCGAACCGCCGAACAGCGCGGTGCCCACGGCCAGCGAGCCGAGCACCGAAAGCGTGAAGGTGCGGTTGCGGAACAGGCGCAGCGGCACCACCGGCTCGGCGGCGCGCGATTCCACGAGCACCGCCAGCGCGAGCGCCACGGCAGCGCCGCCGACGTACGCCACGCTCGTCCACGAAGCCCACGCGAAGGTCGAGCCGGCCAGGGAAACCCAGATCAGCACCAGGGCCACGCCACCGACGAGCAGGGTCGCGCCCAGCCAGTCGATGCGCACCTTGCGCTTGAGCACGGGCAGGTGCAGCGTGCGGCCGAGGACCACGAACGCGATCACGGCGATGGGCACGCAAACCCAGAAGCACCAGCGCCAGCCGAGCGGCGAGTCCACGATCAGGCCGCCGATCAGCGGCCCGGCGGCAGTGGCGACAGCGAAGACCGCGCCCGTGTAGCCCGAGTAGCGGCCGCGTTCGCGCGGGGCGATCATCGCGGCGATCACGACCTGGATCAGTGCCTGGAGGCCACCGAGGCCCACGCCCTGCAGCGCGCGGAACGCGATCAGTTCCGGCATCGACTGCGAGATGCCGCCCAGCGCCGAGCCGATCGTGAAGATCACGATCGCCAGCTGGTACAGCAGCTTCTTGCTGAACAGGTCGGACAGCTTGCCCCAGATCGGGGTGGTCGCGGTCGACGTCAGCAACGTCGCGGTGACCACCCAGGTGTACTGGCTCTGGGAACCGTGCAGGTCGGCGAGGATGGTCGGCAGCGCGTTGGACACGATCGTCGACGACAGGATCGCCACCAGCAGAGCGAGCAGCAGGCCCGAGAAGGCCTTCATGATCTGCCGGTGGCTCATCTGCTCACCGGCGAGGTTGGTACTCAACTTCGTTCGTCACTTCCCGACTTCCGCCTGGTCCACGGCGCACTCGGGGGGCCCGAGCACGGCGCGAAGACCGTTGTTCAATTCCGCGAGCCGGGTCGTCAGGTCGGCGATCCGCTCTTCGTCCCAACCACCGAGGGCCTTCTCGAAGAACGCGATGTAGCGAAGCCGCCACTTCTCGACCTCGGCGAGCCCCTTCTCGGAGATGCTGATCAGCGACGCGCGCCCGTCCTCCGGGGCGGGGCGGCGGTCGACCAGGCCGGCGGCCTGCAGCTGCGAGATCTGGCGGCTGACCACCGAGAGGTCCACGAGCTTGCGCTTGGCCAGCTCGGAGGGCCGGGCTTCACCGTGCTTCGCGAGGTCCGACAGCAGCATCCCGGCGGCCGGGTGGAGGCCGGGTTCGGCTTCCCAGGCCTGCATGATCCACAGGTGCTGCAGCTGTGAAGCGGACCGGAGCTCGCGCATCAGTTCGACCCTGACGTCGTCGGCAGAGCTCATGGGCTTTCCTCCCGGGCCGGACACTGTTCGAGCGCCCACTTGGTTGTGCCATACAAGTTTATGGCTGATGGTTGCGTAGGGCAACTATCTATCCGGTGACTTCCCCCACGCCGGTCAGCCCGCCGGTAACCCGACCGGAGCAACGTTGCTGGCAAAGGGCCGCAGGGCGGCTACTCTGCGGACGAGCCGCAGTCAGGGGGCGCAACGACAACGTCCTGAAGACTATTGAGGGGAACGAGGTGGGACAGTGGTGAATTCCCTCGGCACCGACCGCAGAGGCCGGCCCGAGCCGGAGTGGACCCACTGGCCCGCCACTCGCCCGTGATCGCTCCGCCCGAGTCCCCGAACCGCCCCCGACCTGCGAACGACACTCGATGACAGCCGATTCGATCAGCCCGATCCCCCGCTCGGCGGCACCCCGTGAGACGCCTGCCGCCGTGGCCGCGATGGTGCGGTTGATCCGTGACACCTGGGCGATGTCCGAGCCCTTCATCCCGGAGATCTCGCAGTTCTTCTACGGGATGCTGTTCACGCTCGCCCCGGTCACGCGCGACTTCTTCCCCATCAACATGGAGGTGCAGCGCGGGCGGCTCGTGCGCGCGCTGGTGCACATCGTGCAGATGGTGGACCGGCCCGACGACCTCGTGCCGTTCCTGCGCCAGCTCGGGCGCGACCACCGCAAGTTCGGCGTGATCCCGCGGCACTACGAGGCCGTGGGCACGGCGTTGCTGGCCGCGCTGAAGAACCACCTCGGACCGCAGTGGACCGCGCCGGTGGAGCGGGCGTGGGCCGAGGCGTTCACGATCGTCGCGCGCGCGATGCAGGAGGCCGCGGCCGCCGACGTGAACCCGGCGTCGTGGCACGCGACCGTGGTCGAGCACCGGCGGCTGACGTGGGACCTGGCGCTGGTGCGGCTGCTGCCCGAGCAGCCCGTGCCGTACCTGCCGGGGCAGTACATGAGCGTGGAGGTGCCGCAACGGCCGCGGCTGTGGCGCTACCTCTCGCCGGCCAACGCGCCGCGCGAGGACGGCGGCATCGAGTTCCACGTGCGCGCCGTCGACGGCGGCTGGGTCTCGCGCGCGATCGTGAGCCACACGCAGCCCGGGGACGTCTGGCGGCTCGGCCCGCCGCTGGGGCGCATGGCCGTGGACCGCGAACGGTCCCGCGGTGTCGTGATGGTCGCGGGCGGAACCGGTGTCGCGCCGCTGCGCTCGATCCTCGACCACCTGGCGATGTGGGGCGAGAACCCCAAGACGCGGCTCTTCTACGGCGGGCCGGCACGAGAGGACCT
Organism: Amycolatopsis sp. NPDC005232; assembly: GCF_040607795.1. Taxonomy (NCBI): domain Bacteria; kingdom Bacillati; phylum Actinomycetota; class Actinomycetes; order Pseudonocardiales; family Pseudonocardiaceae; genus Amycolatopsis; species Amycolatopsis sp. NPDC005232. The sequence goes on along the minus strand of NZ_JBEXHL010000002.1, from coordinate 353,575 downwards.
CTACGACCTCGAGGAGCTGCGCGCGCTGTCGTCCACGAACCCGTGGCTGACCGTGATCCCGGTCGTCGAACGTGGCGACAACTTGCCCGGTTGCGAGCAAGGGACCTTGGCGGAAGCGGTTACGCGCTACGGTGCTTGGCCCGACCACGACATCCTCGTGTCGGGTTCTCCCTCGATGATTCGCGCGACAGTTTCCCGCATGCTGGTCGCCGGCAGCGTGCTGGGCCAGATCCAGTACGACCCGTTCACCATCGACTGATGCGCGGTGGGCGGTTATCGGCCCACGAAAAGCGTTGTCCGCCAAGGGAAACCGCGGAAGATCATTTTTACTGAGCGCCAGATCGCGTTTACCAGCAGTGTCGAGAATTGCTCCGTTCGAGCGGGAACGGCGTTAACTACACCCGTTTTTCTCCAGTGGCGCCTACAGTCGGGATTCCTCGGGGGCGGCGCGCGTACGCAAAGCCGCGTGAAGACTGAAACTGCTTGGCAAGACTGGAGAAAACCGTTCCCGATGAGTGCTGAATCCGTGAAGATCGACCTTGCTCGCGCCGCGGTGAGCAGACCGCTGCCCGGTTCCGATACCTCGCGGGTGATCCGCGAGAGTTTCGCACTGGTGGAGCCGAAAGCCGACGAGCTGGCGCAGTACTTCTACGGGGCGCTGTTCGTGATCGCGCCGGATGCCCGTGATCTGTTCCCGGTGACGATGACCACACAGCGGAGCAGATTGCTGCGGGCGCTCGTGTACGTGGTGCAGATGGTGGACAGACCCGACGAACTCACCACGTTCCTCGGTCAACTGGGCCGCGACCACCGGAAGTTCGACGTGGTGACGCGTCACTACGACGCCGTCGGAACAGCGTTGATCAGCGCGATGAAACGATTTCTCGGCAAATCGTGGACGCCCGAGGTGGAATCGGCGTGGACGTCGGCGTACCAGTTGATCTCCGAGACCATGCGCAAAGCCGCGGCGCAGGAGACGGGGCCCGCGTCGTGGAGCGGGACGGTGCTGGAGCACCGGAAACTCTCGGCTGACGTCGCCCTGGTGCGGGTGCGTACGGAGCACCTGCTGCCGTACCGCTCTGGCGGCTACGTGAGCGTCGAGGTGCCGCAGCGCCCGCGGCTGTGGCGGTACCTGTCCATGGCGACGGCGCCGCGCGACGACGGCCTGCTCACCTTCCACGTGCGCGCGGTCGCCGGCGGGTGGGTCTCGCGGGCGATCGTGAACCACACGCACGCCGGCGACGTGTGGCGGCTGGGACCTTCGCTGGGCGCGCTGTCCGTCGTGCCGTCCGCCGACCAGCGGCCGCTGCTGATGATCGCGGGCGGCACCGGCGTCGCGCCGCTGATGGCGATCCTCGACGACTTGTCCCGCTGGAAGCGCAACCCGCCCGTCCACCTGTTCTTCGGCGGCCGCAAGCCGGGTGAGCTGTACGCGCTCGACGAGCTGCGCCGCCTGGCCGTCACGTCGCCGTGGCTCACGGTCACCCCCGTCACCGAACAGGGCGCCGTCCCCGGCGGCGACCGGGGAACGCTGGCCACGGCGGTGACCCAGCGTGGCGCCTGGAAGGACCGCGAGGTGCTGGTGGCGGGCTCACCGGACATGATCCGCGGCACGATCGCGAAACTGCTGGCCGCGGGAGTGGACCTCGAGCGAATCCGGTATGACCCGTTCACTTTGGACTAATGTGCTGGTCCATGGAGATCACGATCCCCACCCCGGCCGGCGACATCGACGGCTACCTGGCAACACCGGCCGGCCCCGGCCCGTTCCCGGCCGTCGTGATCATCCACGACGCCATCGGCCTGACCAAGGACGCGCGCAACATCACCGACCGCTTCGCCGCGGCGGGGTACCTGGCGCTCAGCCCGAACCTGTACTCGCGCGGCGGCATGTTCCGCTGCGTACGCCAGGTCTTCAAGGACATGTTCGCGCGTAGCGGCCGCGCCTTCGACGACATCGAGGCAGCGCGCGTGCTGCTGTCTTCGCGGGACGACTTCTCCGGAAAGGTCGGCATCGCCGGCTATTGCCTGGGCGGCGGCTTCGCGCTGGTGGCGGCTTCGCGGTCGTTCGACGTTTCGGCGCCGTACTACGGCCAGCTGCCGAAGGATTTGTCCGTTTTGGACGATGCTTGCCCGGTGGTGGCGAGCTTCGGCCGCCGCGACCCCTCGCTGCGTGGTGCCGCGGCGAAGCTCTCGACGGCCCTGACGGAACGCAACGTGCCGCACGACGTGAAGGAATACCCCGAGGCGGGGCACAGCTTCGCGAACAAGATGGGCCCGGCGCCCGTGGCGGCTTTCGCGAAGGTGGTGGGGTTCGGCTACCACGAACCTTCGGACCACGACGCTTGGCAGCGCGTGATGACGTTCTTCGGGGAGTACCTGAAGCCGCCCTCGGAAGCCTGACGCCGCCTGGTTTCGTTGCTGCACGAAAGGTCCCCGCGCGCCCGCGCATTCGGTGCGAACGGACCAGTCGCGCACGTTTGACGGGCGCCACTGGTCCACTCGCATCCGCACCCCGTGGCGAGGGGACCGCTCGCGCCGCAGGCGGCGTTCGATGGGACCTCCTGCGCTGCCGGCAGAGCGCGAAGGGACCGGCCGCGGATCAACGCGAAGGGACTCTTCCCACCGCGGCCACCCGCACGAAAGGCCACCCGCGCCAGAACGCAAAACAGCCCCTCCACCACCGACCCGGTGACGAAGGGGCTGTCCCCGAAAACCTCAGCGGCGCTTCGGCTTCCACACCACCAAAGACGTCTGCTGCCGCATCGGCACCAGGTCCTTCCGGTACGAAGCGTGCACCGCCGCGGCGGCTTGTTCGGCGGCGGCGTACGCGGACGCCAGCTCCTCGGTCAGCTCGTGCACCCGTGCCCGCAGGGCGTCGACCTGGTTTTCCAGCTCGATGATCCGCTTGACGCCCGCCAGGTTGACCCCGTCCTCCTGCGAGAGGCGCTGGACCTCGCGCAGTAGGGCGATGTCGCGCATGGAGTAGCGCCGGCCGCCGCCGGAGGTGCGGCCGGGGGAGACCAGGCCCTGGCGGTCGTAGGAGCGCAGGGTTTGCGCGTGGAGGCCCGAGAGCTGCGCTGCCACGGAGATCACGAACACGGGGGTGTCCTCGTCCGCGCCGTGTGGGAGTCCCGGGATTCCGCCGAACATCACCCTCACCTGCCTTCGAGCATCTCGGTCACCTCAGGCCGCGGGTCGTGGCCCTTCATCGCCTCCGCGTAGGCCTCGAGGGCCTCGCGCGCCTTGTCGTCCAGTTTGGCGGGGACCGATGCCTGCAGGGTCACGAGCAGATCACCCTGCGAACCGTCCCGCTTCTGAATGCCCTTTCCGCGCACGCGCAACACTCGGCCACTCGCGGTACCCGCGGGCACCTTCAGTGACACCTTGCCCTCGAGCGTCGGCACCGTGATCGTGGTGCCCAGCGCGAGCTCGGTGAAGTCGACCGGCACGGTCAGGGTCAGGTCGAGGTCCTTGCGCCCGAACAGCTTGTGCGGTGCCACGTGCACGCGCACGTACAGGTCACCGGCCTGCGCGCCACCACGGCCGGGCTCGCCCTGGCTCGCCAGCCGGATCCGCTGGTCGTCGTCGACGCCCGGCGGGATGCGCACGGTCAGCGTGCGGGTGCGGGTGCTGATGCCCTCGCCGCCGCACTCCGGGCACGGGTCGTCGATGATCTGGCCGCGGCCGCGGCAGTCGCGGCACGGCTCTGAGAACGCGAACGCACCCTGGCTGCGGCTGACGAGACCCGAACCGCCACACGTCGGGCACTGGCGCGGCGACGTGCCCGGCTTCGCGCCATTGCCGCCACACGTTGAGCACGTCGCAGGGCTCGACAGCCGCAGCGGCAGGGTTGCGCCCTTGACCGCCTCGGTGAAATCGATCCGCACGTCGGTCTCGACGTCGGCGCCGCGCTGCGGCCGGTTGGCCGACGCGGCCCCGCCGGCCCGGCCCTGACGGCCGAAGATGCCGCCCAGGATGTCGCCGAGCCCGCCGAAACCGCCCTGCTGGGCAGCGCCGGCCTGGCCGAAGATGTCGCCCACGTCGAAGCCGCCCGTGCCGCCGGCGCCGCCCGGGAACCCGCCGAAACCACCGGAGCCGAAGAGGCGCTGGGCCTCGTCGTACTCCTTGCGCTTGGCCGCGTCGGACAGCACGCCGTACGCCTCGGACACGGCCTTGAACTTGTTCTCGGCCGTGGTGTTGCCCGCGTTGGCGTCCGGGTGATTCTCCTTGGCCAGCTTGCGATACGCCTTCTTGATCTCGTCCGCAGTGGCGTCGGAGGAGACACCCAGCTCTTTGTAGAAGTCCTTGCCCATCCACTCCCGAGCACTCATCGGGTGCCTCCTCCTTTCGCTACGAAACGGTTGTTACTGCTGGTTCGGCGCATCGATCGACCCGTCCAGCGGCAGCTCGCCGCCGACGGGCGGGTCGACCGGTGCCGCGGCCGGCTCGTGGTCGGTGACCCCGACCAGCGCCGCCCGCAGGACCCGGTCGCCGAAGCGGTAACCGCGGCGCATGACCACGGTGACCGTCGGACCAGCTACGTCCGGCGAGGTGTTGTGCTGCACGGCCTCGTGCACGCTCGGGTCGAAGGGCTCGCCCTCCGCACCGAACGACTCGAGACCGGCGCGCTGCAAGCCGCTCACCAGCTTGTCGCCGACCGCCTTGAACGCACCGGTGAGGTCACCGTGTTGCTCCGCCCGCTCGAGGTCGTCGAGCAGAGGGAGCAGCTCGCCGACCACCGAGGCCTTGGCGCCCAGCACCACGGCCTCGCGGTCGCGGTCCACGCGCTTGCGGTAGTTGGCGTACTCCGCCTGCAGGCGCTGCAGGTCGGCCGTGCGCTCGGCCAGCTGCTTCTCGACGTCGGACGCGATCGTGACCGCGTCGTCCACCGAGTCGCCGAGCGAGGGACCCGCGTGGTGCGCGGGCGCCTCGTCGACCTGAACTTCTTCCGGGGCAGGAGGACGAACCTCACCGGTCTGCGGGTCGACCCGCCGCCGGTCACGCACGACCACCGGTTCCTCGGGGCCCCGGCCCTCGGCTTCGGAGTGTCGTGGGGTCACTTCTTCTCGTCCTCTTCCACGATCTCGGCGTCGACCACGTCATCGGCCTTGTCCTGCGCCCCACCGGCGGAACCGGCGTCGGCGCCCGGAGCGGCACCGTCGGCGCCGGGGTTGGCACCCTGGTTGGCGTAGAGCGCGGTGCCCAGCTCCTGCGAAGCCGTGTTCAGCTTCTCGATGGACTCGCGGATCTTGGCCGAGTCGGTGCCCTTGAGCGCCTCGTTGGCCTCGTCGATGGCGGTCTTGACCTTGCCCTTGAGGTCCTCGGGCAGCTTGTCCTCGTTGTCCTTGACGAACTTCTCGGTCTGGTAGACGAGAGTCTCCGCCTGGTTGCGGGTTTCCGCTTCCTCGCGGCGCTTCTTGTCTTCCTCGGCGTGGGCCTCGGCGTCCTTGACCATGCGGTCGATGTCGTCCTTCGGCAGCGCGGAGCCACCGGTGATCGTCATCGACTGCTCCTTGTTCGTGCCCAGGTCCTTCGCGGTCACGTGCACGATGCCGTTGGCGTCGATGTCGAAGGTGACCTCGATCTGCGGCACGCCACGCGGGGCCGGCGGGAGACCGGTCAGCTCGAACATGCCGAGCTTCTTGTTGTGCGCCGCGATCTCGCGCTCACCCTGGAACACCTGGATCTGCACCGACGGCTGGTTGTCGTCCGCGGTGGAGAAGATCTCCGAACGCTTGGTCGGGATCGTGGTGTTGCGCTCGATGAGCTTGGTGAACACGCCACCCTTGGTCTCGATGCCCAGCGAAAGCGGGGTCACGTCCAGCAGCAGGACGTCCTTGACCTCACCCTTGAGCACACCGGCCTGCAGCGCGGCACCCACGGCCACGACCTCGTCCGGGTTCACGCCCTTGTTCGGCTCGCGCCCGCCGGTCAGCTCCTTGACCAGGTCCGACACGGCCGGCATGCGGGTGGAACCACCCACGAGCACGACGTGGTCGATGTCGCCGACGGCGATGCCCGCGTCGCGGATCACGTTGTTGAACGGGTTGCGGGTGCGCTCGAGCAGGTCCACGGTGATCTTCTGGAACTCGGCGCGCGAGAGCTGCTCGTCGAGGAACAGCGGGTTCTTGTCCGCGTCGACCGTGATGTAGGGCAGGTTGATGCCGGCGGAGTTGGAGCTGGACAGCTCGATCTTCGCCTTCTCGGCCGCCTCGCGGATGCGCTGCAGGGCCATCTTGTCCTTGGTCAGGTCGATGCCGTTGGAGGCCTTGAACTTGTCGACCAGCCACTTGACGATGCGCTCGTCCCAGTCGTCACCACCGAGGTGGTTGTCACCGGAAGTCGCACGCACCTCGACGACACCCTCGCCGATCTCCAGCAGCGACACGTCGAACGTGCCGCCACCGAGGTCGAAGACCAGGATGGTCTGTTCCTTCTCGCCCTTGTCCAGGCCGTACGCCAGCGCGGCGGCGGTCGGCTCGTTGACGATGCGGAGCACGTTCAGGCCGGCGATCTGCCCGGCCTCCTTGGTGGCCTGCCGCTGGGCGTCCTCGAAGTACGCCGGGACGGTGATCACCGCGTCTGTGATCTCCTCGCCCAGGTACGACTCGGCGTCGCGCTTCAGCTTCATCAGCACGCGCGCGCTGATCTCCTGCGGCGTGTAGTTCTTGCCGTCGATCTCGGTGTTCCAGTCGGTACCGATGTGCCGCTTGACGGACCGGATGGTGCGGTCGACGTTCGTGACGGCCTGGTTCTTCGCCGACTGACCGGTGAGCACTTCACCGTTCTTGGCGAACGCGACGATGGACGGGGTGGTCCGGGAGCCTTCCGAGTTGGCGATGACCGTCGGCTCGCCGCCCTCAAGGACGGCTACGACCGAGTTGGTCGTGCCGAGGTCGATGCCGACCGCTCGCGCCATGGTGCTTCCTCCTGTGTTGGCAGCTCTGCTGCTATGTTCGTGACCTGCACGTTTCGGGTCCGCCTTGAGCGGACCCCTGGCAAGTTCTATCGGTCCTTCGTGAGCTTCGTCAAGCCAGACTTGAGTCAGCTGCACTCAACCTTCGTATCAGGCTAACGAAGGGGTAGTGGCTCTTGTTCCCGGGCTCACCGGCAGATCGTGCCGCGAGGGGGTGTGAGGCCGCTCACCAGGTACTTCGTCTCCGCCGCTCGCGCGCACGCGGAGTTAAGCAGGCCGGTGTGGCCGTCGTCGAGGCGCGTCAGCAGCACGGAGCCGTCGACGTCCCCCGCGAGCCCCCTGGCCCACGCCAGCGGCGTCGCCGGGTCGTGGGCGCCGCCGACGACGAGGATCGGCGGAGCGCCGTGCACCCGATCGGGGCGCGGCGGGTTCCTCGCCGGCAGCGGCCAGCCCGCGCACCCGCTCGCGAAGTCCCACCACTCCGAGTAGCGCCAGCTGTGCGGGGCGACCGTCTTGACCACGGCGGCGGTCGTGCGAAGGTCCGCGATGCCGGTGAACGGCGACGGGAAGTCCTGGCAGCCGATGGCGCGGTACATGCCGTAGCTCGGCGAGAAGAACTGCGCGGCCGAGGTCAGCTGGGCGGCGTCCGTGCTCGCGGCGGCGAGGGCCTGGCCGAGGGCGGGCCACTGGTCTCTTACGTAGAGGTAGCCGTAGACGCCGGAGGACAGCTCCTCACCGTCGGCCACGCGACCGAGCCCGCTCGACCAGGCGCCGTGGGCGACCAGGTTGTCGTAGTAGGCCAGCACGTCCTGACCGTGCAGGGCGCACTCCGTCGAGGTGCGGCACCACGACGCGAACCGCACCAGCGAGTCCTCCGTCGCCGCGGCCTCCTCCACGATCGACTGCCGCGGCGGTCGGCCGTGGTCGATCGCGCCGTCCAGCACCATCGTGCGCACGTGGTCCGGATGCGCCGCGGCGTACGCGGCCCCGAACTCGGTGCCGTAGGAGACGCCGAGCCACGAGATCCGCTGCTCGCCCAGCGCGACGCGGATGGCGTCCACGTCCTCGGCCGCGCTGAGCGTGTCGACGTGTCCGAGCAACGGCCCGGTCTTCGCCAGGCAGGTCTCGCCGACGGCCCGGTTGTGCTCGACCAACGCGGTGAATTCCGTTGCTGTGGAAGGAAATCTGCTCACGCTGGGGTCGGCCGGTTGTGCCGGATCACACGTGATCGTCGGCTTGCTGAACCACACCCCGCGCGGGTCGAACCCCACGACGTCGAACCGCTGCCGCAGCACCGGATCGGTGATCGCCCCGAACTGCGTGTACCCGACGCCGGAACCCCCTGGCCCGCCCGGGTTGATCAGCAGCGAGCCGATCCGGTGCGCCCGATCCGTCGCCGGCAGCCGCACCATCGCGAGCCGGGTGGTCCCCGATTCGGGATGAGCCCGGTCGATCGGCACGTCGACGAACCCGCATTCAGCGGTCGGTTCCTGCGAGGTCGGGCACGGCGTCCACGTGGTCGACGCCGAAGCCGGCACCGCGAGCAGCGGTAGGAAGAGCAGGACAGCGGCAGCGATCAGCTTCATGCCGGACGAGCCGGGACGACCGGCCGCGCGGCGCGGTGGGACCCCTCGTCCCGCACGATCACCGTCTCCGCCAGCCGCACGTCACCGGCCGGCGCCGTCACCTGGACCACCGCGACGGGCGTGGGCGTCGGCGTGGTGGCCTCGGGCTTGGCCGCCAGGCCCAGGCTCGCCGTCACGACGAACGCTCCCACCGCCCCGGCCAGCACGGCCGCCAGCACCCGGTTCTCGATCTTGCGCATGTGAATGTTCCCCCGAAAGTGTCAGGCGGCCTGGACGGTGACGCTGCCGCTGGAGGTGTTGAGGTCGAGCGTGTTCGTCTGGCCGGCGCTGTTCGACGTAGGAATCTGCACGGTCCGGTGGCCGCTGTCGGTGTCCCCGATCACCGTGTACGACCCGTTCGGCACCCGCACGTCGACGCTGCCGGAGTCGGCGTGCACCTTCACGTCGTTGGGCGTGGCCAGGGCCACCTCGACGCTGCCGCTGTCGGCGGAGACGTCGACCGGGCCGCGCACCCCTTCGGCCTTCACGTGGCCGGAGTCGCTGTGCAGCTGCACCGGCCCGACGTTCTGCAGGTCGATCGAACCGCTGTCGAGCCGCAGGTTCACCAGCCCCGCGACGTCCGCCACGTGCGCGCTCCCGGAGTCGGCGGTGACGTCGACGCTCGCGACGCCTGTGAGATCCACCTCGCCCGAATCCGCCTGGCCCGTGACTGGCAGCCCGGCCGGCACGACGACATCGAAGTCGGCGGTGCAGTTGCGGCCGCAGTCGCCGAGCACGAGCTGGTCGCCCTCCACCCGGAAGGCGTCGCCCGGCTCGCCGCGGAAGTTGTAGTGCAGCTTCTGGTGCACGGAGATCGGGCCGGAACCGGTGCGGATCCGGATGTCGCCGGAGTCCGCGTCGAGCTTCACGCCGCGGATCTGCTGCGAGACCGTCGCGCTGCGCTCCACCGTGCTGCCCAGCCCCCAGCCGAGCGCGATGGCCACTCCCACGCCGATCAGAACTACGCCACCCAGTGCCAGAAGCGGGCGTGCCATGGTGTCCGTCCCCTCAGTACCGCTCATCCGTCTTCCGCAAACGGTAGGAGCGGCACCGGTGCCGCGACATCCGGTAAACCCCCCGAAACATCCCTGAGGTGCCGGGGTCCGGGTCAGGGTCATAGCCTGGAGTCCGACTGGACTTCCAAGATCAACGCGTTCAGGAGGATTGATGCCTCAATCGCCCAATCCCTACGATTTCCTGCCGTCCGTGCCGTCGTTCACGCTGCGCAGCACGGACATCGCCGAGGGCGAGACGCTCACGACGCCGCACCTGTCCGGCATCTTCGGCGCCGGTGGCGAAGACCGGTCGCCGCAGCTGTCGTGGGAGGGCTTCCCCGAGGGCACGCGCAGCTTCGCGGTCACGGTGTACGACCCCGACGCCCCGACCGCGAGCGGCTTCTGGCACTGGGCCGTGTTCAACGTCCCCGCGTCGGTCACCGAGCTGGCCGCCAATGCCGGCGACGCGAACGGCTCCGGCCTGCCCGAGGGTGCTGTCACTCTGAAGGGTGACGGCGGCGTGAAGCAGTTCCTCGGCGCCGCCCCGCCGCCCGGGCACGGCCCGCACCGCTACTACTTCGTGGTGCACGCGCTCGACGTCGACTCCCTGGAGATCGACGGCGACGCCACGCCGGCGTTCCTCGGCTTCAACCTGTTCGGCCACACCCTGGCTCGCGCCACGATCACGGCGGTCTACGAGAACAAGGGCTGAGTTTCGCCGATAGCAGGGCCACCGCGGGTTCGCTCGCGGTGGCCCTGTGGTGTTTTTCCGACAGGTGGAATCACTGCCGTTGACCCGCTCCCTCGCCGGGGAAGACGATCGGAAGCTGCACATCAGCACGTACCTCGTACCGCAAGGGAGCCGGCACCGATGTACGAAAAGGACGGCGAGCGCTACTTCATCGTCGATGGTCACGTGCACTTCTGGAAGCCGACGGAAGTCGGGTTTCGCCGCCAGAGCGAGGAAACGATCGTCCACGACCTGTTCGAAACCGGGTACGTGGACCACGCGATCTTCCAGCCCGCCGCCGCCACCGACCCCGACGGCGGGGCACCCGGGAGCGCGTTCACCGAGAGGTACCCCGGCCGGTTCACCGTCGCCGGCCTCGAGCCGGTCGCCGGAAACCTCAAGGGCGTCAAGCTCGTCACCACCGAACAGGCGGGCCGGCAGCTGTCGGACCCGTGCTCCTACCGCTTCCTGGAGAAGTGCCAGGAGCTCGGCATCCGCAACATCCACCTCCACGCCGCCCCTTCGATCCGCCCGCTCGACCGCGACGGCTCGGATGGCACGGGCGGCTCCGACGCGTCCGCGGCCTTCGACGCCGCCGGCCTCGACGAGGTCGCCGCGGCGTTCCCGGACCTGCGCTTCGTCGTCGAGCACGTGGGCTTGGCGCGGCTGCAGGACTTCTGCTGGATCGCCACGCAGGAGCCGAACGTGTACGCCGGCCTCGCGCTCGCGTTGCCCGCCATCCTCACCCGGCCGCGCCAGTTCGCCGAGATCATCGGCGAACTGCTCTACTGGATGGACGAGAACCGGATCACGTTCGCCAGCGACTACGGGCTCCAGCACCCGAAGTGGCTGATCGAGTCCTTTGTGGACTTCGAGATGCCGGAGGACTTCCAGGACGAGTACGGCGAGCTCACCACGGACGTGAAGAAGAAGATCCTCGGCCTCAACGCGGCTCGCCTGTACGACCTCGAGGTGCCGGACGGCTGCGGGACCACCGAAGCGGCGGCAGAGAACGACGAGATCGGTTCGAACTCGAAAGTACCGGTGTGACGCCGGGACTCACCCGTTCGGTCCAGTGGGCTGGGATCCCGGTCCGCCGGAGTCACCACGGCCCGTCGGCGGGCGACCTGCACTGATCTCACCGGGTGAAGCCGAGGCCCGGTCGGTGTGAGCACCCGCGGCGACGTCGGAATCGTTGCCGAACGGGTGCTCCACTTGAGCCGTTCGGAGCACGTATGGTGGTGGGCGCATGTGATCGCCCGTTCACTGCCGAACGGTTTCACGGAGGTGCCGCTGTGTCCGAACCCGCCCTGCCGCTTTCCGACGACGACATCACCGAGAAGGAACCCAGCGGGCTGATCGGTTCGGCGCAGCGGGCGCTGCGCGTGCTCGAGATCGTGGCCGGCGCCGGCGATGGCATCGCGGCCAAAGCCGTGGCCCGGCGCGCCGGTTACAAGCTCTCGACCACCTACCACCTGCTCAACACGCTGGTCCACGAAGGCTATTTGATCCGCCTCGGTCACGGCCGCGGGTTCGGCCTCGGCTACAAGGTCGGCGGCCTCTACCACAGCCTGCTCGGCGAGCTCGACGTCGATCACCAGCTGCGCGACGGCCTGCACCAGCTGCACCTGCGCGTGAGCGCGCCCGCGTACTACACGGTCTTTCGCGACACCGACGTCGTCGTCGCGGCCGTCGCCGACTCGCCGGAGTTCCCGCGCGCCCAGCCGCTCGACTTCGGTTTCCACGAAGCCGCGCACGCCACCGCGTTCGGCAAGGTGATGCTCGCGTCGCTGCCCGCGCGCGAGCGCCGCGACTACCTCGCGGGTGCCGGCATGCCCCGCCTCACCGACCGCACCCGCGTGACGTCGCGCGACCTCGAGACGGAGCTCGAAACCGTGGCGCGCTCGGGGATCGCGCTGGAGATCGAGGAGTTCCAGCCCCAGCTCGCGTGCGTGTCCGCGCCGGTGCTCGACACCGAGCAACGCGTGACGGGCGCGGTCGCGTTCTCCGTGCCGGTGCACCAGTTCGCCGACCGCCGCTCGGACCTCGAACGCGCCGCCCGTGCCGGGGCGGCGCACTTCTCGAAGTTGTTGTCCGCCAAGGACAACTGAAAATTTGACCGACCGGTCTACCGTAGCGCTTCGCGGTTGGCGCCCTCGCGTTCGAGGAACCGCCCCTTGGTGTGCTCGCCGAACCCGAATTGTCGGTACAGCCCATGCGCGTCGGCTGTGTGCAGCATCCAGCGCATGCCGGCGCCCGGGCCGTTGTCGATCATCTCGCGCACGATCTCCTTGCCCAGTCCCGAACCACGCGCGTCCTCGACCACGAACACGTCGGCGAGGTAGGCGGACGTCACGCCGTCGGAGATCGCCCGCGCGAAGCCGACCTGGCGACCGGTGGCGCGCTCGTACGCGCCGACCAAGCGCCAGGACCCGGCGACGGCGGCCTCGACCTGATCACGCGTGCGCCAGCGGCCCCAGTAGGCCTCGGTGGAGAGGAACTTCCACAGCACGTCGAGGTCGAGCCGGCCGGGGTCGTCGTCGAGTTCGTAGTCGCCTGCGATCCGCATGTCCGCAAGTTAGCCGAGCCGAGCTGTGGTGCGCACGAGAGTTTCAACGCGGTTTGAGCAGGTAGTCGACTACAGGCCGCAGCTCGTCGGCCGACGGCGGTTCGTCGTCGATCAGGCCCTGGATCAGCAGGCCGTCGATGCCGGCGAGGAAAACCCGGAACGCGACCTCGTTGTCGTGGCGGACCATGGACGTGAGGACGTCGAGCCAGCGGCGCGCGGCCGGGCGCAGCTCGGGTTTGCGCGCGGCGAGCAGGTACAGCTCGTACTCGGCCATCGTGCGGCCGCGGCGCGGCCCGAGTGCCTCCGCGAGCAGGCCGGCGACCTCTTCGGCGCCGCGGCTGCCGCGCGAACGGGCGCGGTCGATCATCCAGTAGACCTCGGTGGCCATGTCGCGCGCGCAGGAGATGAGTGTGGCCACGAGCAGGTCGTCGAGCGAGGCGAAGTGGTACGTGGTCGACGCGGTGGGCACGTCGGCCTCCACCGCCACCGTGCGGTGCGTGACGCCGGCGACGCCGTTGCGCTCGATCACCCGCAGGGTGGCCGCGATGATCTCCGCGCGCCGCTTCTCGCCGCGCGCCTTGCGGCCGTCGACTTGGATCTTCACTGGTTGCTCCCGACCTCGATCAGCACCACTCCGCCGATCACGAGCACGAGCCCGCCGGCCATCACCAGGTTGACCGGTTCCTTGAGGAACAGGACCCCGATGATCGCCACGAGCGCCACGCCGACGGCGGCCCACACCGCGTACGCGATGCCGAGCGGCAACCCCGACTTCAGCACGCGGGAAAGTGCGAAGAACGCTACGCCGTACCCGACGGCGACCAGCGCGGACGGCACGACTTTCGTGAAGCCCTCGGAGAGCTTCAGGGAAACAGTGGCCGTCACTTCTGCGGCGATCGCCAAAGCGAGGTACAAGTAAGCACCCATGAGGACAAAACTACCTGAACGATCGTCTCACTAGCCAGCGAGGCGTGCACCACATCGGTGGGACTTGGGCGCTGCCAACCAGTTACCCATCAGTAAGAAGCGTTACCCTGCTCGGCACCGGCGCTGTGAGAAACGCACAGGCACCGGCACCACCACACCGGACGAAAGGCACCCGACGATGGGCGCTGTAGAGCTGACGCTCGGGGGGATCTCGGTCCTCCTGGGCATCTTCGCCTGGGGACTGTTCATCGCCACCATCGCCCGCTTCGTGCGGGTGATCCGGCTGGGCCAGCCCGACCCGACGCGCAACGGACCGTTCATGCCGCGGCTCGGCACCCTGATCAAGGAGTTCGCCGCGCACACGCGCATGGCGAAGTTCCGTCAGGTCGCGCCCTGGCACTGGATGGTGATGTGGGGCTTCCTCATCGGGTCGCTCGCGCTGTTCGAGGCCTACGGCGAGGTGTTCGTGCCGACGTGGGGCTGGCCGATCCTCGAGGACTGGTCGCTGTGGAGCCTGCTCATGGAGCTGCTCGGCGTGGCCACGATCGTCGGCGGCATCGGCCTGGTGATCATCCGCCAGGTCAACCACCCGCGCCGCGCCGACCGGCAGTCGCGCTTCGCGGGCTCGAACTTCAAGTGGGCCTACTTCGTCGAGGCCGTGGTGATCATCGAGGGCATCGGCATCATCGGCGTGCGCGCGGCGAAGGCCGCGATGGGCGTGCACGAGACGCCGACGTGGGCCGCCTTCGTGTCCAACCCGCTGTCGCACGCGCTGCCTGCCAGCGCCGCGCTCGTATCGGTGTTCGCGTTCATCAAGCTGATGAGTGCCACGGTGTGGCTGATCGTGGTGGCCCGCACGATGACGATGGGCATCGCGTGGCACCGCTTCAGCGCGTTCTTCAACATCTACTTCAAGCGCGAGGACGACGGCGGCGTCGCGCTCGGCGCGGTGAAGCCGATGATGAGCAAGGGCAAGGTGCTCGACCTCGAGGAGGCCGATCCGGACGAGGACACGTTCGGCGTCGGCAAGGTCGAGGACTTCAGCTGGAAGGGCTGGCTCGACTTCTCCACCTGCACCGAGTGCGGCCGTTGCCAGTCGCAGTGCCCCGCGTGGAACACGGGCAAGCCGCTGTCGCCGAAGCTGCTGATCACGCAGCTGCGCGACCACGCGTACGCGAAGGCGCCGTACCTGCTCGCCGGCGGCAAGCGGGACATGGCGGGCGACGAGATCGGCTTGACCGGGGACAACTCGCACGCCGGCATCGACGTGCTGGCGCTGGCCGAGTCGGAGCGGCCGCTGATCGGCGGCGCCGAAGACGGTGGCGTGATCGACCCCGACATGCTGTGGTCCTGTACTTCCTGTGGCGCGTGCGTCGAGCAGTGCCCGGTGGACATCGAGCACGTGGACCACATCGTGGACATGCGCCGCTACCAGGTGATGATCGAGTCTTCGTTCCCCACCGAGCTCAACGGCATGTTCAAGAACCTGGAGAACAAGGGCAACCCGTGGGGCCAGAACGCCAAGGACCGTCTCCAGTGGACGGAGGACCTCGACTTCGAGGTGCCGGTGTTCGAGGGCGATCTGGGCGACGCGGAGTACCTGTTCTGGGTCGGCTGCGCCGGCGCGTTCGAGGACCGCGCGAAGAAGACCACGCGCGCCGTGGCCGAGCTGCTGCACATCGCGGGCGTGAAGTACACCGTGCTCGGCTCGGAGGAGTCGTGCACCGGTGACCCGGCGCGTCGCGCGGGCAACGAGTTCCTGTTCCAGATGCTGGCCCAGCAGAACGTCGAGGTCCTCAACTCGGTGTTCGAGGGCCGCGAGCGCAAGGCGCGCAAGGTCGTGGTGACCTGCGCCCACTGCTTCAACACGCTCGCCAACGAGTACCCGGAGCTGGGCGGCCAGTTCGACGTCGTGCACCACACGCAGCTGCTCAACCGCCTGGTGCGGGAGAAGTACCTGACGCCGGTCGCGCCCGTCGCGGAGGACGTCACCTACCACGACCCGTGCTACCTGGGCCGCCACAACAAGGTCTACGACGCTCCGCGCGAGCTTGTCGGGGCTTCGGGCGCGAAGCTGCGCGAGATGCCGCGCCACGGCGATCGGTCCATGTGCTGCGGCGCCGGCGGCGCGCGGATGTGGATGGAGGAGAAGATCGGCAAGCGGATCAACGTCGAGCGCGTGGACGAGGCGCTCGGCACCGCGCCGTCGAAGATCGCGACCGGCTGCCCGTTCTGCCGCGTGATGCTCACCGACGGCGTGACCGCGCGACAGAGCGACGGCCTCGCGAGCGAGCGGGTCGAGGTCGTGGACGTCGCTCAGCTGCTGCTCACGTCCGTGAAGCGCAAGCCGGAGACCGCCTTGGTGGCGACGGGGGCGCCGTCACTCGAGGACGCCCCGGCAGAAGGGGCGGACGAGGAACAGCCGGCTTCGGCCGAATAGCCGATCCCAAACTGGAATGAACGCCCCTTTCGTGATGGTTCGCCATCATGAAAGGGGCGTTTCTCGATCATTTGTCACGGGAACAGTCGTGATTAACGGCCCGTGTACGAATGCTCGCAGAGCGACACGATCACTTCATGTCATTTCGCAAGACGGCGGTCGTCGCGCTCGCTCTGTTCTCCCCGTTCGTCGCCGAATTCCTGCTCGGTGATCAATACCTGGCCGGGCGGCTTGGCGAGGTTTTGATCACCCAGCAGCTCGGCATGTTCGCGATGTTCGTGGCGCTCTACGGCTCGGCCGCGGTGCTGATCCGCGAGGTCGCGCGCCGCCGCGGCCGGGGCTGGCCGACGATCCTCACGCTCGCGCTGGCCTTCGGCGTCGTCGAAGAAGGCCTGCTCACGCAAACGTTGTTCAACCCGCACTACCTCGGCCTCGACCTCCTGAGCCCCGCGCACGTGCCGGGGCTCGGCATCGGTGGCCAGTGGACGGTGTTCGTGCTGACGCTGCACGTGGTCTGGAGCATCGCCTCGCCGATCGCGATCGCGGAGGCGTTCTTCGGCCGCGAGCCGTGGCTGCGCCGGCCGGGAACGGTGGCGTGGACCTGCGCGCTGCTGGTCGGCGGGGCGGGGACGTTCCTGGTGTCTCGCATGATGGGAACTCCGGCGTTCCTCGCGGCGCCCGGACAGCTGGTCGGCGCGGCCGTGGTGGCTGTGGCGCTCGTAGTGTTTGCCTTGCGCCTGCCCGTTCGAGCCCTTGACACGCGGGGCTCGGCGTGGGCCGGGTTCGCCGTCGGGCTGGGGGCGAGCACGCTGTTCCACCTGGTGGACAAGACCGCGCTGCTCCATTCGTGGGGCACGGTCGCGTTGATGCTGGCGCTCGAAGCGGCCGTGGTCGCGTACGCCGTGCGCTGCCGTCCGTCCGCGTTTTCCCTGGCAGCAGGCGCGATCGTCACGTACTGCTGGGTCGGTCTGCTGACTGCCGCGGGCAATCCGGTCGCGCTGATCGAACAGGTGGTCCTCGTGGCCGCGACGCTTTCGGTACTCGCGCTCGCAGCCCGTCGGCGAATTCCGGTAAACGTTTGACACAAGAGGCACGGGCGTACCGGAATGCCACGAAAACGTTTACCGTGCACAATTTCTGCACCTCTGGTCCGGCTTCGTCACATTGCCGATGACAGACAGGACAACGGGCGTAATCTACGGTTCCTCGCGATCGACGCCGCTTGCGGGAAGCGAATTCGGCTACCGAAATAAGGGGGCGCGACGTGGCGAACGGGTACAGCGGACCTGGTTACACCGGCCACTCGGGCACCCCCTTTCCGCCTTCCGGGCGAGTCAGCGTCGCGCCGGGCCGGACCCCCGAACCCGTTTGGCCGAGCGAAGTGCCCGAGGAGTTCGCGGGCGAGCCAGTGGTGGGCGACGGCTGGGTTTCCGACCCATCGCCGGTCCCCGGCCCGCGGACACTCGTCCGGCCGTACGTCCTCACCCGCGGCCGCACGCACTCCCGCCGAAACCTCGCCATCGAGGCGCTCGTGAAGGCCAACGCCCGGGACCCGCGCTGGAACTCGCCTCAGGTGAAGGGCGAGTTCCGGATCGTGCGGTCGCTGTGCCTGTACCCGCGGTCGGTGGCCGAGGTCGCCGCCACACTCAGCGTTCCACTCGGCGTCGCCCGGGTCCTGCTCGACGACCTGGCCGAGCTCGGCCTCGTGACGATCCACGCGCCGCAGCGCAAAGAGGACGGCCGGCCGGCGATCGCGCTCATGGAGCGAGTGCTTTCGGGTCTCAACCGACTCTGACCCACCCGCGCGGCTAGTGTTCTGCGCGTGAGCGAGCAAGAGGAATCGGGCGGCGAGAGCACCCTTACGGTGCTGCTGGCCGGCGGCGTGAACCTGGCCATCGCCATCCTGAAGCTGATCGCCGGGATCATCACCGGCTCGGGCGCGATGCTGTCGGAGGCCGCGCACTCCTTCGCCGACACCATCACCGAGGTCCTGCTGCTCACCGCGCTCAAGCGTTCGGAGCGCCCCGCCGACCGGGTCCACCCGTTCGGCTACGGCAAGGAGCGCTACTTCTGGTCGCTGTTGGCGGCTGTCTCGATCTTCGCCTCGGGCGCGATGTTCGCGCTGTACGAGGGCTTCACCACCGTGTTCGGCGAGAGCGAAGAGCAGACGAACCCCATCGTCGGCTACGCGGTGCTGGGCATCGCGTTCGTCCTCGAAGGCGTGTCGTGGCTGCAAGCGATCCGGCAGGTGCGCAAGGAGGCCCGGCAGGAGCGGCGTTCGTTCTTCACCTACCTGCGCATGATCGACGACCCCGCGCCGAAGACCGTGCTGTTCGAGGACTCGGCCGCGCTGATCGGTCTGCTGCTGGCGTTCGCCGGCATCGGGTTGCACCAGCTCACGGGCTCGTCGGTGTGGGACGGCATCGCGTCGATCCTCATCGGACTGCTGCTCGCGTGTGTCGCGTACCTGCTGGGGCGAACCAACCGGGGCCTGCTCGTCGGCCGTCAGGCGGACCCGCGGATCGTGCGCGGAGTGCGCGACCACCTCGTGTCGGCGCCGGAGATCGAGGCGCTGGTGGACCTGCAGACGATGCTGATGGGTACCGACCAAGTGCTGGTGTGTGCCCGCGTGGACTTCGACGATTCACTGGGTGCGGCCGACGTCGAGGTCGCCTGCGTGCGGATCGCGGGCGAGTTGACCGAGGGCTTCCACGATGTCACCGAGGTGTTCATCGAGCCGGTGCCGCGGTCGGATCCGAACCTGCGGGCGGCGGTGCTCGCGCGCTACGGCGACTTGACCACGCAGCCGATCGAGGATTCGCAGTAGATCTTGCCGGTTTTCAGTACCCGAAGTCCTGCGTCCAGTACCAGCCGGCGGTGGTCACGCCGACGCCGAGCTTGGTCAGCGAGCAGTTGAGGATGTTCGCGCGGTGGCCGCTGGAGTTCATCCACAGCTGCATCACCTGCTTCGCGCTCGTCGCGCCCTTCGCGATGTTCTCGGCACCCGGCTTGTTGTAGCCGGCGTCGCGGATGCGCTCGTCGAAGTGCTTGCCCTCAGGCGTGTCGTGCGAGAAGTAGTTGCGGGCCGACATGTCGTCGCTGTGGTCCTGCGCGGCCTGGTCGAGGTGTGACTCCTCGGCGACGGGGTCGCAGCCGGCCTTGGCGCGCTCGTCGTTCACGAGGTCCACAATCTGGCCTGCCATCGAGGGGTTCGTGGTGCGGGCCGGGGTCGGCGACGTCGGGGTGGTCTTGGGATTCGGCTTGGGCGGCGCGGGGGTGCCGGAGCCCGGGGTGCCGGACGCGGGCGTCGACGTCGGGCCGGGGCCGGAGGAGGTCGGCGTCGTGGGGGCGGTCGAACCGGACGTCGGGGTGCCGCCCGCGCCGCCCACGGCCGGCGTGCCGCCCGGAGTGGACGACGACGGCTGCTTCGCGTAGGGATCGACCGGCGGCACGCCGGACAGCGGGTCGGACTGACCGGTGGCGGCGCTACTGAGCGTCGCCACGCTGGGTCTGGCGTGGAGCCACGCTGTCCCTCCGGCGGCGGAGAAACCGCCGAGAAGAACACTCAGTGACACCAAAACAACTCGACCACGCGCACCAATGGGGGACACGGGCGAGAAAATATCACGAACCGATTACGACCGTTACCCCCGAAAGGCGCAGTGCTTTATTTGATCAAGCCTGGGAAATGATCACGTGGTGCGGGGGTTTCCTGGTGCAGGGGGATGGTGATCTCCCGGTGCGCGCTCGGGTCTGAAGAGCTTGGGAGACTCAACTCACGCTCGTGGCCTGCGGGTGACGCGCAGGAGGAGCGCACCTGCGGCGAGGAGGGCGAGACTGACCAACGCGTCGGTGGTTCGGTCCGGATCGGGGCCGGGGATCGGCTGCGTTTGTGCGGTCGTTCGGGCGTGGGGGTCGAGGATCCGGACGGTCGCGGCGGCTCGGACGGTGAGCGGCTTTTCGGCGTCGGGTTGGGCCGTGACTTCGACGGCGTCGGTGAGCGTGCCTGCGCGGGGTGCGGTGGCGGTGCGGGTCCATTCGCGTCGGCTGCCAGGGTCGAGGTGGTGGCCGTCGAGCGTGAGCGGGGTGGTGCCGGTGTTGGCGGCGGTGACGAGGAACGTGACGGTGTCGCCGGGGTTCGCGGTGGGGTCGGCTTGTTCGGTGAGGTTCAGGGCTGGGCGTGGGGTGGGTTGGGCCCGCTTGGGGGCAGCGGAGTTCTCGACGTTGGTGGTCGTGGTGGTGGTCGCCGTGAGCTGGTGGCCGGCGGGGTCGTGAGCGGTGGCGGTGGTGTCGGTGACGGTGGTCGTTTGGGCTGTGAGGGTGCAGGCGCGGAGGGCTTCGGCGTCGGGCTCGAGTCTGGGCAGCGTGAACGCGCAGGCCGGGTCGGTGGCGCGAACGGTCACGTCGTGCAGTGCTGCGTCTCCGGTGTTGCGGACGGTCGTCAGGTAGGTCACGGGGTCACCGGAACGGACGGGCTGGTCGAGGTGATCGGTCCTGACGGCGAGTCCGGGGTGGATCACGGCGACGGGCGCGTCCGCGGTGGTGGTGATGGGGGCGCCACGGGTCGGGGTGGCGGTGACCTGGGTGGTGTCGGTGGTCGTGCCGGTCGCAGTGGTGGTGCACGGGTAGCGCTGGATGCCGTTGACGGGCAGCGTCGAGAAGGTCCGCGTGCACTCGGGAGCCTGGGGGTCGGTGACGTGGACGTCGCGCAGTTCGGTGTCGCCGGTGTTGGTGAGGACGAGGTCGAAGCGCACGGAGTCGTCGGGTGCGAAGGGACCTTCGGCGCTGGTTTTCGTGACGGTGAGTTTCGGTTGCCGCACCTCGAACGACGCTTGCGCCGATGACGTCACCGTGCGTTGGGTCGGATCGGTGCCGGTGGCCTTGGTGGTGCTGGTGAAACCGGTCTTGCCCGCGACCGTCGTGCAGGTGTAGGTCTCCTCGGCGTCGGGCGCGAGGGTGGCGAAGTCGCGGCCGCAGGCGGCGGTGTGATCGTCCACAACGGACACCTTGGTCAGCGGTACGTCGCCGACGTTCTTCACCAGCAAGGAGAATGTGACGGTATCGCCTTCGCGGACCTGGTACGGCTCGGCGTCGGCCATGATCGCGAGCTCGGGGTGGATCACGTCGACGTTCGTGGTGCCGGACGCGGTCACGGGGCGGGTCGTCGGGTCGTTGGCCGTGGCGTTGACGGTGGTGGTGAAGTCGTCGGGCGCGGCTTTGACGGTGCAGGTGTAAGTGGCGGCGGCGCCGGTGGCCAGCTGGTCGAGGGTGTGGGCGCAGCCGGTGAGGGTGATTTTCGTCAGCGGGGTGTCACCGGTGTTGGCGACGGTGACGGTGATCGTGACGTCGTCGGCGGGTCGAGCTTGTGCCTGTGTGGCAACGGGTTTCACGGTGAGCGCCGGGTGGATCACGTCGATCTTCGCGTCGGCGGTCGCGGTGAGTGCGGGGCCGGTGGCGGGGGTGCCGGTGACTCGTGCGGTGAGCACGGTGTCGTCGGCGGGGGCGGCTGAGGTGCAGTCGTAGGACTGGGTCGCGCCGGGGGCGAGGGTGGTGAAGGTCTTGGCGCACGCCGGTACTCGGTCGTCGGCTACTTGCACGGCGGTGACCGGTGAGTCGCCGGTGTTGGTGACGGTGAGTGTGGTGGTCACGACGTCGCCGGCGCGAAAGGGACCGCCGTGCACGGTGCGGGTGAGCGAGAGGCCGGGGTGGACGACGGTGAACGCGGCGTCGGCTGTGGCGGTGACGGTGCCGCCGAGTGGGTCGGTGGCGGTGACTTTCGCGGCGTTGGTGTAGCCGTCGGAGCCGGCATTGGCCGTGCAGGTGTAGTGGTCGGTGGCGCCGGGGGCGAGGGTGTTGCCGTCCGTGCGGGCGCAGGCCGGGGTCTTGTCGTCCACAATGGACACGCTGGTGAGCGGGACGTCGCCGGTGTTGCTCGCTGTGATCGTGAAGGTGACTTGGTCCCCTTCACGCACTTGCCGCGGCTTTGCCGACTGGGTGATCGTGACGGCGGGGTGGATCACGTCGAGGTGCGTTTCGGCGGTCGCGGTGACCGGGCGGTTCGACGGATCGGTGCCGGTGACTTTCGCAGTGCTGGTGAGGTCGTCGCCGGCGGAGTGGGTACAGGTGTAGTTCTGTTTCGCCTGTGGGGCCAGGGTTCCGAGGCGGTGAGCGCATTCGGGTGCTGCTGGGTCTTCGATGGTGACGTCGTGCAGTTCGGCGTCGCCCGTGTTGGTGGCAGTGATCGTGAACGTCGCCGGCTCGCCGGGCCTTACGACCGTCGGCGTGACCGTCTGCGTGACGGCGATGGCCGGGTGGATCACGTCGACGGCGGCCTCGGCGCTCGCCGTCACGAGCGGTCCCACCGGTGGGGTGGCGTTGACGGTGAGCGATTCGGTGACGTCGTCGGCGGGTGCGGTGGTGGTGCAGCTGAAGGTCCAGGTGGCACCGGGTGCCAGGGTGTCGTGGTCCTGCGTGCACGCGTCGGCGCGGGCCGCGGTGGTGACGTGCGGCTTCGTGAGGGGGGTGTCGCCGGTGTTCTTGACGGTGACCTGGATCGGCACGCTGTCGTGCTCGCGGAAGGGTCCACCTTGGACGGTGGTGGCGAGCGTGACGGCCGGGTGCTGGACGGTGAACTTCGCGTCGGCCGACGCCGTGACGGTACGGGCGGTCGGGTCTGTTCCCGTGGCGCTGA
Source organism: Amycolatopsis sp. NPDC005232 (assembly GCF_040607795.1). Taxonomy (NCBI): domain Bacteria; kingdom Bacillati; phylum Actinomycetota; class Actinomycetes; order Pseudonocardiales; family Pseudonocardiaceae; genus Amycolatopsis; species Amycolatopsis sp. NPDC005232. The sequence goes on along the minus strand of NZ_JBEXHL010000002.1, from coordinate 330,679 downwards.
CGGAGTTGGTGAAGCCGTGAGTTCCGGCCACCGTGGTGCAGGTAAAGGTCTGTTTCCCTTGCGGTGCCAGGATTCCGAGCTGCTTGGCGCAGTCGGGAACCTTGCTGCTGGTCACGGCGAGCTTCTTCAGTGGGACGTCACCGGTGTTGCTAACCGTGACGCTGAAGGTCACGCGGTCCCCTTCGCGTACCTGCGCGGATGCAGCGGACTCCGTGACCGAGACGGCGGGGTGGATGACGTCGACTGCCGCGTCGGCCGTCACGCTGAGCTGTTTGCCCAGCTCATCCTTGCCGGTCGCGACGGCGGGGTCGGTGAAGTCGTCGCCCGGCGCGAGCAGATCGCACTGGTAGGTCTGCGTGGCCTGTGGGGCGAGCGTGCCGAACTTCCGCACACAGCCGGGTGTGCGGTCGTCGGCCACCGCGACGTCGTCGAGCGGCGCGTCACCAGTGTTCTTCAGCGTGACGGTGAAGGTCACGCGGTCCCCCTCGCGCACCTGCGCCGGCGCGGCCGTCTTCGTGAGCGACAACGCCGGGTGGATCACCTTCGCCGTGGCCGTCGCGGTGTCGGTGACGAGCTGGCCGGACAGGTCGGTGCCGGTCGCCGTCACCGTGTTCGTCGTGGTCAGCGCTGGGTTAGCCACGCAGGGGAAGCTCTGCTGGGCGCCGGCGGCGAGCGCGCCGAACGTCCGCGAGCACTCCGGCGTGGTGGCGTCGGTGACGACCACGGGGTTCAGCGGGCTGTCGCCGGTGTTGCGCACGGTGATCGTCCAGGTCACCGGCTCACCGGCGTGGACGACGGCGGGGTCCACCGTCTTGGTGACGTCCAGCGCGGGCGCGATGAGGGGGACGTCGACGTCGGCGTTGGCCGTCACCGTCTTGCCCAGCGGATCGGTTCCGGTGACGGACGCGCTGGTGTCGGGCACCGGCGCCTTCGCCGTGCAGGTACCGGTGGTGTGCTGGCCCGGAGCGAGCGTCCCGATCGTGCGCGCGCACGCGCCGACCTTCGCGTTCGTCACGGCGACGTCGTGGAGCGGCACGTCACCGGTGTTGGTGGCGGTGACGGTGAACGTCACGGGGTCGCCGGTGCGATAAGCCGCCTTGTCGGCCTGCTGCGCGAGCGTGATCGCCGGGTGCACGACGTCGACGCGAGTGGACGCGCTGCCGTCGAGTGCGTCACCGAGCGTGCTGGTGCCGGTGACCTTCGCGGCGATCGTGACGTCGTCGTCCGGGGCGGTCACCGTGCACTGGTAACCCGTGGTCGCGCCCGCGGCGAGTTCGCCGATCTTCTTGGCGCAGGCGGGAAAGCGCTCGTCGGTCACCTCGACGCCGGTGGCCGCGGTGTCGTTCGGGTTGGTGACACCGACCGTCACGGTGACCTGGTCGCCCGCGTGCGCGCGCGGCGGATCGGCGTGGGTCACGAGCTGCAGATCCGGCACGGGCACGGAGAACACGAGGTTCTGCGCGACGAAATCGTCGCCGGTAGTGCTGAAAGCGAGCTTCGCGCTGGTCGCGCCGCTGGGCACGGCGTCGCTGCTGAACGCTTTCGCGTCGATTCCGAAAGTGTTCTTGACGTTGGGTTTCCCGGCGTTGTCGGTGCTGGCGACGAAGAAGTTGTCCGACGCGCCGGTGCCCGGTTCGGCGACGGGTTTGTCGTTGATGAGGAAGCGGTCACCCGTCGTGCCCCAGTCGCCGCCTTCGGCGGTCACGCCGACGTGGGCGTCGGCCGAGGCCGCGCGAAAACCGGTGACGGTGGTGGTCGTGGCGGGACCGTTCGCGCCCTGCGGCACGTGACCGTCGTAGACGTAAATCGCGCGCTTGGCCGGCGCGTACTGCGGATCGCGCGCGGGGTAGGAGAAGACGATCGCCACCGACCAGCCCCCGCCGCACCCGCGGCCGGCGGTGGTCCAGACGTTGGCGGCGGTGAGGGCGAGCGGCGCGCCGGTCGGGGCTGTCGCGAACTGACCGGTCACGTCGGCGTAGGCGGAGTAGAACTTCGCGTCTTCGGCGTAGGACCCGGGCGTGACGTCGGCCTTGGCTGCGCCGACTGAAAACCGCACGGCCTGTGTCTTCGGCGCGCCGGCGGGACTCGCGCACCCCGTCCTCGTGCCACCCCAGCTCAGCCGCGCGAACGCGACCTTCGCGCCCGGCGGGATCGTGACCGACGCGGTGGAGGAGTCGAACGTGCTCGCGTCGGAGTCCACATCGGACCATCGCAACGCGAAATCGCCGGCGGACTTCTTCGTCTCGCGACTGGCGGCTTTCGCGCAGTCGGCGTCACTCGGCGTGCACTCGACCACGCTGTTGCCGGCGTAGAGGAAATCGCCGTACACCACTTGGTGGTAATTCTGCTGCAATACCTTGACGGTGTCCGCGTGCGCGGGCACGACAAAAGTGGCCAGGAGGCCGAGTACCGCGAGCAGACGTTTCCCGGCCGAGCCCATGTTCGCGAGCTTTCCACGAACCGGTGAACGAATCGCGTTTTCCAACCCGGCCGTGGCCGCAACTCACTCCAGCGAGCGACTGGTGAGGCGCAAGGTCGACTCGTGGGTGACCGCCGCGGCTCTTTCGAGGAACCCGATCACCGTTCGGAGTTCACCTTCGGAGTAGTCGTTCGCGAGCTCGCGCGTCGCGGCCACGATGTGGTCCCACAGGGACACGGCCCGCTCGATCGTCTCCTCTTCGACGCCGACGAGCACCTTCCGCCGATCGTCCGGGTGCGGCGAGCGGGTGACCATCTGCTTGCGCTCGAGCCGGTCGATCAGCGCGGTGATCGACGCCGGCGCCAGGCCCGCGTACTCCGCGAGTTCCTTCGGCGTGAGCGGGCCGAGGCGCGCGACGTAGTCGAGCACCTTGCTCTCGACCGCGGAGAGGTCGCGCAGGATCGCGATCGCGGTGTGGAACATGACCGTCTCCGTGGACAGCTCCCGCGACTTGAGCAGCAGCCGGTCGACCAGTTTCTCGTGCTCGCTTGACACGACGGGCAGCCTAGCGCATCCTTCGGTCGGCAGTATTATTCGGAGCATCGAAATATTCGAGACTATGAACTATGCGAGGGGGCGAAGGATGTCACGGGTGTTGATCGCGGGCGGGGGTATCGCGGGCACGATCACGGCGATCGCGCTGCACGAGGTGGGCCACGAGCCGGTGCTGTTCGAGGCGTACGACCGCACGGCCGAGGGGGTCGGCGCGTTCCTCACGCTGGCGGTAAACGGGCTCGACGCGCTGGCGCCGTTCGGGCTGAAAGACCTGGTCAAGGGCCTGGGGTTCGACACGCCGAGGATGAGCATCGGGCTGGGTGATGGCAAGCGGCTGGCCGAGTTCCCGTTGGGCGGGCCGCTGCCGGACGGCACGGTGAGCCAGACCGTGCGCCGCTCGGACCTCTACGTCGCGCTGCGCGACGAGGCCGCCAGACGCGGGGTGCGCACGGAGTTCGGCCGCCGGCTCACGGACGCTTCGCAGACGTCGGCCGAGGTCACCGCGGTGTTCGCCGACGGCTCGTCGGAGTCCGGCGACCTGCTGATCGGCGCGGACGGCCTGCGGTCCACCGTGCGCCGGATCCTCGACCCGGCCGCGCCGGCGCCGCGGTACGTCCCGCTGCTCAACACCGGCGGTTTCACCACGGGTGTGCGGCTCGACGACGAACCGGGCGTGATGCACATGGTGTTCGGCCGCAAGGTGTTCTTCGCGCACGTCGTGCACCCGGACGGTTCGGCGTGGTGGTTCGCCAACGTGCCGCGCGCGACCGAGCCGACGCCGTCCTCCCCGGTACCGAGCCCCGCGCAATGGCGCGCCGAGCTGCTGGACCTGGTGCGCCGTGACCGCACTCGCGCCGCCGAGATCATCGGCGCCACAGAGCACCTCTACGCCCCGTGGCCGACCTACGACTTCCCGTCCGTGCCGGTCTGGCACCGCGGCCGCATCGGCATCATCGGCGACGCCGCCCACGCGACCTCACCGGCCGCCGGCCAGGGCGCGTCGATGGCGATCGAGGACGCCGTCACGCTGGCGCAATGCCTACGTGACGTCGCTCCGGACGCCGCGCTGTCGACGTTCGAGACCTTGCGCCGCTCACGCGTGGAAGCCGTGGTGGCGCAGGGAAAACGCAACGGCGACGACAAATCACCGGGCTTCTTCGGCCGCGTCGTCCGCGACTTCTTCATCCGGCGCGCGATGAAGAACGCCGGCGGCGACGACCCCAACGCGTTCATGTGGAACCACCGCATCGACTGGGCGGCCCCGGTGTCGGTCTAGCGCCAGGTGTCCACGCGGTGGAAGTTCTTGTACGCCCGGCTCGGCGTCGGGCCGCGCTGGCCCTGGTAGCGGGAGCCCGCTTCCTTCGAGCCGTACGGGAACTCCGCCGAGCTGGACAGGCGGAAGATGCACAGCTGGCCGATCTTCATGCCGGGCCACAGCGTGATCGGCAGGTTCGCGACGTTCGACAGCTCGAGCGTGATGTGCCCCGAGAAGCCAGGGTCGATGAACCCCGCGGTCGAGTGCGTCAGCAACCCCAACCGCCCCAGCGACGACTTGCCTTCGAGCCGCCCGGCGAGGTCGTCGGCCAACGTGACCATCTCGTACGTCGACCCGAGCACGAACTCGCCCGGGTGCAGCACGAAGGGCTCCTCGCCCTCCTTCTCGACCAGCGAGGTCAGCTCGTCCTGCTGCAACTGCGGGTCGATGTGCGTGTACTTGCTGTTGTCGAACACCCGGAAGAACCGATCCAACCGCACATCGATGCTCGACGGCTGGACCATCGCGGCATCAAACGGATCAATCCCGAGCCGGCCGGCGTCGAGCTCTTTGCGGAGGTCACGGTCACTGAGCAGCACGGACGCAGCCTAACGTCTGCTTTGAACCAGGTGGGATCAGGCTGGTTCAGATGATAACTATTCCGGTTCAGACGGTAACTGAACTCAGGCCGCGCGCTCATCGCTCCCGTACGACGTATCCGCCTTGAACACCTCGTGCACCCGCTTCAGATACCGCCGGCGCCCCAGCCCGCCGAGCAGCTCCTGCAGCGCCGTCGCTCCCGGGATGAACCGCCGGGCCGTCTCCGCCGCGAAGTTCACCCCGGCCACCGCCACGACCGCGGCCTGGGCGACCGGGTCGTCGGGCAGCTCCAGGAAATCGGCGTTCTCCTTGCCGAGCACCAGCCGGCTGATCGCGGAGTGCACCGAGACGTTCACATGCGCCAGCACCTTGCCCGCGGCTCCGCGCCCCTCGCCGATCGCGGCGTGGCTCTCGACGAGGGCCTTGGCCAGGCGTTTCGAGTCGTCGTCGGGGATGAACTCGGTCGCGGCGAGGAGCCAGAGCAGGCGCCAGGCGTCGCCCTCGTCGGCGGGGAGGAGTTCCTCGTCGACGCCCATCAGCCAGCCGATGTAGCGCCACAGGTGCAGGATGTCCGCGCGCTCGCGTTCGGTGTAGCGGAGGCCGAGCAGCTGCGTGCCGAAGACGTAGACCAGCGAGAACAGCAGCAACGTGCCCGCGGTCTGGACCTGGTTGACGGGCCGGTCCCACTGCTCGTAGTCCCAGTCCTCGCGCTGGTTCATCGCCCGCCGCACGTGCGCGTGCACCACGCGGATCTGCACCGCCGCCCGAAAACCGGCCGCGGTCCGATCCATCGCCCCGGGCGTGGTGACGTCGATCCACCACGCGGCCGTCTCCACCAGCCGCTTCGGAGCCCGGTTCTCGATCTCCCCGGTCCCCACCAACGCCTTCGTCGCCCGCGACGCCAGATATCCACCCATCAACGACATGTCGCCCAGCGGAAACAGCCCCAGCAACCCCGCGCGCGTGATCGCCCGCGCCCCACGCTCCAGCCTCGCGCGATCCACCCAATACGGCGTCGCCTCGACGCCCGCCATGAACTCCCGCAGCTCAACGTCGCTCTCCGGGCCTACCCCATGCACCAACGCCCGCTCGAACCGCGCCCGATTCCCAGCATCCCGCCCGAACCACTCCACCAACGCATCCGCCGGCGCGTCCTGCCGCTGCGCGAACTCCCTCAGCCGATGCACCTGCTCGTCTCCGGCGCGCAGCCCCTCGACCCCGCGCAACCGCGCGACCAGCCGAAACCCGCCTTGCCGGAACAACACCGGGTCGTCCACCACATCCACCTCCGGCGCCGCCACCCCGTCCGACAACAAGTGTTGTCACTTGCCCCCGGCGCCGTCAACCCACGCCCCACTGGACACGCCGACCACGCTCCCGTGTAAGCTGACGAGGCACTGCGGATGTAGTTCAATGGTAGAACATCAGCTTCCCAAGCTGAATACGCGGGTTCGATTCCCGTCATCCGCTCTCATGCGAAAGCCCCAGGTCACATGGTGTCTACTGTGGACCTGGGGCTTTCGTTTTGTCTCGCTGACATTTCTCGCGTGCCATTAATGTGCCATTAGCCGACCGGAACCGGTAGGCCGTCCTCACCCTCGTCGTCTTTCGGCTCGATGCCCTTGCGGTGCCGGTCGACGAGCTTGGACAGCCGGTCCGCGATCTGCTGGTCGGCGTCGCTGGTCGCGCGCTGGTAGATCAGGGCTGCCCGCATGTCGTCGTGCCCCATGCGCGCCATCAGGTCCTTGGTCGAGGTGCCGGCCTTGGACGCCCAGATGTTCCCGGCGTGCCGCAGGTCGTGGAAGTGCAGCCCCTTTAAGCCCATCTTCTCGACGACCTCCGTCCACCGGGTCCGTTGACTGAAGTTCGGCCGGCGGACCGCATGACCAGCTCGTTCCCCGGTGAAAAGCAGCGCGTCCTGCGGCGGCTTGACCCAGGTGTTGAGGTGCTGAACCAGGTCAGGCCGGACGGCCGCCGGAATGATCACCGTGCGCACGCCCGCTCGCGACTTGGGCGGCCCGACGACGAGCCCACGACCGGGAACCTCGACCATCGCCCGGGTCACCCGAACCCACGCCGCGTCCTCGGCGACGTCGCACCGACGCAGGGCAGTCACCTCACCCCAACGCAATGAACCGAACGCGGCGAGTAGCACCAGGGCACGGAACCGTTCCGGCATCCGCCCGGCCAGATCGAACACCTGAGGCACGGTGAGCACCGGCCGTTCGTCAGGGTTCTCCCGGTCAGCGCCCCGAACGCGGCATGGGTTGCGCATGAGGATCTTGTCTTCGTCCACCGCCGTGTTCAGGATCGCGCGCAGCAAACGGTACGACTTGGCCGTCACGGACTCTGAGACGCCCGCCAACAGCCGATCCGACCGCCACTGCCTCACCAGAGCCGGGGAGAGCTTGCCCAACTCGACCCCACCAAGACCGGGATCGATGTGCTTGCGCAGCAACCACCTGTACAGCTCGACCGTGCGCGGACGCAGTCCCGGCCGCTCAGTGATCCACTGGTCCGCGTAGTCGTGGAGCTTGCGCTTTGCCCGCTCCGGGTCGATCCAGTCGCCGTGTGCGATCTGCGTTTCGACCTCGGACAACCATCGTTCAGCCGTCCGCTTGGTGTCGAAAGTGTTGGGCGCCGTCCTCGTGATGCCATCCGGCCCGGGATATCGGGCTTGCCAGCGACCTGACGGGAGTTGCCGAACACTTCCGAATCCTCGGTGGCCGTGTTTGTTCGCCATTTCAGGCCGCCCTTCCGAGATCCCGACGGACCGAGACGCGAGTGATCGGCTCGACCCGCCCCGACTGCATGAATTCCTCCAGATCTGCCACCGCCAGCCGCACGTGCGCGCCGGCCTTGTGGAAAGCGATCCGTCGTTCAGCGATGAGCCGACGCACGAACCGGACGCCGGTGTTCAGGTAGTCGGCCGCTTCGTCGACCGTCAGGTATTTCGTCTCCATCCGTCCCCCTTCCTGGTCAGGCCGCTTGCCGAGTTGCCGAAGTTTCTGGCGGTCCGGCAGCGAGTAGCGCCCGGTCGTATTCGGCCTTCCACGTAATTCGTTCGGCGATGGCGCGCATGACGAGGTGATCCCGGGGCGGGACGTGGGCGTCGGTGGACTCGACCTTGCGCCACACCAGCCGTGCCGGGTCGGGTTCCGGCTTCTCGATTCCGACGACCGCGAGCGCCTGCTTCACGAACGCCTTCCGGTCGGCCTTGTGGTCCACGAGCGTCTTGCCCGACCACTTCCGCGACACCAGCACCCGCCGCCCCGGAAGCCCGAGGGTGGTCCGCCGGTGCGCGCGCCCCTTGCAGTGCCCGGGCGTCATCTTGCCGTTGGCGCCCTTGGGCTGGATGCCGTAGAGAAGCCAGACCGCGCAGCGCGGCGAGCACGGGGTGACGGCCAGCTCGGCGTGAAGCCGGTCGTGGTGAGCGACCTGGGCGGCGCCGGTGGCCTCGACGACTTCGCCGGTGGATTTGGTGAGGTACTTCGTCAGGTAGCCGATGTGGCGGCCGGCCTCTTCGGTGCCGCCGAGGATGCCCTTGGAGTGCACCTGTCGCCCGAACGTCACCACGTGCGCGGGTTCCTTGACCTCCTCCACAGCGTCGTCCCAGGTGGTCAGCGGTCGCCGTGTCTCCGGATCGACAAAGCCACGTTCTGGCCCGTCCCAGGAGGGCACCCGGTCGGTGTAGACGAGCTGGTCCTGGTTGGGCCACCAGACCTGGTGATACGTCGCCTCCGTGACCATGCGGACGGTCTCGTGCGAGATCGAACCGCGGAGCGCGGCGTGCAGGTGAGGCGCCGCCCGCTTCTGCGGCTCGACCGTCGCGAAGTACTGCACGTCCCAGCCCACAACCCGGCGGAGGTTCTGCCACCACCGGTCCACGAGCGCGGAGAAATGCACAGCGTCCCGAGCTGCCCGGCGGTAGTCGTACGTCGACGGATCAACAGGTGTGCCGTCCGAGCGCACCCGACCATAGGTGTCGCAGGTGAGCGTGACGAACATCGACGGCCGGAACTTGCCCGCGAACTCCCTGCCCACGGTGGTCTTGGTGACCTTCTTCCGAGGCAGGTTCGGCGTGTCCTGGCGACGCTTGGTCGAGCGCTTCACCGGCTTCTTCGCGGGCAGGTCGAGCGACGGCAGCCGGCCCCGGACCCCGAGTTGCCGAAGTTCTGCATCCACCCCGGCGACCTCCGCACGCAACTCCTCGGCCTCGGCCGGATCGTGGTCCGCCATCTCCCGGTAGGCCGCGACGAGATCAGCGCGGTACGTCAATAGCTCCTTCTGGTCCTCGGTGGGTTCCTCGGGTGTGAGGTCGGGTTCTTCGGTCATGTGCCAGCCCTCGCGGCACTGGACCTGCCGAAGCGCCTTGGCTTTGCGGGCGCAGGGTAGGCACGCCGATTCCACAGTGGATCCGCAGGGGATGGGAACGTATTGCAGTTCGCCGGTTTCCTTGTCGCCGACTTCCATTGTGAAGGGTCGAACGCAAACGCCGTGCTTCTCGGCCGTCGCCTTGATGACATCCGCCGCGATGGGTTGGCGCATCCGTTCAGCGCGAGTTTCGGCCATCAGGCAGCCACCTCCCCGGCATCGGCCCAGCCACGCAGGACGAAGACGGGCATATCTTGGCGAACGCCTTCCGGCAGGTCCGGGAACGTCATCTCGTCGAACCGCACTCCGCCGTAGACCTGCACCGGCACCCCGCACGGAGTCCGGCCATGGATGGCCAGGTGGACCCGATCCGACGATCGAGGCCGCCAGATGGAGACCGAGACCTCGTCGAGCGTCGAGACCCACCGCAGGAGGCCGGCCGCGACCGCCGACAGCTCCGTCACGTCGAGCTGAACCACGAGCGGATCGGACCAAGCAGTGACAGTCACCGATGCCGTCGGAGGCAGATGGTGCAGGTCCAAGTGGTCGCGGACCGCGTCGAGGAAGACCATCAGCCGGTTCATGCAGCCACCCCGATCCCACGGGTGCCCAGATCAGCGCGCCCGCCGTTGGTGACGTACTCCTCCAGTGCCTTTACCGTCTCGTCCGACACCCAGCCGGCACGGACCCGCAGGGGTTCGCGGATGCCCTCGCCCCACACATAGCCGACGCCGGCTTCGGAATCGCCGATGCGGTTGGCCCAGGCGCCCCGCTCGTATGCGCCGTCCCCGAGGACCATGCCCACGTGCGTCTTCGAGGTCACCCGCAGGCACACGCGCCGGGTGAACAGCTCCCGCACCGGAACCGTGTCCTTGGTCGGTTCCTGCACGTAGCCCCGCACGGACATTCCGAGCGCACGGCCTTGGGTGGTGAGCAGGGCGACCCGTTCCACGATGGCATCACGGGTCTTACGGTCGGTGTACTTCGTCAGCGCCCCGATCTCGTCGAACTCCAGCAGCTCCAACGGGTACTCGGTAGATACCGGGATCGTGCGCACTCGCCCGGCGAAGGCGCGTTTACGCGACTCCATCTCATCCACCAGGCCGTTCAAGACCTCCAGGGCCTCGGCGCCGGTGACCGCGTAGCGGGAGAAGATCCCGCGCCCGTAGGCCAGCTCCATCCCCTTCGGGTCGATCCCCGACATCCGAACCACGCCGGACCGGATCGCCGAGGCAGCCGCGACCAGCGGGCACCACATCACCGAGTTCTTGCCCGCACCCGACGCACCAGCCGTCAGCGTGTGCGCGCCCGAGCCGAGCAGCGGAATCCGCCAGTCCTTCCCGTAGTCCGTGCGCCCAGCCCACACGTTGCGCAGATCAACCCCGCCGGCCTCGACACCCTCAGGCAGCGGCGGGCAGTGCACCAGCGACGAGAGCCGGTCGTGACGCTGGAAATCGATGGAGACGACGTTCGGGGCGACCTCCCGGACCTGGCACCGCGCGACCTTGCGCGCCACCGCCAACGTGCGGGCGGCCTCGTCGAAGTCCTCCGGCTTCTGGCCGGCCACGAGCTCCACCCGCACCTCATCCCACGAGGCGCCCGACCGAACCTTGCGCACCTTCGGAATCCGCGTCGCTGCCGGAGACGTCGAGCGACTGGCCTTGCGACCAAGCAAGTTCACGTCCACCACGACCGGCAACGACCCGTCGCGCACGGACAGGCCGCAGGCGTGCAGCCACACCGGAAGCTTGCGGTTGTACAACCACCACCGCGCCCACCACGAGCGCAGGAACCGCCAGCACCGCTGATCGAACGACACCGCGTCGATCAACCGCCAGGCACCGAGCGCAAGCGCGACACCACCGAGCACCGCAGCAAGAGAGATCCAGCCCAACAAAGCACACCACGTGACCACCGCCACTACGGCGAGGCTGGTCCGCCACCGCGTCACGAGCTGTGCGAGTGCCCAGACGATGGCCTTGCACACCCACCAGAGCGCGATGAAGACCACCGCAGCCGCCGCCAGGGCTTCTGCGACCGACGCCAGCGCACGGCCGACCTTGTGCAACACCCACACACCGACGCCGAGCGCCGCCATTGCCACGAGCACGAACCCGGCCGACATCAGCGACCACCCCGCGACGTGAGGTTCAAGGGGAGCATTCCCAGGCAGGCCGCGCACTTCGTCTCGCCGGGAAGCAGCTTCGCGAATCGCTTGCAGGAGCAGCAACGCGTCCGGGTGACCCCCGTTGACACGCGCCGCTTGTCATCGTTTAGCGTTGTCATTGTTCACTTCCGCTGGTTGTGGACAGCGCAGGAGCGGCATGGTTGGTAGCCGGTTTCCGCTTCTGCGCCTTACGTTTCTCGATCACCGCATGAGGGCGTGATTGATCGCCGCACGTCATCACGCGCGTTTTTTCTGAATCTGTTGACTTTTTGTTTGTCTACACGGGACTAGTCGGACCGTGGCTTCTCCGCCTGGATCCGTGCCGACACCTCACCCGCTTTTCGTTCCTCGTAGCCGACCCAGTACATGGCCTCGTGGTGATGCCACCGATCGACGTCCGCGACGGCGCGGTACATCCGGGCGTTGCTCTGGTGGAACGCCACCCACGCGGTGAGATTCGCGTTGGAGGGCGGACGTCGCTCGGTTGCCTCGTTGTGCGCGGCCTGGAGGGTCGTGGGCTCAGTCGTCGTCGCCATCACGCACCACCGCGGCCCGGGCGTCGACCACTACCGCCAGCTGCTCCGCCCCGTCGCGGAGCTGGCGAAGGAACTCCGCGAACCTCGGCCACAGCGCCGGATCCGCCGGCGGGGCGATCGCCAAACTGTCCGGGTCGAGGTACAGCACCAGGCCCGGGAGCGACGTCGAACCAAGCTGGTGCATCCCGGCGACCGCCTCCGCACCCGGGGTCCAGGTCGCGTTGAACGCCACCCTTGTGTCCTTCCTCTTGCTGCCAATACCGTGCCTGGTCCTCGAACGCCTCGGCGGCGGACTCCACTGCTGCGAGGAGCCACCACTCCAGGTCGTCCCGGTTGTTTGCGAGCGCCCGCCAAGCCGAAGCGACCGACCACGACGCGTCCGCCATCGCGGAAGCCCCACCGTGGTCTCCCCGGCCCACCCGAGCCGCGAACTCCGACGCAGCGCCGTATCGGCGGTAGGCGTGCTCCCACGCCTGCACCAAGTCGACCCCGGCGGGGACCCGCTTCATCAGGCCGCCTTCTGCGCCGACTCAGTCGTGGCGTTGCGGGCAGGCTTCGCCGAGCTGGCCGAGGCCTTGAAGCCCGTCGCACGGAAGGCGTAGGACTGGTATTTGAACTCCCCGTTCCCGGCCACGCGGGGTTCGGCGGTGAGCCCGTCCAGCTCGATCGGCCTCATCCCCGGCAGGGCCTCGGACGTCGTCGGCACCGGCTGAACGTCGGCCAGGAACGTCACGTCGAACGACGCACGCTTGGAGTTGGTCTCGTTCGGGTCAGTGACCGTCGCCTTCCACTGCCGCTTGCCCGTGGTCTCGTCCACACGCTGGCGAGCCGGACGACCCGCCGCCCGGTCCTCCCGCGACTGGTACTCGTTGTCCGGCGCGACCTCGCCGACCAGCACCAGGCCGAGCGGGAAAGCCTCGTCGAACTCGATCGCGAACCGGTGTCCCTTGCTGATCGCCATCGTAAATGCCCTTCTGTCGTCGCATCTGGTCTCTGGGGCCCCGTGGGCCGCTCACTCCGTTAGAGGTAGTTCTATTAGAGGCTTCGTCGATCAACTTGTCAATAGAACTATCTCTAACACGCTCAGTAGCCCATGATGAGCCGATACCGCTAGCGTTATCGACCGACAGAGGAGGACCACGTGGGCACTGGGTACCGCGAGCTCGCCGCGAGCCTGCGCGACGCGATCCAGCGGGGTGACTACGCCCCAGACTCGACGCTGCCGAAGCAAGAGGAGCTGGCCGAGGAGTACGGCGTCAACGTCAACACGGTCCGCAAAGCCGTCGGCGTCCTGGAGGCCGAAGGGCTGGTGACACCGATCCGCCGGCGCGGCACCGTCGTTCGCGCGCGACCGCCCATGAAGCGCCTCGGCACCGACCGCTACGCCAAGAGCAAGTGGAAGTACGGCGACACGGTGGCCTTCATCGCCGACCGCGAGGCCTCCGGCCGCGAGTGGAAGCCCACCGACCAGACGCAGACCGTTTCGAAGGTCGAAGCCGACAAGGAGATCGCCGAAGCCCTGGGCGTCGACATCGGCTCACTCGTCTACGAACGTGCTCGCCTGGTCAAGGACGCCGGACACCCCACACATACCCTGTCCAGTTACTACCGCCCGGAAGACGTCGAGGGCACTCGCCTTGTCGACGACACCCCGGGGCCGGCCGGTCGAGGTGGTGGTTTCCTGGTTCTCACGCTGCAGGGGCTCGAACCCGACACGATCAGCGAGACCTTCTACTCCCGCATGCCCACGCCCGACGAGATCGAGACGCTGGAGCTTCCGGCCGGCGAGCCCGTCATGGTCCTGCAGCGCCGCACGTTCACCGCAGACGGCCGCGTCGTCGAGTTCGCGCGCGGCATCCACGCTGCCAGCCGTTTCTCCTGGTCGTATACGTTCAAGCTCCCCGACTGACTCCGGAGTCCCCGTATGACCGAGCGCTCGACCACCCTGCCGGACAACCTCCGCGCCGACGTCCAAACGCTCTGGGACTACCACGACATGCACCACGAACTTCGGCCTACAGACGTCGGGATCGGTCTGGGGAGTCACGATCTCGGCGTCGCCACGTACGCGGCGGAGCTGTACCAGCAGGGGTACTTCCCGCGGATTGTCTTCACCGGGGCGAACGCGCCGACGACCGTGGAGCGGTTCCCGCGCGGGGAGGCTGTGCACTACCGGGAGAACGCGTTGGAACTGGGAGTTCCCGATGACGCGATCCTGGTCGAGCCGGAGGCACGGAACACTGGGGACAACATCACGCTTAGCCGGCAGCTGCTGGAGGCGCGGGGGATGGAGGTCAAGTCGGTCATGCTGATCTCGCGCCCGTACCAGCAGCGCCGAGCGTTTGCGACATGCAAGAAGCTCTGGCCCGAAGTCGACGTCATCTGCGCATCACGGCCGCAGCCCCTTGACGAATACATCGAGAGCATCGGCGACGTGGACCGGGTCGTCAACATGCTCGTCGGCGACACACAACGCATCACCATCTATGCAGACCGCGGCTTTTCCATACCGCAAGAAGTAACGTCTGCAGCAAAGACTTCTTTCGCACGACTCAAAGCGCTTGGCTTCACCAAGCGCTTACTATCATAGTCGACGATCTAATAAATAATTGCCACAAGAAGATTTGACCCACAGGTCCTGTTCTTTCGAATCCTCAAACAGCTGATCCACTGGCCTGTGTCTTGCCGACTCGTCGAGTCGTATCCAGGAAGAAGTGCGATCGTTATCAGTCCGCGACTTTATGTCAAGGTCGCCATCAAAGACATCGGGCTTGTAACGACTCAATCGTCTCATGCGACTAGAAGAGAATAGCCATCGGATACGACCTGACAGGACTGCGCATGGAGGACGGACCCGCCGACTCGCCCAGAAGTTCAGCAACACCGTGCGGCAAATCAATATTCGATCGGCAGAACACGAGTCGGGCGTTAAGGCTACTCTCCGCTCAGCGAAGACTATATTCTGATGCAAAGGCGATACACAGCCTCAGAATGCTAGTAGTTTTTTGCGGAGCCGGGCTAAGCATACTTGCGACCTTCGTTTTCAAAGATGCCCGAGTAGCAATTGGACTTACTGCTGCGGTACTTCTATTGATCATAGGGATACTTGGCGCCAACTGGGAGAAGCGGAGGAGTCAAGACGCTGCTGCCGTGCAGGAAGAGTTTGACACACAGGTCTTTATTCTTCCATGGAACGAAATGGCGGCAGATCACCCTTCACCCACCCTTATTGCAGCAGCGGAAAGGCGGTACTCAGGGGAGAGCCTCAAGGATTGGTATCCGGACACCTCTGCCGTTGCTAGACCGCTCGACGTGCTAATATGCCAGCGGAGCAATGTTGGGTGGGGCGCTTCCCTTCATAGCCTCTGGGCGACTATTCTTAGTTTCGCGTTGACGTTGATAATCGCAAGCGCAACCGCCTTAGGAATTTTCCTGAATATGCCTATAGCGGAAGCTCTCGCAACCATATTTGCACCCCTTATTGGGCCAGCCCGCGAGCTTATTGACATGATTCGCGGGAATATTGAAAATAGTCGATCGAATTCTACTCTTGAAGGTAAGATTCTAAATGCTTGGCGGCGCGGCTTAGAGAACCCCGAGTCGGTCACGGAGACCGATTGTCGACGAATTCAAGATAGAATACTTTCGTCGCGACAGCTAAACCTCTCAGTACCCAATTGGCTACATAACAAAAGGCGTGAGTCGCTCGAATACTCCATGCAATCCAGCGCCAAGCAATTGATAGAAGAAGCCCGCGATCACGGTCTCGCATAGCTTGAGGCCGAAAGGAAATAAAAGTTGTCGACCATCACGCAGTCATTTTCCCAGTTCCTCGAGGAGCTCGAGCCCACTGAGTATCACATAGATACACTCATACCGGCCCGAAAGAAGTCCGTGATCGAAAACCTGGAGGAGAAGTTCCCCTCAAGTTCAGATATGCCCTTCCTGCGGGCCGATCTAATGGGTTCAGCAAAAAAGGGGACGATCATTAGACCTATCGACGATATTGATGTCCTTGCAATATTCTCAAATGAGAAAGATGCCTACCAAAAGTACCAGTGGGATTCAAAGAACTTCTTATACCGCATCCGTCAAGCTTATAGCGGCGTGTCAATCCAGCAAGTAGGCGCGCGAGGTCAAGCCGTCCGAGTTTTCTTTCAGACCGGCGGACACGTAGACGTCGCACCAGTGTTTTATAGCGGAGGTGACGACTACCTTCTACCGTCTGGTAACGGTTCATGGATAAAGACGAGTCCATTCAAAGCTAATGATTGGTTCACGAAACGCAATCAAGAGCTTGATTACCACCTAAAACCACTGGTTAGATTGCTGAAGAAATGGAACCGAGAGCATTCATCAAGGTTGAGCTCTTTTCATCTTGAGACTATGGCTGCGACGATCTTTAGTCGGCTCAACTCAAATCGACGTACAGCGTTGCGCGACTTTTTTGACTGGGCTTCGGGTTACATTATCGTACAGGACCCAGGTGGTCATAGCGGCGACTTAAGCGGCTACCTAACCTGGTCAACAAAACAAGATCTACTGCAATCATTCGCCACCAGTCGCAACCGCTGCAAAAGGGCTATTCAAGCAGAAGATCTGAACGATGTGGTTGAGGCTCGCAGGCTGTGGCGTATCGTCCTCGGCGAGGATTTTCCCAGCTGAACGGAGCGAAACTACTGATCGGGCTATCTCCTGCCTGCCGAACTTGGCTCTATGGGATCAAGGCGCCGCCAGTGGCGGCGCGCACGTCACCACGCGTGCGGCGGGCTCGCCCGACTGCGACACGGACGGCCTGCCGCTCCGCTTCGGCCGCCGGTCGCCGGGCAGCCCGCCGACGATATAGCACCGTGCAGCGCGCCCCCACCGTCGACGATCAGCTCATCGGCCTAGTTACGCCGGACAGGCCCGCTGGCAAGGTCGACTTCATGCCGACGTCCGACCGCGCAACCGCAGAAGCCCACGCCGCAGCCGCACGCCAAGCCATCGAGCAGGGCAGGAGTACCGCCGACCCGATCAGCCTTGCGACCGCAGAGGGGCTGTTGGCCGTCTTCCACCAGCTCAAATACATGCAGGATGACACCATCACCCTCCGAGGTGCCGCCGACCTGGTCGACGCTATGGACACCCTCAGCCGCAAGCTGGGAGACCGATAGAGCCGCGAGCGTTACGCACGGAGGTCGCCAGGCTCCACCCCGAAGCCGGATCGTGACAACGGCCGGCGACACCGCGTCAAGGCGGGAAAGCGTGCCTTGACCCGGCACCACCGTCCGCGTGCGGGCTTCGTATCGGGGTGAAGGGAGGGGAGTGGGGCAGGCGGCAGCGTGCCATTGCCGTGCCATTCAGGCCGGTCAACCACGGTCAACGGCGGCCGACCGCAGGCAGCCCGGTCCGCAGGTCAGGACCACTATCGGCCATGATCACCCTGGTTCCCAAGCTGAATACGCGGGTTCGATTCCCGTCATCCGCTCCACAAATGCAGCGAGGGTGTTTTCCGATTCACGGAAAACACCCTCACTGCTATTTCACCGCCACCCTCCACAAGGGGATAATCCCACCCATGACGCGTGGCGAGCAGCTCGGCGAAGTCATCAACGACCTCCTGCACATCCTCCGCACCGGCGAGCACGACACGTCCTGGAGCAGCTACCGCTCCGTGGACGACGCCATAACCGAGCTGGAACAGCTCAAAGAGCGCATCCGA
Source organism: Amycolatopsis sp. NPDC005232 (assembly GCF_040607795.1). Taxonomy (NCBI): domain Bacteria; kingdom Bacillati; phylum Actinomycetota; class Actinomycetes; order Pseudonocardiales; family Pseudonocardiaceae; genus Amycolatopsis; species Amycolatopsis sp. NPDC005232. The sequence continues at coordinate 313,069 of NZ_JBEXHL010000002.1, read as the reverse complement.
CAAGGCGACCACAACGCAGAACAACGGCTCAGGGAACTCTTCCTCCCCACCGGCGCCCTCGAGGAAATCGCCGTCTCGAGTGGGTGGAGCGGGACGTGGGTCGGGCTCACCAAGAAGATCGATCCACAATAGACATACTCACACGTCGTCGCCGACGTCGAGTTTGCGGTAGAAGGTGATCTCCGGCTGGGTGGTGATGCCGGCCGCCGCCATCAAGGCGCCGATGCGGTCGCTTTCGGAGGAGAAGAAGGCCTGGAACGAGGCCTCGTCGGGCCAGACGTCGACGACCAGGAGGTCCTTGTCGTCGGCCCAGAAGTGGTGGGACTGCAGGCCGTGGGCGCGGGCGGAGGCGATGATGGTCGACATGCGGGCGGGGTCGGAGGCGGCGGCCTTCTCGAACTGGGCGCCGTTGCCGGGAACGCGTAGGAGCATCAGCACGGACATGGTGATCACCCCCAGAAGGCGTCGTCGGAGGATTCGTCCTGAGAGACGTCCAGCAGGTCGACCGCTTGGCCGTCGCGCATCCTGAACACCAGCGCGTGGCGAGTGTCGAGGTGTTTGCCGCCGCGGGTGCCGGTGGAGTGGTAGACCGTGACGACCTCGTCGTCGTTCGCGTAGACCTCCTCGAGGGCCACACGGAGGGTGCCGTCGCTGCGGGTTGCGAGCTCGCCGTACATCGACAGGATCGCGTCGCGGCCCTTGTGGTCGCCGGAAAAGACGTTGTGGCCTGGCATGTGTTGCACGGCGTCGGCGGCGATGAGCTCGGACAGGGCCTCGACGTCGCCGGAGGAGAAGGCCGCGTAGCCGCGGCGGATGAGTGTCGCGTTGGGGTGTTCGGCCATCGTGGGGCCCCCTCTGCAAAGAAAAAGTTGGGCGCCCTGGGTGCGGGCGTGTTCACCGGCCGCAGGGCGTGTCACCATCGAACGCGCCGCGCCGCGAACGTGTCAAGGCCGCCCTATTCACCTGCTCGGCGACGCAACAAGGCCGCGTGGCCGGGACCAAGGCCCGCCGCTTCGGCGCTGGCCACAGCAGCCAGAGCCGCAGAGCGATTTCCCAAGCGGTGCAACAGTTCCGCTCGCGTCGCGTGCCACCAGGGGTAGTCCGCCAGGACGTCCAGCGCGTCCACGAGCGGCAGGGCCACGGCGGCGCCGTCACGTTCGGCGATCGCGGCGGCGCGGTTCAGTGACACCACCGGGCTCGGGCGGACGGTGAAAAGCACGTCGTACCAAGAGATCACGGCGTCCCAGTTGGTCGACTCGTACGTCGGCGCCAAGGCGTGACAGGCCGCGATCGCCGCTTCCACCACATAAGGATTGGGCACGGAAGGCGTCCGCCGCAAAGCGCGCCCCACCAGCAAAACGCCCTCCTGGATCAGCACGGCGTCCCACAGCGAACGGTCCTGATCGGCCAGCAGCACGGGCAAACCGTCGTCGGCGACGCGCGTGCACCGGCGCGCGTCGTGCAGCAAGAGCAACGCCAGCAGCCCCAGCACCGTCGGCTCGTCCGGCATCAGCGACGCGAGCAGCCGCGCCAGCCGCACGGCCTCGTCGACCAGCGGAGCGCGCACGCCCGCGTACCCCTCGTTGAAGATCAGGTACACGGTCGCCGCCACACCGGAAAGCCGCTCGGGCAGCTCCTCCGCCGCCGGCACGCGGTACGGGATCCCCGCCGTCGCGATCTTCTGCTTCGCCCGCGTCAGCCGCTTCGCCGCCGTCGCCTCGGGCAGGCGCAGGCCACGCGCGACCTCGGCGGTCGACAAACCGCCGAGCGTCCGCAGCGACAAAGCGACCTGCGCGTCCACCGACAGACACGGGTGGCAGCAGGTGAACACGAGGCGCAGCAAGTCGTCGCGGATCACGGAAGGCGGCGGATCGTCCTCGGCGAGCGGCATCGCGTCCGCCTCCTTCCCGACGCGCTTGGCCTCGCGGCGCAGCACGTCGACGGCGCGTCGCCGCGCCGTCACGAGCAGCCAGGCCCGCGGGTTGTCCGGGACGCCGTCGCGCGGCCACGTTTCGAGCGCCCGCACGACGGCGTCCTGCACCGCGTCCTCGGCCAGGTCCACGCTGCCGATGACCCGCACGAGCGTGGCGAGCACCCGGGTCCCCTCATCCCGGATGAGCCGCGCCAGCGTGTCACCGGCGACCGTCACGAGAACTCGACGATCGGGCGCACCTCGACGGCGCCGTCCCACGCGGCCGGGATCTGGGCGGCGACCTTGACGGCTTCGTCGAGGTCGGCGCATTCGATGAGGTAGAAGCCGGTGAGGGCTTCTTTCGTCTCGGCGTACGGGCCGTCGCTGGTCACGATGTCGCCGCCCTTGCCGCCGTTCACGCGGACGGTGGTGGCCGTCGCGGTCGGGTACAGGGCGTTGCCGCCACGGATGACGGCGGCGGCCGCCGCACCGAACTCGTTGTAGTCCTTCATCATCGACGCGGCTTCGGGCTGCGTCGGGTCCACGTCGGCGGAATAGATGAGCGCGGCATAGGTGGGCATGGCTGCTCCTGGTGAGTGTCCGGACCGGCGCCGTTCGCCGGCTAACACTCTAAGGACGAATGGCCCCTGCCGCGCCAGGACAATCGCCGCGGAAAACTTTCAGCCCTCTTTCAACCCTCGACGAGCTCCCACTCGGCACCCGGCTCGGCGCGGTCGAAGACCTGGCCGGGCGCGGCCTGCAGCACGTTCACGACGTCCGGGTACAGGCTCACCACGTGCTCCAGCTCCAGGCCCTCGACCTCAAAATCCTCGGCTTCCGGCACCTCGAAGCCCACGAAGAGCCACGTGCCGTCACCCTCGCGCACCACCTGGCGTACGGCGCGAACGGGCGCGTCACCACCGGTCACGATCTCGGTGAGCCCGGTCGACAACTGCACCTCGTCCACCGGCGAGCCCGGGTGCTGCCACGCGGCGATGCGCGCGTCGCGGATCTCGCGGTCCTCGGCCTCGTCGTCGGAGTCGGCGACGGAGCTCAGCAGCCACGCCGAACGCTCGGGGTCCCAGTCGGCCGCCATGCCCGTTGGCAGCGACGCCAGCGCCGTGAGCTGCGGGACCAGCTCCACGGCCTCGCGCAGCGAGACTGCGCCGAACTGCTCGCGGTTGACGTCCATGTCCTCGTCGAACTCGGCGCCGTCGCTGATGAACCAGTCGTCGTCATCGTCGAGGACCACGAACGCGAGCTGCGAGGGGTCCTCCAGCAACGCCCGCGCGAAGATCACGGGCGACTCAGGGTCCTGTCGCAGCGTCCAGTCGTTCGACATGTTCTTCTCCCCGCGTCGTGCCTGCGTCCGCGAACATCCCACCAGATGTGCGAAACGGCCTCGCACCGGCCCGAAAACGCCCTAATTCCACGGACGTTGGATTACGCTGGACGGATGGTGCTGCCAGAACGCCTCGCCCACTTCAACCGCGTGGTGACCAACCGCGTCACGGGACCGTTCGTCGGGTGGCTGCCCGGCTTCGGGATGGTTGTGCACCAGGGCCGCCGGTCCGGCAAGGAGTTCCGCACTCCGCTCAACGTCTTCCGCACCGACGACGGCTTCGTCGTCGCCCTCACCTACGGCCCCGACACCGACTGGGTCAAAAACGTGCTGGCCGCGGGCCACGCGGAGATCGTCACGCGCGGCCGAAAATGGCGCGTCAGTGATCCACGGCTCGTGCATGATGGGTCCCGCCGTCCGATGCCGCCTGGGGTGCGCCAGTTCCTCGGGCTCGTCGGGGTCGAGGACTTCCTGCTGCTACGGCGGGAGTGAGGGGGAGCGGTGCTCACGGGCAAGCTGGTGCGGCTGCGGGCGCTCGAGACGTCGGACGCGGAGTCGCTCTACCGCTGGATCCACGACCCCGAGGTCGGGCAGTGGATGGACAGCTCGTACCCGCGTTCGCTCGACCAGGTGCGCAAGCGTTGCGAGGAACGCCCGGTCAACACCTACGCCCACCTGGTGTGCGGCATCGAATCCGTGGCGTCGGGCGCGTTGATCGGCGTGACCGACCTGCGCGACGCCACGCCGGAGACCGGGCGCGCGGAGCTGGACATCTACATCGGCGAGAAGGACCACTGGAACGGCGGCTACGGCACCGAAGCGCTCCGGCTGATGTGCCGCTACGGCTTCAACGTGATGCGCCTGCACCTCATCGCCCTGTGGGTCGTCGCCGAGAACGAACGCGCGCGCCACGTCTACCGCAAGGCCGGCTTCGTCGAGGACGGCAGGCACCGCGAATGCTTCCGCGGCAGCGACGGGAAGTACCACGACATGTACCTGATGAGCCTGCTGGAACCCGAGCTGGTCGACTGATTCACAGCAGCTTGCGCGGAGCCTTGCGCCGCCACGACTCCACCAGGAGTTCCTTCAGTTGCACCGGATCCACCCGTTCCAGGTCGACGAGGATCGAGCCGTAACCGTCGTAGTGCGGCGTCGTGAAATAGGCCGGGTCGCCGGACGCGAGGAGGGCTTCCTTCTCGTCGAGGCCGCAGAACAGGACCACGCCGCCCTCGGCTTCGCTGCGCAGGCGCGCGAAGCCCTTGCCCGCGACCTTCAACGCGGGCGTGCGGTACCAGGTGGACTCCTCGGTCTCCGGCAGCTCCGCCGCGAGTGCCACCACGTCTTCCCAGGTCGTCATTGGTCCCATCGTGCGCTTCCGCACGTGTGAAAGCTTGGAAAAACGAGAGCCCCGCCCCTCAACGAGCGAGGGGCGGGGCTACTCGAAACAACCGACTACGGAACCATCGTGATCCGGTCCGCCGGCGGCGGGGTGACGCCCGGGTGCGCGCCGAGGTACGCGATCAGCGCGTCGAGGTCCACGGGACCGCCCGCGAGGTCGGTGCCCTTCGTGAACTCGGTGAACCCGTCGCCGCCCGCGGCGAGGAAGTTGTTCACCGACACGCGGAACGTCGCGGCCGGGTCCACCGGCGTGCCGTTCACCGTGATGTTCGAGACGCGCGAACCGATCGGCGCCGAGGCCGAGTAGGTGTAGTGCAGGCTGCTCGAGATCTGCAGGATCTTGGTGCCGCCCGGCTGGCCCCACTGCTGCTCCAGCACGGTCTTCAGGTTCGCGCCGGTGAGCGTGATCGTCTGCATGATGTTCGCGAACGGCTGCACGGTGAACGCCTCGCCGTAGGTGACCACGCCGTCGCCCTCGCCGTTGGGCGAAGACGCGTAGTTCAGGTCCGCGCGGATGCCGCCGGGGTTGGTGATGGCGACGACCGCGTTGTTGGACTTGGTGCCTTCGAGTTGCGCATCGGCGATCACGTCGCCGATCGTCGACTCACCCGAGGGCGCGCCGGCCGCGGTGAGCTCCGCGGTGATGGTGCCGACCTGCTTGTTGGCGATCGGGCCCGACTTGGTCTTGGCCTCGTCAACGAGCTTGGTCACGGCCGGGTCCGGCGTCACGTCGCGGGTCACGATCTCGTTGTGCGCCTTGGTCTGCGACCGGATGACGTCGCGCGTGCGCAGGTCGATCTTCAGGTCCACGACGGACAGCAGCCGGCCGAACGACGCGCCCTGGATCACCGGGCGCGGCTGGCCCGCGGGGTCGTTGATCACGCAGTTGTACTGCTGGTGGCTGTGGCCGGTGAAGATCGCGTCGACCTTCGGGCTCACGTTCTTGGCGATGACGTCGGCCTCGCCGCCCGGCGCCACCTTGCAGTCGTTGGGGCCGGAGCCCGGCAGCGTCTCGTCGCCCTGGTGCAGCAGCACGACCTGGGCCTTGATGCCCAGCAGGTCGAGCAGGTTGGCCGTGCGGTTGATGGCCTGCGCCTCGTCGCCGAACTTCAGGCCCTTGATGGCATCGGGCGTGACGACCGAGGGCAGGTCCTTCAGCGTGGCGCCGATGATGCCGATCGGCACGCCGCCGGAGAACTGCACCGAGAACGGCAGCAGCGCGGGCAGACCGTTTGTGAAGTACACATTGGACCCGAGGATCGGGAAGTCCGCGCCCTGGTACGTCGGGTGGAACTGGCAGCCGTCGGTCTTGTTGCAGCCGCCGAACTGCATGCGCAGCAGTTCCTGGTAACCCTCGTCGAACTCGTGGTTGCCGACCGCGGAGGCCTTCACGCCCAGCTCGTTGAGGAAGTCGATGGTCGGCTCGTCGTGGAACAGCGCCGAGATCACCGGCGACGCGCCCACGTTGTCGCCCGCCGAGAGCACCATCGAGTTGCGCACCTGCGACTCGAGCTGCTTCACGTGCGTCGCCACGTACGCCGCGCCGCCCGCGTCCACACTGGTCCCGTCGGACACGAACACCTTGCCGGCCGAACCCGCCGGCGGCTCGAGGTTGCCGTGCAGGTCGTTCAGCGTGATGATCCGGACGTCCGTGGTCTGCGCGGCCGACGCGGGCACGCTCGTGACGGCCACAGTGGCCAATGCGGCCGCGGCGGTGACCGCGAGCCGGGTGAAGAGCCTCATGTTTCCTCCGATTTCGCGCCCGTCGTCCCCTGGAACGGGCACACGGCGGTGCAGTCTGCCCAAACGGGAGGGACCTCACCAGAGGAAAAAGGAGGGTGATGGGCAAATGTCACCCGGCGTTTTCGCTCGGGTGTCCGGTTCGGTGCAATGGGGCTGCCCGGCGTAACGCGCAGCCCCCAGGCAGCGATCAACCGGCCGAACCCCGGGAGTCACTGTGGAACTGCAGATCGTCGCGACCGTGATCGTGGTCGTCGCCCTGCTCGTCGGTGGCACGGTCTTCGCGGCGTGGCGGTCGGAGCGCGCCGAGGACGAGCAGCGCGACGAGGAGCCTGACCGATCGGCTTAAGTCGCCCTCGGCCAGATGGCCGATCCGGCCGGATTCCGTCCGGCTCTTCGACCGAAGTGGCGTGACCCCCAAGATCCATAACGTTCTCGGCATGACGAACGCACAGGTCACGGCCCTGCAGTACGGATTCATCGGATTCCTCGCACTGTGGGGCACGCTGCTCGTCCCGCAGCTCGTGCTGCAGCTGGCGCGCTACGGCCGCCCGCGGCTGCGCGGCCTCGTGACCACGGCCTCGGTCGTCTTCTACGCGTGCATGGCGCTCGCGGTCGTCTTCCTGCCGCTGCCGAGCGCGAACGGCCGGCGCCTCGAGCAGACGGTGCAGCTGCGGCCGTTCCAGTGGATCGCCGACATCCACACGGAGCTGGTGAAGCACGGTCTTTCGGCGGCGCACTGGTTCAGTACACAGACGTTCCAGCAGGCCGCGCTCAACGTGCTGCTCTTCGTGCCGCTCGGGATCTTCGCCCGCATCCTGTGGCGCCGCGGCCTCGTCGGCGCGCTGGCCGTGGGTGCGGCGGTGTCACTGGCCATCGAGATCACGCAGCTCACCGCGAACTTCGGGACGGCGCCGTTCGTCTACCGCATCTTCGACGTCGACGACCTCATGACCAACACCTTCGGCGCCGGCCTCGGGTGGCTCTTCGGCGCCCTGCTGCTCGCCCTGCGCGGAATCCCTTCAGCGATCCACGCTCAGCCGACCGGGCGCGAGCGGATCGACTTCGCCCAGACGCGCTAGCCGCGCCTTGCGCCGCAGCGCCGCCCGCTTGGCGGCGCGCCGGTCTTCCAGAACCACGATCAGCGAGGCGGCTGCCAGAATGAGGGCCACCAGTGCGAGGACAACCCAAAGCTGCACGCGGGCTCCTCCCTACGACGTTGTGCGAGAGATCACACAGGCTACCTAGATCGGTACCTGATCCGCTACCCCGCGTGCCGAGAACCAATCCCGGTCAGCGGTCAGCCACTCGCCTAAGGTCAGATCGGCCGAGGTCAGCGCCTCGGACAGCTCCGGAAAACTCAGCCGCCGGCAGGTGAATTCTTGGTGCCACACCCGTTCGGCGGCTCGGTAGCGCACCGTCGCGGACAGCAGATCGCCCTCGCGGACGACGTCGTGCAGCGAAACGGCGACCTCCCCGAGGAGCCCGCCCGGCCCCTCGGCCACGTGGTCGAACCACTCCGGCGGGTGCCACTCGACGAGCAACCGGCCCCCGGGCGCGATGTGCCGCCGGGCCGCCGCGAGCAGCGCGTGGCACTCCGCGGAATCGGCCGCGTTGACCAGATGGCTGCCCAGCAGGACCACGTCGAACTCGCGCTCCAGCCGCAGGTCGCCGATCCGCGTGCAGACCGTTTCCGCCCCGCGGATGTGGGAGAGCATCTCCGGAGACTCGTCGACCGCGACCACGGCGTGGCCGAGCTCCAGCAACGGGTGCGTCACGCGTCCGCAGCCGCTGCCCAGCTCCAGGATCGACGCGGCGTCGGGCACGGCGCCGTGGACGATCTCTGGTTCGCCGGCCGCGGGCAGCCGCAGGTAGAGGTCCACGGAGCAACCGTCGGGCGTCGTGGTCATGCCGAACAGCGTGCCCGAAACTGGACCCATGCCCATCCGACCCACCAAAGACCAGCTTGCCGCGGCGCAGGACGTCGTCATCCCCGACGTCATCGCGCCCGGGTTGGACGTGCTGTTCTGCGGGATCAACCCCGGGCTCTACTCGGGCGCCCTCGGCCTGCACTTCGCGAGGCCCGGCAACCGCTTCTGGCCCGCTCTGCACGCCGGGGGCTTCACGCCGCGGCTGCTGGACCCGAGTGAGCAGCACGAGCTCCTCGACCTCGGCCTCGGGATCACCAACGTCGTCGCGCGGACCACCGCCCGGGCGGACGAGCTGACCGGCGACGAGCTGCGCGAAGGTGGCAAGACGCTGGTCGACAAAGTCCTCGAGAACAAACCCCGCTGGCTCGCCGTGCTGGGCATCACCGCCTACCGCACCGCGTTCGGCGAGAAGAAAGCCAAAGTCGGCCCCCAAGAGCGCGTGATCGGCGAGACCGGCGTCTGGGTCCTGCCCAACCCCAGCGGCCTCAACGCCCACTGGACGCCCGCCGGCCTCGCGAGCGAGTTCGCCGCGCTGCGTGCACGGGTAGTCACGTAGCGACCATCTTTCGGCTACACCCTCAGTAGCAAACGGGCGAGCCACCGCTGCAGTACAGAGCCAAAAAGCCGCAGATCACGAACCTTTTTCTACGGAGAGTTTGCTGCAACCGGCCGATACGGCCATGAGGGGGAAACCGCGTCACAACCGCCTTCCGAAGGAGTCGAATCAAGGACAAGGTGTCATTCCTGTCCGATCCCAGCAGGGGGGATCGGGTGGTGCCAGGACGGCACGCCGGGGGGCGTGCGCGGGCGTCCGGCGACCCGGGAACGACCTGGAAGACGGAGGCCCGAGATGCGCGGCATCGAGCCCCACCGAACGCCGGCTGTGCCCGGACAACTGACCGCGAACCGCAGCCTGGGGGTGGCTGTCGTCGATCCCATCCCGATCTTCCGCGAGGGGCTCGCGTCGATGGTCCACCGGACGCCGGGGCTGCACTGGGCGGGCCAGGCGGCCAGCCACCACGCCGCGATGCAGCTGTGCGAGCAGGTGCGTCCCGACGTCGTGATCCTCGACTCGGCGCTGGATCCCCACTGCCACCTCACGAAGCTCCTCAATTCCGGCGACCCCGCCGTGGTGCTGGTGACGCTGGTGCGCGACGTCAACCGCACACAGCAGTACCTCGCCACGGCCATCGCGGCGGGCGTGCACGCGATCGTGCCGCGGGCGGTGGATCCGCGGCGGCTGGCGGAAGCCGTCCGGCGCGCGCACACCGACCGGCGCTACATCGACCCGGCGCTGGCCGCGCTCACCGCGCGGCCCAAGCGGCAGCCGTCCCCCAGGGCGGCGCCGGCCGAGGAGCACCTCACCCAGCCGAAGGGCGCGATGCCGCTGTCGCGCCGCGAGTACCAGGTGCTGCAGCTCGTGGCCGAAGGCCTGGAGAACTCGGCGATCGCGAAGCTGCTGTTCCTCTCCGTCGAAACGGTCCGGACGCACGTGAAGAGCATCCTGCGCAAGCTGACCGCGCGCGATCGCACACACGCCGTGACCATCGCGTTCCGCAGCGGCATCCTCGTGCCCCACACTGACGACACCCACATGCCCGTGCCAGCCGACCGCGCCGTGGCGCGCGGCACGCCCTGAGGTCGGCTTCCTGGTCGATGTCGGTTTTTCGGCTGAATCCACACCCCTGGAAGAGGGGAACCGCTTGCTCCAGTTACTCGTAGGTAATATCCTGAAGTTACCGGCGAGTAAGGGAACATGTGCCCGGCCGGAAAGCCGAACACGACACGGAGTGACGACATGGGCCACTACAAGAGCAACGTCCGAGACCTGGAGTTCAACCTCTTCGAGGTACTCGGCGTGCAGGACCGCCTTGGCAAGGGCGTGCTGGCCGAGTCGGACGAGGAGACCGCGCGCGGCGTGCTCTCGGAGCTGAACAAGCTCGCCACCGGCCCGCTCGCCGAGTCCTACGCCGACGCGGACCGCAACCCGCCGGTGTACGACCCCAAGACCTTCAGCGTGAAGATCCCCGAGTCGTTCAAGAAGAGCTACAAGCAGCTCCTGGACGGCGAGTGGTGGCGCCTCGGCCTCACCAACGACCTGGGCGGCTTCGGCCTGCCCCCGACGGTGCAGTGGGCCGCGTCCGAGCTGATCCTCGGCGCCAACGCACCGCTGTTCATGTACATGGCGGGCCCGAACTTCGCCATGATCGTGAACAACAACGGCACCGAAGAGCACAAGCGCTGGGCGCAGCTCATGATCGACCGCCAGTGGGGCGCCACGATGGTGCTGACCGAGCCCGACGCGGGCTCCGACGTCGGAGCCGGCCGCACCAAGGCTGTCAAGCAGGAGGACGGCTCCTGGCACATCGACGGCGTGAAGCGGTTCATCACCTCCGCCGAGCACGACATGAGCGAAAACATCATGCACCTCGTGCTGGCGCGCCCGGAGGGTCCCGGCATCGAGACCAAGCCGGGCACCAAGGGCCTGTCGCTGTTCCTCGTGCCGAAGTTCCACTTCGACTCCGAGACCGGTGAGCTGGGCGAGCGCAACGGCGCTTTCGTGACGAACGTCGAGCACAAGATGGGCATCAAGGCGTCCACCACGTGCGAGCTGACCTTCGGCCAGCACGGCACCCCGGCCAAGGGCTGGCTGCTCGGCGAAGTGCACAACGGCATCGCCCAGATGTTCCAGGTCATCGAGTACGCCCGCATGATGGTGGGCACCAAGGCCATCGCCACGCTGTCGACCGGTTACCTCAACGCGCTCGGCTACGCCAAGGAGCGCGTGCAGGGCGCCGACCTGCCGAACATGCTCAACAAGGCCGCGCCGCGCGTCACCATCACGCACCACCCGGACGTGCGCCGTTCGCTGATGCTGCAGAAGGCGTACGCGGAGGGCCTGCGCGCCGTCTACCTGTACACGGCGTCGTTCCAGGACCAGCTGTGGACGCAGGACGGTGATGAGGCCGCGCTGAAGCTGGCGCACGGCATCAACGACCTGCTGCTGCCGGTCGTCAAGGGCGTCGGCTCCGAGCGCGCCACCGAGCAGCTCGTGCAGTCGCTGCAGACGCTCGGCGGGTCCGGCTTCCTGCAGGACTACCCCATCGAGCAGTACATCCGCGACGCGAAGATCGACTCGCTCTACGAGGGCACCACGGCCATCCAGTCGCTCGACTTCTTCTTCCGGAAGATCGTGCGCGACAAGGGGCAGGCACTCGCGTTCCTCGCCGGTGAGATCACGAAGTTCATCGAGTCCGAGGCGGGCAACGGCCGGCTCAAGAACGAGCGCGCGCTACTGAAGCAGGCCCTCGAGGACTCCCAGGGCATGCTCGGCGCGATGATCGGCTTCCTCACCGCTTCGCAGGACGACCCGCAGAGCATCAACAAGGTCGGCCAGCACACCGTGCGGCTGCTGATGTCGATGGGCGACCTGCTGGTGGGCTGGCAGCTGCTCAAGCAGGCCGAGGTCGCGATCGCCAAGCTCGACGCGGGCGCGGCGGCCAAGGACGTGGCCTTCTACGAGGGCAAGGTGGCCGTGGCGTCGTTCTTCGCGAAGTCGGTGCTGCCGGAGCTGTCCTCGCGCCGCACGATCGTCGAAGGCGCCGACAACGCGCTGATGGAGCTGGACGAGGCGGCTTTCTAGGCTCTTCCCGTTCCCCTGCGGATGCCCTCGGCCCATCTCGGGCCGGGGGCATCCGTGTTTCTTCCGGGTGACTTCGCCCGCTGCGGGTGAGAGCTCCCGCCGCGGCTCACGGCACGCTGGTGCCAGGTGGGTGATATCGCCGTGGTCTCGAGTTTCGGCCGTCCGTTCCCAGGGCATCCGGACGCCGAGTCCGCGGCTCGGCCCGGAACCCATCTGGCAGAGGAGTTTCGATGACCGTCTCAGGCATCATCAGCGCCATCGTGGTCGGCTTGATCCTCGGCCTGCTCGGCCGCTTGGTCGTGCCCGGCAAACAGAACATCCCGATCTGGCTGATGCTCCTCGTGGGCATCGCGGCCGCCTTCATCGGCAGCGCCATCGCGCGCGGCATCGGATACGCCGACACGAGCGGCATCGACTGGCTCGAAATCATCACCCAGGTCGGTGTCGCCGCACTCGGCGTGGCCTTGGTCGCGAGCCTGTGGAGCAAGCGAAGTATCAACAGGTGACTTCGCGGCCCGGCCCCTTGTGCGGGCCGGGCCGTTCTGTCCTATGTGGACGCTGTCAGCAGATCACGATCGGCTGCGGCGAGTACGTGGTGTTGCGCGTTTCCTCACGGACCTCGTTGCCCGTCGCCAGGTCGTGGAACACGCGTGTGTCGGACACGCTGAAGCCCGGCGCGCCGATCGACGGCCGGCACGCGCCGTCGGGACCGGGTCCGAATTGGACGGTCGGCGAGACCTCGTCGGACGTGCCCCCGGTGCGGCCCTCGACGAGGTAGTGTTTCGTGCCCCAGATCCGCACGGTGACGGAATCCCCGCTGACGCCGGCCTGGATCGCGAAGCCCGTGTCGTCGTTGTCGGTGATCTTCAGCTCCACCGGGTTCCCCGCGTCGTCGATGGCTTTCGCGTCGCGGCCGGCGGGGTAGCGGTCGAGGTAGTGGTCGTGGGCGAGGTGGCCGCCGTCGCCGAGGCCGGCCAGGTACGCCGCGTTGTACAAAGTGGACGCGAGCTGCGAAACTCCGCCGCCCACCACGGAAGGACCGGTGCCGTCTTCGTTCGCGGGCGCGCTGACGTAGCCGTCGGCCGCGGTCCGCGAGCCCGAGCGGGCGCCGAGGCTGAACGTGTCGCCGGGTTTCACGATGGCACCGGAGATTCGGTCGGCCAGCGTCTGGATGTTCGTGGCCGCGGGGCCGGAGAACCCGCTCGTGGTGAACTCGCCGATCACCTCCTTGATGCCCAGCGCGTTGGCCGCGTCGGTGGAGAGGCTCGGCTTCGTGGCGTCGTAGGCCACCGGCAGGTCACGCCCCCTCGGCTTGGCGAGCACGGCCGTGAGCGACTTGAAAGTGTTGGCCCAGTTGATCTTCCGGGCGTCTTCGGACGGGTTGACGGTCGGCGCGCCCGAGGTGAACACGATTTCGGCGTTGCGCCCGTCGGTTTCGGTCGACGCGAGGTCGGATTCCACGGCCTGCTGCAGCTTGCCCTGGTCGATGCGCAGCTCGAGCGAGCCGCCGTCGCGCGGCGCGAACTGGAACGACCCCGCGATGGCCGCCGGCTCCAGCGCGACGTCCTTGCCCTGCCCGTGCAACACCACCGGCGCGGCGACGGCGAGGGCCACGACCTGGTCGAGCAGCGCGTGAACGCCTTTCGACGTGGCTTTCGCCGGCCTCACGGCCATCTGCAGCGTGACGCCGCCCGGTGCGAGCCACTCGTTCGCCACGGTCTGCGCGGCCGCGCGCACGTCGGTGAGCTCCTGGCCCTGTCGCGGCTCCACGGGGTACGCAGTGACGGCGCCGTCGTCCCCGGGCTGGAAGCCGATGCTGCCCTCGACCAGCGGGTGGTTGAGCTTGTCCGTCGCGAGGGTGCCCAGCGCCTGCGCCACCTGCTCCTGGTCCGAGCGCGTGACCACGCCGACGTCGCGCGTGGTGAAGAACGACAGGAACCGCGTGATCGGGCTCAACGGCTGGTGCCCGGCCTGCGCGAGCGTGCCTGGCCAGTCGAGGCCGAGGCCGGACTCCGACGGCACCATCGACGTCGTGATGTCGCCCGCGTGCAAGGTCACCGGCTGCGTCAGCCGCGGCTGCAGCTCCGTGCGCAGCTTGGCCTCGGCGTCGGCGTGGGAGAGGCCACCGACGTCGACGCCCGCCACGAGCACGCCGCGCGGCACGTCGCCGGCGCTGGTGACGAGGTCGATCGCGTACAGCAGTACGAAGAGCCCCAGCGCGCAGCCGACGATCATGAACGTGCGTGCGACACCCTTGCGCAGGCGCCGCTGCGGCGTCTCCGGCAGCGGGGGCCCGTCGACGACGGCGAAGATCTCGGTGGCGAGGTCGTCGTCTTCGCGCTCCGGCAGCAGGTCGTCGATGAAGAGGTCCTGCGAGGTCTCGTCTTCGCGCACGCCTGCCCTCCCGTGGCCGGGAGCTACAGGTAGAGCCCCGTGCCGTGTTCGGTCCGCTCGGTGGCGACGGCGTGAACGTCCCGTTCGCGCAGCACGAAGTGGCCCTCACCCTGGATCTCGACCTCGAGCTGGTCCTCCGGGTTGAAGAGCACGCGATCGCCCTGCTTGACGTTGCGCACGCTGTTGCCGACGCCCAGTACATCACCCCAGGCGAGCCTGCGGGCCACCTGCGCGGTCGCGGGGATCACGATTCCGCCGCTGCTGCGGCGCTCGCCCTCCTCCGGCGACAGGCGCACGAGCACGCGGTCCTGCAGCATCTGGATCTGGAGCTTGGGCTTGTCGGGCACGTCCCCAATGCTACTGACTGGGTGCCGCCGGCTTCGGCTCACCCGCCATGACCAGGCTGAGCGTGCGCTCACCACCGCTCTCGAAGCGCACCGGCACACCCCAGTCCTGCCGCGTGATGCGGCACGCGGGGTGCTCGCCGCCCTCGTCGCAGCTGGCCGCCTGGGCGACGACCTGCAGCACGCCTTCCGTTACGCCGTCGGCGAACCGGATGCGGCGGGTGAGGTCGGTGCCGATGCCGGCGCCGTCGGCGAGCAGCTCCGGCGGCGACGCGCTGACCTCCAGCCGCGTGGACGGCCCGTAGCGGTCGTCGAGCTTCTCACCCGGCGGCGGCGTGAAGACCACGGCGAACTCGACGTCGCCGGTCGCGAGCACCGTCGGCGGGCGCCGGACCGCGTTCTTCTCGCCGGCCACGGTCGTGACTTGGGCTCCGACCGGCGCGAGACGGTTGCCTGCCGACTCGACGACGAGCAGCTCACCGTCGTGCAGCAGCAGGCCCTGCGGCTCGGCGAGGCCGGTGGCGAGCGTGGTGACCTCGCGCGTGAACGGGTCGTAGCGGCGGACGGCGCCGTTGTAGGTGTCGGCGATCGCGATGCGGTCGCCGGGCAGTACGGCCAGGCCCAGCGGGTGCTGCAGCAGCGCTTCTTCGGCCGCGCCGTCGGCGTGGCCGAAGGAGAACAGGTCGGTGCCGACGGCGGTGTGCACGGTGAACGTCTCGCCCTCGGGCTCGATCCACCGCAGCGCCGAGGTTTCCGCGTCGGCGAGCCACAGCTTGTCGCCGTCGGGCGCGAGGCCGGACGTCTGCGCGAAGAACGCCTCGCTCGCTTCGCCGTCTTTGAGGCCTTCAACGGTCGTCCCGGCGAAGCGGCGGATGCCGCCGGAGATCGGGTCGAAAACGCTGAGCGTGTGGTTGCCGGCCATGGCGACCACGACGCCTCCGGCGGGCGCCCACCACGCGACGTCCCACGGGCTCGTGAGGTCGGTGTCGAGGGCTTTGCCGGTGTCGGTGCCGTTGCGCCACTGGTTGCCGGTGCCGGCGACGGTGGTGACCTCGCCGGTGTTGAGGTCGATGCCGCGCAGTCGATGACCCGCGGTGTCGGCGACGACGGCGTGGTAGCCGGCGCGCTGGGCGACCTCGTTGGGCAGCAGCGCGATGCCCGAGGGCTCGGTGAAGGTGGCGACGTCGAACGGCCCGTCCTGCGCGCCTCGCTCGCCGCTGCCGAAGCGGCGGATCACGGTCTCGCCGTCGGACGCGAACTCGACCACGGAGTGGTGCCCGGTGTCGGCGACGAGGATGCGGCCCTCCGCCGTGGCGACGGCCTTGCTCGGAAAGCGCAGCTCCGTCTGCTGCTCTTCGACCGGCACGTACGGGTTGCCGCCCCGGCGGAGCGTGCCCTTCGCGGCGTGCTTCGCCACGAGGTCCGCGACAACGCGTCTCAGCGCTTCACCGTGGCCCTCACCCGCGGCGACGTGCACGACGTAGCCCTCGGGGTCGACGACCACCAGCGTCGGCCACGCACGCACGGCGTACTGCGACCACAGCTCCATCTTCGGGTCGTTCACCACGGGGTGGTGCACCTCGTAGCGGCGCACGGCCGCCTCGATCGACGCGCGCTCACCCTCGTGCAGGAACTTCGGCGAGTGCACCCCCACGGTGACCAGGACGTCGACGTACTCCTCCTCGAGCGGGCGCAGCTCGTCGAGCACGTGCAGGCAGTTGACGCAGCCACTGGTCCAGAAGTCGAGCAGCACGATCCGCCCGCGCAACTCCGCGAGGGAGAGTCGCCGGCCGCCGGTGTTGAGCCAGACGTCGCCGGTCAGTTCGGGTGCGCGTACTCGCGCCTGTGCGGAACTCACGCGACGAGTGAACTACACGTTGCCGTGGTGTGTTCCGTCAACCACGGTCTGGGAGAAGAACCTCACCCCGCCGAGGGAGGTTGTTGTCCGGCCGTCAAGGCGGCGCAAAAAGGACGCGCGAGGCCGTGTGGGCGGTACGTACGCTTCTTCGTATGTCACACGTCCAGCAAGTCCTCACGGTGGAGGAGGCCCGCACGCTGCAGGAAAGCCTCGGGGAGCCCCTGCGTCCGGGCTTGTCGGAAGCCGAGCTCACCGACGTCGAAGCCCAGTTCGGCTTCCGGTTCTCCCTGGACCACCGGGCGTTTCTCACCGCGGGCGTGCCGGTGGGCGACCGGTGGCCCGATTGGCTGCACGGCAACCCGGATCACCTGCGAAAACGCCTCGACTGGCCCGTCGACGGGCTGCTGTACGAGGTCGAGCACAACGGCTTCTGGCACCCGTCGTGGGGCGAGCGGCCCAGGGTGCTCTCCAACGCGCTGGCCTGCGCCCAGCGATGTCTCGCCGCCGTGCCCCAGCTGGTGCCGGTCTGCGGACACCGCTACCTGCCGGCGATCGCGGGCGCGTCGGGGTATCCGGTGTTGTCCGTTTACCACGCTGACGTGGTGGTATACGGCTGGGACCTGCGCGGTTACCTGCGGCATGAGTTCGACGGCGCGCCGTTGGCCGAAGAGCCGGCTGACGCGCGTGAGGTGGCGTTCTGGTCGGGGCTGTCGGAGTGAGGTTTGTTCAGCTGTCGCGGCGCACCATGCGGCCGAAGCCGGCCGCGACGGTCGTCGCGAGCAGCCAGCCAGAGACGGTGAAGCCGGCGGCCACCCAGTTGTCCGCGCCGTGCATGTACCAGCGCGACTTGTTGCCGAAGTCGACGATCGGCACCAGCAGGTCGGCCGTGTAGATCACCGGGTTCCACTGCAGCCCCGTGTCCTGCTGGTTGACGAGGCAGCGCGGCCCGCTCACGGCGTAGCGGCCGGGGTTCTGCACGCAGTCGTCGCTGCCGAGGCCGAACCACAGGCTGCCGAGCACCAGCAACGTCAGCAGCCAGCCGAGCGCGCGCACCGGCCGGTAGCCGTAGCCGACCATCGAGCGTTGCAGGAAGCTCCACAGCCGCACGCCGGGGCCGAAGATCTTGAACCCCTTCGCGAGCGCTTCGTAGCGGAACTGCTGCTTGCGCAACCCGACCGTCGAGGCGTGTTCTTCGTTGCCGGCCGCGCGCAGGGTCGCGGCGAGCTGGTCGTACGGACCGGGCCGGTAGCCGCGCATCGCATTGCTCAGCAACGCGATGCGATGGTCGAGAGCGCGGTCGTCGTCGAGGGGGATGCCGTGTTTCAAGGCGTCGTAACGGAAGTCGTCGAGCTCGATGCCGTCCGCGGCGGCCCAGAACTCCTCCGTGTCGCCGAGGGTCCCGCAGTGCGCGCGCCGGAGCACGACGCGTCCCGCGGGCGGCGTGCGGAAGCCGAAGAGGAACTCGTCGGCCGTCACGTCGCTCGCGTCGAGCGCGATCCCGTGCGACGGAAGGGATCCGAGCTGTGCGCCGCCGAGCTCGAGCCGCCGAGCGATCTGCGCGCCGTCGAGATTGACGCCGCCCTCCGCGACGAACGCGCGGTCCTTGTTCTCCGTCAGCACCAGGTCACGGCCGATTCGCGCGGTCCGGACGTCGAGCGAGAAGCTCGACGACGTGCGCTGCCCCGGCTCGGTGAGCTTGCTGCCGTAGAGGTTCACGCTGCCGCCCACCACGACGCCCTGCAGGCGCACGGTGCCCTGCAACGTCGCGTCGGTGAGCTGGAAGTTGCCCGCGATCTTGGCGCGGCGCGCGGAGAAGACGTCGCGCCCGGGGTGCAGGAACATCGAATTCCACGCGAGGAAGTTGCCGCCGATCTGCACGTCCGCCATGCGCAGCTGCCCCACGGGCACGCGCAGGCTCGTGGCCTCGACGTCCCCGCCGATGGTCGACCCGTCGAGGTGCAGCGCGCGGTCGTAGTACGGCGTCGCGCGGCCGCGCGCCATCTTGATCTCCGCGCCGGCCAGCCTGAGCGAGCCGCCGATGCGCGCGTTGACCATGCGCAGCGTGCCGAACGCCTGCAACCCGTCGGACAGCTCCAGGTTGCCGTCGACCTTCAGCCGATCGGCGACGAGCGCGGGCCGCGGGTCGAGGTACGGGTCGTTCGACTTCCACGCGTCGACGGCCACCGGCCCGCGCTGGTCCACGGTCAGTTTCGCCTCCCGCAGGACGATGTCACTGTCCACAGTGGCGCTCGGGAAGTACATGATGCCCTTGGCGGAGAACCGTTTCCGCTCGGCGGCCGGACCGTAGTTGTCCACTTCGCACAGCAGGCTGCCGCCGATGTGGATGCCGTTGCCGTTGAACGCGAAGCCGTCGGGGTTGTCGAACTCCGCGCCGGAGAAGTTCACGTTGCCGCCCGTGCGCATACCCGGCACGCGCACCTCGCCGCGCGCCACCATGCGATACGCGAGCAGCGCGCCCGTGATCACGAGCCGGTCGGCCTGGATCGCCTTGCCGTGGGGGTGCTTGATCGTCGTGCGCGTGAGCACGACCGACCCCTCGATCACGGCGTCGGTGAGGTTCACGGCGGCGTTGGGCATGCCACGCTCGCGGTCGTCGCCGCGCATGATCGTGGTCTCGGGGATCTCACTGTCCTCCGGCCCGACCTCCACCACGCTCCGGATGAGCCGAACATCGTTGCGGCTACGCAGGTTGCGCGCCTTGAGCCCCGGCAACCAGCACTTCCGGAAGACGAGCCCGAGCACGTTCGCCTCCCGCACATCCGGCGGAAACTCGAACCGGCACCGCTCGAAGCGGAACAGATACCCCAGCTCGGCGGCCCTCAGGTCGAACGTCCCGGTGATGTACGCGTCCTCGACCTGCACGATCGGCGCGTTGGTCGCCTGCTTGCGCCACCCGAGAATCCCGCCCGTGCCGGGTTTCAGCAGGTCCGCGGCCTTCACCTCGTACCTCTTGTCGGGCACCCCGGCAAACGGATCCAGCGGCGGCAGCGTCGTGTCGGTCGGCACGTGCCCCCTCGCTCGCTGGTGGTAGTACCAGCGAATCGGAAGAGAGGAGGAATGGCAAGCGTCCTAATGGAGTAGCGGTGACTTGTTGGCGGACTGCCAAGTTCGTGGTGCTTTTCAACGCCTGACGAGCTGTTCCCCGCCGGCGGGTGATCTTGCGGGAACCGATCTTGTGGGGGAGTCGTCCCTGTTAAGGTCACTTGCTGGAGCTGAATCTGAACACAGGGTAGGCCGCGCGCGCGGCCCGTGCGGGGAGGCACGACATGCCAGACGGAAACACAGGCGGGCTGCAGGGTGTCAACAACGAGCTGACCACACCGGCGCAACAGGCACCGGCAGACTCTGGTCTGATACCGGGCTCGAACACCGCACCGCCACCTGCCCAGCCCCCGGACTATCTCGCACTGGGGTCGGACCAGGCGAAGTCCGATTTCGCAACCGCATCGGCGAACGGTGGCTGGGACTTCGACCCGGAAGCAATCGACAAGGTAATCACCCAGCTCGAAGACAGCCTTGACGGTGACTACGCCGAGGCGCGCCGGCACGCGGCAAAGCTGATGCAGATCCCAGCACCCGGATCCGAAGTCGGAAGTCAGGGGTACGTCCAAACCGCGAGTGCTTCCGGCGCTTCCTATAACCAGTTCTTGAAGGGCGCCACGGATTTCATCAGCGCATACGTCAAAACACTGAAGGATATTCGCACCGCCTATCAGAATAACGACGAGCAAACCAAAGAACAGCTACGCAATTTCGGAAAGGCCCTGTAGATGCGAGCCCGCAGTTCGGCAGTCGTGTTGATCGCCGCAGCACTGACCTCAGCCGCATGCAGCGGCGGATCAACCTCCGGTATGCCCTCTCCTTCACCGTCGGCCAACTCGACAGCACCGCAGAGCTTGGCGCCCAAAATCACTGAGCCGATCACTGACACGTCCTCCATTGAGGCCGACCCGTGTTCGGCAGTGCCGGTCACCGTTGTCGAAAGCGCCGGCGGCACGGTGAAGAAGACTGCGGTCGACGACTCAGACTTGGGCAAAGACTGCGCCTGGACTTTCGATGGCACCGGCAACGTCAGCGGCGGACTGGTCACTGCGAACAAGGACGGATTGAACGGTCTGTACATCCAGCACTCCCGCGGCGCGCTAACGACCTTCAAGCCGCAGCCGTCCATCCAGGGCTACCCGGCGGTGGTGTACGACAACGGTGGCGAAGGCCTAGGCGCATGCAATCTCGCAGTCGGGATTCGTAACGACGTCACGTACACGGTGATCACCCAGCTTCGAGACGGCAATCCAGCCCTCCAGGACCCGTGCTCCATGGCCACAGCGCTGGCGTCCGCCGCGATCACGCACCTCAAAGGCTGATTGATCATGACCTACAGCGGCTGGGAGATTTACACCTATATCCACAATCCTGGGCAAACAGAGCCTCTGGACAACGCCCGAGACGCGTCTGGCTCACTCAAGACAATCCACGAGAACATCGTGCGCACGTTGACCTCAGGGCAGAGTGCGCTCAACGAATTCTGGCACGGCAAGGCGGCCGATACAGGCACCGCGGGCCTCACGCCCTTGATCCAAGGTTCTCAAATCGCCAGCGAGAACCTGGACCGGGCAAGCCGTTCCATGCAAGAACAATCCGACGCGTTTCGCTACGTCCGCGACAACGCGAAGAACGTTTCCAAGGACAAGGCCAACGACAACACGCCTGAAGACTGGTTCTCGATCGGAGCGAGTGACGACGAGAAGGCAGCCGCTCAGTTCGACGCCGATACCAAGTTCAACGTCGAGCTGTACGAGCCGTACTACCAGAGCACTCAGCCGCGCAGGACGACTCTCGCGCCGGACTACCCGGCAGCTCACGACCCCAACGTCTCCGCCAGCGGGATCACGCCTGATCAAGTAACGCCGGTGACGTCCGGTGGCCCCCACAGCTCCGGCAGCGGTAGCCACTCTTCCGGGCATTCCGGCGGTTACACGCCTGGCCCCAGCACCTACTCCGCACCTCCCGGCGCGGCCGGATACCACGCTCCTGCTCCGCCGGGGCATTCGACGGTCGGAGTGAACACCCCGGCGGCGAATGACACCACGAGTGCCGCGTTCGCAGGGCCGACGCAGACGCCGGGTGGACCCGGATCATCGTCGTGGCAGGGGCCCGGTGGGGTTGGGGTCAACGGGCCCGGCGGTGGCAACAGCAGCGGCTTCGGTCCCGGGTTCGGGCCGGTCGGCGGATTCGGCGGCGGTGGCGGCTTCGGGCCGGGCGGCGGCCGGGGCGGCTTCGGTCCCGGTGGCAGCGGCAGCGGCTTCGGGCCCGGCGGTGGCGGGGCATCCGGTGGCGCAGCGGGTGCCGGGCGTGGCGTCGGTGCAGGTGCGGGCACCGGAGCCGGTGCGATGGGTGAAGGCGCAGGCGCCGCGAGGCCCGGTGGAATGGGTGCGGCCGGTGCCAAGGGCCAGCCCGGCATGGGTGGTGGCATGGGTGCCGGCGGAAACAAGGGCGGCAAGGGGCCTGAGGACGAGGAGCACCAGCGCAAGATCCTCCTGTCCGAGGAAGACCCCGACTCCATCTTCGGCGGATACGACGGCAACAAGCCCACCCCGCCGGTGATCGGGGCGTAGGGAAGCGCCGGGGCGGCTGGCAGGTGGCCGGCCGCCCTACCGAGGCGGGTGATCTTGAGGGAAGCGCGCTTCGGAGCGGTTGAATCCTGTTAAAGTCACCTAGCGAAGCGGGACATGAACAGAGGGTAGGCCGCACCCGAGTTGGAGCGGCCCGTGCGGGGAGGCACGGCAGCGATGTCAGACGGACGAACTGGCGAATGGCCGCGTTTCGATGGCAAGCAACAGGAACGACGTGGTCATCCCGTCGACGCCGGCTGCCGAAGTCTGACAAAGGGGGAGTGAGAAAGTGCTGCGCAAGCCGGTGGAGTTGAGCCTGCAGACGTACGAGGTGCTGCTCGAGCGGCTCAACCTCGGCGACATCCACCCGACGCTGGTGCGGGGCGCGCTGTGGTACTCGCCGGACGAGCGGAAGCGGCTGGCGGCCGACACGGACGCGGAGCTGAACCAACGGGGGCTGATCCGCGGCGGGCGGCTGGACGACGACTTCGTCGAGGTGCTGCAGCTGCTGCAGCGCCCGGGGGTCGAGTACTACTCGTGGGTGAAGTCCGACAAGGGCGAGCGCACTGTGCGGGCCGCGGCGAGTGGGCGGGATGCAGTGAGCGTGGTGACGGTGAACCAGGTGCTCTACATCGCGCCTGTGTCGGCGGAGGCGTTGGCGCGGGAGTTCGCGCTGCTGCTGCCGGAGGCGCCGGCGGCGCGGATCGCGTCGCTGAACTGTTCCGATGCGGATCTGAACATGATCAAGAGTGGCGTTATTCCGAGCGGCACCAGTCCGAGTATTCGGGACGCCAAGCAGGTGGTGCAGTGGCTGCGGGCGCCGAAGACGTATTTCGGGCGGCTGTACGTCGCGGTCAGGGACAGTCGGGGAAAGCGGTTGCGGAATGAGAATCCGCCGGGATGGATTGATACCGAGCAGGGGCGGATTCTGTTCGGGGTGGACAAGTCGGGGTGGATCAGCCTGGCTGGGGCGGGACCGCAGGACCTCGTGAAGAAGGTGCAGCAGCTGGAGAACGAGCTGCGCAGCGGACGCTGAAGGCTCCCGCGCTGACCCCTGAACAGCAGTGTGGCCGCCTCCCCGCGGGGAAGCGGCCACACCGGTGATCAAGCGTTCGGGCTTAGGACCCGGGCCAGGAATTCTTTCGTGCGCTGGTGTCGCGGGTCGCCGATTACCTGGTCGGGTGGGCCGGCCTCGACGACCACGCCGCCGTCCATAAACAGCACCTTGTCGGCCACCTCGCGAGCGAACTGCATTTCGTGGGTGACCACGACCATGGTCATGCCGTCTTTCGCGAGTTGGCGCATGACGCCCAGGACGTCGCCGACGAGTTCCGGGTCCAGGGCGGACGTGGGCTCGTCGAAGAGCATCAGTTTGGGCTGCATGGCCAGCGCGCGGGCGATGGCGACGCGTTGTTGCTGGCCGCCGGAAAGCTGGGCCGGGTAGGAGCCCGCTTTGTCGGCCAGGCCGACGCGCTCGAGGAGTTCCAGGGCGCGCTGGCGGACCTCGGAGCGAGGTTCGCGGCGGACCTGGATCGGGGCCTCCATGACGTTCTCCAGCGCGGTCATGTGGGGGAAGAGGTTGAAGCGCTGGAACACCATGCCGATGTCCTTGCGCTGGAAGGCGACCTCTTTTTCCCGCAGTTCGTGGAGTTTGTCGCCCCGCTGCCGATAGCCGACGAGGACGCCGTCGACGTACAAACGGCCTGCGTCGATTTTCTCGAGGTGGTTGATGCAGCGCAGCAGGGTGGACTTGCCCGAGCCTGAAGGGCCGATGAGGCACAACACTTCGCGTTCGTGGACTTCGAGGTCGATACCTTTCAGCACGTTCAGCGAACCGAAGCTCTTGCAGATCTTCTGCGCGGAAACGACCGCGGTCATCCGACACCTCCGCTGCCCTGGCGCCCGACGCGGAACCCGAACATCCGAGTGCCCCACCTGTTCTTGTCAGTGATCCCGCGCGTGGTCCCGCGAGCGAAGTGGCGTTCGATGAAGTACTGGGCGACGGTGAGGATCGACGTCATGATCAGGTACCAGATCACCGCCACCAGCAGCAGCGGGATGGTCTTGAAGTTCTGCGCGTAGATGGTCTGCACCGCGACCATCAGCTCGAAGTACCCGATCACGACGACCAGCGATGTGGTCTTGAGCATTGAGATCGTCTCGTTGCCCGTCGGCGGGATGATCACGCGCATCGCCTGGGGAAGGATGATGCGCCGCAACGTGGTCGTGCGCTTCATCCCGAGGGCCGACGACGCTTCGAGCTGGCCGGCGTCGATCGACTGGATGCCACCGCGCACGATCTCCGCCATGTACGCGGCCTCGTTCAGGCCGAGGCCGAGCAGCGATGCCGTGAACTGGTTGATCAGCGTGTTGGTGTCCCACGAAACGAACTCGGGGCCGAACGGGATGCCGAGGCCGAGCCGCGGGTACGCGAACGCCAGGAAGTTCCAGAACACCAGCTGCGTGATCAGCGGGGTGCCGCGGAACAACCAGACGTAGATTCCCGCCGCACCCTTCATCAACGGGTTCGGCGAAAGGCGCATCACCGCGAGCAGCACGCCACCGACGATGCCGATGGCCATCGAGATGACCGTGAGGATCAACGTGTTCTGCAGACCGCGCAGCACACGGTCGTTGAACATGTAGGCCCACACCGTCGGCCAGTCCAGGTTGACGTTGGTGACAACGCTGCGCACGACGATGAACGCCAGGAACAGAATGATCACCCCGGCCACCCAGCGCCCGTAGTGGCGCACTGGGACGGCCTTGATGGGTGTCGTGTCGGCCGGCGCCTCCACGGTCGGAGGAGCCTCGAAGTTACTGGGCACGAGAACTACGTCCTATCTACGGCTTCAGGAAGCCGGGTTGATCTCCGACGTGGTCACGGCGCCCGCACCGGACAGGCCCCACTTGTCGAGGATCTTCTTGTACGTGCCGTCGTCGATCAGCGCCTGCACGGCCTGCTGCACGGCCTTCGTGTAGTCGCCGCTGTCCTTTTTGAGCACGATGCCGTAGGGCGCGGTGTCGTACGGCGCGCCCACGACCTCCAGCTGCCCGCCGGTCTGCTTCACGGCGTAGTCGATCACCGGGGAGTCGGCCAGCTCGCCCTGCACGCGCTTGGCCGTCAGCGCCAGGTTGACGTCCGTCTGCGCCTGCAGCTGCGTGACGTCGATGGCCGGCTTGCCCGCCTTGACGCAGGCGTCGGAGCGCGTCTGCAGGTCGTCGACCTGCGTGGTGCCCTTCTGCACGCCCATCTTCTTGCCGCACAGGTCGTCGAGGTTCAGGCCGTCCGGGTTGCCCTTGAGGACGGCGAGCGACGTGCCGGCCTTGTAGTAGCTGACCATGTCGACCGTCTGCAGCCGCTCCGGGTTGATGCTGAACGACGACATCGCGAGCTCGTACTTGCCGGCCTGGATGCCGGGGATGATGCCGTCGAAGGCGGAGTTCTGGAACTCCATCTGCAGCCCCAGCTTCTGCCCGATCGCGGTGCCCAGGTCGACGTCGAAGCCGGTGACCTTGCCGTTCTCGTCCTGGAACTCGTTGGGCGGATAGCTCTGGTCCTGACCGACCAGGATCTTGCCGTCGCTGGTGACCGAAGCCGGCACCATCGCGGCGAGCTTGTCGTCCTTGGCCACGGCCGGGATGTCCGACGAGCCCCCAGGGGCCGCCGCCGACGAGCTTGCACTTCCCGCATCGCCCGCGCCACTGCCGCCCGCGCCGCAGGCCATGGTCAGGCCGACCAGCGCGAAAGCCGGGAGAAGGGCGAGCGCCTTCATCTGGTGTCCTCGGGCCACTTCGTCACTCCTCGTAGTTCTCAACTGTCGAGAGCACGCATATTGCCACTCGAAAGCGGGTAAGCACAGCACCCGTACGTTACGGCGCAGTCTCACCCTATGCAGTCGTGACTCCCGGTATCAGCTGAGACGCGAAAAGTGTGTGGTCCAAACCACAAGGCGTCTACTGTGGAGCACCCGCGGTTGGGAAAGTCCCGGCACCGACCAACCGGCGCCGGGACTTTTCACCGCAACCTCAGCTCCGTGCGTGCGCGTCCAAGATGTGCGCGACGGCCTCCGTGACCTGCTGCGCGTAGTCCAGGTTCAGCCACTCGTCCGGCACGTGGATGTTCGAGTCGGCGCCGCACGCGCCCGTGACCAGGAACTGTGCCTGCGGGTACTTCTCGCCGAGCAGGCCCATGAAGGGGATCGACCCGCCCATGCCGGCGGCGCGGTGGGGGCGGCCGAACACCTCGTCGCTGACGCGGCGCAGCGCGGCCGAGAGCCACGGCGCCTCCTCGGGCGCGTTCCAGCCGTTCTCGGCCTGCGCGTCTTCGTGGATGGTCACCGAAGCGCCGTACGGCACGTCCGTGGTCAGCACGCGCTTCACGGCGGCCAACGCAGGAGCCGCCTCGGCCGTGGGCGGCAGGCGGAAGCTCAGCGTGAGCGTGGTGCTCTCGCGCAGCACGTTGCCGGCGTTGGCGGGCAGCGGGAAGCCGTCGGCGCCGATGATCGACAACGTGGGCCGCCAGTAGTTGTTCAGCAGCAGCTCCAGTGCGTCTTCCGACATCGTCCGGCCGCCGCTGACCAGCGGAAACGCGGTCTGCAGCTTCTCCGGCGCCACCTCGGCCACGGCCTCGATCTCGGCCAGTCGGCTCGCCGGCACCTCGACGTTGAGCTCCGCGAGCTTGATCTCGCCGGTCTCGCCGCTCTCGATGCGCTCCAGCAGCTGCCGCAGCACGCGGAACGACGAAGCGACGACGCCGCTGGCCAGGCCGGAGTGCTGGGCCGTCGCGAGCAGCTGCACGGTGACGGTGAGGTGCAGCATGCCGCGCAGGCTCGTGGTCAGCCACAGCCGCTCGTAGTCCATGCCACCCGCGTCGAGGCAGACGACGAGGCCGACCTCGCCAAGGCGCGAGCTCAGGTGCTCGACGTACGCGGGCAGGTCGGGGCTGCCCGACTCTTCACCCGTCTCCAGCAGCACCACGGTGTGCGCGTGCTCGCCGCCGGCCGCGCGCACGGCCTCCAGCGCGGACACGGCCGCGTAGCCGGAGTAGCCGTCGTCGACGGAGCCGCGGCCGTAGAGGCGGCCGTCGCGGATCACCGGCGTCCACGGGTCGAGGCCCTCGGACCAGCCGCCGACCGGGGGCTGCTTGTCGAGGTGGCCGTACATCAGCACGGTCGGCTTGTCCGTGGCGCCCGCGGTGGCGGGCACGTCCACGAACAGCAGCGGGGAACGCTCCTCGAGCTGCACGACCTCGATCGACACGCCCGGCAGGTCACGCCCGGCGATGAACGTCTTCACGTGTTCGACGGCCGCGGCGAGGTGACCGCTCGCGGCCCAGTCCGCGTCGAACGCCGGGGACAACGCCGGGATCGCGACGAGACCGGACAGGCTCGGCACGACGTCGTTGATCCACGTCGAGACGACGGTTTCACGTACGGATTTCTGTTCCACGCCGGCCATCCTGCCACGGTGACCGACGTCACGACCGCTGTCGAGGTCGTGAAACCCGCCACCCGGACGCGACCGGTGCCCGACCGGTGACGCCTGGTGGGCAGCGGTGCGGATTCCCGATCATCGTTCGTCCCATACTCGGATTTCCCAGCGTTTTGCCTGTTCAGGCGCCCGGATCTCAGCAACAAATCAGCATCCGCGGTTCACCATCGCGCGCGGCTTCGTGCCAGGATGGCGACGAGAACCGTCAACGCCGACGGTGGCCAGACGCCCCGAATCCGGGGGGTAGGTCCCCGCCGGTGCAGTCGCTGTGGCCGCCACAAGCGGCCACCGCGGCGCCGACACCGAGGAGATACTGCGCATGCCGTCCGAACAGTGGACGCACCCCGAACCTGGAGACGGGCCCGCCGCCGTAGCGGCCAAGCCCTCGCCCGAACAGGTGATCGCGGGTCTGCGAGCAACGAGCGAAGGTGGCGCTGAGCTGACTCAGCTGCTCACCCCCGAAGGTCAGCGAATTCCGTCGCCGCAGTTCGACAAGTACGTCGAGGACGTCGACGACGACGCGCTGCGCAACCTGTACCGCGACATGGTGCTGGTGCGCCGCGCCGACCGCGAGGCCAACGCGATGCAGCGCCAGGGGCAGCTGGGGATCTGGGTCCCGCTGCTGGGCCAGGAGGCCGCGCAGATCGGCTCCGGCCGCGCGCTGAAGCCCACGGACATGGCGTTCCCGAGCTACCGCGAGCACGGCGTCGCGTACACGCGCGGCGTGGACCTGCGTGAGCTGCTCGGCATCTTCCGGTGCACGGACCAGGGTGGCTGGGACTTCGCCGCCCACCGCTTCCACCCGTACACGATCGTCATCGGCAACCAGGTCCTGAACGCGGCCGGGTACGCGATGGGGCAGAAGTTCGAGGGCAAAGTCGGCGACGACGACGGTGAAGCCACGATCTGCTACTTCGGCGACGGAGCCACTTCGCAGGGCGACGTGCACGAAGGCTTCGTCTGGGCCGCCGTCTACGACGCGCCGCTCGTCTTCTTCTGCCAGAACAACCAGTGGGCCATCTCCGAGCCGACCGAGCGCCAGTCGCGCCTGCCGCTGTACCAGCGCGCCCGCGGCTACGGCTTCCCCGGCATCCGCGTGGACGGCAACGACGTGCTCGCCTGCCTCGCCGTCACCCGGTGGGCGCTGGAGGAGTGCCGGCACGGCAACGGCCCGGTGCTGATCGAGGCCTTCACCTACCGGATGGACGCCCACACCACCACCGACGACCCCACCCGCTACCGGCTCTCGGACGAGCTGGAGGAGTGGAAGCTCAAGGACCCGATCGAGCGCGTGCGGGCCTACCTCGCGCGCGGCGGCGGTGCGGACCACGACTTCTTCGACCAGGTGCAGGCCGAAGCCGACGAGTTCGCGACGCAGCTTCGCGATTACACGTTCAACATGCCGGAGCCGCCGCCCGAGCGGATCTTCGCCAACGTCTACGCCGAGTCCTCACCGGCTCTCGAAGCGCAGCAGAAAGAGTTCGTGTCCTATTTGGACGGATTCGCGACGGCGGGTGAGCACTGATGGCCGAACCGCAGAAGCTCACGATCGGCAAGGCCATCAACCTCGGCCTGCGCCGCGCGATGGAAGAGGACCCGAAGGTCCTGATCATGGGTGAGGACGTCGGCAAGCTCGGCGGCGTCTTCCGCATCACCGACGGCCTGCAGAAGGACTTCGGCGAGCAGCGCGTGCTCGACACGCCGCTGGCCGAGTCGGGCATCATCGGCACCGCCGTGGGCCTGGCCGTGCGCGGGTTCCGGCCCGTGTGCGAGATCCAGTTCGAGGGGTTCATCTTCCCCGGGTTCGACCAGATCTCGTCGCAGCTGGCGAAGCTGCACTACCGCACGCAGGGCAAGATCAAGATGCCCGTGGTGATCCGGGTGCCGTTCGGCGGCGGGATCGGCGCCGTGGAGCACCACTCGGAGTCGCCCGAGTCGCTGTTCTCGCACATCGCCGGCCTGAAGGTCGTCTCGGTGTCCAACGCGGTCGACGCCTACTGGGGCATCCAGGAGGCCATCCGCTCCGACGACCCGATCCTCTTCTTCGAGCCCAAGAAGCTCTACCACTCGGGCGCGCTGAAGATGGAGGTCGACACCGACGCGTCGCCGGGCCGGGTGTTCGGCTCGCGCGTGGTGCGCGAGGGGACCACCGCGACTGTCGTCGCCTACGGTCCGTCGGTGAAGGTGGCGCTCGACGCCGCCGGGGCCGCCGAGGAGGAGGGCAAGTCGCTCGAGGTCATCGACCTGCGCACGCTTTCGCCGCTCGACCTGGGTCCGGTGTTCGAGTCGGTGCGCAAGACCGGCCGGCTGATCGCCGTGAGCGAGGCGCCGTCCGAGTCGTCGCTGACCTCGGAGATCGCGGCCCGCGTGCAGCAGGAGTGCTTCTACTCCCTGGAGTCCCCCGTCCTGCGCGTCGCCGGTTTCGACACGCCGTATCCGCCGGCCAAGCTCGAGGAGCACTACCTCCCCGATCTGGACCGGGTGCTGCACGCCGTCGACCGCTCGCTGAACTGGTAAGGGGGAACTCGCTGAAATGCCTGAGTACAAACAGTTCCCCCTGTCGGACACGGCAGAGGGGCTGACCGAGGCCGACATCCTCGCCTGGCACGTGAAGCCGGGCGACGCGGTCACGGTCAACCAGATCGTGGTCGAGGTCGAGACCGCCAAGGCCGCCGTCGAGCTGCCGATCCCGTGGGCCGGGGTGATCACCGAGCTGCTCGTCGAGGTGGGGCAGACGGTCGAGGTCGGGGCTCCGTTGCTGACCTTGGACGTCGATCCGGACGGGAAGGCGGCGCCGGCTGCTGCTCCGGAAGCTGCGGCCGAGGAGGAGATGAAGCCGCTGGTCGGCTACGGCTCCAAGGCGGTGGAGACGAAACGGCGGGCGCGCAAGGCGGCTCCGGTGGCTGCGGTGGCTGTTGCTGCTCCGCCGGCCCCTGCGCCGGTGGCTCCTGCTCCCGTGGTCGTGGCTCCGGTGGCTGCGGCTCCGGTGGCTCCCGCTGGTGGTTACGTGCCGCTGGCCAAGCCGCCGGTGCGCAAGCTCGCCAAGGACCTCGGCATCGACCTCTACACGGTCACCGGCACCGCCGGCGGTGGCGTCATCACGCGTGAAGACGTCGAGCGCGCGGCCAACGGCTCTGCCCCGGCAGCCGCTGTGGCGTCCACTGTGGACACCGGTTACGACGCCGCCACCCGCGAACGTCGCGTACCGATCAAGGGCGTCCGCAAGGCCACCGCCGCGGCGATGGTCCAGAGCGCCTACACGGCACCGCACGTCACGGAGTTCCTGACCGTCGACGTCACGCCGATGATGGAGCTGCGCGAGAAGCTCAAGAAGTCGCGTGAGTTCAGCGGCGTGAAGCTGACGCCGCTTGCGTTCGCGGCCAAGGCCGTGTGCCTCGCGGCGAAGCGCACGCCCGACGTCAACGCGGTGTGGGACGAGGCGGCGCAGGAGATCGTCTACAAGGACTACGTGCACCTGGGCATCGCGGCGGCGACCCCGCGCGGGCTCGTGGTGCCGAAGATCTTCGACGCCGACGCGATGTCGCTCAAGCAGCTGGCCGTCGCGCTGACCGAGCTCACCGACGTCGCGCGCGAGGGCAAGACCACGCCCGCGGCGATGGCCAACGGCACGTTCACGATCACCAACGTCGGCGTCTTCGGCGTCGACACCGGCACGCCCATCATCAACCCGGGTGAGTCGGCGATCCTGGCGGTCGGCGCGATCCGCGACACCCCGTGGGTCGTGGACGGTGAGATCAAGGTGCGCAAGGTGATGCAGCTGTCGCTGAGCTTCGACCACCGCGTGGTCGACGGCCAGCAGGGCTCGGAGTTCCTCGCCGACGTCGGCGCGCTGCTCGCCGACCCGGCCGTGGCGATCACGTACTGATCCGTTCCGGCACGGTTGCGGCCCGGTGGTTTCCGGGCCGCAACCGGTTCACCGGATCCTGCGCCACAGGCCGCGCAGGACCTCACCGCTGGCTTCGATCGCCGTCGGCGGACGCCGGCGCGCCGCCATATCGTCGAGCAGGCGGCCGAGTTCCTGCTGGTAGTCGACGAGCAGCGCCTTCACCAGCTCGTGGCGGACCGCCGGATCGAAGTCGGCGTACTGCGCGAACGCGGCCTCCCGGTACTTCTGAGCCGACACCAGGAACAGGTCGCGGTCGGACGCGGTGATGAGTCCTTCGGCCAGCAGCTGCCGCAGCCGCACCGCGGCCGGCTGCTCCACGACGGTGCGCACGAGCCCCTCCAGTTCTTCCGTGCCGGTCATCGCCGCCGCCGGTCGGCCATGATCTCGGCTTCCGCGATCCGCTCGGCGATGTTCAGCGCCACGCGGAGTTCCTGACGCTTGACCACGACCTTGCGGTGCGCGGTCGCGGCGAGCTCCACCGCCTTCTCCAGCGGCCGGCGCTCGACCTCTGCCCCGGTCCTCCTGATCAGTTCGGACATCGCAGTTCCTCTCTAGCTTCGGAGCAGCCTGGCGATTTCCTGCTTCATCTCCGCCGCCAGGGCCTCGGCGAGGGTCGCTTTCGCTTCCGGGTGCCAGTAGGGATCGGCGTCCACGCGCGCCATGGCGGTGTAGAACCGCTCGATGGTCATCGTTTGCAGCTTGATCCGCCGGTCCACCCGCTGCCCCTGCAGCTCCACCTTGATCTCGGAGTAGGTTCGCGCGACCACCACCACGACCGAACGCACGAGTGCGGCCGTCGGGAAGCCGAGAGCGTGGGTGATCGCGCTGACCACGACCTCCGCGAGATCGGCACTGCCGCTCGCCGACAGATTCCCATTCGCGTCATGAACCTCGAACGGCACATTCCTGCCGATCGGCACCAACTCGTCGCCCGTCAAGATTCACCCCTCCGCTCAGAAGATCAGAAAACAAATAACGACCACCACGATGGTCGACACCGCGGTCAGCAGGATCCCCTGGAGAAAACCGCTCACGACCACACCGAAAACCAAGTCCACGGTGAAGAGATCGAGCCGGCTGTCCCGGTGGCCACCGCGCGCTTTGCGTTGCCTGCTCAGCAAACCCGTGATGGGGAAGGCGAGCAGCCGGCGCATCGTCCGGCCGGCACCCGAGGCGCCTTTCAGTGACTCGAACACCGTGACGAGCATCCATTTGATGAGGGGAACAACGATGAACTTGGCAATTCCTATCGCGACGAAGAACCACCAGAGGGCGATCAGGAATTCGAGCAGAACACTCCACACGGAGCCGTTTTCCACGCGCACCGGAACCATGTTATCCGCGATACCACAGCGATTCTCTCAGCGCGAGGATGAAAAATATGGCGGCCCCTGTTCATCCCGAGGATGAGCCGCCTCGCTCACGAGCGTAACCGAGGTAGGTGGAGACCTCCTCGACGACCGTCGACCGGTTTTTGGCGCCGTACTTGCGCAGGATGCTGCGCACGTGGGTCTTCACCGTGGAGCGGGCGACGTACAGCTGTGCGGCGATTTCGCTGTCGCTCAAGCCCATCAGCTCGGCGACGTCACGCTCTCGCCGGCTCAGCGAGTCGAACCGCGCCGCCGCCTCTCGGTAACCGGCGAACTCGATCTCCGCCGAGTCCATCTGCAGCCGCTCGCACTCGCGCACCAGGTCACGCGCCCGCGGCCCGAGGCGGTGGCCCTCCGATTCCAGCTCGCTCGCGAGCTGCGCCGCCGCCTGCCAGACCACGGCGACCCGCTCCACGACCAGCGCCGACACCGTCCGTCCGAGCAAGCGTTCGGCGGCCGGCCGGTGCCCGTCGTCGAGCTGAGCCAGCAGCTCGCGGTCCTCGTCCTCGGCCGACAGGATCCGGGCGACCACCTCGGCGAGCCACTCCAGCGCGGCGAGCTCGGCGTCGCCGTAGCTGTCGGCAGTGTAGGTCTGGGCCGAGACGACGCCGATCACCTCGCCGGTGTGCGTGCGGCGCATCGGGACGACGAGCGCGTCGGCCGAGCGGCGTTCCTTGTCGCCCCAAGGGATGCCGCGGTTGAGGATGGCGCCGGCATCGGTGCGGTAGGCGTAGGAGCGGTTGTGGGCGCGCACCCAGCCCGTGGGGCCTTCGGGATTGACCGGCCGGACGCCCGGGAGCGCGTACTCGGCGCCGTCGTACTGGTAGGCGTAGAGCACGTGGCCGGCGTCGCGGAAGAGGGCGACGAAGAACGCGTCGAGCCGCAGCACGCCACTGACGATCTCGCGTAACTTCGCGTACAGCGCGTGGTGGCTCTTCTCGGCCTCGGCGGACAGGACCTCGCGCGCCTGGCGCAGGCGTCCCACTGTGGGCTCGTCGAACGGCTTGCCGCGCACCGGCGCTCCTCGGGTCGGCGGATGTGCGTTCCTAAGTCGACGACACCTCGCGCCGCGTTACCGGGTTGACGGAGTGAGCACTCACTCCGTAGCTTGGTCCGCATGGAGACGAGGAAACGCGCGCCGGGGATGGCGCCCGACGACCGCCGCCGGATGATCGTGCGCGCGGTGCTCCCGCTGGTCGTGGAACACGGCCGGGGGGTCACCACCGCGCAGATCGCCCGCGCGGCCGGCATCGGCGAGGGCACCATCTTCCGCGTGTTCACCGACAAGGACGAGCTGTTCGACGCGTGCGTGGAAGCCGCGCTCGACCCAGGGGAGGCGTTGGAGATGATCGGGGAGATCCCGAATGAGCTGCCGTTGGAGCGGCGGCTGCTGGAAGCCGTCGACGCACTGACCGCGCACCTGCAGCGGATCGGTGCCGTGATGGGCGCGGCCCGGGCCGGCCGGACGCGCCCGGAGGAGGCGCGCAACCGCAAGTCGGTGACCGGTGACAGCCGGCGCGAGTCGTTCGAGGCGATGCACCGCGCCGTCCGCGAGCTGTTCGTCCCGGACGCCGACCGCTTGCGGCTGCCGGTGAACAAGGCCGCTTCCCTGTTCGTCTCGATGCTGTTCGCGCAGAGCCGGGCGATGCCGGGTTCGCCGGAAACCACGGAGATGATCGACGTTTTCCTGCACGGCGCGGTGTCCGCGTGATCCCAGGCGGATTCATCCCGGGCGGACGGCCCGGCGGCCGGCGACGCAGACCGGCGCAGACGGTGCCCGACAGTGGCCTGACCGGTCCCGTCGATATCCCGGAACCCCCGCAGTCGGACCAACCCAAAGACCTTAAGTCGCGGTTCAACCGCATGAAGACATCGGTGTCCGGCACCGTCCGCGGCCTGCCGAAGGTCGTGCGGCTGACCTGGCAGGCCAGCCCGACGCTCACCATCCTGCTGGCGCTGGTCACACTGCTGTCCGGCCTGCTGCCGACGGCCACGGCGTACATCGCGAAGCTGCTGCTGGACGCCGTGGTCGCCGCCATCCAGCACAAGGGCTCGATCGACGACATCGTGTGGATCACGCTGTTCCAGTTCGGCGTGCTGGCCGCGACCGCGATCAGCAGCGCGATCACGTCGATCGCGCAGACGCTCCTGCAAGAGCGGATGACGCTGACGA
Source organism: Amycolatopsis sp. NPDC005232 (assembly GCF_040607795.1). Classification (NCBI taxonomy): domain Bacteria; kingdom Bacillati; phylum Actinomycetota; class Actinomycetes; order Pseudonocardiales; family Pseudonocardiaceae; genus Amycolatopsis; species Amycolatopsis sp. NPDC005232. The sequence goes on along the minus strand of NZ_JBEXHL010000002.1, from coordinate 277,931 downwards.
TCCGGCACCAGGTCATGGACCACGCGAGCAAGCTGCAGCTGGCGTACTTCGAGGGCTCCACGTCGTACGACATGCTCCGCCAGGCCGCGCAGGAGGCGCCGACGCGGCCGTTGTCGATGATGAACTCGGCGCTGGGGCTGGTGCGCACGGCGATCACGTTCTCGAGCATGATCGCGCTGCTCGTTTCGGTCAGCCCAGTGCTGGCGCTGGTGGCGCTGCTCGCGCCGATCCCGGCGTTCATCACGCAGTCGAAGTACGGGTCGCGCGCGTTCTGGCTGACGTTCCTGATGTCGCCGATCAAACGGCGGATGGATTACCTGTCTTCGCTGGTCACCACGGACACTTACGCGAAGGAGACCAAGCTGTTCGGCCTCGGGCCGTACTTCGTGGAGCGGTTCCGGCGGCTCGGCGTGGTGTCGTACGAGCGGCAACGGCGCCTGACGGTTCGCCGCAACGTCAGCTCGACGTCGTGGGGGCTGCTCTCGACGCTGGCCGGCTCGGCGATCGCGTTGTACATCGCTATGGAGGCCGTCGGCGGGCGCCTGACGCTGGGCGACCTGGCGCTGTACACGGCCGCGGCGACGTCGGTGCAGGCTTCGGTTTCGGGCTTGTTCACGGCGTTTTCGGGGATGTACGAGAACAATCTGTACCTGGACACGTTGTACCGGTTCCTGGACACGGAGCCGGAGATCGTGGCGCCGGCCTCGCCGCGGCCCTTGCCGTCCACTGTGGAGGGACACATCAGCTTCGAGTCGGTGAGTTTCAGCTACCCGGGCGCCGAGGAACCGGCCCTGGACGGGGTTTCGTTCGACATCCGGCCGGGCGAGACGGTGGCGGTGGTCGGCCGCAACGGCGCGGGCAAATCGACCCTGTTCAAGCTGTTGTGCCGGCTCTACGACCCCACCGGCGGCCGCATCCTGCTCGACGGCGTCGACATCCGCTCCTACGACCCGGACGAGCTGCGCACCCAGATCAGCGCGATGTTCCAGGACTACGTGACGTACCAAGGAACGGCGGCCGAGAACATCGGCCTCGGCGACCTCCACCGGCTGGAAGACCGCCCCCACATCGAGGACTCCGCCCGTCGCGCCGGCGCCGACGAACGCATCGAACGCCTGCCGTCCGGCTACGACTCGCCTCTGGGCCGATGGTTCGACCAGGGCGTCTCGCTGTCCGGCGGCGAGTGGCAGAAGATCGCCCTCGCCCGCGCCTTCCAGCGCGAGGCCCCGATCCTGATCCTCGACGAACCGACGTCCGCCCTCGACGCCCAGGCCGAACACGATCTGTTCACGCGCCTGCGGTCCCTCGCGGCCGGCCGCACGACGTTGTACATCTCGCACCGCTTCTCCACCGTCCGCCAGGCCGAACGCATCCTCCTGCTGGACCACGGCAAGGTCGCCGAGTACGGCACGCACGAGGAGCTGATGGCGGCTCAGGCGGGGTACGCGGAACTGTTCACGTTGCAGGCGCAGGCCTATCTGGTGTGATGGTCGCCGGGTGTGGTGCAGCACGCTTGAACCAGGACGAGAGCGCAGGGAGGAAGCACGCGAGGTGAGCGCACCGAGGTCGAGCCCCGCGCAGCGTGGGAGGCCGCGGAAGTTGCCCGTGGCGGAGCAGCGCGGCCGGGTCGTGCGGGCGGCCGCGGAGGCCGTGGCGCGGCATGGGTTCGAGGCGGCGACGATCGAGGAGATCGCGAGGGCCGCGGGGGTGTCGCGGCAAGCGGTCTACGAGCAGTTCGGGGAGCGGAAGAACCTGTTCGCCGAGGTGGTCGAGGCCGCTGAGGAGGGGGCGTTCGAGGCGATCGGGGCGCCGGCGAGGGATGCGTCGGAGCCGGATCTGCGGGCGTGGGCGAGGGCGAACTACGCGAACATGTTCCGGTTCGTCGAGGAGGACCCGCACTCGTTTCCCGTCCTCAGAGAGGCCGAGCGGGCGGGGAATCCGGCGCTGACGAGGCTGCGGGAGCGGCTGGCCGTGATCTACGCGGAGGCGAGCCGCAAGCGGTGGGCGGCGTACGGAGTGGACTCGGGGCGGGCCGACAAAGCGCTGGTGACGCTGTACTTCGCGATGACCGAAGCGTTGGTCCAAGTGTCCTGGGAAGGTGACCCGCCGGCCCAGGACGCGTTGGTGGACCTGCTCACGGAGTTCACCGTCGGTGGGGTGCTGAGGCTGCAGACCCAGGCGGCGGATGTGATCGAAAGGCTGAGGTAGTCCGGCCGGCTCGGGGGAGGAAGCCGGCCGGACCCCGTGCCGAGCTACGCGACGGCCGCGAGCTCCCGGACCGGCGAAGAAACCGCGCCGATCACCCGGTTGCGGCCGCCGTGCTTCGCCGCATACACGGCGGCGTCCGCGGAAGCCATGACTTCGTCGACGCTCGTGCCGTCCATGGGGAACGACGCGACGCCGATCGACGCCGTGCGTTCGGAGATCGCGACGGCCTCGCCTTCGTTGGTGCGCGTCTGGATCACGAGCTCGCTGATGCGCCGGCGGATGCGTTCCGCCGTGACGATCGCGTCTTCCTTCGACGTCGAGGGCAGCAGCGCCACGAACTCCTCGCCGCCGAAGCGGCCGACCAGGTCGTGGGCGCGTGTCTCCTGCTTGACGGCGGCGGCGACGGCCTTGAGCACGTCGTCGCCCGCGAGGTGGCCGAAGGTGTCGTTGATGGACTTGAAGTGGTCGAGGTCGATCATCAGCGCACCGAAGCTGCCGTTCTCGCGCTCCGCGCGGGAGACCTCGCGCTGTGCGCCGTCCTGCCAGGTGGTGGCGTTGAGCAGCTGCGTCTTCTGGTCCGTGGTCGCGAGCTCCTCGAGGCGCTTGATCAGCACCGAGCGCTGCAGCACGTACAGGGGCAGGATCACCAGCACCGACAGCAGCGGCTCGTTGGTGAGCACCATGGTCAGCAGGCCGCCGACGCACAGGATCGACGCCTCGAGGAGGTTGTCGTCCATGGTGCCGAGGCAGGACGCGGGGGTTGCCTTCGCCGGGTCGGCGAGGTACAGGCCGAGGCCGGTCAGCGCGGTGTTCACGACGAAGTAGCCGAGCGCGGCGGTGGCGACCATCGCGACACCCTGGCTACCCGTGAGGTGACCGGCGAGCGCGGCGCCGAAACCGGACAGGATCATCGTCGTCGCGTTCGCCGCGACGCGGTGCGCCTCACCCGGACGGGTGCCATTCCAGCTCCGGAACGCGAGGTAGACGTAGAGCAGAACGGCCAGCGTGGCCACGAGCTGCGGCGGCACCAGCAGCGCTGCGGGCAGCAGCCACACGGAGGTCACGTTGATGTGCGGGCCCCGGCTGAGCATCCGGCGCTGGCGCTCGATCTGCCGGGTGATCTCGGTCTGGGCGACGGCCAGGCCTGTGATCAGCGCGAACAGCTCCAGCTGAGCCGCGGTGACCGGGACCAGCACGCTGCTCACGACCGCCAGGACCACGGCGACGACCATGCTCGTGAGCGTGACGGCGATCCACCGTCGCGGCCGCGACCACAGCGCCCACCCCTTGACCGCAGCGACCGCGCCCTGCCCAGACCATTCCCCCGATGTGACCATTTTTCCCCCAAACCCTTGCGCGAATGTCCGGTGACAATCTCCTCACGCACAGTTTCGGGCCGTTTGCCGCCTGTCCACAAGGGCCTTAGGTGTGTACCTTTTTCCCGAACACGCCGGATGAAGGGTGACCAGCTATGCGCAGCAAGGACCAGTGACCGCGTAGCAGCACCGCAAGGTCGCGCAGGTCAGAGCCCACGCGCGGAGCATGTCACGCATGCTCGGCGCGTGTGGCTTCCTTCGCCGTACCCTCGCTCGTCCGGGCGGAGAACGTCCGCTGCCACATGATCGTTAGCGGAATCGTAATCAGAAGTCCGACGAACCCGAAGATCCCGACAGTCGTCTGGGCGGTCAGGTGGTCGGCGATCACTCCGCCGATCAGGGGAACCACGCCCATCGTGGTCGTCAGGCCCGTGTTGGACAGGCCCATCGTCTGCGCCCGGGTCTCGTCCGGCACCGCGACGGTCAGCGAGGCCGTGGCCTGCAGCAACGCGATCGTGCCGAACCCGCCGGAGATCACGAACAGGATGATCGACGCGACGGGCCCCGGCTGCAGGAAGCAGAGCAGGAGCGGGATCGCGGCGAGCGCCGTCATTGGCCCGATCAGCTTCGGCCGCACCTCTGCGGGCACCCAGCGCGTGTAAATGAAGGTGAAGATCACGCTGCCCACCGGGTCGGCGGCCAGCAGCAGGCCGATCACCTCGGGGCCGCCGCCGGACGATGCGACGTAGGGCGCCGCGATGCCCTCGTACACCGGCATCAGGCCGGCCAGCCAGGTGAACAGCATCAGCGAACGCAGCGCCGAGGTCGCGAAGCCGACCTTGCCGCCCGCGCTCAGCGACGCGAGGAACGGCTTGCGCTTCTCCCCAGTCGCGGCCGCCGGGCGCGCCTTCACACCGAAGCGGATGAACAGGGCCGAGAGCGCGAACGTGCCGGCGTCGAGGACCAACGCCAGGCGCGGGTCGACCGCCAGCAGCAGCGCGCCACCGCCGGCGAAACCGAGCAGCTGCGCCGACTGCACCGTCATGCTGCGGATGCCCATGCCGACCACGAACCGGTCGCCTTCGAGCACCTGCGGCAGGAGAGCCAGCTGGGACGCCTTGAACGGCGGGTTCAGCAGTGAGACGCAGCCGACGAGCACGCACAAGACCCAGAACGGCAGCCCGGGGATGGCCACCAGCAGGATCAGCGCGGCCCGCGCGGAGTCGACCGCCACCATCACCGTGCGCCGGGAGAAGCGGTCGGCGATGCCGGTGAGGAAGATGCCGCCGAGCAGGGACGGGAAGAACGTCAGCGCGTAGGTGAGGCCGGTGAGCGTGGCCGACTGTGTAGTGGCGTAGACCAGCACGGACAGCGCGACGCGGGCCAGCTGGTCGCCGGCGATCGACAGCAGCTCGCCGAACCACATCGCGCGGAACTCGGCGACCCCGAAGACCTCGCGGAACGTCACCCGTCCCGGTGCTGCCGTCATGCGTGCTTCTCCCCGACATTCGTGTGCGGACGGTTCCGCACGGTGATCAGGCGGTGACTTTAGGACCTCGTGGTCACGAGCCAATCACAAAACGTGAGTTGCCAAGGTCAGTGTCTCGTGACTGTTGGTGAATCTCTAGGTTCTTTCGCCGGTATCCAACGGGTCACGGACAGTTCTCCGAGTGTCCAGACCATAGCGTCGAGCACCGGCAAGATCACGAGGGTAGCGTGATGTGGCCTGCGCCACACTCGCCCGGATGCCGCCCTGCATAGTGCAGTTGCACCGGTGTCCGCACTGTGGGAGCGCCACTTCGTGGCCGCCTTACGGCGTAGCTTCGAGTCCGTGGCCGATCACCCGACGTTCACGCTCGCCGTCGTGGGCGCCGGACCTCGCGGGGTCGGCGTCCTGGAACGGCTCTCCGTCAACGCACCCGAACTGCTCGGCGACCGGCGCTTCGTGGTGCACCTGATCGACCCGTTCCCGGTGGGGCCGGGCCGCGTGTGGCGCTACGAGCAGTCGCCGCTGCTGCGCATGAACTCCATGCCCGAGGACGTCACGATGTACACGGACGACTCGGTGCGCATGGCGGGACCGGTCGCGCCCGGGCCGTCGCTCATCGAGTGGGCACGCGAGGTGCGTTCGGGCTCTTTGTCCTTCCCCGTGCCCGAAGACCTCCGTGCGGAGTTCGACGCGCTCGCCAGCACGGACTTCCCGACGCGGCGGCTGCAGAGCCTGTACTTGAGGTGGTTCTACGAGAAGGTGCTCGCCGAGCTGCCGCCGGGGATCGAGGTGGTGGAGCACGCGAGCTCGGCCGTCGCGATCGACGACGGGCCGCCGCAGCGCGTTCGCCTGGCCGATGGCTCCGAGGTGGCGGCCGACGCCGTGCTCCTGACCGTCGGCCACCTCGACGCGACGCCGGACGCGGGCGAGAGCGAGCTGGCGGCTTTCGCCGAGCGGCACGACCTGGCGTACTACCCGGCGGGCTACACCGCCGACGTCGACTACTCCGCCGTGCCTGCCGGCGAGCCCGTGCTGGTGCGCGGCTTCGGGCTCGCGTTCGTCGACCTCATGCTCCTGCTCACGGAGGGCCGCGGCGGCCGCTTCGAGGACCTGCCGGGCGGCGGCCTGCGCTACCACCCGAGCGGCGCGGAGCCCGTGCTGCACGTCGGCTCGCGACGCGGGGTGCCCTACCACGCGAAGACTGGGTACCGGTTGCGCGGGAAACCGTTGCAGCTGCCCAGGTTCTTCGATTCGTACGCGATCGAGGCGCTGTGCGCGCGGCCGGGGCCGATCGGCTTCCGCGCGGACGTGTGGCCGTTGATCGCGAAGGAGCTGGCGTGGGCGTATTACACGGAGCTCTTCACGGGACACCCGGATCGCGTTCTGATGGATTTCGCCGTGTTCGCGGATCGGTTCGCGGATCTGACGTGGGGGACGTCCGAAATGGAAGTCCTGGTCGTTTCCGCGGTTCCTGCCGAAGAGGATCGGCTTGATCTGGAACGGCTGGACCGGCCGTTCGGTGGTGAGCATTTCGAATCCGCAGAGGAATTCGGGAAGGCCGTCCGGGAGTACGTGGAAGCCGATCTTTCGCGCCGGGCGGACCAGCGGTTCAGTGCCGATCTTGGGGCGTTCATGGCGCTGTTGTCCGTGGTCGGGCAGCTGCCGGCGTTGTTGATGACCGGCCGGCTTTCGGCGGCGTCGCAGGTCGCCGATATGGACGGGTGGTTCCGCGGGTTCTTTTCGTTCTACGCGAGTGGGCCGCCGCCGCGTCGCCTCGAGGAATTGCTGGCGCTCGCCGACGCCGGGCTGGTCTCTTTCCTGGGCGCGGATTTACTGGTGTCGGCGGATGAGCCGGCGGGCGTTTTCGCCGCGTCGAGTTCGAGCTTTCCTGACGTGGTGCGAGCCCGCACGTTGATCGAGGCGCGGCTGCCGGAAGCGAGCGTGCCGCGCGTGTTCGACACGCTGCTCCGCCAGATGCGCGACGCCGGGACCCTGGCCGAGGAAACCGTCCCCGACGCCCTGGGTGATGACCAGCCGTCGGGCCGCATCGCCACGCGCATCACGGACTCGCGCCTGTTTGACGCCGCCGGTACCGCGCACCCGCGCCGCTTCGCCATGGGCGTGCACACGAGCATCCGCTCGCCAGGAGCGTTCACGCGCCCGCGGACGAACGCGATCATGTTCCGTCAGAATGACGCGCTGGCAAGGGAACTGCTGCAGCTGGAGCCGGAAGCCTGACCACCGCGAAGGCCGACGCGGTGGCCGGACCGATCACTTCTTGACCGGATACGCCTTGGGCGCGCCATCCTCGTCGGCGGTGATGCCGGCGTACGCGCTGACCAGGACGGGCGCGGCACCGACGCCGTCGGTGGACCGGTCCTTGCCGGTTTTGGCGTCCAGCACGATCGGCTGGCCGCCTTGGGTCTTGCCGTACAGGGCGCCGTGCCAGGCGACGGTGACGCTCGGCGCGACGCGGTTGGTGGCCTGGTCCGGCAGGCTCCACAGTTTGGCGGCGGTCTTGGCGTCGTAGCCGGTGAGCACGCCGTCTTCCTCGCACGTCAGCACGGACTGCTGGTCGTAGAGGCACTCGCCGTAGGTGCTGATCCCGAAGTCGTGTGCGCCTTCGATCTTGGCCTTCTCGGCGCCGGTGGCGGGGTCGAGGAACAGCAAGAAGGAATGGCCGGAGCCGTAGTCGGTGCGGTTGGCCACGACGAGCGCCGGATCGGCCTGGACCATCGTGAGCCCGTAGGACTCGCGCGCACCGATCCACTTCTGCTGTCCGGTGAGCAGGTCGAGCGCGGTGGCCTGGGTCATCGAGGAGTTCTCGGGCACGTTGAAGTCGGTGCCGACGAGGATGTCGCCGTGGAGGCTGCCGGCCACGTAGTCCTTGCGCTGCCACAGGGTTTTGCCGGTGGCCGGGTCGAGCGCGGCAGTCACGTGGTCCTCGTCCTGGCTGTAGCTCGCGACGACGGCCTTGTCGGTGACGGCGACGACCTGGGTGACGGCGTTGCCGGCGTCGGCGTACTGGTCGTCGGACACCTTGATGTCCGCCTGCCAGGCCTTGGTGCCGGTTTCCTTGTCTGCGGCGACCACCGACAACGTGATGTAGGACGGGGTGGTGCCTTGTTCCGGCATGAGGACCGGAACGGCGCCGACCGCGAGCTTGTCGCCGACGGCCGGCGGGCGCGGTCCGGTCTCGTTCACGAACGGTGTGCTCTGGTTGTACGGGTCGCCGGGCTTGCCGGCGACCGCGACGGTCCACTTCTGCCGGCCGGTCAGCGCGTCCACCGCGTTGAGCGCGGTCGGCGTGATGATGTAGGCGGTGCGGTCGCGCAAGGTCGTGAACGTCGACACGACGCTGCCGGCCACGTTGGCGCGCAGTGCCTCGGCGGGCAGGCCGACGCCGGCGCCGGTGTCGAACGCGGTCGGCGGATCGGCGGTCGTGGCCGCGGGCTCGGTGGACGCCGGTTGCTGCCCGGCCGGTGCCGATCCGGACGGCGCCGAAGCGGTGCCGTCGTTCGTGCCGCCGCCGCAGCCGGCGACCGTGATCGCTGTCCCCCAACACGCCACGAAAACCAGAGCTCGTCGCATGTGCGCCTGCCTTCCCCCAAGGTCCACTGCTTCGACCGCCGCACCATAGCCGAGCGGATGCGGGCGATGTGGCAGTTCACGCGAATGTGTCACTATTTCCTGCTCAGGGGGATGTATCGGCGAAGATCTCCTGGTGAAGACCGCCTCCGCGCGAGGATTCGTCCGGGTTTCCGGTTTCGCCCACCTGCTCGGCGGCTGTCGCTTACTCTCCGAAGGTTCTCACTGAGGGGAAAGGTGCTCCATGTCCGTTCGCGCGCTGGTCGTCCTGACCACGGGTGCTGCCCTGCTGATCGCCGGATGCTCGAGCGCCGTCGGCGGCTCGGCGGCACCGGCTTCGTCGAGCAGCCCGACGCCACCGTCGACGGCTGCCTCGTCCGCACCGCCGTCGACCTCGACGCAGCCGGCAACCTCGTCGTCGGCCGGCACGACCCAGGCGACGTCGGGCGGCTCGGAGAAGTCCACCGCGGGCGCGATCACGCGCTACGAGGCCTTCCTGCACGCCGTCGGCAAGGAAGATCTCGCCACGGCCTGCGAAATCGCGGGCCCGGCCGCCAAGAAGGCCGAGGACGAAGGCTGGGGTCCGTGCGAGCAGACGTTCCCGATCACGTTCCAGATGATCTCCGCCCAGCAGAAGGCAGCGCTGCGCGGCGCCACCGTCGACAGCGGCCGAGTCACCGAAACGAGCTCGACGAAGGTCGAAATCCCGGCCACCGCCATCCGCGCCAGCGTCAAGTTCAGCGACAGCGACATCGGCGACGCCACCATGGCGTACCGCGGCGGCCAGTGGTTCGTCATCGACGACTGAGCAGCTGGTCCACGGTCTTCGCCGCGATGTAGGCGTCGGTGGCGTGGTGGGCGGCGAGGGCGAGCGTCGCGCAGTCGCGCGCGGCGGTCGGGTTGGGGATGGCGAGCACGGTCATGCCGGCCGCGTGGGCCGAGCGGATGCCGGAGCTCGAGTCCTCGACGGCGAGGCACCGCGCCGGGGCCTGGCCGAGGCGCTGTGCGGCGAGCAGGTACGGGTCGGGCGCGGGTTTGCCGCGGGTGACGTCGTCGCCGGTCACCGTGGTGCGGAAAGGAAGGCCGAACGTGGTGATCGCGGCCTCGACGTACGGGCGGGGTGAGCCGGAGACCAGGGCGACCGGGCCTAGTTCAACCGCGGTCGCGACGAGGTCGGCGGCGCCGGGGACCAGGCCGAACTCGCCGCGTCGAACAGCCGAGACCATGCCGTCGACGCATTCGGCGACGGCGGACTCCGGTGTGAGGCCGGCGCAGCGAGAGGCCAGGTACGCGGCCCAGTGCGCGGTGCTCTTGCCCTGGATCGCGGCCCAGTCGGCGGGGGCCCACGCCTCCCCGTGGCGGGTGGCGACCGCGGCGAAGACCCGGTTCCACGTGGTGGCGCTGTCGACCAGGGTTTCGTCGAGGTCGAAGACGGTGGCGGTGAGCGTCACCGGGCCGCCGCGGGCTGGGGCGCGAAGGCGCAGATCTGCTCGATCGACGTGACCTTGAGCCACAGCCGGTCGGCGAGCGCGCGCAGCTGAGGCAGGCGGGCGACGCTGCCGTCGTCGTTGCACACCTCGCTGATCACGGCCACCGGCGCGAGCCCGGCCAGCCGCATCAGCTCGACGGACGCCTCGGTGTGACCGCGGCGCTCGGCGAGGCCGCCGGCCCGCGCCCGCAGGGGGAACACGTGCCCCGGCCGGCACAGCGCCCCGGGAGTGGTGGTGGGGTCGGCGAGCAGGCGCAGAGTGTGTGCGCGGTCTGCCGCGGAGATGCCGGATTCGATGCCTGCGGCGGCGTCGACCGACACGGTGTAGGCCGTGCCCGCGGGGTCTTCGTTGGCCTGCACCATCGGCGGCAGCCGCAACCGTCGGCGATCTCCGGAGTCATCGGCGCGCAGACCAGGCCGCTGGTGTGTCGCAGGTAGAAGGCGAGGGCCTGGGGTGTGGCGTGTTCGGCGGCCATGATGAGGTCGCCCTCGTTTTCGCGGTCCTCGTCGTCGACGACGATCACCGGCCGGCCGGACCGGAGGTCCAGGAGCGCGGCGGCGACGGTGTCCAACCCGGACGAAGGGCGAAGTTGTGCGGGGATCATGGCCGCCGACTTCAAGGTCGCGGTGTCCCGGTCACCGGGACGAGCCACTCCACCGTCGGGTACCGGCTCCCGTCGGGTGACGCCCGGTTGCGCCGTGTGGCCCAGCGACTGTGGAAAGCCACAAAAGCCCGCCGCCGCACGGCTGGTTCACCCGTCGCGCCCTTCCTAGCGTGAGGGGCGTACGGCGAACCGGAAGGGCGGCAGATGACCTGGGACTTCTCCACGGAACCGGAGTTCGCGGCGAAGCTGGACTGGGCGCGGGAGTTCGTGCGCGCCGAGATCTATCCGCTCGAGGTGCTGGATCTCGACCACGCGGGGTTCCGGCGGATCGCGAAGCCGTTGCAGCAGGCGGTGAAGGACCACGGGCTGTGGGCCGCCCACCTCGGGCCCGAGCTCGGCGGGCAGGGCTACGGCCAGGTGAAGCTCGGGCTGCTGCACGAGATCCTCGGGACCACCGAGTTCGCGTCCTACGTCTTCGGGTGCCAGGCACCGGACTCCGGGAACGCGGAGCTGCTGGCGATCGCGGGGACCGAGGAGCAAAAGGCGCGATGGATGCGGCCGCTGCTCGACGGCGAGCTGCTGTCGGCGTTCTCCATGACGGAGCAGGGCACCGGGTCGGATCCGCGGCAGTTCACGACCGCGGCCCGGCTCGAGGGCGACGAGTGGGTGCTCGACGGCGCGAAGTGGTTCGTCGGCAATGCGTCGCGGGCGGATTTCCACATCGTGATGGCCGTGACGGAGCCCGATGCCGATCCGTACCACCGGATGTCGATGCTGATCGTGCCCACCACCGCGCGGGGGATCACGACGCGCGAGATCGGGCTGATGAACGACCCCGACCACAAGAACCCCATCTGGTCGCACTGCGAAGTCGGGTACGAAGGCGTGCGGATCCCCCAAGAGAACCTGCTGGGCGAGCGCGGTGAGGCGTTCGCGTTGGCGCAGAAGCGGCTCGGGCCCGGGCGGATCCACCACTGCATGCGGTGGGTGGGTGTGTGCCGGCGGGCGTTCGACATGTTGTGCGAACGCGCGGTGAGCATCGACGTGCACGGGGGACCGCTCGCGGACAAGCAGACGGTGCAGAACTGGGTCGCCGACAGCGCCGCGCAGATCGAGTCCGCGCGGCTGCTGACGCTGCAGACGGCGTGGCGGATCGACCAGGTCGGCGCGCAGGCCGCGCGCACCGAGATCGCGATGATCAAGTACCACGGCGCCACGGTGCTGCACGACGTGATCGACCGCGCCATCCAGGTCCACGGCTCGCTCGGCTTCTCCACGGACATGCCGTTGGAGCAGATGTACCGCTGGGCCCGCGCGGCGCGCATCTACGACGGGCCCGACGAGGTGCACCGGGTGACCGTCGCGCGTCGGCTGCTCAAGAAGTACCAGCCGGCGAAGGTGCCGACGGAGCACATCCCGACGCGGCGGGCCGCGGCGCTGGAGAAGTTCCGTGACCGGCTCGAAGAGTTCACGGCGGCCCAGTGAGCACGCGGCTGCTGGACCGGTCGCCGGCCGGCTGGCTCACCGCGCACACGGGCGACCCCGGGCCCTGGGAGCTGCGGAAACTGACCGGCGGGAACTCCAACGAGACGTGCCTGCTCACCGGCGACGGCACCAGTTACGTCCTGCGCCGGCCGCCCGATCACGCGTTGTCGGCGTCGGCGCACAGCGTCGCGCGGGAGCACCGGCTGCTGACCGCGTTGGCTCCCACGAAAGTCCCCGCGCCGAAGCCCATCGCATTGTGCGAGGACCCCGAGCAGACGCTGGCGCCGTTCCTGATCATGGAGCACGTGGCCGACTCGGTGTCGATCACGGACACGCTGCCCTACCCCGCCCAGGACCTGACGCAGGTGGCCGACGAGGTCGTCGACGCGCTCGCCGCCGTCCACACGCTCGACTGGCAAGCCGCCGGGCTGACCGGGTTCGGGCGGCCGGAGAACTTCCTCGATCGGCAGGTCGAGCGCTGGTACCGGCAGTGGGAAGGCATCGCGCGACGGCCGCTGCCGGCGATGCCGAAGATCGCCGCGTGGCTGGAGCAGAACAAGCCGGAGCCGAGTGAGCCCGCGCTGCTGCACGGCGATTTCCACCTCGACAACTGCCTGTTCTCCGTGCACGAACCGCGCCTGAAAGCCGTGATCGACTGGGAGATGGCCACGATCGGCGATCCCCTGCTCGACCTGGGGTTGCTGCTCGCGTTCTGGGGTGGCCGCGGCAGTGCGATGCCCGCCGTCCAGGGCGTCTCCCGGGCCCCCGGCGCGCCGCCGCGCGAGCACCTGGTCCAGCGCTACGAGCAGCTCGTCGGCCGCGAGCTCCCGCAGATCCGCTACTACCAGTGCCTCGCGCTGTTCAAGCTCGCCGCGATCGTCGAGGCCGCGTGGTCGCAGTTCCTCACTGGAGATCTCACCAGCGCCTACGCCGCCGCGCTGGAGCACGACGTGCCCGCGCTCCTCGACGAGGCCCTCGACACGGCGGGGGTGACGCCGTGACGTTGGAGCGAGCCACAACGGCCCGCGCGATCGGGGCTGGCCTGCCGCCGGCCGGCTGAGCACGGTGGGAGACAACCAGCCGCTACGTCGACAAAGGAGACGGCGTGACCGAGCAAAGCGTCAATTTCGGGCTCTGGTACGACTTTCGCAACCCCAAGCAGTGGTTCCGGCCCTTTTCCACGCTGTACCGCGAGGCGCTGGACCAGCTCGCTTGGGCGGAGAGCGTCGGGATCGGCTCGGTCTGGTTGACCGAGCACCACTTCTGCGAGGACGGCTACACGCCCTCGCCGTACACGCTGGCCGCCGCGATCGGCGAGCGCACGAAGACCATGCGCATCGGCACGAACCTCGTGATCGCGCCGCTGCACAACCCCGTGCGTCTCGCCGAGGACGCCGCGACTCTGTCGCTGCTCACCGGCGGCCGCTTCGACCTCGGGCTCGGCCAGGGCTACTGGGCGCCGGAGTTCGCGGCGTTCGACCGCAACCTCAAGCACCGGCCGAGCCTGCTCGAAGAGAGCGTGGCGGTGATCCGCCAGGCGTGGTCGGGTGAGGAGAAACCGTTCGAGGGCAAGCGGTTCTCGCTGCCGTCGGTGCGGATCACGCCGAAGCCGGAGGTCGTCCCGAAGCTGCTCGTCGGCGCGATGGCCGACCCGGCGATCGAGCGCGCGGCGCGCATCTCCGACGGGTTCCTCAGCACCCAGAACGTGCACCAGCAGTCCTATTTGGACGCGCTGGACCGCGTGGGCAAGTCCTCGGCCGACGGTCAGATCTTCGCCGGCCAGTGGGCCGTGATCGCCGAGGACCCGGAGCGCGAGTGGGCGCGGATCGGGCAGTACGCGTTGTACCAGCTCAACAACTACATCGAGTGGGGCGCCTTCGGCCCGCCCGACGTGGTGCCGAAGTTCGAGAACGCGGACCAGATCGTCGAAGGTGGCGCGTTCCAGCTGTGGGACGTCGCCACGGCCGTCGACGAGCTGACCGCGCTGCTGAAGGACAAGCCGCAGATCAAGGACGTGCACTTCTGGGCGCAGCTGCCCGGAGAGCCCGTGGACAGCGGTTCGGCGCGCATCGAGCTGCTGGCCACGAAGGTCGTGCCGCAGGTCCGTGAGCGCCTGGGCGAGAAGGCGGGGGTGGCGGGGTGAACCAGCCGCTCGTGCTCACCGACCTCCTGCACCGTGCGCGGGAGTTCTTCCCCGCCCAGGAGATCGTGGAGTACGGCGGCGGTGCCGAGACGCACCGGTACACCAACCGGGACTTCCACGAACGCGTTGTCGCGCTCGCCGGAGCCCTGGTCAGGCTGGGGGTGCGGCCCGGTGACCGGGTCGCCACCCTCGCCTGGAACCACCACCGCCACCTCGAGCTGTACTTCGCCGTGCCGCTCGCGGGCGCCGTGCTGCACACGGTGAACTTGCGGCTGGAGCCGACGGAGATCGCGTACGTGCTGGGCCACGCCGAGGACGTCGTGGTGTTCGCGGACCTGTCGTTGCTGCCCCGGCTGGAGGTGGCGCGGGCGGAGCGGCCGGCGATGCCGGTCGTCGCCACCGACGGCCCCGCGCCGGGCGCGCTGGACTACGAGGACCTCGTGGCCGAGGGCCCGGCCCTGGAAAACCCGCCGCGGATCGACGAAAACGATCTCGCCGCGCTCTGCTACACCTCTGGCACCACCGGCCGGCCGAAGGGCGTCGGCTACTCGCACCGGTCGCTCTACCTGCACACCTTCGCCGCCTGCCTCGCTGACGGCCACGCGATCAGCGAGCGCGACACCGTGCTCCACGTCGTGCCGATGTTCCACGCCAACGCGTGGGGAATCCCGTTCGCCGCGCTCATGACGGGCGCCAAGCAGGTGCTGCCCGGTCCCCACCCGGTGCCGGCCGAGATCGCGAAAATCGTCGAGGCCGAGCGCGTGACCTACACCGGCATGGTGCCGACCGTCGCGGCCGACCTCGTGCGGCACGTCGCCGCGACCGGCGCCGACCTGAGCAGCCTGCGGGCGCTCGTGCTCGGCGGCTCGCCCCCGGACGACGAGCTGCTGCGCGCCCTCGATTCGTTGGGCATTCCGTCGTTCCAGGGCTGGGGGATGACGGAGATCTCGCCGATGGGCACGTTCTCGCGACCGCTGCCGACCGTGACGGATCCGGCCGAACGGCGCCGCAGCGTGCGCAAACAAGGCCGGCTGCTGCCCGGCCTGCGCTGGCGGCTCGTCGGCGAAGACGGCACCGACCAGCCCCACGACGGCGTTTCGCGTGGTGAGCTGCTGATCCGCGGGCCGTGGGTAGCCACGCAGTACTTCCGCGACGAGCACCCCGACAGCTTCGCCGACGGCTGGCTGCGCACCGGTGACATCGCGACCATCGACGCCGACGGGTACCTGGAGATCGTCGACCGCGCCAAGGACCTGATCAAGAGCGGTGGTGAGTGGATCAGTTCCGTCGCGCTGGAGCAGGCGCTCACGGCCAACCCCGCCGTGGCCGAGGCCGCTGTGGTCGCCGTGGCGCACGAGCGTTGGCAGGAACGGCCGTACGCGCTCGTGGTGCTCGAACCCGGCCGTGCGGACACGTCGGCGGAAATCCTCGCTGACCTGCGTGAACGCGTGCCGCGCTGGTGGCTGCCCGAGGGCGTGCTCGTGGTCGGGGAGCTGCCGCGCACGAGCGTTGGCAAGATCGACAAGAAGGTGCTGCGCGCGAAAGTGGCCGCGGGTGGTGCCGGATGAAGTTCGGCGTCTTCTACGTCCTCGAGTGCCGCGACCACGACTTCCGCCGCGCGTACGAGGAGATGCTCGCGCAGATCGCGTACGCCGAGCAGCTCGGGTTCGACGAGGTGTGGCTCGCCGAGCACCACGGCAGCGACTACGGCTCGATGCCGTCGCCGCAGGTCGCGGCCGCCGCGGTGGCCGAGCGCACGAGCCGGATGCGCATCGGCATCGCCGTCAGCAACCTGACCTTCGACTGGCCCGTGCGCGTGGCCGAGGACTACGCGATGGTCGACGTGCTGTCCAACGGCCGGCTCGATTTCGGTGCCGGCCGCGGGTACCAGCCGGGCGAGTTCCACAACATGGGCGTCGGCGACCGCCAGGACGTGAGCCGCGAGGTGTTCGATGAGGCGCTGGAGATCGTGCGCGGCCTGTGGAGCAAACGCGCGGGCGAGCCGTTCTCCTTTCACGGCAAGCACTTCGACCTGACCGAGGTCGACTGCCGGCCCACGCCGGTGCAGCGCCCGACCCCGCCGATCTACGTCGCGTCGATCAGCCCCGAGACCTTCCACCTGGCGGCCGCGCAGGGGTACAACCTGCTGGTGACGCCGACGTTGATGACGTTGCCGGAGCTCAACCGGCTGGTGGTGGACATCAAGCGTTCGCTCATCACCGGCGGCCGCGACCCGCTGTCGCTCGACTTCCCGATGAACTGGCAGGTCCACCTCGCCGACACCACCGAGGAAGCACTGGCGAACGTCGCCGAACCGCTGTCCTGGTACTACCGCCACGTGCTCGACCTCGTGCCGAGCGGGCCGCGGGCGCCGCAAACCTACGAGCGTTACGCGGAACTCGTTGCCGCGTCGGAGGAAGCGGGCGGGCCGACGCTCGACGGGCTGCGGGAGAGCGGCGTGGTCTACGTGGGTGACCCGGCGGGGCTGGTCGTCGAGATCGAGACGCTGTACGAGGAAACCGGGCTGCAGCACCTCATCTGCTGGATGCGCATCGGTGGCCTCGCGCACGAAAAGGTGCTGCACTCGCTGGAACTGTTCGCCGAGCACGTGCTGCCCCGCTTCCGCGACCGACCGCCGGTCGTGCCGCGGGCATTGCGCGCCGAAGTCGCTGCCATCCATTGAGTTTCATCGAGTAGAGAGGCGAGATCCCATGGGCTACCTAGAGGTCGAAGACGGCCGGCGGGTGTACTTCGAGCACCACCGGGGCTCGGGCCGCCCGATCGTGCTGATCCATGGCTGGGGCGCGACCGCACGCTGCTGGGACACGACCGTGCCCGCCTTGCGCGCCAACGGGAACGAGGTCGTGCTACTGGACCAGCGCGCGTGCGGCCGTTCGGACAACGATTTCTCCGACGTCACGATCTCCGCGCTGGGCTCCGACGTCGCGCGGCTCGTGGAGGACCTCGGCCTGCGTGCGCCCGTGGTCAACGGCTGGTCCCTCGGCGGCGCGGTCGCCGTCGACGCGGCCGCGAAGTTGGGCTCGAACTGCTCGGGGTTGGTCTTGACCGGTGGCGCCACTCCGCGTTACACGTCCACTTCGGACTGGCCGCACGGCGGTGGGGTCGACGACGTGAAGGCCGTGCTGGGCGCGGCCGCCGCCGACCGCGCGAACACGTTCAAGGGCGTCGCCGAAGCCGTGTGCGCCGAGCCGCAAACGGCTGACACGCTCACCTGGCTGTGGGGGATGTTCATGGAGATGGGCCCGATCGGCGACGAGTCCCTGCTGGACTTGGCCGAGCTCGACCAGCGCAAGATCCTCGGCGGGCTCGGCGTTCCCGTGCTGTTCCTGCACGGGCGCAAGGACGCCTTCGTGCCGTTCTCGGGCGCCGAAGCCGCCCGTGACCTGTGCTCCGACGCGCGGCTTGTGGAATTCCCCAACGCCGGCCACGCGCCGTTCCTGGAGGACCGCGACACCTACCTCGCCGAGCTCACCGGCTTCCTGAACCGATGACCACCTGGCTCGTCACCGGCGGTTCGCGCGGGATCGGCCGCGCCGTCGTCGACCACGTCGCCGCCGCGGGTGACAACGTGGCGTCGCTGGCGCGTTCGGCCGGCTCCTCGCCGCCGGCGGTGCCGAACCGCGTGCTCGAGGTCAAGGGCGACGTGACCGACGAGGACTCGATCCGCCGCTGCGTCGAGGCCGTGACCGAGCGGTTCGGCTCGATCGACGTGGTGGTCAACAGCGCCGGCGTGCACCGCGGCCGCCGCATCGACGCGCTCGCCAGATCCGCGTGGGACGAGGTGCTCGCCACGAACCTCACCGGCGCGTTCGAGGTCTGCCGCGCGGTGGTGCCCAAGCTGGCGCGCGGTTCGGCGATCGTCAACGTCGGTGCGGTCGTCGGGTTGCGTGGTTTTCCCGGCGACGTCGCGTACGGCTCGGCGAAGGCGGGGCTGTCAGGGCTGACGCAGGTGCTCGCCGTGGAACTCGCTCCGCGAGGTGTGCGCGTGAACCTCGTGGTCCCGGGCTTTGTGGACACCGACATGACCGCGGGGCTCAGCGATCGGGCCCGCAAGAGCATCGTCGACAAGATTCCCGCCGGGCGCATCGGGACGACGGCTGAGATCGCCGAGGTCATTGTGGCCGTGGCGCGCTCGACGTACATGACGGGCGCGACCGTGCCCGTCGACGGCGGTCTGCTCGCCACATTCGGCGGCGGCTGACCCGCGCGTTTTGTGTGGACCTCCAACAGTCGCACGTGAAGAGCGTTCTTCCCGCGCCCGGTCCTGGTTAGCGTCGGAAAACGAACCAGGGCACGCCCCACCCGTAGACGGAGAACACCGACCACCCCACGAAGAAGGAGAACCACCCATGGACGTCGGAATGCTGCTGGTCTTCCAGAACTGGTTCGAGGACGTCAGCGACCACGAGGTCTTCACGCGCGAGCTCGAGATGGGCGTGCTGGGCGAGCAGTACGGCTTCGATTCCGTCTGGTCGGCCGAGCACCACTTCGACGACTACTCGATGTGCCCGGACAACCTCCAGATCATGGCCTACCTCGCCGGGCGCACGTCGAAGATCAAGCTCGGCACGGGCGCGGTCATCCTGCCCTGGAACGACCCGCTCCGCGTGGTGGAGAAGGCCATCATGCTCGACCACATGTCCAACGGGCGCCTGCTGCTCGGCATGGGCCGCGGCCTGGCGAAGATGGAGTACGAGGGCTTCCGCGTCGACATGAACGAGTCGCGCGAGCGCTTCGACGAGGCCGCCGCGATGATCATCCGCGGGCTGCAGAACGGGTATGTCGAGAACGACGGCAAGTATTACAAGCAGCCGCGCGTCACCGTCCGGCCCGGACTGGCCGGGCACTCGTGGGAAGGCCGGATCTTCGGCGTCGCGATGTCGCCCGACTCGATCCCGGCCGTCGCGGAGCTGGGCGCGCAGATGATGACGTTCATGCAGTACGACTTCGCGCAGCACCTCGAGGCGATCGACCGGTGGCGCGGCCTGCACCGCGAGAAGCACGGCACCGAGCCGGGCGCGCCGCTGATCCAGGACTTCGTGTACTGCCACGAAGACCCTGAAGAGGCGAAGCGCATCGCGCACGAGCACATCTCGCGCTACTTCCTGTCGGTGATCAAGCACTACGACTTCGCCGGCTCGCACTGGCGTGAGACGAAGGGCTACGAGGCCTACCAGGCCGGCGCCGACATGATCCGTGAGGCGGGCATGGAAACGGCGGCGAGCGCGTACGTCGACGCGAACATCTGGGGCACACCCGAGGAGATCGTCGAGAAGTACGCTGCTCGGCGCGCGCAGGGTGGCGAGCTGATGGCCAACGCCGCGTTCTGCTTCGGCGGCCTGCCGCTGGACAAGGCGGAGGCGAGCATGCGGTTGTTCGGCGAGAAGGTGGTGCCGCAGCTGCACAAGATGTCCTCGCGCGCGCCCGCGGGGGTGTGAGGCCGGGCCGTGGCCCGGGTTCCGCCCGGGCCACGGCACCTTCTCAGACCTTCGGGCTTTCGGACTGGAGCTGGATGGAAACCGTGACCAGACCGGCATTCGCCGAGCAGTTCCGCGAAGTGATGTCGGGCGTGTGCACCCCGGTTTCGGTGGTGACCGCCCTCGACGGCACGCGGCCGCACGGCACGACGGTGAGCGCGTTCGCGTCGCTCTCGATGGACCCGCCGATGGTGCTCGTGTCGCTCGACCGCACGTCGGACCTGCTGGCGGTGGTGCGGCGAGCCGGGCGCTTCGGGCTGAACGTGTTGGAAAGCCGCCAGGCGAAGCTCGCGAAACGCTTCGCCCGCAAGGGAATGGCCAAGTTCGACGGCGTCACCTGGGAGCTCGAGGACGACCTGCCGCGGCTCGCAGGCTCGTCCGGCTGGGTGGCGTGCACCGTCGAGAAGTTCATCGAAGGTGGTGACCACGTGGTCGCGCTCGGCCTGGTGGAGGCGGCGGACTCGCGGCCGCTCGCGCCGTTGACCTACCACGCGCGCACCTTCGGCACCCACACGCGGACGGACGCCTGATGGCGCCGGGCGAGCAGGTGCAGCACGCCGTCGCGGCGTTGGCGCAGGGCCGGCTGGTCGTGGTCGTCGACGATGCCGACCGCGAGAACGAAGGCGACCTCGTCGGTGCCGCGCGGACGATGACCGCTGAGCAGATGGCGTTCCTCGTGCGGCACACCACGGGGATCGTCTGCGCACCGATGCCCGGCGAGCGCGCGGACGCGTTGCGGCTGCGGCAGATGGTCGCGGACAACACCGACGCGCACGGCACGGCGTTCACGGTGAGCGTCGACCACCTCGCGAGCGGCACGGGCGTGTCGGCCGCGGACCGGACCACGACCGTGCGGGCGCTGGCGGACCCGGCCACGAAACCCGGTGAGCTGCGCCGGCCCGGCCACGTTTTCCCGCTGCGAGCGCGTGAAGGCGGCGTGCTCGTGCGGGCCGGGCACACGGAGGCAGCCGTCGACCTGCTGGCGATGGCCGGCGCGGGTGACGTCGGCGTGATCAGCGAGCTCGTGGCCGACGACGGGTCGATGCTGCGGGGCGCCGCGGTGGAGGAGTTCGCCGCGCGGTTCGACCTGCCGTTGCTGCGGATCGCCGACCTCGTGCGCTACCGGGGCGCGACGGAACGCCTGGTGGAGCCAGTGGCGAGCGCGGCCATGCCGACGGCGTTCGGCGACTTCCGCGCGGTCGCGTACCAGTCGGTGCTCGACGGCACGGAGCACCTCGCGTTGGTGCGCGGCGACGTCGCGGCGGCAGGGCAGTCGTCTGCCGGTGCCCTGGTCAGGGTGCACAGCGAATGCCTCACCGGCGACATCCTGGGCTCGCTGCGTTGCGACTGCGGCGCACAGCTGGAATACGCGCTGCGGGAGATCGCCGCCGAGGGCGCCGGGGCGGTCATCTACCTGCGTGGCCACGAGGGCCGCGGGATCGGGCTGGCGCACAAGATCCACGCGTACGCGCTGCAGGAGCAGGGTCTGGACACCGTCGAGGCCAACCTCGCGCAAGGCCTGCCGGTCGATTCGCGCAGCTACGGCATCGGCGCCCAGATCCTGACCGACCTCGGCGTCCGCCGCATGCGGCTCATCACGAACAACCCGGCCAAGTACGGCGGGCTCGAGGGCTACGCGCTCGACATCGTCGGGCGGGTGCGCCTGCCCGTGACGCAGACGCCACACAACGTGCGTTACCTGCGGACCAAGCAGGAGCGCATGGGCCATGACCTGGGCGTACTCGCTTCGGGCATGGACGGGAGCGGGTGAGGTAAGGCACCCTCAGACGGAGTCCGGATTTCAACGGTGAAGGCGGATCCCATGCGCGATGCTTCGGTTCGGTCCCTGGCGCGCCCCGTGGACCCGTCGCACCGTGAGCGTGAGGTCATCGCCGCGTTCAGCGAGATCACGACCGAGGCCATCACCACCACGCGGCTCGAGGATCTGCTGGGCCTGCTCGGCAAGCAGCTGTGCCACCTGCTGGGCGTCACGCGCTGTTCGGTGTACCTGCGCGACGGCGACGGCCGGTTCCGCGGCGCCGCCGGTTACTGCGAGAGCGAGGGCGACATCTCGGCCGCCGTGCAGGCTCAGGAGGCCGGCATCCAGGGCGACCGGTTCAGCCGCGAGGTCATCGAGTCGGCCGCGCCCGTGCTGATCTCCGACGTGCCACGCGACCCGCGCCCGCACCGCCGCACCATGGAGCACTGGCACGTGCGCGCGATGCTCGGCGTGCCGCTCGTGTTCGACGGCAAGGTGATCGGCCTGATCTTCGTCGACAACGTGCAGAAGGACCACGTGTACGCCGACGAAGACGTGGCGCTCGCGGAGCTGTTCGCCCGGCTGGGCGCATTGTTCCTGCGGCAGGCCATGCTCAACGCGCACCTGAAGAACAAGGCCGCCGAGGTCGTGCGGCAGAAGAACACGTTGGCCTATCTGGCGGACGTGCACCAGAAGCTGACCAACGCCGTGCTCGACGGCGCGAGCATCCAGACCGTGGTGACGCTGCTCGGTGAGCTCTCGGCGAAGCCCGTGGTGCTGTACAACGAGGATTTCCAGGTGCTGGCGTGGTCCGCACCTGCGGGGTTGAAGATGACTCAGCCGCCGGAGCTGGCTCAGCGAATCCGCGAACTGCCGTCGGTGAAGCAGGCGCTGGCGTCACTCAGCGCGAGCTGCCCGTCGACGATCGTGCCGCCGACGCCCGCCGTGTGGGTCGGGCGCCGGCACCTGATGTGCCGGCTGATCATCGAGGGTCAGCCCAGCGGGTACCTCGGGATCGTCGAGGTCGGGCGCGGGCTGGAGGAGCTGGACACGAAGCTCGCCGAACACGGGGCGACGGTGCTGTCGTTGCAGGTGCTGTCCGAACGGCGCCAGGCGGAGGCAGAGGGGCAGGCACGGGAGGACTTCCTGTCGGATTTGCTGCACCGCACCCGCGATGCCGAGCAGCTGGCACGGCGGGGTCCGCAGTTCGGGGTGAATCTGGCTCAGCCGCACGTGCTGGTGCGGTTCGCATTGGACAACGCGAGCCAGAACGTGAGTGTTTCGGTGGGGCGGAAGCTGGTGATCCGTTCTCTGGCCACGGTTTTGTCGGTGTCGGAACCTGCCGCGGTGAGTTTGCCGGGTGCGGTGGTGGCGTTGCTCTCGCTGCCCGACGGCTCCGAACCTCGGGACTTGCGCGCCGCCGTCGACGAGGTGCGCTTGGCTGTGGGCCCACGCCTGCGGGTGCGGACCGCGGTGATCTCGGGGGTGTGCCGTTCTCCGGAAGATTTCCCTTTGGCACACAGGGAGTTGCGGGAGATCGATGAGCTGGCCACGTCATTCGGCTGGTCTGGTGGCGTGGTGACGGTGACTGAGCTGGGGTTGTTCCGGCTCGTCGCGTCCAGCGGGCGGGTGAAGGAGGCCGTGCAGTTCGCCCACGAGACGATCCGGCCGTTGCGGGAGGCGGACTCGTCGTTGCTGGAGACGTGGCGGGCTTTTGTGGCTGCGGAGGGGCGCGTTCAGGGCACGGCGTTGGAGCTGGGCGTGCACGAGAACACGATCCGGTACCGGCTGGGGAAGATCGGGAAGCTCATCGGGCAGGATCCGGGTGCGTTGGATTGTCTGCTGCAGTCGCGGATCGCATTTCAGATTCTTGATCTGGCCGGCTGGTGAGTTATTTTTGCAGGATTTTGGCGAGAGTGCCGAGGTTGTCTTGCATTCCTCGTTTGAACAGCTTTTCGGCCAGAGGTCCGAGTAACGCGGCCGGGCCGGGGAGCCCGGCTCCGCTGATGGTTCCTTCCAGGGTGAGCTTGGTTTTGTTCTGTGCGGGCTCGACTTTGTAGCGGTAGACGAACGGTGTCGGGCCGCTGAGCGACGTGAACGTGACTTCCTTTTCGGGGGTGAGTTCGGTTATTTCCACCTCGTTTCGGGCAGGCCCTCCGGGCAGGTTCCGGTGGACCTCGTACCGTGTCCCGATCCCGGTGTTCTCTCCTGCCCGGTCGACCCGCTGTACAGCTGAATACCACTGCGGCATGGTCGTAAAATCAGCTACGAACTCGAATACCTCTTCGGGTGATGCGTTTATATCTATGGTTAGCTCGAAAGTCATTTCGTTTTCCTTCCTTCGGCGGCAAGGCGGTTCTCGAACGCTCGCCCTGCCGGTGATTCCTGGGTAAACTTCTTGAGGAACTCGAGAAACGCTTCGACGTCAGTTCCTTTGGCCGCCCTGTCGAGCTGGTCGTACAGCTGATCCTCGATCTCGGCGACGCGCTCAGCCTTGTCGCGCCCCGTTTTCGTGAGCTCCAACCGCACCTGCCGCCGATCCTGCTCACTCGCGGTCCGCTCCACGAGCCCCGCCCCGACCAACCTGTCCACGATCCGGCTCGGACTCGCCCCGGTGTCGCACACGAGCATCTCCCCGAGCTCCCGCAACGCCATCGGCCCGTGCCCCGCGAGGATCCGCAACACCTCCGATTGCGCCGGCGTCACCCCGATCTCCGCCAGCCGCGCTGTCAGCTGTCGGTTCCCTTCCCGCTGTGCCGCGAGGATGAGGTAGCGGAGTTGCTCGGCCCTTCGCACTTGGCCTCCTTCGTTCGGTGTCGTGACATGTATGTCGTGACACCGATTACACGCCTGTGTGACTCCGGTGTCAAGGGCGCTGATTGATCAGGCCCTTCTGCGGTGCTAAGAGTTCACTGCCAACGAGTGAGGTGCGGACGGAAGAGACTCAACCGTGAATGAGCAGGTGCCTGCCGATTTGCTGGAGATCGTCGAGGCGCTCGTGCCGGGCGTCTCCGTCGGCTCGGCGCGCCTCGCTGGCCACGGCAATATCCATCACGTCGTGCTGCTTCCCGGCGCCGCTGCTGTGCGGATCGCTCGGCGCCCGTCGGCTGCGGAGGCTTTGCCGCGCCGAACGGAGTTGCTCCGGGTGATCGCAAGCGCTGGACTGCCGTTCGCGGTACCGGACCCGCTGACACCGGTGACGATGTTCGGCGATCGCGCCGCCGTCGCCGTCTCCTGGATCGACGGTGCCGGACTGCCGGAGGGCGAGGGGGATCCGGCGAAGATCGGCGAGCTTCTCGGTGCTTTGCGGGAGCTGCCTCTCACTGCGGAGCTGAGAACGGCGCTGGACTCGCCGGGCGGGGAGTGTTGGGCGGACGTCCTGGCCCAAGACGTCATCCCTCGCCTCCCCGCGAAGTGGCGCGACGAAGGCCGACGGCGCCTCGAACGGGCGCTGGCTCTCGAACCGATAGCGGATTCGCTCGTGCACGCCGACCTGGGCGGCGAGAACGTCCACTGGACCGAGGACGGCAAGTTGGTCGGCGTCCTGGACTGGGACCTGGCCATGCCGTTCGACCCGGCGATTGACGCCGCCTGCATGGCCTGGCACGGCTGGCAGCACGTCCGCGGAGCCGTCGACAGCAAGACCTACCAGCGCGCCCAGATCTGGGACGCGGTGTTCGGCGTCGAGCACTTGGTGGCAGTACTCAACGGCAGGCCCTTGACCAACGTCGACAGCTATGTGGCACACATCGTCGCATGGCTGGAGCGGGACGCGGACCGGTGAAGCTGCTCAACCTCCGAGGCACATTGGTGCCCGCGGAGTTCGGCCAGACGCCCTCGGGCGTTGCCGAAAACCAGACACAGCCAGCAGGGACCGGTCCCCAGATCAGCCCTTCACAACCGGCGCGACCTGCTGCGCCCACTGCCAAGGCGCGGCCGTGCCGCCCGGCAACGAGTTGAAGTACTCCCACCCGTCGACGCCGCCGAAGTCCGGGTACTTCGCGGTGAGCGAGCGGATCGTCGACTGCAGGCGCGGCATGTCGATGTAGCCGCTGCAGTTGGCCGGGTTGGTGACGGTGCCGGCGACGACCTTCGCGGCCGGGACGACGCCGTGGCGGATGATGGCGTCGTCGCCGCCCGTGTCGGACATGGAGCCCCAGCCGCAGTAGAACTGGGTGTTGAACCAGGAGATCTGGGGGCCGCGGTCGCGGTAGAGCTGGTCGTAGTTCAGGCCCGAGAGGCCGCGGCCGCCGCTCAGTTCGGGGGCGACGGGGGCGAAGGTGATGAGGAAGGACGGGCCGAAGTCCGCGCGCAGGGCGTCGATGAGGCGGACGACCGAGGTGTTGTCCACCGTCTCTTCGATCTCCAGGTCGATGCCTGACAGCGAGTGGTCGCGAAGCAAAGCGCGAAGAGGCGGGTAGTAGGTGTCGAAGTCCGAAGCGAGCCGCTGGAAGCTGCCCTGCGCCGCGCCGCCGAGGAAGGCCAGTGTGTGGACGCCCTGCGAGCGCAGGGTGCCGAGGTCCTGCCACATCTGCGTGAACTTCGCGGCCGACGGTGGGTTGTCGTTCACGTGGACCACGCCGCCGAGGTCGAGGTGGATCGCGCCGACGAGGACGTCGGTGACGCCCGCGTTGTGTTGCGTGAGGCCGAGCGGCGAGACGTACGCGCTGCCGTTGTAGATCGTCTGGTAGTACACGATCACGCGCCGCCCGGTCGCGGCCGAGGCCGGCACGGCGCCGCACACCGCCTGGAGCACGGCCAGCGCGGCCGCCGCGAGCTTCCTCATGGTCCAGACCTCACGTGGCAGAACGTGCTCGCACTACCACCGTCCGTAGGGTTCCGCGCGGGGCGGGACCGGGGTGATCGGCCGTCGAACCCCAGACCCAGAACCGATCCCGGCCCCGCGCGAAACACCTCGAGAAGGACCTCAGCAGCGGCCGAGCATGTCCGTCAGCGCGGACTTCTCGGCGGAGTTCACCGTGAGGTTGAACTTCGACTTCACCGCGACCCACATGCGGGCGTAGGTGCACCAGTAGCCCGTGGACGGCGGCTTCCACTGGTCCGGCGACTTGTCGCCCTTCTGCTGGTTGACGTTGTCCGTCACGGCGATCAGCTGCGGGTCGGTCAGGTCGTTGGCGTAGGCCTGGCGCTGCGCCGTGGTCCACGACGAAGCACCGGTGCGCCACGCGTCGGCCAGCGGCACGACGTGGTCGATGTCCACATCGGACGCCGCGGTCCAGGTCGCGCCGTCGTAGGGCGAGACCCACGTGCCCGAGGTGGCGGTGCAGCTGGAGTTGGTGACGACGTTCGTGCCGTCGCGCTTGAGCACGACCTCACGGGTGTCGCAGTTGTTCCCCTGCTGGATCCAGTGCGGGAACTTGTCGCGGCTGTAGCCGGTCAGTGAGCCGTCGGCCTTCACGGTGAGGCCGGCGAGCTCGCTCTTGGCCGTCGCGGCCGACGGGATGCCGGGCGGGGTCGCGTCGGCGATGCCGACCATCGTGCCGCCGAGCAGCGTCACGCCGACGAGGACGGTCAAGGAGTTTCGGACACTACGCGCTGTGGGCATATCGCTGCCTCCGTGTCGAGTGTGGGACTGATTCACCTTCGACCACGGAAGTGGCGCAAGCAACACTTACGGGTGACATGTAACAGACCTTCAGTGAACAGAAAGTGCTGTTAGGCCACCTGGCGCAGAACTATCGGATGAAAGCGGTCACGGTCGGATCAGGCGAAGGTCCTCGGTGTGCCGATACCAGGTCCGCTTGGTGACCTCGCGCGGGTGCGCGACGCCGTCGCTCACGAGCGAAGTGGTCGGCAGGCAGCCGAGCTGGAAGGCACGGCCGTGGAACACCGTGGTGCGCTTCACGAGCTTCCCGCGGGTCACCCGCGCGACCAGGCCGTTCTCGTCCGAGGACACCTCCACGACGGCCGCGGCGCCGTCGAACGCCAGGTGTTCGTCGCTGTACGCCTGGCCCTGGACGTTACGCAGAGTGGCAATCCCGGCCAGGATCCCGCCGGTGTCGTCGCGCACGAGCGGCACCTCGGAGGCCGAACCGTCGAGGGCGATTTCGAGCGCTTTGACGGGGTCTGTGGGCAGTCCCCAGAGCGCCGCGACGGCCGAACCGGACTCGGAGGGCACGAACCCGACCGACACGCCCGACACGCGATCGGTACGCAGCAATCGCACGAGCACCGCCGAGAGGTCGGCATCGGTCCCCGCGACGATCAGGCGCTCGTGTTTCCCCAGCAAGGGATCGATTTCCGCCTTGCCTGGAAGCGCTGAAACGCGCACGATGGAGACGTTCGGGAGGCCCGTGAACGAGTGCGGATCATCACCGCAGGCCACCACGATTCCGCGCACGCGCACGTCCTCCGTTACAGTCATGCACCGGCATTTCCCAGCGCCACCCCGTGTCCCATCGGGACACTTTCCCTGTTGCCGAACACCTGGAGTGTCACATGCCGGCGATCGTGCTGATCGGTGCCCAGTGGGGGGACGAAGGCAAGGGCAAGGCGACCGACCTGCTCGGTGACCGTGTGCAGTGGGTCGTCCGGTACCAGGGCGGCAACAACGCCGGCCACACCGTCGTCCTTCCCAACGGCGAGAACTTCGCCCTCCACCTCATCCCGTCCGGGATCCTCACGCCGGGCGTGACCAACGTCATCGGCAACGGTGTGGTGGTCGACCCGGGCGTGCTGCTCGACGAGCTCGCGGGTCTGGAGGAACGCGGCGTCGACACGAGCGGGCTGCGGATCTCGGCCGACGCGCACTTGATCATGCCGTACCACGTGGCCATCGACAAAGTCACCGAGCGCTACCTGGGCAGCCGCAAGATCGGCACCACCGGCCGTGGCATCGGGCCGTGCTACCAGGACAAGATCGCCCGCGTCGGCGTCCGCGTGCAGGACCTGCTCGACGAGAAGATCTTCCGCCAGAAGGTCGAAGCGGCCCTGGAGTTCAAGAACCAGGTTCTGGTGAAGGTCTACAACCGCAAGGCGCTCGACGCGAACCAGGTCGCCGACGAGGTGCTCGCCGCCGGCGAGAAGTTCGCGCACCGCATCGCCGACACGCGGCTGCAGCTCAACCAGGCCCTCGAGCGCGGCGAGACCGTGCTGCTGGAGGGTTCTCAGGGCACGCTGCTCGACGTGGACCACGGCACGTACCCGTTCGTCACGTCGTCGAACCCGACGTCGGGCGGGGCGAGCGCGGGTTCGGGCATCGGCCCGGGCCGCATCACCACCGTGCTGGGCATCCTGAAGGCCTACACCACGCGCGTCGGCTCGGGACCGTTCCCGACGGAGCTCGACGACGAGGCCGGCGAGTACCTGCGCAAGCAGGGCGGCGAGTTCGGCGTGACCACGGGCCGTTCGCGGCGCACCGGCTGGTTCGACGCCGTGATCGCCCGCTACGCCGTGCGCGTCAACGGGATCACCGACTACTTCCTCACCAAGCTCGACGTGCTGTCGGGCCTGGAGAAGGTGCCGGTCTGCGTCGGCTACGACGTGGACGGCCGCCGCACCCACGACATGCCGATGACGCAGACCGACGTGCACCACGCCGTGCCGGTGTACGAAGAGCTGCCGGGCTGGTTCGAAGACATCTCGAGCTGCCGGACGTTCGACGAGCTGCCGGCCAACGCCCGGTCCTATGTGGAGCGTCTCGAGGAGCTCTCGGGTGCGCGGATCTCGGCGATCGGCGTGGGTCCGGGTCGCGAGCAGACGATCGTGCGGCACGAGTTCGTCTGACGGAGGCTTCGCTGAGCTGACGGGTGTTCTCGACCGAACGCCCGTCAGCCCATGCCCATCCGGTTGGTGAGGGTGTTGGTGGCGGAGAGCTCTTCGAGGTCCAGCTCGACGAGGACCTTGCGCAGCACCTCGTCGTCGAGGCGCCCGGCGCGGTTCTCCGCGATCATCGCCGCGCGCTGGGTGATCAGCAGCTCACGCCGGGCCTGCGCGAACTTGGCCTGCGGGCTGGCGCTGCGTTCCTCGCCCGACAGCGTGATCGCGGCCCGCGCGAAGCGGTAGCGGGTGTCGACGAGCCGTTCCAGACGTTCTTCGAGCCGCTTCATGCGGTCCGGTGGCAGGTCCGCATTCGACATCGCCGCCTGCGTGATCTCCTTCAACCGCGCGTGCGCCGCCTTCTGCGCGACTTCCCGCGCGGCCAGCTCCTCGGCCTGGTCGCGTGCGGCCTCGGCCGGGTCCTGCACCTTGAGCCAGCGGATCAACGGCGGCAACGTGAGGCCCTGGATCAGCACCGTGCCGACGGCGACCGTGAACGCGAACAGCTGGATCTCCGGGCGCCCCGGCGTCCCGAACGGCACGGCCGACGCCGCGGCGAGCGTGACCACGCCGCGCATCCCGGTCCACGACACGACGGCCAGCGCCTGCCACGAAGTCGAGTCTCGCGTGCGGCCGAACAGCCGCAGTGTTCTCGGCAGATAGCTCGACAGGAACACCGCGGGGATCCGCACGGCCATCGTCACCAGCAGCACCACGATGGCGACGATCGCGAGGGTGCCGTTGTCGCGCGCCGCGCGGTCGGCGCCGTCGAGCACGAACGGCAGCTGCAGGCCCATCAACGCGAACACCAGCGCTTCGAGCAGCACGTCGATCGACGTCCACACGGACCGGTCCTGCATGCGCGTGGCCGGGGACGCGCGTAGCGACCGCTGCCCGAGGTAGAGGCCTGCCGTGACCACGGCGA
The DNA here is from genome assembly GCF_040607795.1 of Amycolatopsis sp. NPDC005232. Lineage (NCBI taxonomy): Bacteria > Bacillati > Actinomycetota > Actinomycetes > Pseudonocardiales > Pseudonocardiaceae > Amycolatopsis > Amycolatopsis sp. NPDC005232. The sequence goes on along the minus strand of NZ_JBEXHL010000002.1, from coordinate 247,647 downwards.
GCACGCCCGAACCGCTGAACTCCGAGCCGAACGGGTGCAGGTGCTCGGCCGTCACGTAGGCCGCGAACGGCACGATGATCCCGAACGCCGACTCCAGCAGCGGGTCTTCGAGCCGCGAGCGGATGAACACCACCACGAACCCGGTCACGAGGCCCACGGCGATGCCGAGCACCGTCGCCACCGCGAACACGCCCAGACCGTGGCCGATCGACCCGGCCGTGCCCGCGACGGCGGCGAGCGCGACCTTGTACAGCGTGAGCGCGGCGGCGTCGTTGACCAGGCTTTCGCCGGTCAGCACGGTCATGATCCCGCGTGGCAGGCCGAGCTTGCGCCCGATCGCCACGGCGGTCACGGCGTCCGGCGGCGCCACGACGGCCCCGAGCACCAGCGCCGACGCCCACGGCAGATCGGGCAGCAGCAGGTGCACCACGAACGCGACGACCACGGCCGTGACCACCACGAGCACCACCCCCAGCCCGATGATCGGGCGCAGGTTCGCGCGGAAGTGCGTGAGCGAGCTGTCGAGCGACGTCGAGTAGAGCAGCGGCGGCAGCACCACCGTGAGGATCAGCTCGGGCTCCAGCTCGATCCGTGGCACGCCGGGGATCAGCGCGACCCCCAGCGCGACCACGACGATCAGCAGCGGCGCCGACACGTTGTAGCGCCGGGCGAGCGCGGTCAGCCCGAGCGAGCCGGCGAGGACTCCGACCAGCGTGAGGGTCTCCATGCCCGCATCTTCACCCAGGTTGATCTCGGATGACGGGTCACGGGCAGGTCGTGTCGTGCCCGGGCAGGTGATCTTCGAGGAGGAATTCGGTGAGCCGGCCGGCGGTGCACGCGTTGGTGAGGTCCACGCCGTGGCCGACGTCGTCGATCGTGGTCAGCTCCGCGCGGTGGCCGAGCGCGGCGCGCATCCGCAGGGCGCCGGAGTAGGCCGTGGAGGGGTCGGCGTGGTTCTGGAGCATCAGAATGTTGCGCGGGCCGTTCGCCGTGATGGGCACGGGCTGGTGCACGGCGTCGCGCGGTCAGAAGGCGCACGGCCAGATGTCGGCGGGCATGCCGTTGGTGAGGGGGTGGGCCTCGCGTTCCGGCGGGGTGCTGCTGTCGAGCACGATCTTGCCGGTGTTCCGCGGGAACAGCGACGCGTAGACGGCGCCGCGGTACGTGCCGTAGAGGTTCAGTTGCCGCGCGCCCAGTGCTTGGCGGATGCGGTCCATGTCCTGGGCGACGGTCTTGGTGTCGAGGTACGGCAGGTAGGCGCCGGCGTTCTTCGCACAGGTGTCGGCGACGCGGCGGGCGTAGGCGACACCTGTGCCGATGTCGCCATCGGGCGCCGGGTACGGGTCGGCGAGGGTGGGGGCGCTCCGGGTTGATCCCGGGCCTATCCCAGTTCTTTGAGCTCCCGTTCGACGGCTTCCAGTTCCGCCGCGGATCCCTGCACCTTCGGGCCCGTGAACCATTTGCGCGCCGACACGACCCACCACAGCGCCGCGCCGCCGAGCACGATCAGGAACGCGATCGGCGTGTAGTTGAACGAGGCGACCGTGACGGGTGAGCCCTGCGGCAGCATGAACAGCACGAAGATCACCACGACCCACGCCGTCGCGACGATGCCGATCGGCTTGCCCCAGCGCCCGAGGTTCCACGGCCCCTTTTCGAAGCTGTCGCCGCGTCGTACCCGCAGGAACACGGGGATCACGTACGCCACGTACAGCCCGACGGTCGCGATCGACGTGACCGCCGCGTACGCCGTGGCGCTCCACAGGTACGGCAGCGCGAGGATCAGCGCGCCGCCCGCCGCGAGCCACACGGCGTTGGTCGGCGTCTGAGTGCGCTTGTTGATGCGGTGCCAGATCTTCGAGCCGGGGATGGCGCCGTCGCGGGCGAACGCGTAGATCATCCGCGAGTTGGCCGTCACCGACGCCATGCCGCAGAACAGCTGCGCGCCGATGCAGATCAGCAGCAGGAACTTGCCCGTGACCGCGCCGGTGGCGTCGATGAAGATCTGCGCCGGCGGCACACCCGTGGCCGAGTTGACGGCGCCGTCGTAGTCCTGGATGGCGAACGTGAGCCCGATCAGCAGCACCCACCCCGCGACGAGCGACACGAGGATCGAGTTGATGATCCCGCGCGGCCCGGCCTTCGCGGCGTTCTTGGTCTCCTCCGTCATGTGCGCCGACGCGTCGTAGCCGGTCAGCGTGTACTGCGCCAGCAGCAACCCGAGCGCGAACACGTACACCGACGAGCTCCAGCCTGTCTCGTTGGCGAAGTGCCCGAACACGAACGACGCTTCCTGGTGCTTCGCCGGCACGAACACGAGTACGCCGACGATCACCAGCACCCCGATCAGGTGCCACCACACGCTCACGCTGTTGAGGATCGCCACCACGCGCACGCCGAACGTGTTCAGCGCCCCGTGTACCACCAGGATGATCGCCAGCAGCAGGATCGTGTGCCCCGGCGTCGCGGAGTAGCCCCACTGCAGGTCGAGGAACGCGTTCAGGAACAGCGCCGCCCCGAAGTCGATGCCCGCCGTCACGGCGATCTGGCCGATCAGGTTGAACCACCCGGTGAACCACGACCACGCCGGCCCGTTGCGCGTGGCGAGCTTCGCGGCCCAGTAGTACAGACCACCGGCCGTCGGGTAGCTGGAGCACACCTCCGCCATGCCGAGCCCCACGAGGATCACGAAGAGGCCGACGAGCGGCCACCCCCAGATCATCGCCACGGGCCCGCCGGTCTTCATGCCGAAGCCGTACAGCGTAAGACATCCGGACAGGATCGAGATGATCGTGAACGACACCGCGAAGTTCGAGAACGACGACATCGTGCGCTTGAGCTCCTGCGCATACCCCAGCGCGTGCAGCCGGGCGCTGTCCTCGTCGTGGCGGTCGGGTTCGGCGGTCTGCTGGTCGGAGACATCCATCGGGCACCCCACCTGAAAGGTATGTGGACAGACCTTTGAAGTTCCGGAGAAGCTAGCCCGGCTCGTCCGCGGGTGTCAAGGTTCCGTCAAGAACTGCCCTCCGAGCCACCTGGTCAGCGGCCACGCACCCTCGGAGGTGGTGGAAACAACCGTGAATACCAGGCCGTCGGACGGGCGCGAGACGCTGCGGAACGAGACGCCGTAGTCGTAGCCCTCCAGCATCACCGTGGTGTCGTCGGGTGGGAGCCAAAAGCCGAGCCCGTAGCGGAGCTGTTCGCGGGTCGAGGTCTCCGCGCTGACCACGGCCGTCATCCGGGCCACCCACTCCGGCGGCACGATCCGGCCGGCATGCAGCGCGGCCCAGAATGCGGCGAAATCTCCGGCCGACGAGTAGATCCCGCCATCACCACTGCCCACCACGGGCAGGCTGAACACGTTGGTGCGCCCGTCTTCCAGGTACCCCGTGGCCGCATCGCCGGGCAACTGGTCCGACCGGAGGAACGACGTGTGCGCCATCCCAGCGGGAGCAGTGACACGCGAAGCAACCAGATCCGCGAATGGCACACCCGCGGCCCGTTCCGCCACCAGAGCCAGTACCGCGAACCCGCCGTTGTTGTAGCAGAACTGCGACCCCGGCGGAAACCGTTGCGGAAACCCCTCCAGTGCAGGCAAATACGCCGCTGCCGAGGTGAACGACTGTGGTTGCGCCGGTGGCAAGGCGTCCTCGTCGCAGTAGTCGCCGATGCCCGAGCGGTGGGCGAGCAGGTGCTCCACCGTGACCGAAGAGTCGATCAACGGCAGGTCCGTGCCCAACAGCGCGCGCACCCGCGTGCCCAAAGCCAGCTTGCCCTCGACGATCAAGCTCGCCACGACAAGAGCGGTCAAACCCTTGGTACCACTGGCGATCGCGAACCGTGTGTCCACTGTGTTCGGTACGCCGTACCCGCGGTGCGCCAATCCGTACGCACGCGCGAGCACCACCTCGCTGCCTCGGCTGACGGACACGACGCCGGAAAACTCGGTGTCGCGCGCCAGCCGGTCGATCTCCTCCCCAGCAACCATGCCGACAACACTAGGAACCCGTACCGACAAAAAACAGCAGGCCCGTCCACCATCGGGTGAACGGGCCTGCCGAAAGCCTTGCTGCAAAAGAAAAATCAGTGACCCAGGAAATCGTGCAGCGACTCCAGCGCCGTGTCCGCCTGGTCGGCGAAGAAGCCGTCCACGCCGGCCTTGAAGAACGCCGCCTCCTCCGCGAACACGTTGCCGAACGCCGTCGGGCTGGCGGACGAACGCAGGTTCGCCGGCAGGAACGGGTTCTCGTTGCGGAAGGTGTACGGCTGCACCTTCAGGCCAACGCGATGCGCGTCGGCGACCAGCGAGGTCGGCTTGCCCAGGTTGTCCGAAGCGTCGCGCGGGATGACCTGCGCCTTGTCCGGGCCGAGGTACTTCGCGTACTTCGCGACCTCACGCAGACCGGCCGGCGTCACGATGTCGTCGTACGTGCGCTTGTCACCGGCGGCCACGAAGTCGGCCGGCGCACCGGAGGCCTCGGTCAGCTGCAGCAGCGGCACCCGCACCTGCTTGTGCAGCTCCTTGAGGTTCGTCACCTCGAACGACTGGATGATCACCGGCGCGTCGGAGCGGTTGAGGCCGTTGCGGTTGAGGAACGCGACGAGCTTCGGCTCGGTCGGGTTGCCGATCGACTTGAAGTACGTCGAGTGCTTCACCTCGGGGTAGGTGCCCAGCGTGCGGTGCAGCTCCTTGCCGAGCCGCCGCGTGAGGTCGATGACCTCCTGGTAGGTCGCGATCTGGAAGCGGCCGTTGTAGAGCTGGTTGTTCGGGCGGTTCTCCGGGATCCGCTCCTTCGCACGCAGCGTCTTGAGCTCCGCGAGCGTGAAGTCCTCGGTGAACCAGCCGGTCATCGTGACGCCGTCGATGACCTTGGTGGCCTTGCGCGAGGCGAACTCCTTGTGGTCCGCGACGTCGGTGGTGCCGCCGATCTCCGGCTCGTGCCGCGCGACGAGCTGGCCGTCCTTGGTCGGCACGAGGTCGACGTCGACGAAGTCCACGCCCATGCGGAAGGCGAGCTCGTAGGAGGCGAGCGTGTGCTCCGGGCGGTAGCCGGGTGCACCCCGGTGTCCGACGATCACGGGGTCATCGTGCCGGTGCGCCGCCGCGCCCGCCACCTGCTGCGGGGCCGCCGTGGCGGGACCGATGGCCAGGCTCGCGACCCCCAGCAGGGCGAGACCGGACAGGGCGAGCACACCCACGCGTTTGCGCTTCATGTGAAAGGGACCTCTCTCTCCCGGGCACTCCGTCCTTTAAGACGGATTTGCCACGACTACCGCCGCCACCCTCACGGCCGCAAGCGTCGAACGGGCGGCACACGCCGGACAAAGGGCTGACAAGCCGGTAAACGGTGCATGGAATCCGCTTCCGGACACGGCCGGACAGGTGCCTCGCGGACGGCGAAATGCCCACGCCGACCCGCGCCCGTTACCCTGTTCGGCGTGCGCGTACTGGTAATCGGGTCCGGCGCCCGGGAGCATGCACTTGTCCTCGCGGTGTCCGGCGATCCCGCCGTCACTGCGCTCGCCTGCGCGCCCGGCAACGCCGGGACAGCCGCGGTCGCCGAGCAGATGGGTGTCGAACCGGCTGATCCCGAAGCGGTCGCGGCCCTGGCGAGTGAGTGGAAGGCCGACCTCGTGGTGGTCGGCCCGGAGGTCCCGCTGGTCGCGGGCGTCGCCGACGCGGTGCGGAAGGCGGGCATCGCCTGCTTCGGACCGTCGGCCACCGCCGCGCGCATCGAGGGCTCGAAGGCGTTCGCCAAGGACGTGATGGCCGCCGCGAACGTCCCCACCGCGCGCAGCGAGGTCGTGGACACGCCGGCGCGCCTCGACGCCGCGCTGCAGCGCTTCGGCCCCACCTGGGTCGTGAAGGACGACGGCCTCGCGGCCGGCAAGGGCGTGGTCGTCACGCAGGACGTCGAGGTCGCGCGCAAGCACGCCCTGATGCTCCTCGACGGTGGCCACCCCGTCCTCCTGGAGTCCTTTCTGGACGGACCAGAGGCCTCGCTGTTCTGCTTCGTCGACGGCCGCACCGTGGTCCCGCTGCTGCCCGCGCAGGACTTCAAGCGCGTCGGCGACGACGACGCGGGCCCGAACACCGGCGGCATGGGCGCGTACGCCCCGCTGCCGTGGGCCCCGGAAGGCCTGGTGGACGACGTGGTCGCCCACATCGTGCAGCCCGTGGTCGACGAGCTCGACGCGCGCGGCGCCACCTTCTCCGGCCTGCTCTACGCCGGCCTCGCGCTGACGTCCGAGGGCCCGCAGGTCATCGAGTTCAACTGCCGCTTCGGCGACCCGGAGACCCAGGTCGTGCTGGCGCTGCTGCGCACGCCGCTGGCCGGCCTGATGCACGCGACGGCGACCGGCAAGCTCGCGCAGCAGCCGCCGCTGGAGTGGTCGGGCGGCGCGGCCGTGACGGTCGTGATCGCAGCCGACGGCTACCCCGGCAAGCCGCGCACCGGCGACGTGATCACCGGCGGCGAGTTCGAAGGCGTGCTGCACGCGGGCACGCGGCGGCGCGAGGACGGCGCCGTGGTGTCGGCGGGCGGGCGCGTGTTGTCCGTGGTCGGCACGGGCAAGTCGCTCAAGTCGGCGCGCAAGCACGCGTACGAGACGGTGGAGCGCGTGCACCTCGCGGGCTCGCACCACCGCACCGACATCGCGCTGAAGGCGGCCAACGGTGACATCACCATGCCGGTGAACGCCTGAGTTTTCGCTTCCCGATCACCCGGCGGTTGGTAGCCTCGTAGCGGGGCCGAACGGTCACTGTCCGTAGACATCACCGAGGGGGAGCGTTATGGCGGGAAGCAGTCCGCTGACCGACTTGGCGTCGTCCGTCCCGGCCGCGCCCGGCGTCGCGGACCTCATCGTGGCGCCGGAGAAGCTGCTGGACGTGGCGAAGGCCGTCGACGAGCAGGCCAACGCGCTCGAGGACAAGCTGCTCACACGCCTGGGCGAGCTGCGCATCGACACGCCCTCGGCCGACGCGGTGAGCGTGAACTCCGTGGCGGCGTGGAACATGATCGTCGCGGAAGGTGATCACTCCTACGCGGCCGAAGCGCGGGCGTACGTCGCCAACCTGCGGCACCTCGGCGAACAGCTGCGGGGCGCGGCGCAGACGTACCAGGCAAGCGAGGACGACAAGGCCGCGGCGTTCGGGGACCGTGGTGCGCACGGCACCCACTAGCGCTCTGTCTTTCAGCGCGGTCGCGGTACTCGCGCTCGGCGTGGCCGGGTGCTCGTCCGGCGATGCCGGCACGGCGGTGCCGGTGCAGACCGCGGTGAGCTCGGCTTCGCAGGCCGCGAAGGCTTCCCAGCTGCCGCCGCGCCCGGCCGACCTCTCGCTCACCGGCGTTGACCCGTGCGACCTGTTAGGCCAGGCGCAGCTCGACGAGCTGCAGGTCAACGCCCTGCCGCGCAAGGCCGCGGATCCGCAGGACGGCCCCACGTGCGTGTTCGACGCGGACAAGACCGAGCCGTTCCACGCGTACCACCTGCGCACCGTCAGCGCCGACCTGCAGGAGTGGCTCACCGGCGCACGGCGGAAGAACAGCATGACCACGGCGCCGTTCGCGGTCGAGGGCTACCCGGCGCTCACGAACTACCGCGCGGCCGGCACGCCGTCGGACTGCGAGGCGCTCGTCGGCGTCGCGAAGGGCCAGACGCTGGCGGCGCAAGCGTTTGCGGTCACGGCCGGCGCGTTCACCCAGCAGCAGCTGTGCGATCAGGCGACGCAGGCGGCCGACCTGGTGCTGCAGTACCTCAAGACACGGACCTAGGAGGGCGCGTGGAGATCTCCGACCTCGCGGGCAAGATCCGCGACCAGCGCTTCGACGGGTGGACGGACACGTCCCTCGCGGACGAGATCCGGAAGTTCTCCGACGGCGACGGCATCGGCAGCATCGGCACGGCCGTGGACGCGCTGAAGGCCGTCGCGACCGCGCTCGCCGAGACCGACCAGGCGCTGCGCACGCAGCTGACACAGCTCGGCGTCGAATGGCAGAGCCAGGCGGGCGGCGCGGCCGGGCAGGTGTTCACCGACCAGGCCGGGTTCTCCCAGGACGCCATGCGGAAGGTGTCGAACACCGCCGAGCTGCTCTTCGCCCAAGGTGAGGCCTTCAACCGCACCAAGTTCAAGCTGCCCGACCCCGCCACCCTGATGAAGGGCGCCGGCGGTTACACGCTCGGCGACTCCGTGCTGAGCCTCATCGGCTTCGAGACCGACCACGCGACGGCGGTCGACACCGCGCAGAACGCGCGAAGCCAGGCGCTCGAGGCGTTGAACGCGTACGCGCAGCAGAGCGGCGAGAACCTGCTGTCGTCGGAGCCGCTGAGCCAGCCGCAGTCGCTGTCGATGACGCAGCCGGACGGGCGCAAGAGCGTGCTCGACCTGGCGGGTTCGGCGGTCGACGTGACGCCGGACGGTGGGGTGCGGCCGGCTTCGGCGTCGGTGCAGTCGCGGCACGTGGATCCGCCGGTGGTGCAGCCCGTGGCGAACCGGGTGGCGGTGGATCCGCCGACGCCGGCGTATGGGATCGCGGTGCCGCCGCGCGCTGGTGGGTCGGCCGGTTCGGGCGGTTCGGGTAGGTCGGCTGGGTACACGGCGCCGGCTTCGGCTCCCGGGCGGCCGGTGCCGCCTGTTTCTCCGCCCGTTTCCGGCCGGCCTTCGACGCCGCCGCCTCCGCCTGGTTGGGAAATGCCTCGGGGTGGCGGTCAGCCGGAGGTGCCTGGACGGCCCGGGTTCGGTGGGCCGGTTCGGGGTGGTGGGCCTGGTTTCGGTGCCGGTTTCGAGGGCCGGCCTGGTACCGGCGCTGGTTTTGGCGGTGGTCCTGGTTCTGGTGGTGCTGCGCCGGGTGGTTCGTCGACCGGGCCTGACGCTGTGCTCGGCCGCGGCGCCGCCGGTGGGACTGGCGGCGGGACCGGTGGTGGCGACCCGGCGTTGAGCCGGGGCCGGATGGTCGGCAGCGGTCCGCAGTCACCCGTTGTGCCGGAGGAGAGCGTCGGCGGTCCCGCCGCGCCGCCGCGGCCGGGTGCGTCGGCCGGTGAGCTCGGCGCGGGTGCCGCGGCGCTCGGCGCGGGCGTGGCCGGCGGTGCGTTGGCCGGCGATCGCGAACGGCAGGGCCGGGGTTTCGGTGGTGCACCATCGAAGGGCCCCGTGCGTCCGCTTCCGGTGGAGTTGCCGGAGGAAGAGGCGATCGCGCTGCGCAAGACCGAGCAGATCGAGCCCAAGCAGCCCTCGGGCGACGCGAAGTTCCTCGCCCCCGCGGCCACGCAGAACGAGGACGACGCGGACCACGTGCGCCGCTTCGGCGTCGACGACAAGGACCTCTTCACCGACCCCCGCCTGGTCTCCGACGACGTGATCGGCGACGACGCGTGAACCTCGTCCTCTCGACGCTCGAGTTCGACGTCCTGTGGGAGTCGCTCGAGCTGGGCCGCCGCCCGGCCGCGCTCGGCATGCCCTCACCGGGCCGCACGCATTCCGAACGCGCTGCGTTGATCGAGCAGGCGTGGGAGGCACTTTCGCGCCGCCGCCTCGCGCGCGGGCGCCGCGCGTCGGGCGAGCTGTTCGACCAGCTGCACCTGCTGTCGCGCCCGCAGTACGCCCTCGACGTCTGGGTTTGGGCCGACCGCGAGATCCACGGGCGCGCCGTCAGCCGCGGCAGCCAGGCCGTACTCGCCGTCGTCGACCGCGACGAGGTCTGGCTCATCCCCGCCGACGAGGGCGCGCTGGCCGAAGCCGCCGTGCCCGTCGCCGGGGAGCTGTCCGCGGGCGTCGGCCAGAGCGTGTCCGTGCCCCACGCGACCCTGGTCGCCGCCGACACCAAAGCCGGCGGCGACCCGAAAGCCCTGGTCACGGTGCTGGAAGATCACGGCCTCGCCCTGTGGGAAGCCCAAGAGCTCGCCGGCATGCTGCTCGGCCAGGAAGCCCGCGGCCAGTTCACCGCCGAACGCACCCTCCGCGACGGCACCACCCGCCGCTCGCCCCACCCCACGGCCTTCTTCGACACCGACGCGGGCCGCTACCTCTTCCAGCTCACCGACGACTCCGACGGCCACACGTGGGCCACGGTCACGCCCGCGGACAACGCAGTGCTGGTGGAGCGGGTGCACGAGCTGCAGGCGGGTTTGTGAACCGTTCCTGGCACGCCGGGGTGGATTCGTCGAAGATCCGTACCGGGAGTGCGGCCGAGGTCTTAAAGTGGGCCGGGAACCGACCTGGTCATGCCCACGTCTGATCGGTCGGATGTTGGTTTTCGTGAAGGGGAGAGCGGACCGTGGCTGTCTACGACGTCGACTCGATGGCCATCGCGGCGCGACAGGTCGAGAAGCTGAAGGACGAATACCAGAAGTCCAAGGAAAAGCTCACCGGCATGGACCACGAAAAGGACAGCCCGTTCGGCGGGATGCCCGGCTCGCAGGACGCCCACAGCGCGGTCGGTGAGTTCAAGAACGGTGTGCACAGCCAGTTCGACGCCGCGGGCCAGCACATGGACGCGCTCGCGTTCGCCATGCGCAAGGCCGCCGGTCTGATGACCGAAATGGACGAGGTCGGCAAGAGCGACCTCACCGTTCACGTCGACAGCTGAGGCACTGCCGCAAATAGGACAAAGCAGGCTCGCGGGAACAAAAGCAGGGGGAGCGTCAAGTGGCTTTGGATGGGGTCGGTGCCGGGACTCCGGACAATTGGAAAGCGTTCACGGACAAGGTCGACCAAGTCGCCAAACTGAACGTGGACGCCATCAACAAGGCGGCCGACCAGTTCCGCGGCGCCGCCACCGACGCGGCCGACCACTCGCAGGCACTGGACAACACCACGAAGGCGCTCGACAGCAGCGTCTGGTCCGGCGGCGCGGCTGACAGTTTCTTCGACTACGTCCGCACGGTCCGCAGCGCGGGCGCCAAGGTCGAGGCCCACCTCGGCGACGTGGCGACCGACCTGACGAACCTGGCGAAGAACCTCGCCGACATCAAGTCCAAGGTCACGCACGACAAACTGACGGGCGCCGAAGACGCAGTCAACGCGCGCAACAAAAGGGCACAGACGGACATCAACGCGGCGGCCGCCGCCGCCAAGACCGCCGCCGACGAGAAGAAACCCGCGCCGAGCCCCACCGTCGAGCAGATCAAAGCCACGGCGAAGTCGGACATCAACGGCATCACCACGCAGTGGGATGGCGAGGTGCAGGGCCTGCTGACCCAGGCCAACACCATGATCGGCCAGTCGCAGACCCTCATGAAAACCCAGATCGAGGGCGGTTACGACAAGGTCCCCCTGCCCGGCAAGGACGGCACCGTCCCCCAGAGCACCGGCGGCCTCCACACCCCCTCCCACCACGGCGGTGGGGGCGGAGGAGGCGGCGGTGGCGGTGGGGGCGGCGGCCTCGGCCCCAGCGGCGGTCCGCCCGGATCCCCGCCGCCGGGCAACGTGCAGGAATGGATCGACGAGGCCATCAAGATCCTTCAGGCCAACGGCGTGAACGTCACGGAAGCCGACGTCAAGAACATCTGGGCGATCATCCAGCACGAATCGGGCGGTAATCCCAACGCGATCAACAACTGGGACTGCGTGCCGCTGGACACGGCCATCCTGACGCGGCGCGGGCTGCTCAAGCACCACGACGTCGAGGTCGGCGACGAGACCATCGGTTACAACCCTCAGACCCGGCGCAGCGAGTGGACCCGCGTCACGCGTGTGGTCCACCACGAGAACGCGCCGCTGGTGATCCTGGCGAACTCGCGTTGGTCGGCGACCACCACGCCGAACCACCGCTGGCTGAACCTGCCGCGGGTCACGGTCGCCAAGGACGGCCCGGTCGTCTGTCCGGAGTGTGGTTGGGAGCCGCGCACGAGCACCGCTCCCGCCAATGGGGTGGCTGTGCACCGCAGCAAGATCCACGGTGTGGTCCCGGAAGAGCAGCGCAACGTCTACGCCGACGACGCTCGCTTCGTGACGACCGACGAGGTCGGCAGTCGTGACCGGATCCTGCTCGCGGCACCCGCCGACACGGACTCGGCGCTCGACGTGACGGTGCGCGAGGCGGCGATCCTCGGCTGGATCGCGGGTGACGGCCACGTCGAGACGCGCCGCCACCGGCCGACGATCTCGATCGAACAGTCCAAAAAGGACATGGTGGCGAAGCTGCATGAGCTGCTCGACGGCGTGCCGCACGTGGTGTACGTCGACGACCGCGGTGGCTGCGGACCCCGGCACCAGTTCCGGATCGACTACGACTACGCGCAGGACCTGTTGCACCGCGCGGGAAATCCGAAGTCCGAGGCTGTGCGACAGGTTTTGGCGATGTCGACCGCGCAGCGTGAAGCGTGGCTGGAAGCCGTGACCGACGCGGAGGGCACGCGGCACCTGCGCTCCGGGTTCACCAAGCCGAAGGTCACGATCTACCAGGCTCCGGGCGAGGTCCTCGAGGCGATCACGCTGGCCGTCTACCTCTCCGGCGCTCGGCCGCGCGTGTCGGTCACCGATCGCACGGGTGAGCACGAGACGTGGCGCCGCGAGGCTGCCGTGCGGGCGAACAACCCGGTGGTCACCGGGGCGTTCCTGCACCGTGAGCCGGCCGGGCGCGCCGACGTCTGGTGCGTGACGACCGAGCTCGGCACCTGGACCGCGCGCGAGGGCGACCACGTGTTCCTCACCGGCAACTCCAACGCTGCCGCCGGGCATCCGTCCAAGGGCCTGATGCAGTGCATCGACTCGACGTTCCAGGCGCACAAGCTGCCGGGGCACGACAACATCTACAACCCGGTCGACAACATCATCGCCGGGGTGCGGTACTCGCTCGACCGATACGGGTCGATGGGCAATGTGCCCGGTATCGCGGCGATGGCGCACGGCGGGGCGTACCGCGGGTACTGACCAGCGATCGGCACCGCAACGCGGCCCCGGGTTAGCCTGGCCGCATGGTCGACATCGGTGCTTTCGGTGGGCCCGCGCTGCGGGCCGGTGTTCCCCCGTTCCACGTGATGGACGTGCTGTCCGCGGCGCAGGCGAGGCAGCGCAGTCACGGGGACCTGGTGTCGCTGGCGGCGGGGCAGCCGTCGGCGGCCGCGCCGGAAGCGGTGAGGCGGGCGGCGAAAGCGGCGCTGGACGAGCACACGCTGGGCTACACCGAGCAGCTCGGCATCCCGGAGCTGCGCGAGGCCGTCGCGGGGCATTACCGCAGGATGTACGACGTCGACGTGACCGCGCAGGACGTGGTGATGACCACCGGGTCGTCAGGGGGCTTCCTGCTGAGCTTCCTCAGCGCGTTCGACCCCGGGGCGCGGGTGGCGATGGCGCGGCCCGGGTACCCGGCGTACCGGAACCTGCTGAAGGTCCTGGGCTGCGAGGTCGTGGAGTTCGCGACGACCGTGGAGACCAACTTCCAGCCCACCGTCGATCTCCTCGATGAGCTGGGGCCGCTGGACGGGCTGATCGTGGCGAGCCCCAGCAACCCGACGGGCACGGTCCTGCCGCCCGGGGAGCTGGCGGCCATCTCCGGCTGGTGCGCGTCCCACGGGGTGCAGCTGGTCAGTGACGAGATCTACCACGGTATTTCCTACGAGAAGCAGCTCGACTGCGCGTGGCAGTACGGCCGCGAAGCGCTCGTGCTGGGCTCGTTCTCGAAGTACTTCGCCATGACGGGCTGGCGGCTGGGCTGGATGCTCGTGCCGCAGCGGTTGCACCGGGCGGTGGACGTGCTCACGGGCAACTTCACGATCTGCCCGCCCGCGATCGCGCAGCACGCGGCCGTCGCGGCGTTCACGCCGGAGTCGTACGCGGAGGCCGACGCGCACGTGGAGCACTACCGCCGCAACCGGGATCGGCTGTTCGCCGGGCTCAAGAAAATCGGTCTCGACAAGCTCGCCCCCGCCGAAGGGGCCTTCTACGCGTACGCCGACGTCTCCGCGTACACCAACGACAGCCTCAGCTGGTGCCAGCGCCTGCTCGCCGACACGGGCGTGGCCATCGCGCCGGGGGTGGACTTCGACCCGGTGGACGGCGGGAAGTTCGTGCGGTTCTCGTTCGCGGGGGCCACCGAGGACGTCGACGAAGGGGTCCGCCGCCTGGGGGAATGGCTCAGGTGAACCGGTCAGGGGGAACCCGGATATCCCCCTGAACGTTGGCCTGGACGAGAGAGTTTTCGCGCCGCGGGTGGCACGCTGGACAGCACCGGGCCGGCGTGGCGCGGAAACGTCATGGAGGAGCCATGTTCTGGAAGATCGTCGGAGGGCTCATCGTCGCCTGGATCGCCTTCATGGTCCTCGGTGCGGTGATCGGCTTCGTGTTCAAGGCCGTGCTGTGGATCGCGATCATCGGCGGCGTGGTGTTCCTGGGCACCGCGGCCTACGGCGCGATCAGCGGCAAGAAGGACGCGAAGCGCATCGGGCGCTGATAGATCGGCTTCAGGGGGTCCCGACCTTCGGTGCGGCGACCGGCCACGACGGCTGGGCGCCGCATCGGCGTGTTCGCACCCTGACGTGATCCTCATCGCTTCCTCACATCGGTCCGCCACCGTGGAGCGCGTACCGCTCCGCCGAAGAAGGACCGATGACCACCACTCGAACCGCCGGGTCGCTGCTGGCTCTGCTGTGTGCGCTCGCCGTCACGGCCTGCTCGGCCAACACCAACGCCACCGCCAACACCAACGCCACCGCCCCTGACCAGCCGGGGCAGCAGACCTCGGCGCAGCAGACCCCAACAAAAGCGCCGGTCACCTCCACTCAGCGGCTGTCCGCCACCCCGCCGCCGCCGTACGAGGTCACCGTGCCGGAGCGTACGCGCAAGACCGCGCAGGGTTTCCCCGTCAACACCTGTGTGCCCGACCGGCTCGACCCGCAGGTGCTCAGCCTCACCACCTCGGACGGCTTCCACCTGCCGGCGATCGAGCTGGGGTCCGGTGACCGCGGGATCCTCCTCGACCACGAGTCCGGCTACTACATCTGCTCGTGGCTGGACACCGCGGAGAAGTTCGCCGCCAAGGGCTACCACGTGATGGTGTTCGAGTACCGCGGCCACGGCGCGGCGCAGAAGAACAACGGCTCCATAACCGGCAACTTCGACACCGACACCAGCGCCGCGCTCGCCGAGCTGCACCGCCGCGGCGCGAAGTCGATGCTGCTGGGCGGCGCTTCTTGCGGCGGCAGCTCGGCCACGCGGCTCGCGGCCAAGGAACCGCAGCTCGTGGGCCTGCTGATCCTGTCCTCGCCGAGCAACTGCGGGGGTGACTCGGTGACGGCCATCCGCAAGGTCACCAAGCCGGCGTTCTTCGCCGTCGAGCCCGACGACTACAGCGGCAACATGATCGGCGAGGTGAAGAAGCTGTACGAAGCGTCCGGCGCGCCCGCGGCCGACAAGCACCTGGAGATTCTGCCCGGCGGGACCCACGGCACCGACATGCTGCGGGACCCCAAAACCAAGGACCAGCTGGAAAAGCTGATCTTCGACTTCGTCGACTCGTGTTTCCGGCGAGTCTGAAGCTCCACAGTGGACTATGGAACCCGCGCCACCCCGGCCAGCGTCGTGAAGTTCGTCGGCGTGAGCGGCGCCAGGCGCGGGCCGCCCGGCCACCACAGGTGCGGGTGGGTCAGGCCGGGCGGCAGGAGTTCGAGCCCGGCGAACAGCGACGTGATCTGCTCGCGCGTGCGGTAGAGCGTGTCGAGGCCGGTGGTGGCGAAGCGGGCTTGCAGTGAGGTCGCCAGCTCGGCGGCCGCGCTGCCGTCCGCGGGGTTGTACTGGTGCAGCAGCACGAGGTACGAGCCGGGCGCGAGCGCGTCGACGTAGGCCTTCACCACCGCCTGCGCCACGGCGAAGTCGGGGATGTGGTGCACCACCGCGCACAGGATGAGGCCCAGCGGACGCTCGAAGTCCAGGTGAGCCGTCACGTCCGGGTGCGCCAGCGTGCGCTCGTGGTCGAGCAGGTCGGCGCCGACCATGTGGGTGTAGTCGTTCTCCGCCAGCACCGCGCGGCCGTGGGCCTGCACCACCGGGTCGTGGTCGACGTAGACCACGTGCGCCTCGGGGTTCACGCGCTGGGCGACCTGGTGCGTGTTCTCCACCGTCGGAAAGCCCGAACCGAGGTCGAGGAACTGGTCGATACCCAGGCGGTCGGTGAGCATCCGCACCGCGCGCACCAGCCACTGCCGCACTTCCTGCGCCATGGCCTGCGCGGTCGGCGCGAGCTCCAGGATCTGGCGCAGCACGGCGCGGTCGGCGGCGTAGTGGTCACGGCCGCCCATCAGGGCGTCGTACACCCGCGCGTTGTTCGGCCGGTCGAAGTCGACCGGTGGGAGGTGGTCGGCCACAGCGCACCTACCGGAGAAGATCGGTCAGGACGCGCACAGCTTAGGTGATCGAGTTCGCGCCGAGTGGGCGGCCGGGTCGCGAAGGTGAGGCCTCAGTCGAGCGCGGCGCGGGCGGCCTCGGCGCCGTCCCACAGCTGCGCCCGGATGCCGACGGCACGCGCCCCCACCACATTGGACTCACGGTCGTCGAAGAACAGGCACTCCTCCGGCTTCGCGCCAAGCTTTTCCAGCAACAGCCCGAAAATCTCGGCGTCGGGCTTGGCGAGTTTCACGTCACCCGAGAACAGCGTGACGCGGAACAGCTTCGCCCACTCCTGCTCGCGCACCCACTTGCCGAACGACGAAGGCGCGTTCGACAGCAGCGCCAGCGCGGCCCCGGCCTCCGACAGCGCTTCGAGCAGCTCCAGCGACGACGGCGCCAGGTTCGACCAGCCCGCGATGTCGATGGCTGTGAGCTCCTCCGACATCGTGTCGTCCACGCGGGCACCCAGGCGGTCGCCGATCGACGTCCAGTACGCGAGGTCGCTCGACCCGCGGTCGTACGGCTCGCGCACCGCCCAGTACACGGGCTCGAACTCCTCGGCGGGCACGCCCATCGTGGCCGCGAGCTTCGGCAGCGCGGTGGTGCGCGTGCAGAGGACCTCGCCGTAGTCGAAGACGATCCAGTTCATCGCGCGCCCGCCTTGATGCGCTGCAGCGCGTCTTCGACGGCGGTGGGTTCGAGGTCGCGGTGCAGCACGAAGCGCACCTTGCCGGCCATCGGCAGCGCCTGGATGCCGAGCGAACCGAGCCACTCCAGGGCCACGCCCAGGTCGGGGACCTCGGCGAGCACGATGTTGGTGTCCGGCGTGGCGACGCCCCAGCCGTGCTCGGCCAGGCCCGCGGCCAGGCGCCGGGCCCGCTCGTGGGTCTCGGCCAGCTCGCCGACGTTCTCCAGCGCGACCAGACAGGCCGCGGCGAGAATGCCGCCCTGGCGCACGCCGCCGCCGAGCATCTGGCGCATCCGGCGCGCCTGCTCCACGAACTCGACACTGCCCGCGACGACCGAGCCGACCGGCGCGCCGAGGCCCTTGCTGAAGCACGCGCTCACGCTGTCGACGCCGACGGTCAGCGCCGCCGGCGGCACACCCAGCGCGACGGCCGCGTGCCAGATGCGGGCGCCGTCGAGGTGGACGTTGAGCCCGGCTTCCTTCGCGACGGCGACCAGCCGCGCGTGCTCCTCGGGCGGGGTGACGGCGCCGCCGGCCGCGTTGTGCGTGTTCTCCAGGCACAGCAGCGTGGTGCGCAGCGTGAAATACGGGCCGGGGTTGCCGATGGACGCGCGCAACAGCTCGGGCGTCGGGCGGCCGGGGCCGGCGTCGTGCTCCAGGATGTCGGGCATGCCGCCGGCGAGCCACGCGGCGGAGCCGAGCTCGTTGGTGAGCACGTGGGCGCCGCGCGTCGCGAGGAAGCGGTCGCCGCGCTTGAGGTGCACGGACAGCGCGATGAGGTTCGCCATGGTCCCGCTCGGCGTCCACAGCGCGGCGGGCATGCCGAGCGTCGCGGCGGCGCGCTCTTCGAGCTGGGCGATGGTCGGGTCGGTGCCGATCACGTTGTCGTCGACCTCGGCCTCGGCCATGGCGGCCCGCATGCGCCGATCCGGGCGGGTGACGGTGTCGGAGCGGAAATCGAGCGGAGTCGAGGTCACGCCGCGATCACATCACACCGCCACCCGCGCGATCAATGCGGCGGGGGGTGGAAGGAATCGGTGGTCTCGTGCAACCGTGGACGCCCCCGGTTCCGTCCTTGAGGACGGATGAGCAGAAGAGCGGAGCAGCGGACCGCGTGGACCAGCGCGACGAAGACGAGTTCGCGGAGTACTTCTCCGCGAAGCGGGACGCCGTGCGCCGGACCGCGTACTTGCTCTGTGGCGATTGGCACAAGGCCGACGACCTCGCCCAGACGGCGTTCGTCGCCCTGCACCGGAGGTGGAAGAAGATCAGGGACCGCGCCGCGACCGACGCGTATGTGCGCAAAACGCTCGTGCGCGCCGTCATCGACGAGTCGCGCCGGCCGTGGCGCCGGGAGTGGCAGGCCGAGGTCATGCCGGAACCGATGCCGGACGCGCCCGGCCTGGCCGAGCGCGTCGCGACCAGGGAAGACCTGCTGGCGGCGCTGAAGGAAGTGCCGCCGAAGCAACGCGCGGTGCTCGTGCTGCGGTTCTTCGAGGGCCTGGACGTGACGGCCGCGGCGAAGGCGCTGGGCTGCAGCGAGGGCAACGTGAAGAGCCAGACCGCACGGGGGCTGGCGAACCTGAGAGAGGTGCTGGAACGGGAGGTGGAGGCCAATGGATGAGCGTGACGCGGAGTCGTTGTTCTCCGGCCTGCCCGGTGCGGTGCCGCCTCCGTCTTTCACGAAGGACGACGTCGTCCGCGAGTCGCGCCGGCTGACGCTGCGCCGCCGCAACCGCATTGCCGCTGGTGGGAGCGCCGTTGTCCTGGCTTTGGTGGGGTTCGGCGCCTACGGGCTCGTGACCGGAACGGGCGGTAAGCCCGATTCCGCCGCTGTCATGAATTCGGCCGAAGCTCCCGCGCAACCCGGTGCGTCGGCTGCGCGTCCTTTGGGTACTGGGGAGGGGAACTTCCCGGCTCTGCCGCCTCAGCAGGGAGGCAGTGGAGACGGGAGGACCGGCCCTCGGGTCGAAGGCGCCTCCGGGTGCGAAAAGGTGGACTGGGAGCTCGCCACCGCCCTCGCTGGCGAGCTCCCAGGTCACTTCACCGCCACGGAAGCCTCCCAGGGCAGCATCTGTACGACGGGTGCCCGCGGAGCCGGGTTCCCCCTGCCGGACGGCTCGATCTCCGCGGCCGTGTTCCCGCGCGGGGCGCCGGTGACGTACCCGGTGCAGTCGGCGGGTGCGGTGACTGAGCGTGCCGCCACCGGTACGGGCGGGACCCTCGTGCTGGTGAGTGTGCCGGGGATGTTCGGGCACCCCGCGCCGTACGCCGGTGACCTGGCGCGCTTCGCCGCATCGCTGGCCCCCCGGTTCTGACGGGCGGTTGATGGAGCGGCTGGCAGAATGACCGGCCATGACGGCAGCAGCAACCACCCCGAAGGGCGAGCGCCGGCGAGCCACCCTCGTCGAAGCCGCGGCGGAGCTGCTGGCCGAAGGCGGGTTCGACGCGGTGCGCCACCGGGCCGTCGCCGAGCGGGCCGGCCTGCCGCTCGCGTCCACGACGTACTACTTCGACTCGCTCGAGGACCTGGTGACTGCGGCGGTCGAGCACCACTCGCAGGTGGAGCTCGCCAACGGACGGCAGCAGCTGGAGGAACTGGCCACCCGCAACCGCGGCGTCTCGGCGACCGTGGAGCTGGTGCTGGACCTCCTGCTGGGCCCGCCTTCCGGCGACCCGGAGGCCGACGCGGAGGCGGTGCTCCTGCGGTACGAGCGCCTGGTGGCCACCGGGCGGCGGCCGTACTTGAGGCCGTTGATGCGGACGTTGTCGGATCAGTTGAACGAGCTGCTGGTGGAGATCTTCACCCGCTCGGGGACGCCGGTGGACGGCGTGGAGCTGGAGAAGCTGGTGGCCCTCGTCGACGGCGCGGTGGTGAACGCCTTGATCGCGGTGGACCCGGCTCCTCGTGCTGCGGCGGCGAGGATGTTGCAGGCCGCGCTCGCCGAAAGCTGACCCCCTAGCGCCGCGACTTCTTCGCCTTGTCCAAGTCGTCCCGGGACTTCGTCACCAACGCGAACATCGCACTCTCCGCCGCCCCCGGATCGCGCGCCAGGATCGCGTCCAGGACCTTCCGGTGTGACGGCACGGGGTTGTCCGACGGTCCCGACCCGTGCACCAGCTTGTCCCGCTCCGCGAGGCCGATCGCGATGACGCGTTCCACCTGAAGGAGGAAGTTGTTGTGCGTCGCGGTCATCAGGGCGCGGTGGAACGTCAGGTCGGCGCGGACGCTGGCTTCGGGGTCGTCGCCGGCGGTGGTCATGTCGTCGAGGGCGGCTTGCAGGGCGGCCAGGTCGGCGGGATCCGCGCGTTCGGCGGCGATGCGCGCGGCGGCGGGTTCGACGACGGTGCGGACCTCGGTCAGCTCGTCGAGCAGGCCCGGGTCGTCGCTGGCCGCGGTTTGCCAGCGCATGACGTCGGTGTCGAGCATGTTCCACTGCTCGCGCGGCTGGACGAAGGTGCCGCGCTTCTGGCGGGCGTCGATCATTCCCTTGGCTGCCAGCACTTTCAGCGCCTCGCGCAGGGCGGTGAGGCTGATGTCGAGCTCTTCGCGCAGCGCGGGCAGGTCGAGCACGGTGCCCTCGCCCCACTCGTCGGACAGGATCCGGGCGGCGAGCGTCTCCACGGTCTGTCCGTGCAGACCGCGGGGCCGGTGTTCGGACAATGGAGGTCCCCTCAGTCGGCAGTGCGGAGTCATCCTACCTCGGACGCGATTACGTCATAAATTATGAATACATCTTGACAGCCGCCAGCCCGGTTGCAAGTCTGTGCCAGCAGTCACTCCCCCGCAGGGGAGCGACGCTCCATTCAGACAAAGGGGTCACAGCGATGACGACTGCAGAAGGCCTGTCCCGCCGTCATTTCCTGCGCAACGCCGGCATCGTCGGCCTGGGCGCGCTCGGTTCGAGCAGCTTTCTCGCCGCATGCGCCACTTCGGCCTCCAACGGCCCGGTGAAACAGGCCGCCGGTGCGGTCACCGTCCAGTCGAACCTCTCCTCGCCGCAGGCGAAGGTCGCGATCGAGGCGCTCGCCAAGGCGTTCGGCGACAAGGGCGGCGCGACGGCGACGGTCAACACCGTCGCGTCGGAAACGTTCCGCACGCAGCTGCCGAGCTACCTGACCTCGGCGAACCCGCCCGACAGCTTCACCTGGTACCCGGGTTCGCTGCTGTCGGGCTACGCCAAGAAGGGCCTGCTGCTCGACGTCGGCGACGTGTGGCAGACGATGGGCAACTACACCCCGGCCATGCGCAGCCTCTCCGGCGACGGCGCGGGCCACCAGGTGTTCGTGCCCACGAGCTACTACTTCTGGGGCTTCTTCTACCGCAAGTCCAACTTCGCCAAGTGGGGCGTGACGCCGCCGAGCACCTGGACTGAGTTCCTCGCGCTGTGCGAGACGTTGAAGGGCAAGGGCATCTCGCCCATCGGCCTCGGCGCGGGCGGCGGTACCCAGTGGACTGCCTCGGCGTGGTTCGACTATCTCAACATCCGCATCAACGGCGCGCAGTTCCACCGCGACCTGCTCGCCGGCCGCGGCCGCTTCGACGACCCGAAGGTCAAGAAGATCTTCGACCCGTGGCGTCAGGCGCTGCCCTACACCGACCCGAACGGCACGGCGCTCGCGTTCCAGGACGCCACCACCGTGCTGCTGCAGGGCAAGACCGGCATGGTGCTCACCGGCACCTTCTTCGCCGACGCGGCTCCGAAGGACGCGCTGGACGACCTCGACTTCTTCCAGTTCCCGATCCTCGACCCGAGCGTGCCCGTCGCCGAGGAGGGCCCGACCGACGGCTTCTTCGCCAGCGCCCGCTCGCCGCACGTGGCCGAGGTCAAGGAGTGGTTCAAGTACGTGGCCACGGCCGAGGCGCAGGAGCTCTACATCAAGAACTCCTCCGGCACGGTGCTGCCCGCGAACCCGTCGGCGAAGAACAACGGCACGCCGCTGGTCGTGAAGGGCAAGAAGATGCTCGACGAGGCCAAGGAGCTCACGCAGTTCTTCAACCGCGACTCCTCCGACGCGCTGCAGCCGACGGCCGACGCCGCGCTCATCCGCTTCATCCAGAAGCCGAACGAGCTCGACTCGATCCTGAGCGACTGGCAGACCGCCGCGGCGAAGGTCTTCCAGGGGCAGTCCTGACATGGCGGTGCTCGCAGCTCCGGCTGCCCCGGTGAAGCGTCGGAGGCGCGCGGTCCGCCGCGTGCCCCCGACGCTGCTCCTGTTCGTGCTCGTGCCCGTGGCCGTCGAGGGCTTCTGGGTCTTCTGGCCGGCGCTGCAGGGGTTCTACCTGTCGCTGACCAACTGGGACGGGGTCTCGGCGCCGACGTTCGTGGGACTCGACAACTACGCCGAGATGTTGTCCGACGACATCTTCGGCACGGCCGCGCTCGACACGGTGATCTGGATCGTGCTGTTCGGCGGGTTGTCGGCGGCGGGCGGGCTCGGGCTCGCCATGCTGCTCAACCGCGAGCGCAAGGGCGTCGGGTTCTACCGGGCCGCGCTGTTCACGCCCGTGGTGTTCTCGCTCGTCGCCACGGCGCTGATCTGGCAGGCGATCTACCAGCCCGACGGCGTGTTCAACAACGTCCTCGGCGCGATCGGTCTGGACAGCTGGAAACACTCGTGGCTCGCCGATCCCGACACCGCGCTCTACGCGGTGCTCGTGCCGGCGTTGTGGCGCCAGCTCGGTTACGTGATGGTGCTGTACCTGGCCGGCCTCAAGGGCATCGACCCCGCGCTGTACGAGGCGGCCAAATTGGACGGTGCCACGGGGTGGCAGCAGTTCCGCCACGTGACGTGGCCGCAGCTGCGCAGCGTCAACTCCGTGGTCCTGTCGGTGATCATCATCGACTCGCTGCGGTCGTTCGACGTGGTGTGGTCGATGACGAAGGGCGGGCCGTACCACTCGTCCGAGCTGCTGAGCACCTACATGTACTCCACCGCGTTCCAGTCCCTGCGGCTCGGTTACGCGTCCGCACTGGCCGTGGTGATCTTCGTCCTCGCCTTCGGTGTGATCGTGACCTACCTCGTGCGAGCGTTCCGGGAGGACCAGTGAGCGTGACCACGACCCGGCCGGCACCCGCTGCCGCGCCGGAGGAACGAGTTCCGGCCAAGCCCAACCACCAGCGCGCACGCCGCACGTTCGGCTTCCACGTGCTGGCCGGCGGCCTGTCCGTCCTGTGGCTGCTGCCGATCGTGCTGGTCATCACGACCAGCGTCCGGTCCTTTTCGGACATCGCGAGCAACGGCCTCGGCGCGCTGCCGCACTCGTTCGACCTCAGCTCGTTCGGTGAGGCGTGGGGCGTCGGCGGCGGTGGCCACGCGATGCTCAACAGCTTCATCGTCACGATCCCGACCGTGCTGCTGTCGCTACTGCTCGCGTCGGCCGCGGCGTTCGCGCTGAGCCGGTTCCAGATCCCGTTCCGGCGCACGATCATCCTCGTGATGCTGTCGGGCAACCTGCTGCCGCCGCAGATCCTGCTGGTGCCGGTGTCGAAGCTGTCCGAGCTGCTCGGCATCTACGACACGCTCACCGCGCTGATCATCGTGCAGGTCGGCTTCGGGCTCGGCTTCTACACGTTCGTGCTGCAGGGTTTCATGCGGTCCATCCCGGATGAGATCCAGCAGGCGGCGCTGATCGACGGCGCCGGGCCGATCACCATCTTCTGGCGCATCATCCTGCCGATGACGCGTCCGGCGCTGGCGGCGCTCGGCGCGCTGGCGTTCACCTGGACGTTCAACGACCTCCTGTGGTCGATCACCGTGCTGCGCACTGAAACCGTGATGCCGGTGACGCCGGCGTTGCTCGGCCTGCAGGGCCAGTACGTGTCCAACTGGAACGTGATCGCGGCGGGTTCGGTGATCGCCGCCGTGCCGACCGTGGCCGTGTTCCTGCGGTTCCAGAAGCACTTCATCTCCGGGCTCGCGATCGGGGCGATCAAGTGAACCAACAGTGGACGCTCGAACTCGAGTCCACTTCGTACACCGTCACGCTGGAGCCGGGGAACCGGTGGCTGGAGCTCGTCGCGTGGGGTCCGCGCGGCGTCGAGCGTGGTCCGTCGCCGGTGGTCAACCGCGGTGACGTGCATTTCATCACCGACGCGGACGCGGCTCCGGTGGAGTACGCGCCGCGCGGGCTGCGGCCGTTCTCGGGCGCGGACCTCGTCGTGGCGGGGGATTCGTGGTGGCGCTTCGCCGCCGACGAGTCCACGGAAACCGTGCTGCGGCTGGCTTTTGTCGACGAGGTGACCGGGCTGCGGGCGGTGCAGTGTTACCGCGCGGAACCGGGTACCGATGTGCTGTGCCGGTGGGTCGAGTTCACGAACACCGGTGGCGCGGCCATCGAGGTCGACCGGCTCGGTTCGGCGGGCGTGTGTGTGCCGACCGGGCCCGAGGGTGCGCGGCTGACCTACTTGACCGGGCAGTGGGCGCAGGAGTTCACGCGCCGCTCGACCGTGCTCGAAGCGGGCGGTTTCCACATGGAGAGCCGCTTCGGCGTGCCGGGGCACCAGTACGTGCCGTGGCTGGCGGTGCAGGACGCGGGCTCGCCGGACGGTCCCGCGTACGGCGTTTCCCTGGCCTGGTCGGGTTCGTGGGAGCTCGACGCCGAGATCGAGCCGAGTGGGCTCACGCGCGTGCGCGCGGGCCGGCTGGCCAATCCCGGCCCGATCCTGCTCGAACCCGGCGCCGCACTGTCCACTCCGGAGCTGGCACTGGCGTCCAGCGTGGACGGGCTCGCCGGGCTGGCCGACGTGTGGCACGCGTACTCGCGCAAGCTCGCCGGGCCACGGCTCGAAAAGCGCCGCCCGGTGCTCTACAACTCCTGGGAAGCCACCGGTTTCGAGGTCAACGGCGCGCGTCAGCTCGACCTCGCCAAGCAGGCCGCGGACCTGGGCGTGGAGCTGTTCGTGGTGGACGACGGCTGGTTCGTCGGCCGCGACGACGACACTGGCGGTCTGGGCGACTGGACGCCGGAGCAGTCGTCGTTCGAGGGCGGCTTCGGCGCGTTCGTCGACTCCGTGCGCGCGCTGGGCCTGGACTTCGGTCTGTGGGTGGAGCCCGAGGCGATCAGCCCGAAGTCGAAGCTCTACGCGGAACACCCGGACTGGGTCTACCGCCTCGACGGCCGCCCCGCGACGCTGATCCGCAACCAGCTCCTGCTCGACCTCGGCAAGCCCGAGGTGTTCGAGTACGTGCGCGGAGTGCTCGACGAGCTGCTCACCGCGTACCCGATCTCCTACCTCAAGTGGGACATGAACCGCCCGCCGACCGAACGCGGCCGCCCCGGTGCGCCGGCGGCGGACCTCGACGCCGAGCACGTCGCCAACTACCACCGGCTGCTCGACCACTTGCGCACGACGTACCCCGACCTCATCGTCGAGTCGTGCGCCGGCGGCGGTGGCCGCACGGACCTGGCGACGGTGTCGCGCAGCGATGTCGTGTGGCCCAGCGACAACACCGCGCCGCTGGACCGGCTGCGGATCCAGGACGGGTTCCTGCTGATGCACGCGCCGCACCTGATGAGCTCGTGGGTCACCGACGCGCCCGGCGTGTTCGACCCGCGGCCGCGCTCGCTGCGGTTCCGGTTCGTGCTCGCGATGGCGGGCGTGCTGGGCATCGGGGCCGACCTGTCGCACTGGAATGCCGACCAGCGGTCGGAAGCCGCGGAGCTGATCACGCGGTACAAGGAGTTGCGGCCGGTCCTCCACACCGGACGGTGCCGCGTCCTTTCCGGACCTGCGTCACCCACGGCGGCCAGCCAGTACACGCTCGGCGACCAGACCGTGGTGCTCGCCTGGAGCACCGGTCAGCTCGTGGGGACGCCGCTCGTGCCGGGCCGCTCGTCGCGCATCAAGCTGCACGGGCTCGACGCGGCCGCCACGTACCGCGACGAGGCCGGCGTGGAGTACTCCGGTGCGCACCTCGTGCACGTGGGTCTGCCCGTCGAGTGGACCGCGCAGCACGACGCAGACGTGTTCGTCCTCACCCAGGTCTGAACTCAGCGAAACGCCCTGCCGGCTTCACTGGGCCGGCAGGGCGTTTTCCGCGTCCGGATCAGAAGCTCAGCGGCAGCACGAAGCTCGGCGACCCCGTCGGGATCTTCACGACCTCGGCCTTGCCCAGCTCGTCGAGCGGGAACGCGGTCAGCACGTTGTCGAACTGCGCCGCGACGTAACAAACCCCGTCCACCACGGCGAAGTGCCGAGGGTGCGCACCACAAGCCTGGTCCGCGACGGCCGCGAGCGGAGAGCCGGAGAACGACGTGACGCAGTCCGCACCACGGTTCGACAGGTAGACACCCGAGTCGAGGATCTCCAGGTGCGCCACGATGTTCTCGCCCTCAAGCGCGCCGTGCGTGGCCGGCGTCGAAGAGACCACCTCGAACGCGCCCGGCGACGTCTCCCGAACCGTCAGCACCTCACTGGACAGCTCACAGGCCACGTAGGCCAGGTCGGAGCCGGGAATCCGCACGAGCTGCCGCGGCCCACTGCCCGCCGGCAGCTTCGACACGGCGAGTGGCGTCAGCTCGCCGGCGTCGGACAGCGTGTAGCTGCGGATCTCGTCCGTCCCCAGGTCCACGGCACTCACGATGGACCCGTCGGCGCTCGGCACCGCCATGTGGACGTGCGCGGCCTCTTGGCGCACCTCGTTCGGCCCGGTCCCACTGTGCTGCACCAGATCTGTCCGGCCCGTGATCCGCCCTTCGGCCGACAGCCCGAAAACCGCGAGACTGCCCCCGGTGTAGTTGGCGCACAACAGGAACCGGCCGTCCGGCGTCACCGCGAGGTGGCACGGGTGCGCGCCGCCGCTCGGCACCTCGGAATCCAGCACGGTCAGCGCACCGTCCACAAGCGACACCGACGAGACGGCGCCGGAGTCGGTCTCGTTGGTCGTGTACAGCACCGGCAACGTCGGGTGCTTGACCAGCCACGACGGCGACCTCAGCTCCAGCGTGGAGTCGAGAACAAGACCGGTGGAATCGCGGCGGAACGTGGAGATCCCATCGCCCTTCCCGCCCATCTCGGCGGTGTAGCAGCCGACCAGCACGACGTCCGTCACGAGCCCTCCCTCACCATCGCGGCCACCCGGGCGCGGATGTCCTCGGCGGTCCCGCGCGTGAGCGCCGAACCCATGCCGACCGCGACCGCGCCCGCCGCGAGCCACTCTGGCACGTCCTCGGGGGCGATTCCACCCGTCGGCACGAGCGGCGCCTGGGGCAGCGCCGCGCGCACGTCCTTGACCCACCGCGGGCCCAGCGCAGTGGCGGGGAAGACCTTCACCGCGTCGGCGCCTTCTTCGAGCGCCCGCACGATTTCCGTGACGGAGCCCGCGCCCGGGAACGCGGCCGCGCCGTACCGGTGAGCGGTGCGGATCACGGCGGCCTCGACGTTCGGCGACACCAGGAACCGCGCCCCCGCGCGGATCGCGAGCACGGCCGAGGCCTCGTCGAGCACCGTGCCGGCGCCGATCGTGGCGTCGGGGTACGCGGCCGTGAGCTCCTCGATCGCGGCCAGTGCACCGGAGTTGGTGAGCGGGACTTCGATCGACCGCAGGCCCGCATCCAAGGCCGCACGAGCGGCGACCACGGCGGACGCGGCGTCCGCGGTCCGCACGATGCCCACCACTCCCTGGCGCAGGGCCGCGTGTGTGATCTCCCAGCGGTAGCTCATCGGTGTACCTCCTCGCCGCCACCGAGGGCGGCGCTCGTGCGGGCCAGTTCGGCCCGGTCGGGCAGTCCTTCCAGATCCGTCCGCGTGCCGACGACCAGCGCCGCCGACACCGCACCGGCCAGCAGCGCCTCGGCGGGCGAACCGCCGCGCAGCCAGGACGACAGGTAGCCGGACGTGAGCGCGTCGCCCGCGCCCACCGGGTCGACGACGTGCGTGACCAGGGTTTCCTGGCTCCACTCGTACTCGGCCGTGACCGCGCGCGCCACCTTGTCGCGCTGCTTCACCACGACCGTGCCGACGCCCTTGGCGATCAGTTCGGGCGCCGTCGCGTCGAGCAGTTCCAGCTCGTCTTCGCCGGCGAACACCAGATCCGCCTGGTGCAGCAGCGGTCCCACCGTCTCGCGCCACTGCGCCGGCGACGCGAGCTTGAGCCGCACGTTGGGGTCGAACGCGATCGTCGCCCCCTCCGCTCGCGCCAGCTCGAACAAGGCCAGCACGGCGTCGCGCGCGGACAGCGACAGCATCGCCGTGATTCCCGAGACCAGCACGAGCCGCGCACCACCGAGGCCCGCGGCCCGGACGTAGCCGGCGGAGAGCGAGCACGCCGCCGAACCCGCACGGTGGTACTGCACGTCGATGCCGCGGCCAGGGGTGTCGTCGCGCAGCAGCAGTCCCGTGAACCCGGCCGGGTCCACCTCGACGCCCGAGACGTCCACGCCCTCGGCCCGCAGCGCGCTCAGCACGGCCGCGCCCGACGAGTCGTCGCCGACGCGGCTGAGCCAGCGCACGCGGTGGCCGAGGCGCGCGAGGCCGACCGACACGTTGGCTTCGGCCCCGGCCACGGAAGCCTGGAAAGTGTGCGCGCGCCGCAGCGCGACGCCGGGTTCCGCGAGCAGCAGCCGCATCGCTTCGCCCAGGGTGAGGACTTCGATGTCGTTCATCGCGGGAAGCATACCGCGTGAAATCTTAATTTAGGATTTATTCTTGACGCGACCTCCGCGACCCCGGCATGCTGCTCGCGGGCCGGACGATCACGGCCCCCTTCGGCGCTGTTTCGACGACGAAAGGTGTCGCCACAATGCTCCCGCGCTCCCCACGCAGATCCCGCAGAGCACTCACGATCACGGCGGTGGCCGCGGCCGCCGCCACCGTGCTCGGGCTCGCGACCCCCGCTTCCGCGGCCCCGGCCTCGCTCTTCCCGCAGCAGACCACCGCGGCCGACCAGGGCGCCCCGGACTACTACAACTCCGGTCTGGCGCAGACGCCGTACATGGGCTGGAACAACTACTTCGGCATGCCGACCGTGACCGAGGCCGGCGTGAAGGGCGTCGCCGACTACCTCGTCTCCAGCGGCCTGGCCAAGGCCGGCTACAAGTACGTCTGGATCGACGGTGGCTGGAACGCCAAGGACCCGCGGGACGCGAGCGGCAACCTCGTGCCCGACCCCGCGCGCTTCCCCTCCGGCATGGACGCGCTGGTCAAGTACATCCACGACCGCGGCCTGCTCGCCGGCATCTACACCGACGCCGGCCCGTCCGACGGCAAGAACTGCGCCGCGGGCAGCCAGGGCTACTACGAGCAGGACACGAAACGCTTCGCCACGTGGAAGTTCGACGCGATCAAGGTCGACTTCCTCTGCGGCATCGCGAACAACCTCGACCCGGCGAAGGCGTACACCGAGTTCAGCGCGGCCCTGCAGAAGGCGGGCCGCAAGATGATCCTGAACATCTGCAACCCGGTGACCGACGACTGGGGCGTGCCGCACACGCCGAGCCAGACCGCCGGCGTGTCCTACACCTTCGGCCCGCTCGTGGCCGATTCGTGGCGCACCAACACCGACGTGGCCTTCGGAACCCCGTACGAGGGGATCTACAAGGACATGCTGCGCAACGCGGACGTCAACGCGGCGCACCCCGAGGCCAACGGGCCGGGGCACTGGAACGACCCCGACTTCCTGATCCCGATGCGCAAGACGGAGCAGGGCACCCTCGAGATGAACGAGGAGGAGTCGACCACCCAGCTCGTGCTGTGGGCGGAAATGGCTTCCCCGCTCATCATCGGCTCCGACCCGCGCACGCTGCCGCAGTCGATGATCGACACGCTGAAGAACCCCGAGATCATCGCCGTCGACCAGGACAAGCTCGGAATCCAGGGTGTCCGGGTGGCCAACAACGGCTCCACGGACACCTACAGCAAGCGCCTGTCGAAGGACGGCGACCGGGCGGTCGTGCTGCTCAACCGCGGTGACGCGGACACGCAGATGACGCTGAACTTCGCCGACGCCGGCCTCACCGGCAACGTCTCGATCCGCGACCTGCGCGCCCGCGCCGACCGTGGCACGGCAACCGGCACGTACACCGTCACGGTTCCCGCGCACGGCACGGCGTTCCTGAAGCTGCACGGCACGGACCTGGTGCCCGGCACGAGCGTCGCAAGCGGCGCTTCGGCCAGCCCGGCCGTGGTGCGCACCGGCGACAAGACCGTCACGTTCACCCGTGGCCCGCTCGGCGTGCTGCAGACGCAGGGTCTCGGCAAGGGCACCTCGGTCATCGGCGGCCCGTTCCTCGGCCAGCCGGCCGCCAACGCGCACGGCTCGAACATCGACGTCTACGTCCGTGGTCTGGACAATGCCGTGTGGCAGCTGACCTACGACGGAAAGCGCTGGGGCGCCTGGCACCGGCTCGGCGGGAACCTCACCGACTCGCCGTCCGTGACGGCCGACGGCACGCTCTACACCCGCGGCACCGACGGAAGGGTCTGGACCCGCACCACCGACGGCCGCTGGTCCTCGCTCGGCTCGCCCAACGACGCGCAGATCTACGGCCGCCCCGGCGCCGCGACCTCGACGACCGGCACCACGGTCGCCGTTCGCACCCCGGACGACGGCGTGTGGGTCCGCACCCGCGACGCCGGCGGCGCGTGGTCGGACTGGACGAACATCGGCGGCACCATCTCCAGCAGCCCTACGCTCGTCGCGCAGGGCGACAAGGTCTCGGTGTTCGCGCTGGCCAGCGACTACACGCTGTGGCAGAACGACCGCAACGGCACCACGTGGGCCGGCTGGTTCAAGCAGCCGAAGTACCCGTCCGGCAACGTCGTGGGCACCCTCGGCGGTGCGGCTGACGCGAATGGCGTCTGGCTCGGGGTGCGTGGTCCGGACGACCATGTCCGCGTAGACAAGCTCTGAGCACCAGGCTCTGAGCACGAGGAGGATTTGGCGATGTCCACACCAGACAACCCGACGGCCGTGGTGACCGGTGCCGCGTCAGGCATCGGCGCGGCGACAGCGCGGCGGCTGCAGGCCGACGGCTACCGCGTCGTGGGTGTGGACCTCGCCCCCCTCCCCGACGACCTCGCCGGCGTGCGCGGCGACGTGACCGCCGACGAGACCTGGGCGCAGGTCGTCGAGCTGGCCGGCGAGGTCGACGCCCTGGTCAGCAACGCGTACGTGCCGACCACCGGCCCGCTGCACGAGATGGCGCGGGAGCAGTGGCAGCACCAGCTCGACGTGAACCTCACCGGTTCCTACCTCGCGGTGAAGGCGTGCCTGCCAACGCTTCGAGCCCGGCGGGGTTCCGTCGTGCTGGTGTCTTCGGTGCACGCGCGGTTCGGCCTGCCGGGCCACCCGGCGTACGCGGCGAGCAAGGGCGCGCTGGTGTCGCTGGCGCGCCAGCTCGCCGTGGAGTACGCGCCGGACGTGCGCGTGAACTCGGTACTGCCCGGTCCGGTGCGCACGCAGGCGTGGGACCGGCTCACCGAAGAGGACATCGAACGCAGCGCGCGGGCGACCCCCGCCGGACGCCTCGGCGACCCGGACGAGGTCGCGGCCGTGATCGCGTTCCTCCTCTCACCGGGGGCTTCGTACGTCACGGGCGCCGACCTGACCGTCGACGGCGGCTGGTCGGCCGCCAAGGATTCCGCTTAGACCGCGTCTCTTAGGAAATGGGGGCCAGGTGAAGATCACCGGTATCGAGACGTTCCTCGTCGCACCACGTTGGTTGTTCCTGAAGGTGAACACCGACGAGGGCATCTCCGGCTGGGGCGAGCCCGTGGTCGAGGGCCGCGCCGAGACGGTGCGCGCGGCGGTGCACGAGATGGCCGAGCTCGTCGTCGGCCAGGACCCGCTGCGCATCGAGGACCACTGGCAGACCTTGCGCCGCGGCGGGTTCTACCGCGGCGGGCCCGTGCTCTCCAGCGCGCTCGCGGGCTTCGACCACGCGCTGTGGGACATCGCCGGCAAGGTGCACGGGGTGCCGGTGCACGAGCTGCTCGGCGGGCCCGTGCGCGACCGCGTGCGCGTGTATTCGTGGGTGGGCGGCGACCGTCCTTCGGGCATTTTCGACGCCGTGTCCGCACAGGTGGAGGCCGGTTTCACGGCGGTGAAGATGAATGTGGCGGGACCGCTCGCTCCCATCGCGTCACCCGCGGAAGCCAACGCGGCGCTGGCCCGGGCGCGTGAGGCGCGTGAGGCGCTGGGCCCGGAGCGCGACCTCGCCATCGACTTCCACGGCCGGGTCTCGCCCGCGATGGCGCGCCGGCTGGTGAAGATGCTCGAAGAGGTCCAGCCGATGTTCGTCGAGGAGCCGGTGCTGCCGGAGACGCAGGGCGGCGCGTTGGCGTCGGTCGTGTCCGCGTCGACGGTGCCGATCGCGGTCGGCGAACGCCTGTACTCGCGCTGGGAGTTCAAGCCGGTGCTCGACGCGGGCGTCGCGGTGGTGCAGCCCGACCCATCGCACGCCGGCGGCATCTCGGAGCTGCGGCGCATCGCCGCGCTGGCCGAGGTCTACGGCGCGAGCATGGCGCCGCACTGTCCGCTCGGCCCGATCTCGTTGGCGGCGTCGATGCAGGTGGCCTTCGCAACGCCGAACTTCCTGATCCAGGAACAGAGTCTGGGCATGCACTACCACCAGGGCACCGAGGCGCTGAGCTACCTCACGGACTCCGCGCTGTTCCGCTTCACCGACGGTTATGCGGCCCGTCCGACCGCCCCGGGCCTCGGCATCGAGGTCGACGAGGAAGCCGTGCGCCGCGCCGACGAGGTCGGCCACCACTGGCGTTCGCCCGTGTGGCGCCTGGACGACGGCGGTCTCGCCGAATGGTGACCGACGTCGTGTGGCTCGACAACGGGGTGCTGCGCCTCGGCGTCGTCCCGGCGCTGGGCGGGCGGCTGTTGTCGCTGGCACACGAAGGCCTCGAGCTGCTGTGGCGCAACCCGGCGTTGCTGGGTCCCGACCTGCAGCCGCTCGGCGGCCACGTCCTGGCCCCGAACTCCGGCCGGATGGGCGACTGGATCAACTACGGAGGCGACAAGACCTGGCCCGCGCCGCAGGGCTGGGACGGGCCCGGCCAGTGGGCGGGGCCGCCGGACCCCGTGCTGGACTCGGGCCCGTACTCCGTCTCGGGCCTCACCGAGCTGTCGGTCATCCTGACCAGTGGCGTCGAACCCCGCACGGGCCTGCGGTTCACGCGCGAGCTGACACTGGGCTCCGGCGCTTCGTACACGCTGCGGCTCACGGCTGAGAACGCGTCTTCGGCGCCGGTGCGCTGGGCACTGTGGAACGTCACCCAGCTCCCGGGCGGCGGCACCGTCACGGCCGGGCTCGCGGGCATGCGCACGCCGGCTGTCGTGGAGCTCGTGGCGGGCACCGGAAACCCCGAGTACACAGTGGACGGTGGCACGCTCGTGGTGCCGCCGCAGGACGTCGTCGGCAAGCTCGGCGTGCCGGACACCGCGGGCTGGGTGTCGTGCACCGTCGGTGAGACCACCCTCACGCTGTCCTTCGACGTCGACCCGGCCGCGGAGTACCCCGACGCGGGTTCGCCGCTCGAGATCTGGCTGGAGCACCCGCTGCCCGAACCCCTCGCCGACCTGGGCGACCTCGACCCGCCGGCGCGCATCGTGGAGCTGGAAGCCCTCGGCCCGCTGACCACGCTCGCTCCCGGTGAAACGACGTCGCTGACCGTGACCGGAACCGTTTCAGGCTGACGGCTCAGGCGTTCCAGCCGCCGTCGACGCGCAGGTCACTGCCGGTGATGTAGGAGGCGGCGGGCCCGGCGAGGAACGTGATCAGGGCGGCGACCTCGTCCGCGGTGGCGTAGCGGCCGAAGGGCAGGTCCGCGAGGACGCGCTGCCCCAGCGGGGAGTCGTGCGGGATGCCCATGTCCGTCTCGGCGAAGCCCGACACGACGGTGTTGACGGTGATCCGGCGCGGCGCGAGCTCGTGCGCCCACGAGCGCGTGTAGCCGCTCACAGCCGCCTTGGTCGCGCTGTAGTCGGCGAGCCCGGCGGTGTAGGCGCGTTCCCCGGCGATGGAGCCGAGGCTGATGACGCGGCCGCCGTCGGGCATGTGGGCGAGCACGCGTTCGGTGGCGGCGACCAGGCCGAGGACGTTGACCGCCCAGATCCGCTCGCGGTCGGCCTGCGCGATCGTGCCCGTGGTGCCACCGATGAGCGTGCCCGCGCTGTTGACCAGGACGTCGATGTGCCCGAACCGCTCGGCCACGGCGTCGACCATGGCGTTGACCTGCGCGACGTCGCCTTGGTCGGCCTGGAACACCTCGGCCTCGACACCCAGCGCGCGTACTTCCTCGGCAACGGCTTTCGCCTTGTCGGCCGACTGCACGTAGGCGAGCGCGACGTCGGCGCCGGCCGCCGCGAGGTGCCGGGCCGCCGCGGCGCCCAGCCCTCGGCTGGCCCCGGTGACCAGCGCGACCTTGCCGCGTAGCTGCTGCTCTGTCATGGCGACTCCCCGTTCGTTCGAGATGATCTCGGACGATAGTAGGCACTGAGTCCGAAGTTAACAGGACTGAGTCTCATTTTTCTGCCCGTTCGTCCTCGGGCGGTCCGCGCTTAAGCTGGCGTCGTGACAGCGCCCCACCCGACGCCCCACCCGACGCCCCACCCGGCCGCCGGCTCGGTTCGCGAGGCGAAGCGAACGGAGACCCGCGAAGCCATCCGCCAAGCCGCCGTGGTGTTGTTCGCCGAACACGGCTTCGACCAGGTCACCGTCACCGACATCACTCGAGCCTCCGGCGTCGCCCGGAGCACGTTCTTCCGGTACTTCCCGGACAAAGCCGAAGTCCTGTTCGAGGACGATTCGGCCTCGCACCTGCTTCTGGCGAAGGCCGTGGCGGGCGCGGCGCGAGCGGCGGAAGAACCACTCGGTGACTCGTTCGGCGCGGTGATGCGTGTGGCGCGCGCCGCGATCCTCGTGCTCGCCGATTCCAAGGCGATCCAGGCCGTGCGGTACCCGGTGCGCGAACAGCTGATCGCCGAGACGCCTCAGCTGCAGGCGTGCAGTTTGGTCAAGGAGCGTGGGTACACCGACGCGCTGGACGCGGCGCTGGTCGAACAAGGCGCGGCGCCGCTCGTGGCGAGGCAGGCCGCCCACGTCGCGACCGCGTGTTACGACGCCGGCTACACGCAGGCCTTCAGCTCGCCCGAAACGCTTCCGGAGACGGTCGCCGCGGCGTTCGAGCGGCTCTTCGCGCTGTAATTCCCTCGACTGCCCTACCTGGCGTGTGCCAGGCTCTCCGCCGGCTCGGTGCACGGGGTGCCGAGGCCTTCGCGAGGCCGAACCGGTGGGAGCCGTCTTGGATCCCACCGGCCCCGCCCACCTCTGACCTGCACGGGTATCGTGGCCGCGTGACGGACAAGCCCCGGATTCCCAACGTGCTCGCCGCCCGCTACGCGTCGCCCGAGCTGGTGCGGCTGTGGTCGCCCGAGCAGAAGGTGGTGCTGGAGCGGCAGCTGTGGCTCGCCGTGCTCCGCGCGCAGAACGAGCTGGGCGTCGAGGTGCCCGAAGGTGTGCTCGCGGACTACGAGCGCGTGATCGACGACGTCAACCTCGAGTCGATCGCCGAGCGCGAGCGCGTGACGCGCCACGACGTGAAGGCCCGCATCGAGGAGTTCAACGCCCTCGCCGGCCACGAGCACGTGCACAAGGGCATGACCTCGCGCGACCTCACGGAGAACGTGGAGCAGCTGCAGCAGCTGCGGTCGCTGGAGCTCATGCGCAGCCGCGTCGCCGCTGTGCTCGCGCGGCTGGCCGCGCTGGCCGTGGAGCACTCGGACCTGGTGATGGCCGGGCGCTCGCACAACGTCGCCGCGCAGGCCACCACGCTCGGCAAGCGGTTCGCGACCGCCGCCGACGAGCTGCTGGTCGCGTTCTCCCGCCTGGACAACCTCATCGAGCGCTACCCGCTGCGGGGCATCAAGGGCCCGGTCGGCACGGCGCAGGACATGCTCGACCTGCTGGGCGATGAGTCCACTTTGGACCTTATGGAATCGAAGATCGCCGAGCACCTCGGGTTCCGCAACCACTTCGTGAGCGTCGGGCAGGTCTACCCGCGTTCGCTCGACTTCGACGTGTTGTCCACGCTGGTGCAGCTGGCCGCGGCGCCGTCGAGCCTCGCCAAGACGATCCGCCTGATGGCCGGCCACGAGCTCGTGACCGAGGGCTTCAAGCCCGGCCAGGTCGGCTCGTCGGCCATGCCGCACAAGATGAACACACGCTCGTGCGAGCGGGTCAACGGTCTGGCCGTCGTGCTGCGCGGGCACCTGTCGATGATCGGCGAGCTCGCGGGCGACCAGTGGAACGAGGGCGATGTGTCCGACTCGGTCGTGCGCCGCGTCGCGCTGCCCGACGCGTTCTTCGCGCTCGACGGCCTGCTGGAGACCTTCCTCACCGTGCTGGCCGAGTTCGGCGCCTTCCCGGCCGTGATCGAGCGTGAGCTCGATCGCTACCTGCCGTTCCTCGCCACCACGAAGGTGCTGATGGCGGCCGTGCGCGGCGGCGTCGGACGTGAGACGGCCCACGAGGCGATCAAGGAGAACGCCGTCGGCGTGGCACTGGCGATGCGCGAGCGCGGCGCCGAGAACGACCTGCTCGACCGGCTGGCGGCCGACTCACGCTTGCCGTTGGACCGCGGTGACCTGGACAAACTCCTCGCCGACCGGATCTCGTTCACGGGCGTGGCGCCGGCACAGGTCGCGGAGGTGGCGCAGCGCGTGGAGACCGTGTTGGAGCGCTTCCCGGACGCGGCGCAGTACGCGCCGGGCCCGATCCTGTAAGCGGAGCTGACAGGACCCGACGGAAAATCCGGCTACTGCGGAGCGAGGCGGCTTCGTAGCGTCTGGGCACTGGCGACAGAAGAGAGTCGACGATGCCCCTCGCTTGCCGTGCCCTGGTTCTCCTGCTCACCGCCGTGCTGGCTGCTGCGTGTTCGGGCAGCCCGCCGCCGGCACCGGCCGCCCCGGTGCCGGCGTGCCGGGTGGTGAAGACCCCGGTCTCGGTCCCCGGCGTGGCCGCGCCGGGACAGCTCACCGGTGATCTGTGCACGCCCCCGAGCGGCAACGGCACCGTGCTGCTGCTCGTCGCCGGGGGCGGGGAGAACGCCGACTACTGGGACCTGCCCGAGCTGCGCTCCAACAGTCTCGTCCGTGCGGCCCTGGCCAAGGGCTACGCCACCTACGCGCTCGACCGCCTCGGCACCGGCCGCTCGACCGTGCCCGCTTCGAGCACATCGGTGACCTACGACGGGCAAGTGTCCACTGTGGACCAGGTGGCGACGGCGTTGCACAGCGACGCCCAGGTGTTCGGCGCCACCTGGCACACCGTCGTGGGCATCGGGCACTCGCTGGGTTCCGGCACGCTGGCCGGCGTCGCGGCGAGGCACGCCGGAGTGCTCGACGCGCTGATCCTCACCGGGTATGGCGCCGCCGTGACCCCGGAAACCCTTCAGCTCGACAAGCTCTACCAGGTGCCGGCCCGGACCGTCGGGGCCCGGTGGCGAGGGCTGGACGACGGGTACGTGACGGTGCTGCCGGACAAGGTCGAGCAGATCGGCCTCGTCCACGGCCCGGGCACCGACCCGAAGGCGCTGCCGGTGATCGGCGCCCACCAGGGGATTCTGTCCGACACCGAACTGTCCTCACGGCCGCAGGGCGCCGCCGCGGCAGCGCAGGCGGCCCGGATCACGGTGCCGGCGCTGGTCGCCGTCGGCCAGTTCGATCGCCACTACTGTGAGGGCAATCCCGTGGGCGCGCCGCCGGCACCGACTGCGCAGTGCGGTGGCGCGCCCGCGTTCCAGAGCTACGAGAAGAAGCTGCTGCCGAACGCGTGCCTCGCCACCCACCTGGTCGCCGGCAGCGGGCACGCGATCCAGGAGGAGCTCGCCGCGCCGGCTGCGAACGCGCTGTACCTGTCGTGGCTGCAATCCACCTTCGACGGCGGCAAAGCGCAGTGTGCGGAAACCGGCCCGGTGCCGTGATCCACCTCATCCACGAGCGCGGCGAATCCCGCTCAACGGGAAACCGATTCCGGCTCCACCGGCGCCGGCGCGAATTCCTGTGACCGCGGGCACGAAGTCCACGTACTGAGACGAAGTTACCCGATCGGGCGAAATCCCTAATCTCGGACGCAGAACCCGGAAGCGCCAGGCCGCACCCCGCGGCCTGGCGTTTTTCATGTCCGTGAGCCAGGAAGAAGTCATGCGCAAGCTCCTCAGCACTCTCGCCGTCGTAGTCGCCTCCGCCGTCACGCTCACCGCGTGCGGCTCGTCGGACGCGTCGGGCCAGACGCTGCGCGTCGGCACCCTCACGGACGCGCCGCCCAGCATCTACCTCGAAAACGGCCAGTTCACCGGCTACGACAACGAGCTGCTGCGCGACATCGCCAAGCGTGAAGGCTTCCAGGTCGAGTTCGTCGGCACCGAGTTCTCCGGCTTGCTCGCCAAGGTCGCGGGCGGGCAGCTCGACATCGGCAGCTCCACGATCTCCGCCACCACCGCGCGCAAGAAGACCGTCGCTTTCTCCAACGGCTACGACACCAGCTACACCACCGTTGTCGGCAAGAAGGGCGCGAACCTCGCCGACGCGAGCGCTTTCTCGGGCAAGCGCCTCGGCGTGGTGCAGGGGTCGGTGCAGGACGAGTTCGCGGGCAAGCTCGCGGGCGCCGAGGTCGTGCGATTCCCCGACTACAACGCGGGTTTCGCGCAGCTGCGCGACGGCGGCCTCGACGGCTGGGTGGTGCCGAAGGACATCGGCCAGAAGTACCTCGACCAGAACCCGAGCGTACCGCTGGAATTCGGCTACACCGTGCTGGACAAGGACACGCCTTCGGCCTACGCGGTGGCGAAGTCCAATCCGGACTTGCTGGCCAAGCTCAACGACGGCCTCGCGAAGGCCATCGCGGACGGCACCGTCGCCCGCCTGCACGCCCAGTTCTTCAAGCAGGCGCCGGTGGCCGCGGAGCTCGCTAAGGGCGGTCCCGGTCTGCCGGTGAAGAACGCGTGACTGTCCTATCCTGCATCGACGGTTCCGGCCGGGAAGCTGAGGAGTGACATGAAGAAGACATTGGTCACAGCCGTCACGGCGGCGGCCCTGCTCGCCACGCTCACCGCGTGCGGCGGTGGCAGCGGCAGCGGTGGTGACACCCTGCGGGTCGGCACGCTGAGCGACTCGCGGCCCAACGCCTACCAGGAGAACGGCCAGTTCACCGGGTTCGACAACGAGCTGCTGAAGGACATCGCGGCCAAGGAGAACCTGAAGGTCGAGTTCGTCGCGGTCGACTTCTCCGCGCTGCTGGGCCAGGTCGCCAACGGGACGTTCGACATCGGCAGCGCGGGCATCGCGCAGACCGACGCGCGCAAGCAGACCGTGGCGTTCTCCGACCCGTACAACTACCAGTCGCTCGGGATCGAAGCGAACGAGACGGCGGGCATCACCGACGAGAACTCCTTGGCGGGCAAGCGGATCGGCGTGGTGCAGGGCACCGTCTCCGACACCTGGCTCGCGGCCAACGCGCCCAAGGCGCAGGCGGTGCGCTTCCCGAACGACGCGGCGGCGCTGAGCGCACTGAAGTCGTCGGCGATCGACGGCGCGGTGTTCGACGCGGCCTCGGCCGAGGACTACGCGGCGAAGAACCCGGGCCTGAAGGTCACCAAGACGATCACCACGACGATCCCGCACGGGTACGCCGTGAAGAAGGGCAACACCGACCTGCTGAACAAGCTCAACGACGGCATCAAGAAGGCCGTCGCCGACGGCACCTGGAAGAAGGTGCACCAGCAGTTCGAGCCGAACGAGCCGGTGCCCACCGATTTCGCGGCGGGGCAGTAGTCCACGATGGATCAGTTTCTCGACACGTTCCTCAACTGGGACTACATCTGGCAGGTCTTCCCCGACCTGCTGAAGACGGGCCTGGTCAACACGCTGATCCTCGCCGGGGTGTCGGCGGTCATCGGCACCGTGCTCGGCATGGTGCTGGCAGTGATGGGACTGTCCAAGAAGGTCTGGCTGCGCTGGCCCGCGCGGGTGTACACCGACATCTTCCGCGGCCTGCCGGCGATCCTGACGATCCTCGTGATCGGCCAGGGTCTCGGCACGCTCGCGCGGCCGATCGTCGGCCACAACCCGTACCCGCTGGGCATCACCGCGCTGAGCCTGATCGCGGCGGCCTACATCGGTGAGATCTTCCGCGCGGGCATCCAGAGTGTCGAAAAAGGACAGCTGGAGGCCAGTCGCGCGCTGGGCATGACCTACACCAAGGCGATGCTGCTGGTGGTGATCCCGCAGGGCGTGCGCCGCGTGCTGCCCGCGCTGGTGAACCAGTTCATCGCGCTGGTGAAGGATTCGACGCTGGTGTACTTCCTCGGGTTCCTCACCTCGCAGCGCGAACTGTTCCGCATCGGCCAGGACCTGGCGGCCAACACGGGCAACCTCTCGCCGCTGGTGGCGGCCGGCGTGGTGTACCTCGTGATCACCGTGCCGCTCACGCACCTGGTGAACTACATCGACAAGCGCCTGCAGACCGGCCGCAAGGTCCGCGCCGACCCCGGCGACGACGGCGGCGGCAGCAGCCTGACGCTCGTGAACACCGAAAGGGTGAGCCTGTGACCACCGCCGTGCGTTCGTCCAGTGTGGAGCTGCGCGACATCCACGTCAGCTTCGGCACGCTCGAAGTCCTGCGCGGCGTGGACCTGAGCGTGGCCAGCGGCCGCACCACGTGCGTCATCGGCCCGTCCGGCTCGGGCAAGTCCACGCTGCTGCGCTGCGTCAACCGGCTGCAGGAACCCGACAGCGGCGACCTGCTGCTCGACGGCACCAGCGTGATCCACTCGAACCCGGACGCGCTGCGCCAGCGCGTGGGCATGGTGTTCCAGCACTTCAACCTGTTCGGGCACCGCAGCGTTTTGGACAACATCGTGCTGCCGTTGCGGAGCGTGAAGCGACTGTCCAAAGAGGAGGCCACGGCGATCGCGCAGGCGCGGCTGGCCGAGGTCGGTCTGGAGGACAAGGCGCCGTACCGGCCGTCGGCGCTGTCCGGCGGGCAGCAGCAGCGCGTGGCCATCGCGCGGGCGCTGGCGATGGACCCCGAGGTGATGCTGTTCGACGAGGCCACCTCCGCGCTGGACCCCGAGCTGGTCAAGGGCGTGCTGAACCTGATGGCGGGCCTGGCTTCGCGCGGCCTCACGTTGATCGTGGTGACGCACGAAATGGGCTTCGCGCGCAGCGTCGCCGATGAAGTGGCGTTCATGGACGCGGGGCGAATCGTGGAGCAGGGCAGCCCGGACCAAATCTTCGAAAACCCGCGCAGCCCGCGGTTGCAGCAGTTCCTTTCGCAGGTGCTCTGAGCGCTCTCGGCAATTTCCCCGAATTGATCGCGCGTATCACGAAATTCGGTGACTTGACCGGAGAGTTCGTGAGCGTAGTCTCGGCCCCGCACTTCACCGCATTCACGCTCGAGGCGAGAGCGAGGACGACGAGATGGGTGGAGCCGGGGAGCTCGCCGCGCAGGTCAAGGGCGGGGTCTATTTTCCAGGCGACGTGGGGTACGACCGGGAACGGGGCGGGTTCAACCTCGCGCTCGACCACCGGCCGGAGGTGGTGGTGGCGGCCGCGGCCGAATCCGACCTGGTCGCGGGCGTGCGCTTCGCCGCGGAGCACGGGCTGGCCGTCGACGTGCAGTCGACCGGCCACGGCGCGCACCGCTCGATGGGCGGCGGCCTGCTCGTCACCACGCGGGGCCTGAACCGGGTCGAGGTCGACCCGCGGCGGCGGGTCGCGCGCGTTTCGGCCGGCGCGACGGCGCGCGACGTCCTCGTCGCCACTGCCGCACACGGCCTGACCGCGCCGGTCGGGTCCGCACCCGGCGTCGGCTACGTCTCCTACAGCCTCGGCGGTGGCCTCGGCATGCTCGGCCGGCGCCACGGTTACGCCGCCGACCACGTACGCCGCTTCGAGATCGTCACGGCGGACGGCCGCGAGCTCACCGTGACGGCCAGGCAGCACCCCGAGCTGTTCCGGGCCCTGCGCGGTGGTGGCGGTAACCTCGCCGCGGTCACAGCGCTGGAAACCAGTCTGGTGCCGCTGCGCGAGCTCTACGGCGGCAGCCTGTTCTTCACCACCGAGCGCGCGCCGGTGGTCATCGAGCGGTTCCGGTCGAGCCTGGCGACGGCGCCGCGGGAGCTGAGCCTGTCGCTCGCGTTCCTCGCCTTCCCGGACACGCCCGGCGTGCCCGAACCGCTGCGGGGCCGGTTCTGCTGCCACCTGCGCGTGGCCTACCTCGGCGCCGCGGACGCCGGCCGGCGGTTCGTCGAGCCGCTGGTCATGGCCGGCCCGTTCCTCGACACGGTGACGATGATGCCGATGACCGACCTCGGCTCGATCCACGCCGACCCGGTGGGCCCGATGCCGGTCGACAGCGAGAGCCTCGCGCTGACCAGCGAGGACGCACTGGAGATCGTGCCGTCGCTCGTGGATCCGCGCGCGCCGTTCATGCTGGAGCTGCGCCACCTCGGCGGCGCGCTGGCCGACGAACCCGAGGTCGCGGACGCCGTCGGGCACCGCGCGGCGCGGCTGAACGTGTTCACGTCGGCTCACCCCGGCGCCGCACCCCGGTCGCAGTCGCACGTGTACGAAGCCGTCTCGGAGTGGAGCTCCGGCGGTCCACTGAGGACGTTCCTGCCGACGAGCCACACCGACGCGTCGTCCTGCTACGAACCGGCCACGGCCGCGGAGCTCGCGCGCCTCAAGGACGTCTGGGATCCGGGCGACGTGTTCAGCTTCGCCCCGGCCGTGGTGGCACCAGCTCTTCGAGCCAGTCGAACATCCGGTTCTCGGTGAGCAGCCGGCCCATCGGCT
The DNA here is from genome assembly GCF_040607795.1 of Amycolatopsis sp. NPDC005232. Lineage (NCBI taxonomy): Bacteria > Bacillati > Actinomycetota > Actinomycetes > Pseudonocardiales > Pseudonocardiaceae > Amycolatopsis > Amycolatopsis sp. NPDC005232. The sequence goes on along the minus strand of NZ_JBEXHL010000002.1, from coordinate 204,826 downwards.
GCACGTGCTCGTTGGCGCCCTCCGCCACGGTGAACCGCAGCAGGTCGGCACGGCCGCCGCGCCCGCGCACGAGCTCGGCGAGCCGGCTGGACTGGCCGGGCCAGAACTGCTCGTCGTCGGGGTCGGTGATGAGCAGGGGCGTGGTGATGGCGGCGACGGTTTCCTCGTCCAGCTGGTACTTGTCGACGGCTTTGAAGAGGTCGTACCAGTCTTCGTGCGAGTAGGGCCGCGCCCGGAACGTCAGGGTGCGGCGCAGGCCCGGCAGCCGGACGGCGAGGCCCATGTCGCGGTTGAACGCGTCGCGCTCGCCGTGGTCCAGCGCGCTCCGCATGCCCTTCGACAGGGGGCGCATCCAGGAAGTCGACACGTCGACCACGCCCGGGTCGATCACCGCGGCGGCCAGGCGGTGCTCGAACGCGAGCGCGCGGGGCAGCCAGTAGCCGGCCTGGCTGATGCCGTAGCCGGCGAGCTCGGCGACGTCCGGGCGGTCGACGAGCGTGTCGACGACCGGGGTCAGCACGGCTTCCCAATCGTGGCGGAAACAGGTTTCGCGCTCGAACAGCATCGACTGCTGACCGGGGCCGTCGTAGAGGAACGCATTCCAGCCGCGGGCCAGCGCGCCGGCCGCGGCCGAGGTCCACAGGTCGCTGAGGGCGCCGTCGCTGCCGTTGGTGATGACGAGCGTCGGACGCGAGGTGCCGGACGCGTCGGGGCGCAGGAGGTAACCGGGCAGCTCCGTGCCTTCGTAGGGAACCGGGACGCGGAGGAAGGCGCCGTCGGAGCAGTCCACTACGGCTTCCCAGCATTCCCGATGGGATTTGAACGCTTCCTTCAACGCGGCCGTGTCGTCCCCTGTGGACAGTCCGTCGACGACACAGGCCCAGTACGTCGCCGCTCGCAGATAGTGGGAGCCGGCGCTGACCAGGTGGCCGGCTTCGCGCGCCTTCGCGGCTTCGTCCTGCACCCGGGTCGCCGTCCGCTCCCATTCGGGCGCCCAGTCCGTCGCCCGGCCGACGCGGGCGATCGTCGCCAGCACCTCACCGACCTCACTCGCCCCGCGCACGGCGCGGCCGAGCACTCCGCGCGTGGCGAAATCGAGCTCGTCGTCGCGGAAGAATCCCGCGGAAATGACCTTGTTGCCGTGGGAAACCAACGCCACCATCTGTGCCTCCCCATCTTTCGTCCACACTCGCCTCTCGGTGCGGGCGTTGACAAGGCGGGGTTTTGCTCAGCCGACGGGGGAAGCGGTGATCGTGCATTCCTCGGCGGCGCCCAGATTCAGTACCGCAGCAGCGGATCCGCCGTTCACCGCGATGGCCAGGTGGCCGGCGGAGTCGGTGAAAACCAGGTTCGCGCCCGGAGGCACGTCGCCGAACGTCCTTCCGATCCTCGCCGATACCGCGACGCGTTCGCTGTGGACCGTGACGCCGCCCCTCAGGCCGGTCAGCTCGAGGTCGGCGGGGGTGGCGGCGAGCTGGACGTTGCCGAAGTGGTCGACCGTCAGCACGTCCGACACGAGCTTCCCGGGGAACGCGGCGATCAACGGCTCCGGCAGCCGGACCAGATCGTCGACCTCGGGCCCGAAGCTCGCGGGTTCGGCCCCGAGCGCGAGGCGGGCGGCGGCCGGGGCGAACACGTCGCGGCCGTGGAAGGTCGCCGACGCCGGGTCGGGTACGTCGATCTCGTAGGCCTCGATCACGCCGCCGAGCGCCGCCGCGGCGGGCAGGAGCAGGCCGTTGTCGGGCCCGACCAGCGGGCCTCGGGGGGTGACGACGACGATGCTTCGTCTTGCGGTTCCCACGCCGGGGTCCACCACGGCCAGGTGCACGGCGTCCGGCAGCGACGGCACGGTCTGCGCCAGCACCGCCGCGCCCGGGCGCACCTGGTGCGGCGGTACGAGGTGCGTCACGTCGAGCACGCGCACGTCGGGCGCCAGGCGCGCGATCACCCCGTGGCAGGCCGCGACGAAGCCGTCGCGCAGGCCGTAGTCGGTGGTGAACGAGATCCAGCGGTAGCGCATGACCTGCATCATCCTCGGTCCCCGGGGCCTCGGGTTAGGGTGCAGCCGTGACGAAGCTCGCCGAATACCCGAAGATCGCCGCCGGCAAGGTCCGGGAGCTCTATGCCGTGGGGAACGACCACCTGTTGCTGGTCACGTCCGACCGCATCTCGGCCTACGACTTCGTGCTGGACACGCCCATCCCCGACAAGGGGCGCGTCCTCACGGCGATGAGCGTGTTCTGGTTCACCCAGCTCGCCGACCTCATCCCGAACCACCTCGTGGCCTGGGACGACCCGCGCATCCCCGCCGAGGTCCTCGGCCGGGCGCTGCTCGTGCGGCGCCTGGACATGCTGCCGGTGGAGGCCGTCGCGCGCGGGTACCTCACGGGGTCCGGCTTCGCGGACTACCAGCGCAGCGGCTCGGTCTGCGGTGTCGAGCTGCCGGGCGGCCTGGTCGAGTCGGCCCGGTTGCCCTCGCCCATTTTCACGCCGGCCACGAAGGCCGAGCTGGGTGAGCACGACGAGAACGTGTCGTTCGAAACGGTCGCGGCGCAGATCGGCTTGGCGCGGGCGACCGAGGTCCGCGACGCGACGCTCGCCATCTACCGCCGCGGCGCCGAGTTCGCGGCCGAGCGCGGCATCCTGCTGGCGGACACGAAGTTCGAGTTCGGCCTCGACGCCGAGGGCCGGCTCGTCCTCGCCGACGAGGTCCTCACCCCCGACTCGTCGCGCTACTGGCCGGCCGACGGCTACGAGCCCGGCCACGCCCAGCCGTCGTTCGACAAGCAGTACGTGCGCGACTGGCTCACCGGTCCGTCCGGCTGGGACCGCGCGTCGAACACCCAGCCGCCGCCGCTGCCGGACGACGTCGTGGCCGCCACGCGTGCCCGATACGTCGAGGCCTACGAGCGGATCAGCGGGCTTTCGCTGGCCGACTGGCCGGGCGCCTGAAACTGTCGGTGGGCGCTGGCAGACTGGATCACATGAGCGAGGCTTTGGTACTGGGCGGCGGCGGGGTCGCGGGGATCGCGTGGATGACGGGCCTGCTGGCGGGCCTCGCCGACGCGGGGCGTGACGTCAGCGGGGCGGACCTGATCGTCGGCACGTCGGCGGGCTCCACCGTCGCCGCGCAGATCGGCAGCGGGTTGAGCCTGGGCGAGCTGTACGTCCGGCAGACGGACCCGGCGCGTCAGTCCCCGGAGATCCCCGTCGAGGTGGACCTGGAGAAGTTCGGCGAGCAGTTCGGCGCCGCGGTTTCGGCCGGCTCGGTTCTCGAGGTCCGGCGCGCGGTCGGCGAGTTCGCGCTGTCGGCCTCCACTGTGCCCGAGTCGCGCCGCCGCTCGGTGATCGAGGCGCGGCTCCCGTCGCACGAGTGGCCCACCCGCGCGTTGGCGATCGTGGCGGTCGACGCGTTCTCCGGCGAACCCCGCGTCTTCCGCAACGACTCGGGCGTGTCGCTGGTCGACGCCGTGGCCGCCAGCTGCGCCGTCCCGGGCATCTGGCCGCCGGTCTCCATCGAGGGCCACCGCTACGTCGACGGCGGCGTGCGGTCCGCGGACAACGCCGACTACTCGGCGGGGTACGACCGGGTGCTGGTGGTCATGCCCCTGGGCTCGGCGGACGTGTTCCCGACGGAGAAGCCCTTCGCGGACGTCGTGGCTTCGCTGCGCGCCGGCGGCTCCTCGGTGGCCGTGGTGGAACCCGACGAGGCCTCCCTCGCGGCGATCGGCCAGAACCCCCTCGACCCGGCGACGCGCCGCCCGTCCGCCGAGGCGGGGCGGGCGCAGGGGAAGGGCTTGGAGATCGTCTGGTCGTGATCGCTTCATGAGTGAGGCAGAAAACAGGCAGCCGACCCGACTTTCACTGGCAGACTGGCGTCCGTGATCCTGCTCATCTGCGGCAGTCTGCGGGGCGGTTCGGTGAACGCGGCGGTGATCGGGACCGCTGCGGGGTTCACCGAGTCCAAGGTCTACGCGGGCCTCGGCGACCTCCCCCACTTCAACCCTGACGACGACCAAGACCCCCTGCACCCGGCCGTCGTGGCGTTGCGCGCGGAGGTCGGTGCGGCCGACGGCGTGCTGATCTGCACGCCGGAGTACGCGGGCGGCCTGCCGGGGTCGTTCAAGAACGTGCTGGACTGGACCGTCGGCGGCGGTGAGATCTACGGCAAGCCCGTGTCGTGGATCAACGCGTCGTCCGTCGCGGCCCCCACCGGCGGTGCGGACGCCCACGAATCGCTGCGCAAAGTCCTCACCTACGCCGGCGCGCGCATCGTCGAAGACGCCTGCGCGCGCATCCCCATCCCGCGCCACACCGTGTCCGACGGCGTCATCACCGACCCCGACCTGCGGGGCCGGATCGCGATGGCCGTGAGCAGGTTGGTGGAGGCCACCAAAGCCTGACACTGCGCAACTCTCATGTGTCCTTTCTGCGCAGTTCACGGCGTTGTCAGGCAGGCGCCACCGGGCTGAGGCGCAATGGGACACGTGGATGCTCGCCTGCTGGTATCGCTGTCCGGGGCCACCCCGCGCACGCTGCACCGCTGCGCCGACCTCGCGTCGGAGCTGGAGCGGCGGCGGGTGCCGCTGTCGCTCCTGCACGTCGCGCGGACCGAGGACGGCCCCGTGACCGCCTGGGTGCGCACGCGCGCCGCCGCGGGGGACTCGGTGCTGCTGCACGGCTACGACCACCGCATCACGCCGACTCACCGCACCGTTCAGCTCGGCCGTCGCGCGGAGTTCGCCGCGCTGCCCGCGCACGAGGCGCGCTTGCGCCTGATCGCTGCGAAGGCTGCGCTCGACACCACCGGCGTTGCCGTCGACGGCTTCGCGCCGCCGCGCTGGCTCGCCTCGGAGGGCACGCTGCAAGCGTTGCGGGAACACGGGTTCACGCTCTGCGCCGACGCGGGTTCCGTCCGTGACCTCGTGACGGGCGAGGTGCGCCGGGCGCGCGTGCAGGAGTTCACGAGCCAGTCGCACCGCACCGAGACGGTCCGCTGCTTCGCCCTCGTGCTGGCCTCGGCCCGCGCCGCCCGTCGCGGCGGCCTGGTGCGCCTCGGCATCGACGCCGCCGACCTCACCCGCCCCGGCCTGCGCCAGGCCCTGCTCGACGCGGTCGACGTCGCCATCGAAAACCGCGCCTTCGGCAGCACCTACGGCTCCCTGCGCCGCGCGGCCGCCGCCTGACCCCACCCGTCAAGCCCGCGGCTGGAATCATGGGCCGCATGGCGGAAACGAAGACCACGGTGAGCCCTGCGGCAGTCCGCGACGCCGCCCTCACCCTGTTCGCCGAACGCGGCTACCACGGCACCGCACTCAGCCAGATCGCCGCGGCGCTCGGCATCCGCACGCCCAGCCTGTACAACCACATGCGCGCCAAGCAGGACCTCTTGCGCGACATCGTCGCCGACACCACCGAACAGGTCTGGGCCGACTACGAGGCCGCCGTCGCAGGCATCGACGACGTCGCCGAACGCCTCCGCCGCGCCACTCGCATCTACGCCCTTCGCCACGCCACCCATCGCCGCGAAGCCCTCATCGTCAACCGCGACATCGCCAGCCTCGAAGACCCGGCCCGCACGGCCGTCCTCGAACTGCGCCGCCGCCACGCCCAGGCCTTCCGCACCCTCATCGAACAGGCCGGCCCCACCGACGAGGAATCCGCGACGCTCGCGGCGTTCGGCATCCTGGAGATGTGCGTCAGCATCGCCCGCTGGTTCCACGAAGACGGGCCCCTGTCGGCAGAGGCCGTGGCGGACAAGTACAGCGAGTACGCACTGCGCGTCGCGGGCCTCGCCTGAGGATTTTCGCCGACGCGCACCTGCTTCGCCTGATCACATCGCCGAGTCTTCGGCGAGTGCCGCCGACCTGACCGCAAGCCCCGAGCGACCGTGCCGCGACTCCGATCTCGCCCGCCAAGACCGGCCTGGGTGGAAGGCCACGCGTCCCACAGTTGCGCACCTGTCCCTCGGCCAAACCACCCGAATCCCCACCCGACCGCACCTTGCCCCCGCCGCCCCTCCTCCCTACACTCCATCAACTAACTATCATTAGTTAACCTCGCGGTGGAGATGTCGATGCTCAGAGTCGAGTTGATCCGTCCCATCCCTCAGCTGCTGGTCGGGCACGCGGCGCGCTTCGGGGGCAAGGTCGCGTTCTACGACGATCGCCGGGCGGTGACCTACGGGGAGCTGGCCGAGCGCACCCGCCGGCTCGCCGGGAACCTCGTGGATCGCGGCGTGGCCCGGGGTGCGCGGGTGCTGATCTACCTGGAAAACAGCGTCGAGACGGCCGAGGCGTACCTCGCGACCACGCGGCTCGGCGCGGTCGGCGTGTGCGTGAACCCCAACGCCGCGCCCGCGGAGGTCGCGTACCAGCTCGCCGACAGCGAGGCGCGCGTCGTGATCACCGACGACGCGCACGTCGAGCACGTTCGCGCCATGGTCGACGGTCGGGAAGCGCTGGTCGTGCTGGTCACGGAAAACGAAGCACCCGAAGAGAACTACGAACACCTCGCCACCACTGAGCCGAAATCCGCGCCCCGGGACGACCTCGGGCTCGACGACGTCGCGTGGATGCTCTACACGTCCGGCACCACCGGTCGCCCCAAGGGTGTGCTGCTCACGCAGCGCAGCTGTCTGTGGGTGGTCGCCGCGTGCTGGGCCCCGATCGTGGGCCTCACGTCGGCCGACCGGGTGCTCTGCCCGCTGCCGCTGTTCCACTCCTACGCCCTGGACCTGTGCGTGCTCGGCGTCTTCGCCGTCGGCGCGACGGAGCGGATCCTGCCGCGCTTCTCCACTCCCCGTGTGCTCGAGCTGCTCGAACAAGAGCCGTTCACGCTGATGCCCGGCGTGCCCACGATGTTCCAGTACCTCCTGCACGGAGTCCGCGGCACGCCGTGGCGCAGCACCACGCTGCGCATGTGCGTGTCGGCCGGCGCGATCATGCCGGCGGCGCTGAACGCCGAGTTCGAGGAGGCGTTCGGCGTGCAGCTGCTGGAGGGCTACGGCATCACCGAAACGTCCACAATGGTCACCATGAACACCCCGGACGGCGGACGGGTGCTGGGTTCGTGCGGGCTGCCGTTGCCCGGCGTCGGCGTGCGCCTCGTTGACCCCGTGACCGGCGAGGACGTCGGCGTCGGCGAAGAGGGCGAGCTGTGGGTCAGCGGCCCGAACATCATGCGGGGCTACCACAACCGCGCCGAGGCCAGCGCCGAAGTGCTGCGGCTCGGCTGGTACCGCACCGGCGACCTCGGCCGCCGTGACGCCAACGGCTTCCTCACGATTTCCGGTCGCACCAAGGAGCTCATCATCCGCGGCGGCGAGAACATCTACCCCGCCGAGGTGGAAGCCGTGTTGTTGAAGGTGCCCGGCGTGGCCGACGCCGCCGTCGTCGCGCGCAAGCATGCCGACCTCGGCGAGGTGCCGGTGGCGTTCGTCGTGCCCGAACAACCCGGCGCCCTCGACGTGGCCACGCTGCGCGCCGCGTGCGCGCAGGAGCTCTCGCACTTCAAGGTGCCCGAGCAAATCCTCGAAATCGACGCCATCCCCCGCACGGGCTCCGGCAAGGTCATGCGCTTCCGTCTGCAGGAACGCCTGGTCGACGCCTGATTCCGACCGCGGGTTGACCGTATCGAGCCGCGCCCCTACTCTGCAAACTAACGTTAATTAGTAAGGTGGTGTACGTGGACCTCTCGAACACCTTCACCGTGGATCTGCCGGTCGACGCCGCTTGGCGCGTGCTGACCGACCTCGAACGCGTCGCGCCCTGCATGCCCGGCGCGGCCCTGCTCGGTGTCGAAGACGGCGTGTACCGCGGCGCGGTGAAGATCAAGGTGGGCCCCGTTTCAGCGAAGTACCAGGGCACGGCGCGCTTCGTCGAGAAGGACGACGGCGCCCACTACGCGGTGCTGCGGGCCGAGGGCAAGGACGCCGGCGGTCAGGGCAACGCCGCCGCGACCGTCACCGCCACGCTCACCGCGCAGGGCAGCGGGACGAAGGTCGACGTGCGCACCGACCTGGCGCTGTCCGGGCGGGTCGCGCAGTTCGGCCGCGGCGTGATCGCCGACGTCACCGGCAAGCTGCTCGGCCAGTTCGTCCAACGCCTGGAAGCGGAGGTCGCGAGCGCCGCGCCGGTCAAGCCCGTGAACCTCGACGACGTCGAACCGCTCGACGTGGTGGCGAGCGTCGGCGGCACGGTCGCCAAGCGCGCGGTGCCCGTCGCGGCCGTCGCGCTGCTGCTCGTCGTGCTCGTAATCCTCCTGGCGCGCAAGGGAAAGGCGACGCAGTGACCGTGGTTCGTGAACCCCACCTCTACGTTGGTGGCCAGTGGATCGCCGGCGGTGGCACCGACTGCGAGGTCGAGAACCCGGCCACCGAGGAGCTCGCGGGTGTCGTCACGCAGGCCTCGCCCGCCGTCGTCAACCTGGCCGTGGCCTCGGCCAACGCGGCGTTCGACGGCTGGGCCACCACGCCGGCCGCCGAGCGGGCCGCCGCGCTGCGCCGTCTGCACGACGTGATCACCCGGCGCGCCGACCGGTTCGCCGAGCTCATCACGCTCGAACAGGGCTCTCCACCACCGGTGGCACGGAAGTTGCATGTGGACACTCCGCTCGCCGTGTTGGCTCAGACGGCCGACGCCCTGGAAGAGTTTCCCTTCCGGAGCAAGCTGGGCAACTCCGTGATCCTGCGCGAGCCAGTCGGTGTCGTCGCCGCGATCACGCCGTGGAACTTGCCGTTGCACCAGATCGTGGTCAAGGTGGTCCCGGCGCTGGCGGCCGGCTGCACCGTGGTGCTCAAGCCCGCCGCGCTGACGCCGCTCACGGCGTTCGAGCTGATGCGTGCCTTCGAAGCCGCGGGGTTCCCGGCCGGCGTGATCAACCTGGTCACCGGCGGCGGCGGCGACGTCGGTGACCAGCTCACGCGCAACGCGAGCGTCGACCACGTGTCCTTCACCGGCTCGACGCCGGTAGGGGCACAGGTCGCGGCCGCGGCGGCGGAGACGATCAAGGGTGTCACGCTGGAGCTGGGCGGGAAGTCCGCGAGCGTCGTTCTGTCCGATGTGGATGACGCGCTGCTGGCCAAGGCCGTGAAGGTCACCGTTGCCAACTGCTACCTCAACGGCGGCCAGACGTGCACCGCGCTCTCGCGGCTGATCGTGCCGGCCGACCGCTTGCAGCAGGTCGAGGACCTGGCGGCCGCCGCGTCCGCGAAGTACGTGCCCGGCGAGCGGCTCGGGCCGCTGATCTCGGCCGGGCAGCGCAAGGAGGTCGAGAGCTTCCTGGGCTCGGGTGAGGCCCGCGTGATCACCGGGCCGGTCGAGCTGCCCGAGCGCGGTCACTACGTCACCCCGACCGTCTACAGCGGTGTGGATCCGGACTCCCGCCTTGCGCAGGAAGAGGTCTTCGGCCCCGTGCTGGCCATCCTGTCCGCGGAGTCCGACGACCACGCCATCGCCATCGCCAACAACTCGCGCTACGGCCTCGGGGGTGCACTGTGGACCGGTGACCCGGACCACGCGCTGGAGTACGCCGCGCGCATCCGCACCGGTCAGGTCGACGTCAACGCGGCGCCGTTCAACCCGCGCGCGCCGTTCGGCGGGTACAAGGCGTCGGGCATCGGCCGGGAGATCGGCGACTACGGCATTTCCGACGTCCTCGAGATCAAGGCGGTGCAGCTGTGACCGAAGTGAACGCGTTGGTGCTCCGGGAAACCGGCGCTCCGATGACCGTCGAACGCATCCGCCTGCGCGATGTCGGCCCGCGTGACGTGCGGGTGCGCATCGACGCCACCGGCGTCTGCCACTCCGACCTGTCACTGGCCCGCGGCGTGCTCGCGCAGCAGCTCCCGGCCGTGCTCGGGCACGAGGCGTGCGGAACGGTGCTGGAGGCCGGCGCTGAAGTCACGGATCTGGCCGAAGGCGATCGCGTGATCTTGCTGTGGATCACGCCGTGCGGCGACTGCGTCCACTGTGGACGGGGGGAGGCACACCTGTGCGTCAACGGGGCCGCGCGTGGCAGCGAACCGTACGCGTCGGACACGGACGGAAACCCTGTCTACGCAGGCCTGACTGTCGGTTCCTTCGCCGAGCAAACCGTGGTCCCGGCCGCCGCGGCGGTGAAGGTGCCCGACGACATCAGCTCCGCCGACGCCGCGTTGCTCGGCTGCGCGGTGACCACCGGCGTCGGGGCCGTCACCAAGACCGCGCGCGTCCAGCCCGACTCGTCGGTGCTGGTCGTGGGTCTCGGCGGCGTGGGCTTGGCGGCGATTCAGGGCGCGAAGCTTGCGGGCGCCCGCACGATCATCGCCGTCGACCGCAACCCCGACAAGGCGGCTTACGCCACGAAACTCGGCGCCGACCACTTCGTCCCGGCCGACGACACCACGAAAAAAGCCGTGCGCGCCCTGACCGGCGGCGAAGGCGTGGACTACGCGTTCGACTGCGTCGGCTCGGCCCGCACCATCCGCGACGCGTGGGGCATGACGCGCCGCGGCGGCACCGCGTGCGTGGTCGGTGTCGGCGGCAAGGACGAGCTCGTCTCCTTCAGCGCGCTCGAACTGTTCCACTTCGCCCGCACCCTCGTCGGCTGCGTCGCCGGCTCGCTCGACGCGGCCCACGACCTGCCGAGGTACTTCGAAGACGTCCGAAGTGGACGGCTCGACCTCGCCGAGATGGTGACCGGCCACGGTGGACTCGGCGACATCGAGAACGCGCTCGCCGACATGGCCGCCGGTCAGGGCGTGCGGACGCTGGTGGTGCCGGCATGAAGGTCGGAGCGCTCACCATCGAGCCGGTCTACGACGGCTACGGCCGCGAGCCCGCCCGGGAAGTCCTCGTGCGACCGGACGTGCCCGACGCGTGGGCCTGTCACGAGCACTTGCTCGACGCGCGCGGCGATCTCGACCTCACGCTCGGCGGGTTCCTGTTGCGCACCGGCGACCGCGTGGTGCTGATCGACGCCGGTGTCGGCACGATCGACAACGACAAGTACCACGGCGGGCAGTTCCTCGAGAGCCTGCGTGAACACGGCGTCGCTCCCGACGACGTGACCGACGTCGTGTTCACGCACCTGCACTTCGACCACGTCGGCTGGGCCACCAAGAAGGGCCAGGTCGTGTTCCCGAACGCGACCTACCGCGTGCACGCGGCCGACTGGGCGCACTTCGTCGACAGTCCGGACGCCGAACCCGGCGCGGTGCGCAAGCTGTCGCCGCTGGCCGAGCGGCTGGAACCGTTCGAAGCGGACACCACGCTCGCGCCCGGCCTCGACACCCGGCACGTGCCCGGCCACACACCCGGCTCCACGATCTTCGTGGTCTCCAGCGAGGGCGAACGTGCGCTGCTGCTCGGCGACGTCGCACACTCCACAGTGGAGCTCACCGATCCGACGTGGGAGGCGATCTTCGATGTCGACCGCGCGGCCGCGCGGAAGGTGCGCGCCGGCTTGATCGAGGAGCTCACCGACAGCTCCGATGCGGTGGCCGGCGCGCACTTCCCGGGTCTGCGGTTCGGTCGCGTCGTGACCGTCTCCGGCGAGCGCCGGTTCGAGCTCATCTGAAAGGGAACCCATGGACCTCAAGCTCAGCGGCAAGAACGTGCTGGTCACCGGTGCCGGCCAAGGGCTCGGCCGCGCGATCGGGATGGCGTTCGCCGTCGAAGGCGCCAACGTCGCGTTCCACTACAACACCTCCTCCGACGGCGCCGAAGCCGCGGCGAAGGAAGCGGCCGCGCTCGGCGTGAAGGCCATCGCCGTGGGCGCGAACCTGCGTGACGGCGACTCTGTGCGCACGGCCGTCGCCGACGTCGCGGCGCAGCTCGGTTCGATCGACGTGCTGGTCAACAACGCCGCGGCCACGCAGAGCAAGCCGTTCCTCGAGACCACGGAAGAAGACTGGGCGCCGCAGATCGGTGTGACGGTGGAGGGCACGCTGCGGATCACCCAGGCCGTCGCGAAGCAGATGGTCGACGGCGGTGGCGGCGCCATCGTGAACCTCATGGGCGACTCCGGCCGCGTCGGCGAGTCACGGCTGCTGGTCACGGCCACCACGCGCTCGACCACGGTCGGCCTCACCAAGTCGCTCGCCAAGGAGCTGGCCCGGCACGGGATCCGCGCCAACGCCGTCTCCATCGCGCTCGTTCAGACGTCCAGTTTGGACGACCACACCGGACACGCCGACGACGCCAAGATGAAGAAGATCCTGTCGGCCTACCCGTTGCGCCGCCTGGGGCGCGCCGAGGACGTCACCCCGACCGTGCTGCTGCTGGCCTCCCCGATCTCGTCCTGGACCACGGGGCAGATCGTGTCGGTCAACGGCGGCTACACGATGCCGTGACGACCATGGAGGAGAACCCTGTCGGCGCCGTCGGAAAGGTCGTGCGGCGCAAGGAAGACGCACGGCTGATCACCGGGCGTGGGCGGTACGTCTCCGACCTGCAGCTGCCGCGGATGCGCCACGTCGCGTTCCTGCGCAGTCCGTTCGGCCATGCCCGGATCACGCGGGTCGACGCGTCCGCCGCTCGCGAGCTCCCGCGCGTGCACGTGTTCACCGGCGACCAGCCGGAGTTCGCCGCCGTGCCGTTGCGAGCACTATCGGCGCTGCCGTCCTATGTGGAGACCGAGCAGCCTTTGCTGGCACGGGAGAAGGTGCGGTTCGCGGGCGAGCCGGTGGCCGCCGTCGTCGCCGACGACCGCTACCGCGCCGAAGACGCGCTGGAGCTCATCGACGTCGACTACGAACCGCTGCCCGTGAACATCACCGCGTGGCTGCCGCCGACCGAGCCGTTGCACGCCGACGCGCCGGACAACGTCCTGCTGGAGCGCACTTTCGACACCGGCGAGGTGCCGGACGCGCTGGCCGGCGCGGATCTCGTGGTCGAGCGCGAGCTGATCACCAACCGCCACGCAGGCAACCCGATGGAGTGCCGCGCGGGCGTCGCGCTGTGGGACCCGGCGGACGACCGGCTCACGCTGTGGTCGGGCACGCAGGTGCCGCACATCGCGCGCAACATGATCGCTGAGCTGCTGGGCATCCCCGAGGGCAACGTGCGGGTGATCGCGCCCGACGTCGGCGGCGGTTTCGGCGTGAAAGCCGTGGTGTATCCCGAAGACGTCGCGTTGTGCCTGATCGCGCGGCAGCTGCGCGGGGTGCCGGTGAAGTGGGTCGAGGACCGCGCTGAGCACCTGCTTGCGGCCACGCACGCGCGTGATCACCGCTACGTCGTGAAGGCGGGGTTCCGGTCCGACGGTGAGCTGGTGGCGCTCGACGCGGACGTGACCTGCAACGTCGGCGCGTATTCGGTGTACCCGTGGACGGCGGGGATCGAGCCGCTGATGGCCGGCGGGCTGCTGTCCGGGCCGTACCGGTTGCAGCACTACCGCTGCACCGTGCGCGGGGTCGCGACGAACACGGCGCCGTCCGGGCCCTACCGGGGTGTTGCACGGCCGGCGAGCGTGTTCGCGATGGAGTCGGTGCTCGACGCGGCGGCGGCCGGGCTCGGGATGTCCGCTTTGGACATTCGACGGCGTAACCTGATCACGCCGGAGGAGATCCCGTACCGGATGCCGTCGCGGCTGGTCGACGACTCCGGCTGGTACGGCGAGTGCCTGGAGAAGGCCGTGGAGTCCATCGGGTACGAGGACTTCCGGGCGGAGCAAGCGCGGCGCCGCTCTGCCGGCGAGAACCCCATCGGTCTCGGGCTGGCCTGCTACAACGAGCTGACCGGCCTGGGCCGCGCCGCCTCAGCCGGTCCGCGGATGCCGTTCCGCACCGGTCACGACGCGTGCACCGTGCGAGTCAACCCCGACGGCGGGGTCACCGTGTTGTCCGGCGTGACGTCCCAGGGGCAGGGGCTCGAAACGACCGTGGCGCAGATCGTGGCGGACGCGGTCGGAGTGTCCTATGCGGACGTCGAGGTCCGGATCGGCGACACGAACGAATCACTCTGGGGTTTCGGCGCGTTCTCTTCGCGGCAGGCCGTGATCGGCGGTGGCGCGGCGCACCGGTCGGCGGTCGCCGTGCGGGAGAAGATCCTCCGGCTCGCGGCCGAGCTGTACGAGGCCAATGTGGACGATCTCAGCCTCGTGAACGGTGACGTGCGTGTCGCCGGAGAAGCCAAACCCATTGGCACGCTGGCCGAGCTGGCGCGCGTCGCGTACCTGGAGTCCAACCGGCTGCCGCAGGGCATCGAGCCGGGGCTGGAGGCCACGCAGTTCTACGACCCGATCCGCGGGGCGTTCGCGGCCGGCGCGCAGGCCGCGGTCGTCGAGGTGGACCGGGCGACGGGCGAGCTGAAAATCCTCAAGTACGTGTGCGTCGAGGACGCCGGCACGGTCATCAACCCGCAGGTTGTCGAAGGTCAGATCGCCGGCTCGATCGCGCAGGGCATCGGCGGTGCGCTGTACGAGCACCTGATCTACGACGAGGGCGGCAACCTGTCCACGGGCACGCTGATGGACTACCTCATGCCGACCAGCGCCGAGGTGCCCGAGCTCGTGATCGGTCACCTCTCGCACCCCGCGGACAACCCGCTCGGCGTCCGCGGCGTCGGCGAGGGCGGCACGCTCGGGCCGAACGCGGTGCTCGCGGGCGCGGTCACCGACGCGATCGGCGTGCAGGTCACGCACCTGCCGCTGACGCCTGGCGCGATCTGGGAGGCACTGCGATGATCACGACCGAGATCCGCGGCGAGGTCGGTGTCATCGCCCTCGACCGGCACGAGCGGCGCAACGCGCTGGACGTCGAACACTGCGTCGACCTGCGCAAAGCCGTTCTGGACGTCGGCCCGCGGGTGCGCGCGCTGGTGATCACCGGCCGGGGTACGAGCTTCTGCGCGGGGGCCGACCTCGGTGGCGTTTACGGCGATGGGTTCCGCACGGCGCTGTACGGCGCGCTGCGCAGCGTCACGGCGCTGCCCGTGCCCGTGCTCGCGGCTGTCAACGGGCCCGCGATCGGCGCCGGCACGCAGCTCGCGATCGCCTGTGACCTGCGGGTGGCGGCACCGTCCGCGGTGTTCGCGGTGCCGACCGCGCGTAACGGCCTGGCCGTGGACCCGTGGACGGTCCGCCGCCTGGCGTTGCTGGCCGGCGGCGGGGCCGCCCGGGCGATGCTGCTGGGTGGTGACCGGCTGGACGCTGGTCTGGCTTTCCACCGTGGACTCGTCGACCGCCTTGGTGACCTCGATACTGCGTTGGAGTGGGCCGCCGAGATCGCCGAGTTCGCGCCATCGTCGCTGAAGTATTCGAAACAGGCGTTGGACACGCTGTTCGAAGGCACGCCGTGGGACTCCACTTTGGACACGGCGTTCGAGGAAAGCTGGCCCCAGGAGGTGTCGAAGTGAAGCCGGCACCGTTCGACTACGTCCGAGCGCACAGCGTTGACGAGGCCGTGCGCACGTTGGCCGAGGCCGACGGGGACGGCAAGATCCTCGCCGGCGGCCAGAGCCTGATGCCGGTTCTCGCGTTGCGCATGGCGCGCCCGCAGGTCCTGGTCGACGTCAACCGGATCCCCGGATTGGCCACGATCACGCCCACCGGCGAAGGCGTCCGGCTCGGCGCGCTGGTCCGGCACGCGCGGCTGATCGAGCAACCGCACCACCCGCTCCTCGCCGAGGCCGCACGCTGGATCGGGCACACGGCGATCCGCTCGCGCGGCACGAGCGGCGGCAGCATCGCGCACGCCGACCCGTCGGCTGAGCTCCCGGTGGTCGCCGCCGCGCTGGAAGCGACCGTCCACATTGCCGGGCCAGGTGGTGTGCGCGTGGAGACGGCGACCTCGTTTTTCGCGGGGCCACTGGAAACCACGCTGGCCGAGGACGAAATGATCACCGAGGTAGACCTGCCGGTGCCGTCGAGGTGGGGGTTCGCCGAGTTTTCCCGACGGCATGGCGACTTCGGGCTCGTGCTCGTCGTCGCGGCCGAAGTGGACGGTCGGTGGCGGCTCGCGATCGGCGGCGTCGGCGGAGTACCGCTGCGTCCGGCAGAGGCCGAGCAGCTGCTGAACGACGGCGCCGATGTCGACGCCGTCGCCGCGGCCGCCGCTGCGGAAACCCGGCCGCAGAGCGACATCCACGCGTCGGCGGACTACCGGCGGGCGATGACGGCGGAGTTCGTCCGCCGCGCCCTGGCACCTCACGGGAAGAGAGCCGCGGCATGAAAGCCGAGTTCAGCGTCAACGGAACCCGTTACGACGTCGACGTCGAGCCGCGCCGGACGCTCGCCGACGCGTTGCGCGAGGACCTCGGCCTGACCGGCACGCACCTGGGCTGCGAGCACGGCGTGTGCGGCGCGTGCACTGTGCTGGTGGACGGCGAACCCGTGCGTGCGTGCCTGATGCTGGCCGTGCAGGCGGACGGGTGTTCCGTCAGCACCGTCGAGGGCCTCGCGGCCGACGACGGCACGTTGCACCCGTTGCAGGAAGCGTTCTGCGCGAACCACGGGCTCCAATGTGGATTCTGCACGCCCGGAATGTTGATGACGGCGCTGGACCTGCTCGACCGCGAACCCGCGCCCTGCCGGGAACGCATCCGGGAGGAGATGTCCGGCAACATCTGCCGGTGCACCGGGTACGTCGGCATCGTCGACGCGGTGGAGGCCGCGGCGCAGGAGCTGAACCCGCGATGAGAACCGCCGCCTGGCTGCGGCTGTCCGGCGTGCCGGCCTCGGCCGCGCGGGAGACGTGGCGAGTGCTTGAACGCCACGGCTGCGCGACCTTCTACGTCGACAGCGATCTCGCGTTGTGCGCGGCTCTGGCGGTGGAGACCACCTCGGCCGAGATCTGCTGTTTCGTTGCGCCTCGGCCCGCGGAGGTGCTGCCCGGCGCGCGAACCGTCCAGTACCTCAGCGATGGCCGCTTCGTGCTCGGGCTGCGTCCGGCCGATGACGACGACGGCCCGTTCGGCTCGATCACCGCGCACGCCCGCCTGGCCGAGGAAGTACTCGGCGCGCTGGGCCCGGTGCCGATCACGGTGGCCGGCGGCCGGGGTACCGTGCGATTGGCGGCGGAGTTCGCCACGTGCCGCCAGACCACGGACGTCCCGGGCGAACCGGACGACCTGGCCGCCCGCTGTGCCGCGCTCGGCCGACCGGTGCCGACCAGCTCCGTCGTCGTGACACAGCGGCGGGAATTCGTGGCGGACGAGGTCGTGTTCCCGGTCGACCGGCCGCTGACGGATGCCGAGTTCGCCGGTTTCGGTGCGCTCGTGCGGGGGAGGAACTGGTGACGACAGGCCAAACGCGCGCCGCGGTCAGCGAAGAAGTGGTGCTGGACACGGCGCTCACGCTGTTCGCCGAACGCGGTTACCACGGCACCGCGCTCAGCCAGATCGCCGACGTGCTGCGGATCCGTACCCCGAGCCTCTACAACCACATGCGGTCCAAGGAGGACTTGCTGCGCGCCATTGTGGACCGCACGACCGCCGCGGTGCTCGACGACTTCGAGCGCGTGACCGGCGAGGACGGTGACTGGCCGACCCAGCTCGCGCGCGCCACCCGCGTGTACGCGTTCCGCCACGCCACCCACCGGCGCGAGGCGCTGGTGGTCAACCGCGACACCGACTGCCTCGGCGAACCGCATCGCACACGGTTTCAGGACCGGCGCCGCCGGCACGAGCACGCCTTCCGCGGGATCATCGCCCGTGGCGTCGACGCGGGGGTGTTCCACGTGGGCTCGCCGGCGCTGGCGTCGTTCGCGATCCGCGAGATGTGCGTGAGCATCGCCCGCTGGTTCCGCGACGACGGCCCGATGCCGGCCGGCGCCGTCGCCGACGAGTACAGCCGGTTCGCACTGCAGATCGTGGGTTCGCGACCCTGAGCTCCCGGGGTGGTCACCCGTCGGTCACCACCCCGGAGTGTCCTCAGAGGTCGGTGGCGACGCCGCGCTCGACGACCTTCACCTCGGTGCCCTGCGGCGCGAGGTTCTCGAACAGGCCGTAGTGCAGCGCGGGGCTCGACAGCACCGCCTCGTGGATCGGCACGGACTTGCGCGGCGCGACCGCCCGCAGGAAGTCCACCGCCTCGCCGGCCTTGAGCCACGGCGCGCCCGTCGGCAGGCCGAGCACGTCGATCTTCTGCTCGGGCACGAAGAACGAGTCGCCCGGGTGGTAGAAGGCGCCGTGGTCCAGCACGAAGCCGATGTTCGGGATCACGGGGATGTCGCTGTGGATGACGGCGTGCTCACCGCCCACCACGTTCACCGCGGTGCCGCCGATCTCGAAGGCGTCACCGACGTTCGCGACCTCGTACTGCAGATTCAGCTTCTGCACGGTCTCGACCGAGCCCGGGTCGACGATCAGCTTCGCGTCCGGGTTCGCCGCCAGCACCTTCGGCAGGCGCTCGCCGTCGATGTGGTCGAAGTGCTGGTGGGTGATGAGGACGGCCGACAGCTCGCGCTCGCGCTCGAAGTCGGTGGAGAACGCGCCCGGGTCGATCAGGATCCGCTCGCCGTCGGTTTCCAGAAGTACACAGGCGTGTCCGAAATGGACGATCCGCATCAGGATTCTCCTTCACACATGGTCACATTCACCCTATGCCCGCGCAGAGCGCGTCGCCAAGCTCGGTCCGCCGGTAGAGCACTCGGTGACCCTGGCGCGTCGTCGCGGTCAGGCCCGCGGCCCGCAACGCCGTGAGGTGCGCGGAAACGGTCCCCTTCGCCAGCCCGAGCCGCACGGCGAGCTCCGTGGTCGTCGCCGGCCGGTCCAACGTGGTGAGCAACATCGCCTTCGTCCGCCCCACCACCCCGGCCAGCGCCCCCGGCGCCGCCGCCGGCTCCGTCCACAGACCGGCCACACCCCTCGCGGGGTACAACAACGTCGGCTGCCACGGCGCCACGGTGACCACCCCGACCGACGGCCACGCGAACACGCTCGGCACCAGCAGCAGCCCCCGCTCGTCGAGTGTGAGTCGCTGCCGTGCCGCTATGTCGACCAGCACGGAGTCCTTGGTGAGCCGCACCCGCGGGTGCAGCCCCTCGAACACCCCCACCACGCCCTGCTCACCCAGCCGTCGCGTCCGGTACGCGATGTCCGCGGCGAGCACCTCCCGCATCCGCCCCCACTCCGGCTCGACGATGTGGTTCCACACGGTCTCGAGCTGCTCCGCCAGCAGGTCCCGCGCCGCGGCCGGATCCCGCGGCAGCTTCGTCAGGTCGGCGTCCACCATCCCCAGCTCGACCCGCACCTGCCCCGGCGGCGTCCCCCTGACCACGATCAACTGCTCGTCGGCTGTGGTCTCGGGCGTCGCCGGTGGTGGTGAGAGGAACTCCGTGATGTAGTGCCGCGCCCCGAGCACCGCCGCCAGCTCCGGCACGTCCAACCGCTCCTCGCCCAACCACACGACCCCGCCGGGCAACCGCCGCCTCCCCAGCCACCCACGCACCACCCCGATGACCTCCTCGAGCGGCGAGATCGCGAACCGGACTCCGGCGGTGCTGAGGACCAACTCGACCATGGATTCGGATATACCCGAACGCTGGCGGCTTCACTCACTCAATCCCGATGCCGGACAAGCCCCGCCCTGCCAGACAGACCCCCGCCCCGCCAGACAGACCCCCGCCCTCCCTTGGGGGGCGTCCCCAGACCCATTCTATCGGGCGGCGACGGCTGAAACGGACAAAAGACCCGCATGAGCCACTGGTTATCCACAACTCGCCACACCCTGTGGATAAGTCGAGCAGCGAGCCGCAACATTCGGCCAGAAACGAATCAGTTCCGGCAAGGCGGCCCCCCAACCAGGCTCCGAAGCATGTTCACCACCACGTATTGGCGCTGGTCAGCAGGGGTTCAGTTGGCGCGGTTGCCCGCAGGGATGGCACCGCTCGCGTTCACGACGGTGGCGGCGGCGGTGACCGGGTCGTATCGGTTCGGGGGTGTGTTGATGGCGGTGTTCGTCGTGGCCGAGATGGCAGGGGCGGTGCCGGTGGGGAGGTTGCTGGATCGGGTGGGGACGGCCCGCGGCCTCAGGACGCTGCTCGCGGTGGTCGCGGTGGGGCTGGCCGCCGTGGCGATGACGGCCGAGGCCAACGTGAACGAAGCAACGCTGATCGCGCTCGTGGTCCTGCCGGGATTGGCAGGAGGTGGGGTCGCAGGTGGGTTCAGGGCGTTGCTGGCGGCGATCGTCGACGAACACCAGCTCACCAAGGCCGTCGCTGTGGACGCGATGATTCTCGACGGGGTGTTGGTGGCCGGGCCGGTGCTGGTGGCGGTGGCGAGTGTGAGTGGTCCGTTCGTGCCGTTGTTCGCGATGGCGGGCGCGGCAGCCACCGCCGCGTGTCTGGTGCCCCGGCGGGTCGTCAAACCACGGACCAAAGCAAGCACCAAGGTGCCACTCAAAGCCTGCCTGCCCTGGCTCGGGTGTCAGTTCACCGTCGGGCTGTTGCTGTCGACGATCGAGGTCGCGCCGCTGCCCCTGGTCGAGCGACTCAACGCACCGCCCGCGGCGGCGCCGGGAATCGTCGCCCTGCTGTGTGGTGCGAGCATCGCCGGCAGCGCGGTCTACGCGTGGCGCGGCCGTGATCGGGGGCCGAGGCTGTTCCTCGCCGGCTTCGTGGCCGGCGGGACGCTCGTCGCGGCCAACCTCGGCTGGGCGGGCTTGATCACCGGAGTCGTGCTGATCGGCGGCGCGACCGGACCGCTCGTGACGATCGCGTCCGTCAACATGCAGCGCCTGCTGTCGGAGAACCGCAGGTCGGAAGGGTTCTCGGTGTCGTTCACAGTGCAGTCGTGCGGGTTCGGGCTCGGGTCGCTGGCTGTGGGGGTGCTGCCGTTGTGGCTGGCGCCGCTGTTGGGCGTCGCGGCCGCGGTCACGATCGGGTGGTCTCGACGACCCTTTCCCCGTGGTGCCCGCCGGTGCGATGCTGACGGGAGCGTCGGGCGACTATTGGCACTGCGTCAGCAACCTCGTAGCCTGAACCACAACGCCGAAGAGCAGGGGAGACGCCGATGACCGCCGTCCAGCCGAAGCCGACCTCGGTCGGTGAGACCTTCGATTCGCTCAGCCCGGCGACCGACGAGGTCGTGGGCACGTACCCGGTGCACACCGCCGAAGACGTGCGCGCGGCGGTCGAGCGGGCGCGCGTGGCGGCGGAGTGGTGGGACGGGCTGGGCTTCGCGGGGCGCGCCGACCGGTTGCGGCAGTGGAAGGGCGTGATCACGCGCCGCCTGCCGCAGCTGTGCCAGGTCGTGCGCGACGAGACGGGCAAGCCGATCGCCGACGCCCAGCTCGAGTCCGTGCTCGCCATCGAGCACATCGCGTGGGCCTCGAAGCACGCGCGCAAATACCTCGGCCGCCAGCGCCGCTCGGCGGGCCTGCTCATGTCGAACCAAGCGGCGACGGTGGAGTACCGGCCCCTCGGCGTCGTCGGCGTGATCGGCCCGTGGAACTACCCCGTGTACACGCCGCTCGGCTCGGTCACCTACGCGCTCGCCGCCGGCAACGCCGTGGTCTTCAAGCCCAGCGAGTACACCCCGGGCGTCGGCAAGTGGCTGGTCGACGCGTTCGCCGAGGTCGTGCCGGAGCAGTCGGTGCTGCAGCTGATCACCGGGTTCGGCGAGACCGGTGGCGCGCTCGTGACGTCGGGTGTGGACAAGATCGCGTTCACCGGTTCGACGGCCACCGGCAAGAAGATTATGGCCGCGGCGGCCAACACGCTCACGCCGGTCGTGATCGAGGCCGGCGGCAAGGACCCCGTGCTCGTGGACGCCGACGCCAACCTCGACGCCGCCGCCGACGCCACCGTCTGGGGCGCCTTCTCCAACTCCGGCCAGACCTGCATCGGCGTCGAGCGGGTGTACGTCCACGAGCGCGTGCACGACGAATTCGTCGCCAAGGTCGTGGAAAAGTCGCAGAACGTGCGCGCCGGCTCCGACGAGGACGCCCAGTACGGCCCCGTCACCATGCCCTCACAGCTGGCCGTGATCCGCCGCCACATCGCCGACGCCCTCGAACGCGGCGGCCGCGCGGTGCTCGGGGGTGTGGACAGCGTCGGCGATCGTTATGCCCAACCCACGATTCTCGTCGACGTGCCGGAAGACTCCGAAGCCGTGCGCGAGGAGACGTTCGGTCCGACGGTCACCATCGCCAAGGTCCGCGACATGGACGAGGCTGTGGACAAAGCCAACGCCACCACGTACGGCCTCGGTTCCACCGTGTTCTCGAAGTCCCGCGGCGTCGAGCTCGCCACGCGGCTGCGCACCGGCATGACGTCGATCAACGCGCCGCTCTCGTTCGCCGGCATCGCGTCGCTGCCCTTCGGCGGCGTCGGCGACTCGGGCTTCGGCCGCATCCACGGGCCGGAGGGCCTGCGCGAGTTCGCCCGGACCAAGGCCGTCGCGCGGCAGCGCTTCACCGCGCCGATCACCCTGACTTCCTTCAGTCGCAAGGAATCGACCGACGCGCTGGTCGCCAAGCTCATCACGGTCATGCACGGCAAGCGCTAGGGTCTGGACCGCACCCCGGAACGCCGGGGTGCGGTCCTCCCGAGCCCCAGAAAGAGCCCGAATGACGCGTTACGGCGATTTCCAGAACGAGATCTACTTCGCCGGGCTCACCGGCCGCGTCCCGACCATGCCGATGGTCTACGCCGACCTCGAAGCCCGTGCCGCGCAGGCACTCCCGCCCTCGGTGCTGTCCTATGTGGCCGGTGGTGCCGGCGACGAGGCGACTCAGCGCGGCAACGTCGACGCGTTCGCGCGCTGGGGCCTCGTGCCGCGGATGTTCGTCGGGGCCAAGGAACGCGACCTGTCGGTGGACCTGTTCGGGCTGAAGCTGGCGTCGCCGCTGTTCATGGCGCCGGTGGGCGTGGTCGGCATCTGCACACAGGACGCCCACGGCGACCTCGCCACCGCCCGCGCCGCCGCGCGCACGGGCGTGCCGATGGTCGCGTCGACGCTCTCGGCCGACCCGATGGACCAGGTCGCGGGCGAGTTCGGGGAGACGCCCGGGTTCTTCCAGCTCTACACGCCGACTGACCGCGACCTGGCCGCGTCTTTGGTGCAGCGCGCCGAGACGGCGGGGTTCAAGGGGATCGTGGTCACGCTCGACACGTGGGTCACCGGGTGGCGCCCGCGCGACCTGAGCACGTCGAACTTCCCGCAGCTGCGCGGTCATTGTCTCGCGAACTACTTCACGGATCCCGTGTTCCGCCGGCTCCTCGGCAAGGCGCCCGAGCAGGACCCGATGGCGGCCGTCGGGCTCTGGGCCCAGCTCTTCGGCAACCCACTGACCTGGGACGACCTGCCTTGGCTGCGGTCGCTGACGTCGTTGCCGCTGATCGTGAAGGGCATCCAGCACCCGGACGACGCGCGACGCGCCATCGACGGCGGGGTCGACGGGATCTACTGCTCCAACCACGGCGGGCGCCAGGCCAACGGTGGGCTCCCGGCGCTCGACTGCCTCGCCGGCGTGGTCGACGCTTCCGGCGACACGCCGGTGCTGTTCGACTCCGGGGTTCGCTCGGGCGCGGACGTCATCAAGGCGCTGGCGTTGGGCGCGCGGGCCGTAGGTGTCGGCCGGCCTTATGTGTGGGGCCTCGCGCTGGGCGGTGCGGACGGCGCCGTCCACGTCCTGCGCAGCCTCCTCGCCGAAGCCGACCTGATCATGGCGGTCGACGGCTACCCGACGCTCGCCGACCTCACGCGCGACAGCCTGCGGAAGGTTGGTTAGGTCGGACCTAACGGGTCTGGCTGTGGACAGCTTGGCTAGGTCGGACCCAGCCGGGGACAACTGACTAGGTCGACCCGGCTGGGGACAACTGGCTGGGTCGGACCCGGCTGAGGACGACTGCTTGGGTTGGACCTAGGGCAGGTACTTAGGTCGAACCCAACCGTGTGGCTAGGCGCCTGGGATCGACCGAATTGGGGAGAAGTCCATGGGCTGACCCCGGGTGTGGATAAGCGGGTTCGTCCGACCCAGACTGTGGGTAGGCGGCTGGGTTCGACCTAGGTTTGGCTGGTTGGTTGGGACGGACCTACCTGTGGGCGGTCTCGTCAGGCCTGGCCCACCAGGGGACAACTGGTTAGGTCTGACCCAATCGGGACCACTGGCTAGGTCCGACCTAGCTGCGCGCAAACCTGGGACAACGCCTTGGGTCCGACCTAAACCGGGGTCCGACCTAAGCCGACCGACCCCGGATCAAGTCGGCGGCTTTCTCCGCCACCATGATCGTCGGAGCGTTCGTGTTGCCGCGCGGCACCACCGGCATCACCGAGGCGTCGACGACCCGCAGGCCCTCCACCCCGCGCACCTTCAGCGAAGGGTCGACCACCGCGAGCTCGTCCGAGCCCATCGCGCAGGTGCCCACCGGGTGGTAGAGCGTCTGGGTGTTCTCGCGGATGTGGTCGGTGAGGGCGTCGTCGGAGAGGTCGTGGGTCGTGGGCAGGAAGGGTTTGTCCAGGAACCGCGCGAGCGGCCCCGACTTGCCGATGTCGATCAGTGACCGCAGCGCCGTCTTCATGATGTCCAGGTCGATCGGCTCCGCGTAGTAAGCCGGGTCGATTTCCGGCTTCCACAAGGGATTCGCCGACTTCAGCCGCAACCGGCCGCGGCTGGCGACGTCGACCAAAGTCGCCGCCGAGGTGAAGCCCGGGAGGGTGGGCTCGCGGAAACCGTTGTCGTAGAACAACGTCGGCGCGACATGGATCTGCATGTCGGGAGCGGCGAGACCGTCGCGGGTCGGGAAGAACGCGCCGGCCTCGCCGATGTTCGACGCGAGCGGCCCGCGCCGCGTCAGCTGCCAGCGGATGAGGCCCGCCGGGGTGGCCGCGTCGACGAGGTCGGTGGTGCCCTTGGTCGACCAGATGATCCCGGCCGCCGGGTGGTCGTGCAGGTTCGAACCGACGCCCGCCAGCCCGGCGACGACGTCGATCCCCAGCTCGCGAAGGTGCTCCGCCGGCCCGACGCCGGACAGCATCAGCAGCTGCGGCGAGTTCACCGCGCCCCCCGACAGCAGCACCTCCGCGTCGGCGCGCGCCGTGACCTCGACGCCCTTGTGCAGGTAGGTCACCCCCACCGCGCGCGTGCCCTCGAACACCACCCGCGTGGCCTGCGCGTGGGTGTGGACAGTCAGGTTCGGCCGGGTCAGCGCGGGCCGCAGGTACGCGTCGGCGGTGGACCAGCGCCGCCCGCGCTTGCAGGTGACCTGGTAGACGCCGGCGCCTTCCTGGGTCTCGCCGTTGAAGTCGTCGGTGCGCTTCAAGCCCCAGGCCACGGCGCTGTCGACCCACGCGCTCGAGAGCTCGTGGGTGAAGCGGCGGTCTTCGACCTGCAGCGGGCCGTCGGTGCCGTGCAGCGCTCCGCCGAGGCGCTGGTTGCCCTCGGCGCGCTTGAAGTACGGCAACACGTCGTCCCAGCCCCAGCCGGTGGCGCCGTGGGAATCGCGCCAGCCGTCGTAGTCGGCGCGGTTGCCGCGGATGTAGATCATGGCGTTGATCGACGAGCTGCCGCCGAGCATCTTGCCGCGCGGCCAGTAGGCGGGCTTGCCGGTGTGCTTCTGCTCGACGGTCTCGTAGTTCCAGTCCCAGCGCGTCTTGAACAGCGACGCGAACGCGGCCGGGATGTGGATCTCGTCGGCGGTGTCCTCGCCGCCGGCCTCGAGCAGCAGCACCCGAGCGGCCGGGTCCTCGCTCAGCCGGGCCGCCAGCACGCAGCCCGCGCTGCCCGCGCCGACGATGACGTAGTCGAACGAGTCCTGACCGGCCACGATGCCTCCAGCTGCTCATGTTGGCGTGCTGTCAACGACTCATCATGGCCCAGCACGCGGGCCGGGGAAAGGCCCCGCGAGCAGCATCCTCCCCCCGCGCGGCGCGGGCCAGTTGTGACCTGCGCTTCTGTGCGCGGCACCGGACGGGCGCCGGGCGCCACGGGTCAAGTACGCTCGGCCCGTACCCCACGACCTGCGTGAATAAGGAGCAGCCTGCCGTGGCCCGAGTCGTCGTCGACGTCATGCCGAAGCCCGAAATCCTCGACCCGCAGGGCCAGGCGGTGGCCCGAGCGCTGCCGCGTCTGGGCTTCACCGGCGTCACGGAAGTGCGCCAGGGCAAGCACTTCGAGCTCGAAGTCGACGACACCGTCGACGACGAGACGCTCGCCAAGATCGCCGAGGGCTTCCTCGCGAACCCCGTGATCGAGCAGTGGACCATCCGCCGGGTGGACGCGTGAGCGCGCGCATCGGCGTCATCACCTTCCCGGGCACGCTCGACGACGGTGACGCCGCCCGCGCGGTCCGCTACGCCGACGCCGAGGCCGTGCCCCTGTGGCACGCCGACGCCGACCTGCGCGGCGTCGACGGCGTGGTCGTCCCCGGCGGCTTCTCCTACGGCGACTACCTGCGCGCCGGCGTGATCGCCCGCTTCGCGCCGGTGATGACGTCGGTCATCGACGCCGCCCGCAAGGGCATGCCGGTCCTCGGCATCTGCAACGGCTTCCAGATCCTCTGCGAAGCCGGCCTGCTGCCGGGCGCGATGATCCGCAACGTCGGCCTGCACTTCGTGTGCCGCGACCAGTGGCTGCGCGTCGACGACAACACCACGGCGTGGACCAGCCGCTACGACAAGGGCGCGGAGATCCTCATCCCGCTCAAGAACAACGACGGCTGCTACATGGCCGACCAGTCCACTTTGGACATGCTGGAGGGTGAGGGCCGCGTCGCGTTCCGCTACGTGGACGGCAACCCCAACGGCTCCCGCAACGACATCGCGGGCGTCCGCAGCGAAAACGGCCGCATCGTCGGCCTCATGCCCCACCCGGAACACGCGATCGACGCGCTGACCGGACCGTCGGACGACGGGCTCGGCATGTTCCTGAGCGCGGTCGACGCGTTCGCGAAGGCCTGATTCACCGGCCGAACGTGCGGGCGAACGCGGCGTAGGTCGGTTCGCCCGCACGCCGGTCCTGCACGGCGAAGGTGACGTGCTCGAAGTACGGCCGGGCGTCGAGAGCCTTCCGGAACGCGGCGGCCACCACCGCCGGATCGTTCTCGAACACCCCGCAACCCCACGCACCCAGCACGAGTTTGCGGTGTCCGTGGCGCGCGGCGATCTCCACGACGCGCTCGGCCCACCGCTCCAGGACGGCCGGCGCGGAGGCTTCATGTTCCGGCTGATTGCGCTTGATCGCGCCCAGGTTCGGCGCCGCCGCAGTCAGGAACGACATGGTTGTCGCCTCGGACAGCAGGGCGCCGTGGTCGTCGCGGAACACCGGCACGCCCGGCGAATGGATGACGCGGTCGCTGTAGCGGAGATCGATGTTCGCGCGGTGGTACTCGTAGAACTCCCGCGCTTCGAGCAGGCACGCGTAGAGCGCCGAGCTGCGGGCGATCGCCTCTTCCTGCGCTTGGGCACCGTTCAGGAACCCGCCGCCGGGGTTGCGCGCGGAGGCGAACACGAGGCAGGCGACGTCACCGCCGAGCCGTCGCGCCGCTGGATTCGTTGGTGACCTCGATCTGCGGGGTCGCGGTGGCGGCGGGCACGATGCCGACGGGCGTAGGCGCTCTTTGCCTGTTCAGACAGGTAATCCCGCGGTTGTCCACAACCTGGCCGCGTTGTGGACAGCTCCGTCGTTGGCGGCTTCAGCGGCGGGTTTTGTCGGTGCCGGCCGATAGAATGGACATGGGCGCGCCTAGGGAGGGCGGGGGTCTGTCTCGCCGTTCAGCTCGATGGCACGGCTGGGAGGTTGACCAGCGCCGCCGTGGAGAAGTCCGCGGCGAGGCGAGCCGCCGACGTCAGGTCGAGGCCGTGGTCGATCGCGTGGCGGGCGGAGGTCGTGGCGACGCCGACGAGGATGTTGGCGAGCCGGCGTTCGTCGTCGCGTGGGGGCAGGGCGCGGGCGGTGAGGTAGGCGCGGATGCGGCGGGTGACCTGTTCGTCGATGTCGGCGAGGAGGAGCTCGCGCACCGCGATCGTGTCGCTGGTGATGTCGACGCCGAACAGGAGGCGGAAGCCGTCCGGTTGGGCGGCCGCGTAGTCGAACAGGGCCTGGGTGTCGGCGGCGACCTGGGTGCGCAGGCCGAGGCCGTCGTTGCGTTCGTACTCGGCGAACAGCCGCGCTCGGCAGGCCGCGGCCTCGCGGTCCAGCAGGCGTCGGTAGAGGGTGTTCTTGTCGCCGAAGTGGGCGTAGAGCGTGGGTTTCGTCGAACCGCTGCGGTCCGCGATCGCGTTCATGGTGGTGGCGCGGAAGCCGCACTCCACGAAAACCGTCCTGGCGGCATCGAGCAGCTCGTCGTCGGTGGGGCGGGCGCGGGTGGAGCGGTTCATCCGGCAAGCATATCCACCCGGCTTTACCTGGCGGTAAAGCTGCGCTAGCTTTACCGCCAGGTCAAGCACAAAGGAGCGCCGGTATGCGTCGACGCCTGGTCACCTCATTCACCGCGGCACTGCTGCTGGCGGCGGCGCTGGTCGCCCCCGGCACGGCGACCGCCGGGTCGCGGAAGGGCTGCGAGCTCCCAGCCGAGGGGACGGCTTTCGCGACGGCTTCGCCCGCCGAGGAGGCGATGGACCCCGCCGCGGTCGACGCCGCGGTGGCCTACGCACAGACCCACCTGCGCGCGTCCGTCCAGATCTTCCGCGACGACTGCCGGATCGGCCGCGGCCTGCTCGACCCGGTCACCGACCAGGTGCCGATGGAAATCTTCAGCGCCACGAAGTCGGTCGTCTCGATCCTCACCGGCATCGCCTACGACCAGCACCGGATCGGGCTCGACGACCCGATCGGCAAGTACTTGCCCGCGGGCATCGGCGACGCGGCGCACCGCGCCATCACGATCCGCGATCTGCTCACCCAGACCTCCGGGCTCGACGAGTCGATCCTGGCGGAGCTGGCGTCCATCGGCCTCGATCCCGACGTCGCACAGGAGGCGATGGCCCAGCCGCTCACCCACGAGCCGGGCACGCACTTCGAGTACAGCCAGCGCACCCCCGACCTGCTCGCGGCGGTGCTCCAGCGCGCCGTCGGCGAGGACCTGCAGGACTTCGCGCAGCGGGAACTGTTCGACCCCCTCGGAATTCCGCGGGGCAGCTACCTCTGGCTGCGCGACCAGGCCGGAAACAGCTACGGCTACGCCAACCTGTTCATCCCGCCGGTGCAGTTCGCGAAGCTCGGGCTGCTGATGCAGCACGACGGCAGCTGGCGCGGGCAACGCATCCTCTCCAGCAGCTACATCACCCAGGCCAGGGCGAACACACCCACCAACCCGTGTTACGGATTCCTGTTCTGGCACAACGGCGGCAGCTCGTGCACGTCGGCCAACTTCCCCCACGCGCAGACGGTGGCGGGCCCGATGATCGGCAGTGCCCCCGACGACCTGTTCGCGATGGTCGGAGCGTTGCAGCAGAACAACTTCATGATCCCGAGCCTCGGCATCACCGTCACCTGGACCGGCGTGCTCGGCGACACGGCACCGAACCTGGCCGGCCTGCTCAGCTCGTCGCCGTCCGGGTCGGACCTGTACTACAACTTCTTCCGCATCCTGCTGCGTGGCGTCCAGGACACGCCCGTGCCCGACCCCGGGCCGTTCCGCACGCCGCCGCTGGACCTCGACATCAACCCGGTCAACTACCTGGATCCGGCCGTGCTGCTGAGGGATCTGGCGCCGAACGCGAACTGCAACGTACTGATCTGCCGGCAGCCCGGCTGATCAAGGCGTCCATCGCACCGCTGGATGCCCTCGCCGACGGCACCCAGCGGCGGCAGGCGGCGCCTCCGTCCGGCCACTTCTGCGGCGCGGGCAGCGTCGTGGCCGTACGCCACGGCGTTCCGAACGTTGACGGCGACCAGAGTGTCGCCGACCACCCGTGAGTCGATTCCCTGGTTGTACTGGGGAACCTGCTGCGTGCCGACGCGCGCGACCGGTTACGTGGCCGCAGCCACCAATCGCGCGTACGGGCCGTCGGCCGCCAGCAGTTCCGAGTGCGAGCCCAGCTCCGTGATCCGCCCGCCCTCGACCACGGCGACGCGGTCGGCCGCGGCGGCCGTGTGGAGGCGGTGGGCGATGGCGATCACCGTGCGGCCCGCCAGTACGGCGTTCAACGACCGCTCCAGCTCACGCGCGGAACCCGTGTCCAGCAACGAAGTCGCCTCGTCCAGCACCAGCGTGTGCGGGTCCGCCAGGACGACCCGCGCCAGAGCCAGCTGCTGAGCCAACGCCGCCGGCACCGCGTACGCGCCGGAGCCCAGCCGCGTGTCCAAGCCGTTCGGCAGGGAGGCGAACCAGTCCGCCGCGCCCGCCGAAGTCAACGCGGCCAGGAGTTCCGCGTCCGTCCAATCCCCGCCATCACGACGTGCCGGCAGGGACAGGTTCTCCCGCAACGAACCCGAGAACGTGTGGTGCTCCTGCGTCAGCAGCAGCACCTCGCCGCGCAGCAGATCCTCCGCCAGCGAAGAAACCTCCGTGCCACCAACGCGAATCGAGCCTGACGTCGGCGCCGAGATGCCCGCGAGCAGCCGGCCCAGCGTCGACTTGCCGGCACCCGAAGGCCCGACGATCGCCAGCCGCTCGCCCCGCGGCACCGACAAGTCGATCCCGTGCAGCACCTCGCGATCGGCTGTGTACCCGAAGTGGACGTCGCGCACCTCGATGTCGCGCCCGGCCGGCACCGTGGTCACCTCAGAACGCGCCGGAGCGGGCTGCACACCCAGGATCCGCCGCGCCGCGGCCAGCGCCACCTGCAGGTCCTCCATCCAGAACAGCGCCTCGTTCAACGGCGCCGTCATCGCCTGGGCGTAGGCGAGCATCGTGGTGATCGTGCCGAGCTGGGCCCAGCCCTGCGAGTACGCGAAGAACCCGAGGCCCAGCAACGCGGCGATCGGCAGCACGTAGCTGATCTCCAGCGACGGCAGCCACCGCAGCTGCAGCGCGCGCATCCGGCGCTCGCCGAGCACGGCCTCGTCCAAGGCGTCGCGGCCGAGGCGGATGCGGCGGTCGGTGAGGCTCAGGGCCTCGGTGGTCCGCGCGCCCTCCACGGTCTCGTGCGTGGCCGACTGCAGGTCGCCCCAGCGGTCGAGCATCCAGGCCATCAGTTTGGGGATCCGGCGCTGGTACCAGATGTTCACGGGCACCAGCAGCGGCAGCGCCACGAGCAGCGCCAGCGCCAGCAGCGGCGACGTGATGATCATCGCGACCGTGGTCAGCAGCACCGTCACCACCGCGATCAGGATCTCCGGCGCCGCGAAGCGCACGGCGTGGTCGAGGCGGCTGATGTCGCTCGTCGCGCGGCTGAGCAGGTCGCCGGTGCCGGCGGCCTCGACCGTGCCGAGCGGCAGGCTCAGGGAGTTGGCCACGAACCGTTCGCGCGTCTGCGCCAGCACGCGCTCGCCGAACATCCGGCCACGCAGGCGCGCGGCCTTCTTCGCCCAGGCCTGCAGCACCAGCGCCACCACGAAACCCATGGCCAGCAGGTCGACGCGCACCGTGCTGCTGCCGTCGACGACACCCTGCACGAGCAGGCCGAGCAGCTGCGGCCCGGCCAGCCCGATCAGTGTCGCGAGGCAGAACAGCCCGAGCATCACCGAGAACTCGCGCCGGTGCTCGGCGGCCGTGCGCGCCGCCCAGCGTCGCACGTCGCGACCCGACGCGAGGGGGAGCCGTTTCACACCGTCACCGCTTTTCCGCTTACGACCTCGTCCGCCACGTGAGTCCACAGTGGACTCTGGCTGAACACCACGGTCGTCTTCCCTCGCCGCAGGTCCGCGACGCGCTGGGTGATCCGGGCCTCCGTGTGCGCGTCGACGGCCGAGGTCGGCTCGTCGAGCAGCAGCACGTCGGCGTC
This sequence comes from Amycolatopsis sp. NPDC005232, assembly GCF_040607795.1. Lineage (NCBI taxonomy): Bacteria > Bacillati > Actinomycetota > Actinomycetes > Pseudonocardiales > Pseudonocardiaceae > Amycolatopsis > Amycolatopsis sp. NPDC005232. The sequence goes on along the minus strand of NZ_JBEXHL010000002.1, from coordinate 173,075 downwards.
CGTGGCGAGCGCCCGGGCGAGGCTCAGCCGCTGCCGCTGGCCGCCCGACACCTCGCGCCCGCGCTCGCCGATCAGCTCGTCGACACCCCGGGGCAGCGCCTCGATGATGTCGTCGGCGTCGGCCGCGAACAGGGCCGCTTCCACGCTCACGTCACTCGGCAGCGCGGAACTCAGCTGTTCGCGCAGCACACCCGAGAACCACAGGTCCTGGTTGTGCGCGTACACCACCCGCGCCCGCAGCTCCGCCAACGCGACCTGGTCCACGGGCACACCGCCGGCCAGCACGGGCTCGGCCGCGTCCGTGAACCGCGCCAGGCGGTCGGCCAGCGTCTCCGCGTCGGCTCCGAGGTCGACGACGGTGAGCTTGCCCGCCTCGAGGTGGATGCCGGTCTCGGTGTCCACCAGGTCGAGCGGCCCGGCGGGCAGCGGCACCGGCGACGCCGGCTCGGCCAGCCGAGGCCGCAGCGACAGCAGGGCGCAGATCTTGCGCGCCGACACGAGCCCGGAGCTGACCGCGCTCACGGCCTCCGTGGCCGTGTCCACGGGCACGACCAGGAACGCCGAGACGCCGTAGAACGCCACCAGCTCGCCCACGCCGATCGTGCCGTCGAGCGCGAGCCGCGCGCCCAGCCACGTGATCGCCACGGTGACCAGGCCCGGCAGCACGATCGCCGCCGCGGCCAGCCACGCCTCCGCGCGCCCGACCTCCACGCCCGAGCGGCGCACCAGCTGGCTCGCGTCGTGGAACCGCTTCAGGAACCGCCGCTCGCCCCCGACCCCACGCAGGATCCGCAGGCCGGACACGATGTCGGCGCCCAGCGCGTTGACGTCGCTGAGGTTCTCGCGCTGCACCGTCTTGCGCTTCTGCAACGGCTTCAGCAGCGGTCCGATCCCGAGCACCGCCAGCGGAACGCCGACCAGCGCGACGACGCCCAGCAGCGGCGACGAGCCCAGCATCGCGATGCCGATCACCACGAACGCCACCACGGAGCCCACGGTCCGGCCGATCACCTCGTAGGTGTTGCCGATCCAGTTGATGTCCGACGACGTCACCGCCACGACGTTGCCGGTCGTCGTCGCCTCGCGCAGGGTCGCACCCAGGCGCGTGGTGTGCGTGGTGACCAGGCGCTGCGTGGTGCCCGCGCCGTGGATCCACATGCCGTACGACGTGAAGTGCAGCCACGTGCCGAAACCCGCCTGGAACACGCCCAGCCCGGCGGCCACCAGCGCCCAGCGCCAGATCGCGCCGGTGTCGCCCGCCGCGATCGCGTCGATGCCGCGGCCGATCACCAGCGGCAGCAGCGCGCTGGGCAGCGACCAGCAGGCGCCCGTGAACGCGGCCGTCACCACCAGCCACGGGCGCGAACGCAGCACCGCGAGCAGGTAGCGGCCGGCCGTCGGCCGTGCGGGCAGCCGAGGCGAGGCGAAGGGATATGTGGCGGAGAGCACGATTGTCGACGGTAAGCCGCTTCACGCACGGTGCGCGACTGATTTATCGGTGGGCGAACGTGCTGGCCACCTGCGGGTGTGACCCGGCCGACACGTAGTCTTGAGGGTGTGGCGAACCCTGACACGGACCCTGGATCAAACACTGTGACCAGCAGCTCTGTCATGAATACTGACACCACCGCGCGGGCCGCGGAGACCCCCGACACCACGCAGCCGTACGTCGAACTCGGCCTGGCCGAAGACGAGTACGCGCGCATCCGCGAGATCCTCGGCCGCCGGCCCACCGACGCCGAGCTCGCGATGTACTCGGTCATGTGGAGCGAGCACTGCTCGTACAAGTCCTCGAAGAAGCACCTCGGCTACTTCGGTGAGACGGCCACCGACGAGATGAAGTCGAAGATGCTCGCGGGCATCGGCGAGAACGCCGGCGTGGTCGACATCGGCGACGGCTGGGCGGTCACCTTCAAGGTCGAAAGCCACAACCACCCGTCCTATGTGGAGCCTTACCAGGGCGCCGCGACGGGCGTCGGCGGCATCGTGCGCGACATCATGGCCATGGGTGCCCGTCCGCTCGCGGTGGCCGACGCGCTGCGCTTCGGCCCGGCCGACGCGCCCGACACCAAGCGCGTGCTGCCCGGTGTGGTAGCCGGCGTCGGCGGCTACGGCAACTGCCTCGGCCTGCCGAACATCGGCGGCGAGCTGGTGTTCGACCCGTCTTACAGTGGCAACCCGCTGGTCAACGCCCTGTGTGTCGGCGCCATGCGCGTCGAGGACCTGCACCTCGCCTTCGCTTCGGGCACGGGCAACAAGATCATCCTGTTCGGCGCGCGTACCGGCCTCGACGGCATCGGCGGCGTGTCCGTGCTGGCGAGCGACACGTTTTCCGGTGACGAGACCGCGGCCGGCCGGCGCAAGCTGCCCAGCGTGCAGGTCGGCGACCCGTTCACCGAAAAGGTGCTCATCGAGTGCTGCCTCGACCTGTTCAAGGAGAAGCTCGTCGTCGGCATCCAGGACCTCGGCGGTGCCGGGCTGTCCTGCGCGACGTCGGAGCTCGCGGCCGCGGGTGACGGCGGCATGCACGTCTACCTCGACCGCGTGCCGCTGCGCGCCACCGGCATGACGCCGGCGGAGGTGCTCTCGAGCGAGTCGCAGGAGCGCATGTGCGCGGTCGTCTCGCCGGAGAACGTCGAGGCGTTCATGGCCGTGTGCGCCAAGTGGGACGTGATCGCCACCGACATCGGCGAGGTCACCGACGGCGACAACCTCGTGATCACCTGGCACGACGAGGTCGTGGTCGACGTCCCGGCCCACACCGTCGCGCACCAGGGCCCGGTCTACGACCGCCCGATCCAGCGCCCGGCGAGCCAGGACGCGCTGATCGCCGACACGTCGGCCTCGCTGCCCCGGCCGTCGACCCCCGAAGAGCTGCGGGCCGACCTGCTCAAGCTCATCGCGTCACCGAACCAGGCGTCGAAGGAATGGGTCACGGCGCAGTACGACCGCTACGTGCGCGGCAACTCCGTGCTCGCACAGCCGTCGGACTCCGGCATGATCCGCATCGACGAGGAGAGCGGCCGCGGCGTGTCGGTGTCCACCGACTGCAACGCGAAGTTCGTCTACCTCGACCCGTACTGCGGCGCGCAGCTCGCGCTCGCCGAGGCGTACCGCAACGTCGCCACGGGCGGTGCGACGCCGGTCGCGGTGTCCGACTGCCTGAACTTCGGCGCCCCGACCGACCCGGCCGTGATGTGGCAGTTCGAGCAGGCCGTGCACGGTCTGGCCGACGCGTGCGTCGAGCTGGGCATCCCGGTCACCGGCGGCAACGTGAGCTTCTTCAACCAGACCGGCGACACGGCGATCCTGCCGACGCCGGTGATCGCCGTGCTCGGTGTGATTGACGACGTCAACCGCCGCATCCCCACCGGCATCGGCGCGGAGGCCGGCGAGACGCTGCTGCTGCTCGGCGACACCCACGACGAGCTCGACGGCTCCGCCTGGGCTCGTGAGCTGCACGGCCACCTCGGCGGCGTGCCGCCCCTCGTCGACCTGGCCCGCGAAAAGCTCATCGGCGAGATCCTCGTCGCCGGCTCGCGCGACGGCATGATCTCCGCCGCCCACGACCTCGCCGACGGTGGTCTGGCGCAGGCACTGGTCGAGACTGTCCTCATCGGACAGTGCGGTGCGCGGGTGTTCCTCGACCGCGACCAGGACCCGTTCGTGCAGCTGTTCTCCGAGTCGTCGGGCCGCGTGCTCGTGGCGGTGCCGCGCACAGAGGAGCTGCGGTTCACGGAGATGTGCACCGCGCGCGGGCTGCCGTGGCGCAAGACCGGCGTCGTCGACCCGGACTCCCGTGCGCTCGAGCTGCAGGACATCACGGAGTTCTCGCTCGACGAGCTGCGCGAGACCTGGGAGAAGACGCTGCCGGCGTTGTTCGACTGAAGTTCTTGATCGCAGAAAGGGCCGCTTCCCGGAAACCGGGGAGCGGCCCTTCGCTTGTGCGTGTCCCGCTTGTCAGTGACTGACAGATGTGTCTCGGCTGGACTCGGCCGCATGGTCGGCGAAGGGTTGCGCGAGGTCACGCGCAGGGCGGTCACCGCGGAGATCGCCGCGAAGGCGATGGATCTGTTCACCGAGCAGGGTTTCGAGGGCACGACCGTGGACCAGATCGCGGCCGCCGCGGGGCTGCCTCGCGCGACGATGCTGGCCGAGACGCTCGCGTTGCGCACGGCGTTGCTGCGCAAGCACTTGCAGTGGCAGGAAGTGCTGGTGCCGGTGTTGGCCGAGCGGCTGGGTGGCGACGAGTTCGCGGCCCACGCGCTGGGCTCGGCCGCACTGTCCTGTTTGGACTTAGCGGGCTACGAGTGGACGCGCGTGGCGGGCGGGAAACCGTTGGGCGAGTTACTCGACGAGGCGATCGAGGCCGTCAGTACGCCGGCACGGTGAGGCGCGCGACGCCGTCGTCGTCGAGGGGTTCGAGCAGCCAACCGTCGGGCAGTTTATTGTCCTTTGTGGACAAGACCTTCGTGTCGTAGAGCGAAAGGTGCTCGGGTACGCGCGCGAAGCGTAGGTCGGCGTGGCCACCGAAGGACGCGTGGCGCAGGTCGAGTGAGTCGTCGAAGGCCGCGTCGGTGAACACGGCGTCCTTGGCGAACACGGCGTCCTTGAACGCGGTGCGCCCGGCGAACGTCGTCTCCGTGAAGTCGGCGTTCTCGGCGAACACCGTGCCGCTGAACCACGCGTAGTCCAGGAACTTCGCCCCGCGGCAGCGGAAGTTGCCGATCAGGCGGCCCTTGCCGGTGCCGGCGGAGGTGAAGTACGCCCGGTCCGTGATCACACAACCGCTGAGGTTCGTGCTGCTGTGCAGCGACGCGTAGCGCAGCAGCAGCCGGCCGATCTTGCGGCGGGACAGGTCGAGGTACTCCAGCACCGCACCGGTGAGGTCGAGGTCGTAACTCGGAGCGTCCACTTCGGACGCCCACGGCAGCAGCTCGGCGACGAGCCGCTGCGCGGTCAGGCGGACCTGCAACTCTCGCTCGACCTCGGGCCCGTCGCCGGGCCCGTCGTCGCGCTCGGGATCCTCGTACCGCGCGTGCTTGAACGGCCGCCGCAGGTAGGCGCACAGCACGTCGAGCACGGTCTGCGTGTACGTCGGCCGGCTGCGCGCCAGACCCGCCAACGCGTGCAGCGCACCGACGCGCACCTGGTCGGCCTCGTGCCCGAGCAGCTCCACCGACTTGGCGAACCGCTCGTCGGACACACGCTCACGGTCCTGTTCGGCCCGGCGCATCTCCAGGTCGTGGCGCTGCCGCTCGATCTCCTGGCGCGCCTCTTCGACGCGGCGGCGCCGGTCGTTGAGCCACAGCGCGTAGAGCGCCACGACGGCGCCGCCGGCCAGACCGGCCGTTTTCAGGGCATCGCTGCGGCTGGTGGCGGGGTCGGTGAGCAGCCAGCCCCCGACCCCGCACAGCAGCAGCACGGACGCGACGAACGTCCAGAGCAGTGGGGACCGCACGGATCAGAAGGCGATGACGAAGAAGAACCCGATGCACCAGTTGCCGCCGACGCTGGTGGCGATCACGGAGCCGTTGGCGTCCTTTCCGGACAGGCTGCCGTCGAGGTTGGCCGTGACGGTCGCGGTGCCGTCGTAGCTCTCGACCTTGAGCTGCGGGGTGCCGGTGGTGGCCTCGTCGATGCTGTCCTTGGAGAACGCTTCGCTGCCCTGGCAGGTCATCGCCGTGGCGCCCGCGCCGTCCTTGGCGTTGATCTTCGCGACGAACGCGTCCACGGCCTGCTTGCCCTCGGCCGGCGTGTTGCCGCCACCACCGGTGCCGGGGATGTCGGTCTCGTCGGTCGGCAGGCCCGGCTCCGACGGTTCGCCGGTGGGCAGCTGCGGCCGCGATGACTGCACGGGCGGCGGCACCGGGTTCGGCGTCTGCGCGATGGATCCCGAGTCCTTGCTCAGGAAGAAGCCGGGCGCGACGAATCCGGTGATGCCCAGCGCCACCACGACCACCACGGCCACGGCGATGCCGATCCACAGCCCGGTCTTGTTGTTCTTCGGCGGCTGGGGGCCACCGCCGTACCCGCCGCCGTACGGCTGGTTCGGGTCCCAGCCCTGCTGCGGATACTGCTGGGTGCCCGGGTACTGCTGCTGGTACGGCTGGCCGTACGGCTGCTGCCCGGGGTACTGCTGCTGCGTGTTCGGGTCCCAGCCCTGCTGCTGGCCGCCCTGCTGCGCGTTGGGGTCCCACCCGGGCTGCTGGCCCGGCTGCTGCTGCGCGTTCGGATCCCACCCCGGCTGCTGGGGAACCCCGCCCGTGCCGGGCTGCTGCCAGCCCTGGCCGTAGGGGTCCGGCTGGCCGCCCTGCCCTGGCTGCGGTGGGTAGGTCATCTCCGGTTCCGCCCTTCCTGGTGCACCGTTTCGCGCCGTGGTCTGACGACCGGCGAGCGCCGGCGGTTCCTCCCCACGTGAGGTGCATTCTGCAAGGTCGGGAGCCACTGCACAAAAGACGCGACGAGAACGAAGCTCCCGGCCGCCCCCGCAGGTGGAGGCGGCCGGGAACCTCAGCCGTGAATCAGTGGCGAATCAGCCGTGACCCCAGGAGTGGATCAGCCGTTGGCCAGCGCCTGGACCCGGTCGAAGGCACCGTTGAAGGTGTCCTGGTCGAGCGGGCTCGAGGTGTACTGCCAGACGGTGTAGTAGCCCCAGCCGTTCGGCAGAGCGCCGGCCGACGACGCGTACCGCGCGACCCAGAGCGGCACTGTGGACGAGAAGTTCTGCGACGTGCCCACGCACTGGTTCCACCAGCTCGCCGAGGTGTAGATGACCGGCCAGCGGCCGGTCTTGGCGTGGTAGGTGTCGTGGAACGCGCGGATCCACGCGCCCATCGAGGCCTGGCTCAGGCCGTAACAAGTGGCGCCGTAGGGGTTGTACTCCATGTCGAGCGCGCCCGGCAGGGTCTTGCCGTCCTTGGACCACCCGCCGCCGTGGGCGACGAAGTAAGTAGCCTGCGCCGCGCCGCTGGAGGTGTTCGGGGTGGCGAAGTGGTACGCACCACGGATGAAGCCCTGGTTGTACGAACCGTTGTACTGCTGGGCGAAATACGGGTTGGTGTAGCTCGTGCTTTCGGTCGCCTTGGTCCAGACGAACCGTTTGCCCTGGTTCCACCAGCTCGCCCAGTTGACGTTGCCCTGGTAGCTGGCGACATCCATGCCTGGCACGGTGGCCAGGGCCTGGTTCGGGATGGCGGCCGCGGGCTGCGGCTGCTGGGCTGAGACTTTGGACGCCGGTGTTGAGGAATCGCCCTCCACTCGGCGGATTTGAGACCCCAGTTCGTGGTTGTGCGCCTGGATGTCGGCGTTTATCGCAGTAATCTCACTGGCCGATTGGTCCGGGTTGTAAGGAGCGGCCGTTGCCTGGGCCGTGGAGCCGAGCAGGAGCGCCACGGTGGGGATGGCCAGAACGGAGAGCAGGGTCGCCCGCCGTCCTCTTCGGGAAGTGGACATCGTTGAATCCCTTCACAGATACCCTCGCTGAGGGCGGCTATTGCAGGTAGCCGCCCGGGGGAGATTCTTGATGACGTCCCTCGTTTTGTCAGCAAGATCCGTGAAGTTAAAAGGTCGCCTGGGTGATTTTCATCGGTAGATGACTACTTATTCCCAGCGTCGTAACGAATGTTCACCCGATTGCCAGATCGCGGAGGGTTGCGAGGGGACCGTTGAGCCAGTTCTGGTCTCCCGGCAGCGAACCCTTGTCCGCGAATTGCCAGATCGACTGGCTGTGCCAGCCGGCCGGCAGCTCGCCGATCTGCGTGTTGTAGCGCGCGAGCCACAGTGGATTCGCGCCGAGCGCCGGGCTGTTGCCGGTACAGCGTTTCCACCAGCTCGTGGACGTGTAGATCGTGGGCAGGCGCCCGGTTCGTGCCCGGTAAGTGTCCGAGAAGGACCGGATCCACGCGACCATGCCGGCGGGGTCCTTGCCGTAACAGGTCTCGCCGTAGGGGTTGTACTCTGCGTCGAGCGCGCCCGGCAGCGTTTTGCCGTCGTCGGACCAGCCGCCGCCGTGGGCGAGGAAGTAGTTGGCCTGCGTCGCGCCGTCGGACACGTCGGGGCGCGCGAAGTGGTACGAACCGCGGACGATCCCGGCCTGGTATGAACCGTTGTACTGCTGGGCGAACTGCGGGTTGACGAAACCCGTGCCCTCGGTGGCCTTCACATAGACGAACTTCGCGCCGGCCTTCGCGGCCGCGGTCCAGTCCACCACGCCCTGGTGGCCGCTCACGTCGTGACCGAGGACCTGGTCGCTCGCGGTGTACTCGACGTTCGGCGCGCCGGCGACGCCCTCGTACTTCTCGATCTGCGAGCCGGCGTAGTGGTCGTCGGCGCCTTCGTAGCTCGGCGCGGCCGTGGCCGGGGTGCAGAGCGCGAGCCCGGAAACGACCGCGGCGCTCCACACGGTGGCGCTCCAGCGCAGCAGCGGATTACGACGCTTCACCCTGGGCTCCCAACCGGACGCGTGTACTCCAACGAAGGCAAACGATGCCCGCAAGCCGCCGTTCCGGCGACTCGGTGATCACCTGATGGAGTGATGACCGCAGGTCGGGGTGGGGTCGGGATCCGTGAGGGTGACGTGTCGCGGGTACGAAAAAGCCCGCTGTCCACTCGGGACAACGGGCTGTTTCGAAATGTCTCAGCCGGAGTGGAACTCAGCGCCGTTCTTCGGCCAGCGCCTTCAGCAGGTGCTCGGCCGGCACGACGGCGGTGATGCCGTCGTGCGGGTTGATGGCCACGGGGTGTCCGGCGAGCAGGCCGACGATGTCGCGCCCCAGCACGGCGCGCGCGTGCGGCCACTCGCGCGGCACGAGCGACTTGGCGGTGTAGGCGGGGACCATCACGCGGCCGTCGGTGTTGTGGAAGCCGATGACCGTGCGCTGCACGGGGGACATGGCGTAGACGAACAGCGTCGAGTCGAGGATGACCTTCGGCAGGTCTTCGGCCGGGCGGTGCTCGGTGCGCACGAGTTGCAGCAGCCGCTCGAGCTCCGTGCCGGGCTCGGGGTAGCCGAGCGCCTTCGGCGAGGGCCGGTAGCGATCGTTGGGGTGGAAGTCCTCGACGACGTCGCCCGAGGCGTTCACCGGGTACGCGCCCACGACAGCCCACGACGGCACGGGGCCACCCGGGTCGAAGGCCTCGTCGATGACGTAGAGCCAGCTGTTGGGGTTGGCGCGCGCGTTGGCCCGCATCTCGGGGGTGATTTCGGGTTTGCCCTGCGGTCCGCGCCGGCCGTGCCGCCCGGCGGTGGCGGGCTTGCCGTCCGGTTTGCCGCGGCGCGCCGCGGGGGTGGTCGGGGAAACCATCCGATCTGCCTCGTCCCGCTGCGCCATCGCCGTCCCTCGCTGCCGGGTGCTGAATGTTCGTCCGACGTCACTCTACTGTTGGGCCATGGCCTCTTCGCGTTCGGTCGATCCCGCTGAGTTACGGGCGGCGGTGCTGGCCGTTTCGGGCTGGTTGCGAGGTGACGGGCCGGATCCGGCGCGGCCCGAGCTGGCCGCCGCGGTGCGGCTGAGCCTCAAGGCGCTCGCCGCCGACGCGCCCGGGCGCAGCGTCGAAGTGCGCGTGCCGCCGTTCGCCGCCGTGCAGTGCGTCGAGGGTCCCCGCCACACCCGGGGCACGCCACCGAACGTGATCGAAACCGACCCCCGCACGTGGCTCGAACTGGCGACGGGCCTTCTCGATTGGCCCAGCGCCCTCGACGCGGCGCGAGTGACGGCCTCGGGCTCGCGGGCCGACCTTTCACACTGGCTCCCCGTGGTCCGGCTCTGACCACCTGGGGCCTTGACCGGTGATTACTCACCTGGCTGTGTCGTAGGGTGCCGACTCTCCGTAGAATCGTGACGACAAACCCGACGCGTGCCGAGCCGTGCTATACGGGTTGGCTCTGTACGTGTACTTTGGGTAGTCGGGCTGGAATCCCCCAGGTAAACGAGCGGCGTACGGAAGGTCCCGGTCATGAACGCGGTGAACGCGTCCGGTGGCGAGCAGAGTCTCGGCCCGACAGCGCGCCGGATGATCCTCGGCTCGCAGCTGCGCAAGCTGCGTGAGGAAGCCGGGATCACGCGTCAGCAAGCGGGTTACAACATCCGTGGTTCCGAGTCCAAGATCTCCCGCCTCGAGCTCGGCCGCGTCGGTTTCAAGGAACGCGACGTCGCCGACCTGCTCACCATGTACGGCGTCGGCGACGACGAAGAGCGCCGCGCCTTCCTCGACATGGTCAAGCAGTCGAACGAGGCCGGCTGGTGGCGCAAGTTCGGCGACACCGTGCCAGGCTGGTTCACCGACCTCGTCGGCCTGGAAGAAGCCGCGTCGCGCATCCAGATCTGGGAACCGCTGTTCGTCTCCGGCCTGCTGCAGATCGAGCCCTACGCCCGCGCGATCTTCAGCCACGGCCGCCCCGAGATGGCCGACGAGAAGGTCGACCAGCTCGTGGCCCTGCGCATGCGCCGCCAGAAGATGCTGGCCAGGCCCGACGCGCCCCGCGTGTGGGCGGTCCTGGACGAGTCGGTGCTGTACCGGCCGATCGGCGGGCCGAAGGTGTTGAAGCAGCAGCTGGAGTACCTGCTCGAGGTCACCACGCTGCCGCACGTGTCGGTGCAGGTCCTCCCGTACTGCCGCAGCGGTCTGTCGGCCGAGCACGCCTTCACTCTGCTGCGCTTCGCCGAATCGGAACTGCCGAACATCGCCTACGTCGAGTACCTCACGGGCGCGCACTACCTCGACAAGCGCGAAGAGATCGAAAAGTACGGCCGCGCGCTCGACCTCCTGGCCGTCGACGCGGAGACGCCGGAGCGCAGCCGGGCTCGGTTGGCCAAGCGGCGCGCGGAGATCTGAGTCTCGCCGAGTTCGTGGTCTGCCTGAGCCGCTGAGCGGTCCTCAGTCGCGTTCGGGGGTGCCGGCGTCATGTCACTCTGCCGGGCGTCGAGGCGCCCACAGGGCGTCGAACCGAGCGTTCACTGAAATCTCGGTGCTCACACGCCGTCGCGGCCGTTCACCCGCTGAGATCACCGGGTTTGTCGGATTTTCGCTCAGCGCCACTTTCCTGGCGTCAACAGCGACCCCAGCGTGATCACATCACCCCTTCGAGTGGTGATGTGATCGTCCGACCGGGACTTTCTACTGAAGTCTGTCGTCACGCAGTGAGAAATTTGCAGAAACTTCTGCACGTGCATTTACCGCTGCATGAGCGCGTGCTAGCGTCCCAGTCACAGGTAGATGCACGTGCAGATTCCTGAGCTTTTCACCGTCCCGGAAGGTGGGGATCATGGCTGAGCGGTTCGAGAACGGCATTCCGGCCGATCGTCTGACCGGCGCCCAGTGGCGCAAGGCGAGCTACAGCGGCGCTGTGGGCAACTGCGTGGAGGTCGCTCCGCTGGCGTCCGGCGAGATCGCGATGCGCAACTCCCGCTTCCCGACCGGCCCCGCGCTCGTGTACACCCGTGCGGAGATGGCCGCGTTCCTCGCCGGCGCGAAGGACGGCGAATTCGACGATGTCCTCGGCTGACGCGCTGGAGACCGTCGAAACCGGTCTCCAGGAACTCATCGGCCGCGGGTACCAGTTCGTGCACCAGACGGACGCCAACGGCGAGTTCGAAGCCGTGGTCGGCGTCCGGGTCCACGACAACGTGGTGGACGTCGTCCGGCTCAACGCCGAGGACGACGCGGTTGCCACGCGGGTGCCGGGGACTGAGGACAACGTCTTCGAGCCCGAGAAGTGGCTGTGGCGCCGCCGCGGTGAAGTCGCCGAGGTGCTGACCGAAGTGCTCGCGCTCCCCGATGAGGAAACCAAGGCGCTCGCCCCCGCCAAGGGGTGCTGGGTGCCCGGGCGCGGTGGCACCTCGAAGTGGCTCGCGGCCCGCTGAGACACCCTTGATCTTCAGGCCCCGTGCGATGTGGACAGCCACGTCGTGCGGGGCCTGGTTCACGTTCGGGGCGGAGAACCAAGATCCACAACGCGAGCACCGCTCTTTCCGAGCGGTCGTCACAAGCCCGTGAAGTGGGGAGAACCACGTCGCGCACGGCCAGACCGGCCTTCACACCCCTTACACTTGGACTTGGCCCGCCCACGTCTTCCTGGGAGCACCTCGGTGGTTTCCGACCCCTCCGCCCTTCCTGACCAGCCCGACCCGGAACCCCGCGAGGAGTGTGGCGTCTTCGGCGTCTGGGCTCCCGGGGAAGAGGTCGCCAAGCTGACCTACTACGGCCTGTACGCGCTGCAGCACCGCGGGCAGGAGGCGGCCGGCATCTCGGTCTCCGACGGCTCGCAGATCGTGGTCTTCAAAGACCTCGGCCTGGTCAGCCAGGTGTTCGACGAGCAGGTGCTGCAGTCGCTGCAGGGCCACATCGCCGTCGGGCACTGCCGCTACTCCACGACCGGCGCGACGATCTGGGAGAACGCGCAGCCGATCTTCCGCACCACGGCCACCGGCAGCGGCCTGTCGTTCGCGCACAACGGCAACCTCGTCAACACCGCCGAGCTGCGCGACCGCACGAAGGCCGCCGGCCTCAAGCCGCACGCGGGCCTCACCGGCTCGTCCAGCGACTCCGACCTCGTCTGCGGCCTGCTCGCCGCCAACGCGGCCGACAAGGGCATCGAAGCCGCGGCCATGGAGCTGCTGCCGACCCTGAAGGGCGCGTTCTGCCTGGTCTTCGCCGACGAGAACACCCTCTACGCCGCCCGCGACCCCCACGGCGTGCACCCGCTCGTGCTCGGCCGCCTGGAGCGCGGCTGGGTCGTGGCGAGCGAGACGGCCGCACTGGACATCTGCGGCGCGTCGTTCGTGCGTGAGGTCGAGCCGGGTGAGCTCATCGCCATCGACGCGGAAGGCCTGCGCTCGTCGCGGTTCGCGAACCCGGAGCCCAAGGGCTGCGTGTTCGAGTACGTCTACCTCGCCCGCCCCGACACCACGATCGCCGGCCGCAGCGTGCACGCCACGCGCGTGGAGATCGGCCGCCGGCTCGCCGGCGAGCACCCGGCCGACGCCGACCTGGTCATGCCCGTGCCGGAGTCCGGCACGCCGGCCGCGATCGGCTACGCGCAGGGTTCGGGTATCCCGTACGGCACCGGCCTGGTGAAAAACGCCTACGTCGGGCGCACGTTCATCCAGCCGTCGCAGACGATCCGCCAGCTGGGCATCCGGCTGAAGCTCAACCCGCTGCGCGACGTGATCCGCGGCAAGCGCCTGGTCGTGGTCGACGATTCGATCGTCCGCGGCAACACGCAGCGCGCGCTCGTGCGCATGCTGAGGGAGGCCGGCGCGCTCGAGGTCCACGTGCGGATCGCCTCGCCGCCCGTGCGCTGGCCGTGCTTCTACGGCATCGACTTCGCCTCACGCGCCGAGCTCGTGGCCAACGGCGTCGACCTCGACGGCATCCGCCGCTCGATCGGAGCCGACTCGCTGGGCTACATCTCGCTCGACGGCCTGGTCGCGGCCTCGGAGCAGCCGAAGTCGCGCCTGTGCACCGCGTGCTTCTCCGGCGAATACCCCATCGACCTGCCGGATGACGCGTTGATCGGCAAGCACCTGCTGGAAAGCATGGATTCGGTCAATGGCAAAGCGACTCCGGTCAGCCCGGCCGGGTACGGTGCCGAAGACGCCGTCCGGCGTCCCTAGTCAGATTTGTCCAGTAGGGAGTCCGCTTCCGTGAGCGAGTCCACGAGCGCCACGTACGCAGCCGCCGGTGTCAGCATCGAAGCCGGTGACCAGGCCGTCGAGCTGCTCAAGCCCCACGCCGAGCGCGCCACCCGCCCCGAGGTGCGCGGTGGTGTCGGCGGGTTCGCGGGGCTGTTCTCGCTCAAGCTCGACAAGTGGAAGGAGCCGGTGCTCGCGTCGTCCACCGACGGCGTGGGCACCAAGATCGCGGTCGCGCAGGCTCTGGACAAGCACGACACCGTCGGCATCGACCTGGTGGCCATGGTCGTCGACGACCTGGTCGTGACCGGCGCCGAGCCGCTGTTCCTGCAGGACTACATCGCCGTCGGCAAGGTCGTCCCGGAGATGATCGCGGCGCTGGTCGGCGGCATCGCCGAGGGCTGCGTGCAGGCCGGCTGTGCCCTGCTCGGCGGCGAGACGGCCGAGCACCCGGGCCTGATGGGCGAGCACGACTACGACATCTCGGCCACTGGCGTCGGCGTGGTCGAGGCGTCCGCGCTGCTCACGCCCGAGAAGGTGCGCCCGGGTGACGTCGTGCTGGCCATGGGTTCCTCGGGCCTGCACTCCAACGGCTACTCGCTGGCCCGCCACGTGCTGCTGGACATCGCGCGCATGCCGCTCGAAGGGCACGTCGAGGAGTTCGGCCGCACCCTCGGCGAGGAGCTGCTGGAGCCCACGAAGATCTACGCCAAGGACTGCCTGGCGCTGGCCGCCGAGACCGAGGTGCGCACGTTCGCGCACATCACCGGCGGCGGCCTCGAGGCGAACCTCGCGCGCGTGATGCCGAGGGGCCTCGTCGCCCGGCTGGAGCGCGGCACGTGGACGCCGGCACCGGTGTTCGCCCTGATCGGACAGCGCGGCAAGGTCGAGCGCGCCGAGCTGGAGAAGACGTTCAACATGGGCGTCGGCATGGTCGCGATCGTGTCGGCCGAGGACGTCGACCGGGCGCTGGCCGTGCTGACCGCGCGCCACGTGCCAGCGTGGATCCTCGGCGACGTGCAGCCGGCCGACAACCCCGACGGCCCGCGCGCCGTGCTCTCGGGCGACCACCCGCGGTTCTAGAAAACGCGGTTGTCGCGGCTGGAAGACTGGACGACGTGGCAGAGGACGTGGTGGTCGGCTCCCGGTTCGTGATTCCGGCGGCCGAGTTGAGCGAGCGCTTCTCCCGGTCGTCCGGACCGGGCGGGCAGGGCGTGAACACCACCGACTCGCGCGTGGAGCTCTCGTTCGACGTCGCGCGGTCGGCGGTGATCCCGGAGTCGTTGCGCGAGCGGATCGTGGCGCGGCTGGCGGGTCGCCTGGTCGACGGCGTGATCACCATCGCGGCCAGCGAGCAGCGTTCGCAGCTGCAGAACCGCGACGCCGCCCGCGAACGCCTCGCCGATCTCCTGCTCAAGGCTTCCGCGCCGCCGCCGGCCAAGCGGCGTCCCACCAAACCCTCCCGGGGTTCGAAGGAACGCCGCCTGGCCGCGAAAAAACGCCGCAGCGACGTGAAACGCGGCCGCGGCGGCCGGTTCGACGACTAGCTCACCGACAGGTGCACGCACTCGCCGGCCGGCTGGTAGCCGACGCGGCGGTAGACCGTGGCGATGCCCAGGTCGCCCGGGGTGAGGAAGGCCGTGGGGCCGCCTCGCTCGTGGACCAGGCGGGTGAGGTGCGCCGTGATCGCGGCGGCGATTCCCCGGCGGCGGTAGGCCTCGGCGACGGCGATGCCGGCGATCTCGGCCGCGCCGTCCACGATGTCCAGCGCGAACCCGCCGCCGATCACCGCGCCGGTCGCGGTGTCCTCGGCGCGCACGGCGCGGTCGCCGAACGAGCGGGTGCTCGCCAGCTCCGCGTCGGACACCTCCGGGGACGCGCCGAAGGCCACGTTCTGCGCCGAACGCAGGCTGCGCAGGTCGGCGTCCGTCTCGGGAACACGGAGCACGATCCCGGCGGGCGCCGGGTGGTCCACGAAGTCGGCCGGGGTGCAGGTCATGAGCGGGATGCGCCGCTCGAGCGAGTACCCCCGCGCGACGAGGAGTTTCTCCAGGCCGGGCGCGGCTTCGGTGAAGAACTCCAGCCGGGGCTGCAGACCGCGGCCCGCGTACGCCTCGGTCAGCGCGGTGATCTCCGCCGGTGACGGCTCGGCGCCGTCGTCGGGGATCGCGTAGTTGAGCATCGGGTGGCCGGTGGTGCGGGAGAAGGTCGCGAGGAACGGGCCGATCCGTTCGACGTCACGGCCTCGGGGTGCGGTGGCACGGACATACGCCTGAAGGGAGGACATGCTGGGTGATCCCTTTCGGGGTCGAAGGAGACCCACGCGCGCTGCCGAGAAGGGCAGGGCATGGGAAGGACGGCTGACGGGCTCGCGTCAGGCCTGACCTCGGCCGTCGCGAGCAGCGGCGGCAAACATAGGCGTTCCTTCGTCCGAAGATCCGAGAGCTTTCAGTGTCCCAGCAGGGGCAATCGAATTAACTCAGCGCCGTTCGCGGTGGCCGATCCCGGCGTAGCGCGTGTCCCACACCGAACGCGGCACGCGCAGGCGGACAGGCGCGTTGCAGACGGTCCGCCGCACCTGCTGCGGGATCGCGACCACGGGCACCACGTCGAAGTAGCGCCAGCCGCGGCGGGTCAGTGCGGCGCCGAGCGTGGCGCCGATGGTGTTGAGCAGCACGTCGTCGGTCGAGGTCACACGGCCGCTGTGGATGAGGAACTGCGTGGCCTCCACCAGCACGGACGAGCTCAAGGCGGCGAGCGCGATCCGGCTGAGCGACCGCAGCCGGCGCAGGCGCAGCGGCGCGAGCGCGCCCAGTGGACACAGGAGCAGCAGGTTGCCGACGACTTGCCAGAGCGAACCGTCGTCGGAAAGCGCGGCGGAGAGGTCGGCACCGGGCACGAGGTCGAGGGTGCTCCCCGAAGCGGCGCCGACGGGCATGATGACCAGGCAGAGCACGAGCGCGCCGATCGTCACCGCCGTAACGTCGACGGCCGCGGTCGCCGACGCGTGGCCGAGGCTGATGCCGCTGCTTCTTCGCCGCCTCCGTGCGGCGAGCAAGGGCCAGCAGAGCAGCGCGTACGGCAACGCGATGGCCGTGATCGGGATGATCCCCCAGAAAGCGCGCAGCAAGGCACCCATGCGCTTCCCTTCTCGAACCCCTCTGAACTGCTTCTTCCCGCCTTCCCAAGATCAACCTTCGCATTGCCGGTTCGAGTCGGCATGCTCAGCGGGCCGCACTATTCGGTGATCTTTCCGGTGGCGCGAAACGGCTTCCCGTGGTTCGGTCGAGGCGCGGACCGTCCATAGTGGATGCTGTGGACAACCCTGTGGAAGGATTTCGCCGACTTGGTGAAAAGCCTTGTTCCACAACGGAAAACAAGGGTTCGAGCCTGTGTACTACCCGGCGAGCTCGCGCGCCTTCTCGATGAGTGCGGACAGGTGCAGGCCACGGTGGACGTCGCACGGATGCGTGGTCGTTCCACTCGCGACCATGGCCGCGAAGTCGTCCAGCAGTGCCGTGTAGGACTCCCCGGCGGTGCCCGGTTTGCGGCCGAGCGTCCGGTAGCCGTGCTCGCCGTAGACCGCGACCTCGACCACGCTCGGCTGAACCGGCAGCCGCAGCGACAGCGTCGCGGTGCTCGTGGCGCCGCCCTCGTGGGCGAACATCAGCTGCCACAGGTCGTCGGGGCCGCGGTGGGCCGCGAGCACGTCGGTGATGCGGCCGAGGGCGGCGTCGAGCAGGTCGAACGCGTGCGGGCCGATGTCGGCGAGCGCGCCGCCGGACGCGTCGAGGCGCCAGGCCGAGGTCGAGTACTGCCCGCCGAGCAGCGCGCCCGACAGCCAGCGCGCGCCACCGCCGCGCCAGCCGCCCGAGGCGGCGAGGCCGTCGAGCCACTCGCGCGTCTGCTGGGAGAACCGCAGCGTGAGCATCACGAGCGACGCGACGCCGGCTTTGTCCACGGCGTCGGCCAGCCGCTGGGCGCTCACCAGGTCGGCGGCGATGGGCTTCTCGAGGATCAGGTGCTTGCCGGCCTCGGCCGCGCGCGTCGCGATCTCCGCCTGCACGGCGGGCGGCACGGCGAAGGCGAGGGCGTCGACCAGCGAGAACAGCTCGTCGAGGTCGTCGGTGCCGACGGCTCCGTGGGCCTCGGCCAGCGGACGGGCGCTGGTGATGCGGCGCGCCCACACGGCGGTGAGCTCGGTGCCGGGGTGTTCGGTCAGGCCCGGCGCGTGCACCGTGGTCGCCCAGGGACCGGTTCCGACGAGGCCGATGCGCAGCTGTCCGACGTCCACGCCCGGAAGTGTAGGTGTGTCCGGCGCCGCTTCCGGCGGGTACCTCCGGTGGGTTAACGTCGGTCAGCTGTACACCACGATCGGGGGAAGCCGGTGTGAATCCGGCGCTGACCCGCAACCGTGAGCGGCCGCCCCGTGCGGCCGTGAGCCGGATCGCCCGCCGTGGTCCGACTCGATGCGAGGTTCATCAACGATGCGGTTGTTCCCTGTCTTTGCTGCCCGGCTCCTTGCCGTGGCCGCGCTCCTGGTCACCGCCGGTCTGTCCGGGGCGAGTCCCGCCACCGCGACTGTGCCCGGGAAGGGCACAGCGGGGTACTGCCCCGACGCCACGGGCGTGACGGTGGTCGTCGACTTCCAGGACCTCGGTGGCGACACCCTGATCCGCTGCGCGCCCGGGCCGCAGGCCGACGGCGTGGCGGCCATGCAGAACGCGGGCCTCGACATAGCGGGCGTCGGCAAGTACGGCCTCGCGCTGATCTGCAAGATCGAGGGCAAACCGGCCGACCAGTCGTGCTCGGGGATGCCGCCGGAGAGCGCGTCGTGGAGCTTCTGGACGGCGACCGAGGGTGGCACGTGGGCTTCGAGCCAGGTCGGCGTGCAGGGCTGGAAGCCGCCGGCCGGGAGTTTCGAGGGCTGGTCGTTCGCGCACAACAAGTCCTTCCAGGACTACCCGCCGCCGCGGGTGGCGCCGGTGCGGAAGGCCAACGCGCCTGTTCCCGCGGCCGCGGCCACGGATTCCGGCGGCAGCGGCTTCCCGTGGAGCCTGGTGATCGGACTCGTCGTGATCGCGGTGCTCGTCGTCGCGGGTGTGGTCGTCGGGCTGCGGCGCAGGCGTGCTGCCCGGTAACGCGCGGGCTCTGCACCCGGGCGCGTGGTGGGTGTGGGCGCTCGCGCTCGCCGTCGCCGCCAGCCGCACCACCAACCCGCTGCTGCTCGCGCTGGTGATCGCCGTGGCCGGGTTCGTGGTGGTGAACCGCCGGGGCGACGCGCCGTGGGCGCTGGCTTTTCGCGTGTATGCGCTGGTCGCGGGCGTGATCGTGGTGTCGCGCGTGCTGTTCCGCATCCTCATCGGCGGCGAGGACGGTGGCCACGTGCTCTTCACGCTGCCGGTCATCCCGCTGCCCGCCGCGGCCGCCGGGATCGAGCTGCTGGGGCCGACGTCGGCCGAGGAGTTGCTCGGCGGCTTCTACGACGGGCTGCGGCTCGCCACGATCGTGCTCTGCGTCGGCGCCGCCAACGCGCTGGCCAACCCGAAGCGCCTGCTCAAGGCCGTGCCCGGCGCGTTGGCCGAGGTCAGCACGGCCGTCACGGTGGCGCTTTCGGTGGCGCCGCAGCTGGTGGAGAGCGTGCAGCGGGTGCGGCGCGCGCGACGGCTGCGGGCGGCCCGCGGGCGGGGGCTGAGGTTCGTGAAGGGGGTTTTCGTGCCGGTGCTCGCGGACGCGATGGACCGCTCGCTCCTGCTGGCCGCGGCCATGGACTCGCGCGGCTACGGCCGGCGCGGCTACCTCGCGCCGCGCGTGCGCGTGCTGATCGCGACCTGCGTGCTCGCGGGGCTGTTCGGGGTCGCCGTCGGGGTGTACGGGGTGCTCGACGGGTCGTCGAGCTGGCTCGGCGCGCCGATGCTGGTGGCCGGCCTGGCCGTGGCGTCCGCCGGGTTCGTGCTGGGCGGGCGGCGGATCCAGCGGACGGCGTACCGGCCTGATCCGTGGCGGTTGCCGGAGACGTTGGTGGTGCTGTGCGGGGTCGCGTCGGCCGGGCTGCTGCTGGCTTCTCCGGCGGCGCAGCTGGCCACGTCGGTGAGCCCACCGAGCTGGCCGACGTTGCCCTTGCTGCCGACGTTGGCCCTGTTGATCGCGGTGTTGCCGGCGTGGCTCGCGCCGCGGCCGCTGCCGGTCGCCCAGGTGGCTCGATGATCGAGTTTTCGCAGGTCACCGTCACCTATGACGGAGCTTCCTCGCCGGTGCTGCGCGGCGTCGATCTCGTGGTGGAGGAAGGCGAGCTGTGCCTCGTGGCCGGACGCACCGGGGTCGGCAAGTCGACGTTTCTCGGCGCCATCAACGGGCTCGTACCCCACTTCACCGGCGGGACGCTGGCCGGGCGTGTGCTCGTCGACGGCCTGGACACGGCCACGCACCCGCCGCGTGAGCTGGCCTCCGTGGTCGGCGTCGTGGGGCAGGACCCGCTGGCCGGGTTCGTCACGGACACCGTCGAGGAAGAGCTCGCGTACGCGATGGAGCAGCTGGCCGTGGCGCCCGACGTGATGCGCAAGCGCGTGGAGGAGACGCTCGACCTGCTGGGCATCGCCGAGCTGCGCGACCGTCCACTTCGGACGCTTTCGGGCGGCCAGCAGCAGCGCGTGGCGATCGGGTCCGTGCTGACGGCGCACCCGCGCGTGCTCGTGCTGGACGAGCCGACGTCCGCCCTCGACCCGGCGGCCGCCGAGGAGGTGCTGGCCGCGATTACGCGGCTGGTCCACGACCTCGGCACCACGGTCGTCGTCGCGGAGCACCGGATGGAGCGCGTGGCGCAGTACGCCGACCGGCTGCTTTACCTGCCAGGCGACGGTTCCGTGCGGTCCGGACCGCCGTCGGAGGTGTTCGCGGACGCCGACGTGGCGCCGCCGATCGTGGAGCTCGGCCGCTTCGCGGGCTGGTCACCGCTGCCGCTCTCGGTGCGGGACGCGCGGCGGCGGGCCGGGCCGTTGCGGGAACGGCTCTCGTCGGTGACCCGACCGGCCGCGGCCGGCGTGCCTACGGAAGACGCGCTCACCGCGCAGGGGGTGCAGGTGCGCTACGGGGGCGTAGTGGCTGTGCGTGGGGTGGACCTGCGGCTGCGCCGGGGCGAGGTTGTCGCGCTGATGGGGCGCAACGGGTCCGGCAAGTCTTCGCTGCTGTGGGCGCTGCAGGGCAGTGGGCCGCGCTCGGGCGGGACCGTCGACGTGCTCGGGGCGGACCCGGCTTCGGTGCGGCCGCGGGCGGCGCGGTCGCGCGTCGGTCTGGTGCCGCAGACGCCGTCCGACCTGCTGTACCTCGACTCCGTGGCCGCCGAGTGCCGGCAGGCGGACGTCGAATCGGGCGCCGTTGCGGGCACGGCCCGGGCATTGCTGGACCGGCTGGTTTCGGGTGTCGCCTCGGATGCGAACCCTCGCGACCTCTCGGAAGGACAGCGGCTCGCGCTCGTGCTGGCCGTGCAGCTGGCCGCCGCGCCGCCCGTCGTCCTGCTCGACGAGCCGACGCGCGGCCTGGACTACCCCGCGAAGCGCCACTTCGCCTCGGTGCTGGCCGCGTTGGCCGCCGAAGGCCACGCGATCCTGCTGGCCACGCACGACGTCGAGTTCGTCGCCGTGGCCGCGCACCGCGTGGTGGTGCTGGCCGAAGGCGAGGTCGTGGCCGACGGCCCGACCGCCGACGTCGTCGTGTCGTCACCGGCGTTCGCACCGCAGGTCGCGAAGGTCCTGGCGCCGCAGGAATGGCTGACGGTCGCCGAAGTCGAGCAGGCGCTGAGGTGACGGACTTCCTCGCCCCGGCCGTCCGGATCCGGCTGCGAACCGCCGCTGTGCTCGTGGTCGCCGTGGTCCTCGGCCTGGCGATGTTCTGCTGGCCGCTCTTCGTGTCCACGCCGCCTTCGGGCCACACGGCCGACGCGCCGTTCATCTTCATGGCGACGCTGCCGATCCTGATCCTGATCGTGCTCGCCGAGCTGTCCAGCGGCGGCCTCGACGCGAAGGCGCTGGCGCTACTCGGCGTCCTGTCCGCCGTCGACGCGGCGCTGCGGCCGCTCGGCGCCGGCACCGGCGGCATCGAGCTGGTGTTCTTCCTGCTCGTGCTCGCCGGCCGCGTCTTCGGCCCGGGCTTCGGCTTTGTGCTGGGCGCGACCTCGCTCTTCGCGTCCGCGCTGCTCACGGGCGGCGTCGGGCCGTGGCTGCCGTTCCAGATGCTCGCGTCTTCGCTGGTCGGCCTGGGTGCGGGGCTGCTACCGCGGGGTGTGCGCGGCCGCTGGGAGATCGCGCTGCTCGCCGTCTACGGCGTGGTGGCCGCGTACTTCTACGGGCTCGCGATGAGCATGTTCACGTGGCCGTTCCTCGCGGGCACGTCGGCGCTGGACTTCGTGCCGGGCGCGCCGCTGGGCGCCAACCTGCACCGGTTCCTGGTCTTCACCGTGCTGACGTCCACGCTCGGCTGGGACACGGGCCGCGCGATCACCAACCTCGTCGCGATCCTGGTCCTGGGCCCGGCCATCCTCACGATCCTGCGCCGCGCGGCTCGGCGAGCGGCGTTCACCCGACCCTGAGCGAACGCCCGGCCTCGTCGAGCACGTCGAAGATCAGTAGGTGTAGAAGCCCCGACCGGACTTCTTGCCCATCAGACCCGCGTCGACCATGCGCAGGAGAAGCGGCGGGGCCGCGTAGAGGGGCTCCTTGAACTCGTCGTACATCGAGTCCGCGATGGCCTTCACCGTGTCGAGGCCGATGAGGTCCGACAGGCGCAGCGGACCCATCGGGTGGGCGGTGCCGAGCTCCATGCCGCGGTCGATGTCCTCGGCGGTGGCGAAGCCGGACTCGACCATGCGGATCGCCGAGAGCAGGTAGGGCACCAGAAGGGAGTTGACGATGAAGCCGGCGCGGTCCTGGGCGCGGATCACCGTCTTGCCCAAGGCCCCGGCGTGCTCCTCGGCCCGGCGGGCTGTGTCGTCGCCCGTCAGCAGCGACGGGACCAGCTCCACCAGTGGCAGCACCGGCACGGGGTTGAAGAAGTGGATGCCCACGACCTGCCGCGGCCGGTTCGTGGCCATGGCGATCTTCACGATCGGGATCGACGAGGTGTTGGACGCGAAGATCGCGTCTTCCCGGGAGACGATCTTGTCGAGCTGCCCGAACACGTCGACCTTGGCCTGCTCCTGCTCGAGGATCGCCTCGATCACGAGGTCACGGTCGGCGAGCTCGGCCAGCTCCGTGGTGAAGCGCAGCCGGCCCAGCGCCGCATCGGCGTCCTCGGCCGACAGCTTGCCGTTCTTCACGCCCCGCTGCAGCGACTTCTCGATGCGCGCCTTGCCGGCGTCGAGAGCAGGCCGGCTGACCTCGGTGATCACCACGTCGAAACCCGACTTGGCGTGCACCTCGGCGATGCCCGAGCCCATCTGCCCGGCACCCACCACGCCGACTCGCTGAATGTCTGTCACCGGCTAGCTCCTTCGTCACGCAGGCACAGAAAATGGGCAGCACGCGACGCGCGAGGGTGGTGCCGGGCAGTGCCCGGACTCCACCCTCGCGTCTCGCGTCTGCTCAACGCCGGTATTCGTCGTACCCGTCGTCGTACGGGTCCTCGTTGTCGTCCTGGTCCTCATGCCCGTTGCCGGGAGAGGAATCACTCGACAGCTCGCGCTGCAAAGCATCGAAATCGGTGTCGTGGGAGCTGTACTTGAGCTCGCGCGCCACCTTCGTCTGCTTGGCCTTAGCCCGGCCGCGCCCCATGGCTCGACCCCCTCGCACAGGGGCGGGGCGGCCGGGGGAATCGGCGGCCCCGCATCGTCTCGACAGTTCTTTCCTGGTCACACCGTACCGTGTCCCGGGGGTTCGATGCGACGTGGCACGGTGTGCCGGTGGCGACAGTGTCCGCCGGACGCCGGTTACCGGCCTGTCGGGGGTGATCCGCGCAGGTGGGCGTGCCACGATGCTCAGGTGCTCCGTCCCTTCGTGGCGTATCTGAGGGTGTACGAACCCCTGCTCGCGCTCGGTGACCCGCCCGACGACCGCCTGCGTGAAGCCGTCGCCGCGGCGAAGCTGCGCCGGGCCGCGATCGGCGAACGCGAGCAGGCTGTGTGGCTCAAGTCACAGGCCGCCGCGCCCGCCCGGTTGCTGCCCGCGGAGCTCGCCGACGGCCGGCCCGCGCCGAGCTTGCTGACCGACGTCCTCGTGCTCGACCCGGCGGAGGTGCCGGCCGGCCACCCCGGCGCCGGCCCGTTCGTCTGCCCGCTCGAACTGCGCGCCCGCGCGGCCGCCGCGCTGGTGACGTTCCTCGGCGACACGACCCCGGCGTTGAAGAACGCCGTGCTCGACGCCGGCGGGGTCTCGGCCGACCGTGCCCGCTCGCGCACGAAGGCCGCGATGGCCGACCTGACCACGGCCGCCGCCCACACGCTCACCACCACCTGGACCGTGCCGCTGCCGTGGTTCGTCCTCGTCGACCCCGACGAGCGCAAGCTCGTGCTCGGCTCCGGCCAGGACGATCCGGTACGCGAGCTTTCGTGGCGCATGTCGATGTCCGACGCGCTGACCCGCGCGGCCGAGGCCGGCGAGCTGATCGAGGCCGCGTTCGGCGACTCCGGTCCGGGCCGCGTGCTGTCGCAGACGCGCCAGTGGCTGGAGAGCTTCGACCCGGACTCCGTAGTGGAATTGGACTACGGCGGTCTGGTGCAGCTGTTCGCCGATGCGATCCTCGAGTCCGACACCACGGCCGAGGAGGTCCACGACATCCTCGAAGCCCTGCGCACCGGCAACGTCGAGGAACTGGCCGAGCTGTTCTCGGAGCTGCGAGAGTTCTGGGGCGACCTCGCGGCTAGGGAGCGCTCCAACTGACGCGCAGCCGGCCCACGGGCCGGCCACCCCCGAGCACGGGCGGGTTCGCGAGGGCTTCGAGGTCGGAGACGTCCACGCCCAGGTACGCGAGCACCGCCACAGCCAGCGGCGCGCAGCCACGCTTCGCGCCGTCCGACATCTTCAGCGCCACCGCCGTGCCGTCGGCCAGTGCGAAAGCCAGCACGCCCTCGGCGCCGATCTTCGACAGCAGCCCCGGCACCGCGCCCATCAGTGCGGTGTCCTCCCGGTCCGTGCCGGCGACCAGCCACGGGTGCGCGCGCATGGCGTCGGCGACGCGCAGTTCTTCGGACCCCGCGGAAGCCTGCACCAACCGGCCGAACGCCCGCGCCAGGCCGGTGAGCGAGTAGGCGAACAGTGGCGCACCGCAACCGTCGACGCCGGTGGTGGCGATCGGTTCCCCGGTCAGCTCCACCACGGTGTCGGCGAGTGCCTTCTGCAACGGGTGGCCCGGCTGCTCGTAGCCGTCGGTCGGCCAGCCCGCGGCGACGCAGGTGGCGAGCATCCCGGCGTGCTTGCCGGAGCAGTTCATCGTGACGCGCAGCGGTTCGGTCGCCGCGTGCATCGTCGGCTCGTGCAGCGGGTACGCGGGCGGGCAGGCCAGCGCCGACTCGTCGAGGCCGGCCGCCGCAAGCATCGCCGCAACGCGCTCGACGTGGCCGGGTTCGCCGGAGTGGGAACCGCAGGCCAGCGCGAGGTCCGCGCCGTCGTGGTCCAGGCCGGCGCGCAGCATGCCGACACCCTGGAGGGGTTTGGTCGACGACCGCGGGAACACCGGGCTCGTCACGTCGCCGACCTCGTGGATCACGCTGCCGTCCGGCGCCGTGATCACGAGCGAACCGCGGTGCACGCTTTCCACGAGGCCGGACCGCTCGACCTCGACGAGAACCGGTTCCGTCACTCTTCGGTGCGTCCGAGCTCGGAGTCGAGCAGCTCGTCGACGGTCGCGGAGCCGCGCTGGTAGCGGCCGGCGATCTCGGCGTTGAGGGTGTCCATCACGCCTTGCACCTGGCGCCGGAACGTGGACACCGAAGACTCTTCGGTGGCGTACGTGTCGAGCGCGGAGGCGAGCTTGCCGTCGGAGAGCGTGCCGACGTCGGTGAGGTCCGTGTCGCCGATCAGCGCCTCGGCGTGGCGGCGGTGCTCGCCGGCGCGCGAGGGTTCGAGCTGCTGGTGGCGCCCGGAACCGGTGGCGGGGCCGAGCGCGTTGTCGGCGAGGATCGTGGCGAGCTGGTCGACGATGCTGTTGACGCCACCGGACGACCGGCGCTGCTGCTCCGCGCGCACGATGTCGATCCGCGCGTGCAGCAGCCGGCGCAGGTACGAGAGGTCGGTCTCCTCCTGCGCGGCCTCGTCACGGCGTTCGCGCAGCACCGGCAGCGGCAGGTCGCCGAGTCCGGTGAGGTATCCCGGGGCGAGGACGCGGTCGATCCGCCGTCGCCCACCGGGACGCACTTCGATCACGGGCACATCCTGCTCTAGATTCCCCGACAATGCTACCGCCGGGTTCACTTCAGCCCCGCAACCGTTGTGCGGCCTCCCGACCAGGGGCGGCGTGCTCACCCGGCACGGAGTCCGGGTCCACGATGGCCTGAACGGTGCGGTCAGTGTTGTTTTCAGAATCCTCGGCCGCGTCGTCTTTCCCCAGGCCGGCCAGCAGTTCCGCGCCCGCGGGCACGGAGCGCTTGACCAGGGCCAGCGCGATCGGGCCGAGCTCGTGGTGCTGCACGACGGTGCCCACGCGGCCCACCACGCGTTCGCCAAGGCGCACCGGGTCACCTGTTTCGGGCGTGATCTCGGGTGAACCGTCGAGGTGCAGCAGTGCGAGGTAGCGCGGCGGGCGCCCGACGTTGTGCACCTTCGCGACGGTTTCCTGGCCGCGGTAGCAGCCCTTCGCCACGTGGGCGGCGCTGCCGATCCAGCCGACCTCGTGCGGGATGGCGCGGTCGTCGGTGTCCACGCCGACCCGCGGGTGCCGCGATTCCACGCGCAGCGCGTCGAACGTCCAGCTGCCGGCCGGGCGTGCGCCCGCGTCGGTGAGGCGCTGCCACCACGTCGCGAGCTCTTCGCGCGGCACGAGAAGGTCCACACTGGACCGAGACGGCCACGGCATGCGGCGCGCGAAACCGCCGCCGGGCAACGCCGACACGGAATACGGCTCGGCGCCGACCTCCACCCCGACCGCGGTGAGCACACGTTCGGACTCGGGCCCGAGCACGGTGAGGACGGCGAGTTCCGTTGTGGCGTCGCGGATCTCGACCTTCGACCAGAACTTCATCGCCTCGAGGTATTCACGCAACGTCTGCTTGCCGCCCTTGGGCAGCGCGCTCGTCGCGACGGGGCCGGGGTCGCTGTCGAGCCAGACGGTGCCGTCGAGGTGCGCCAGCACGAAGTGCGTGTCGACGTGGCCCTGGCTGTCGAGCACGAGGGCTTCGGTGCCGGACCCTTCGGGCAGCTCCGTCACGTGCTGGGAGATCACGAGGTGCAACCAGCTCAAGCGTTCTTCGCCTGAAACAGCCAGGACTTCGCGGTGCGAGCGGTCGATCACGACCACGCCGCGGGCGGCGGTGCGCTGCTCGGCGAACGGATCGCCCCAGTGCCACGGAACTCCCGCCTCGGGGTGTCCGTCAGGCGCGGCGATCGAGCGGGGGGCTTCGAGCAACGGCGAGCGGTAGGCCATAACCACAAGACTAGGTGAGTACCGTGACACTATGCGCGTCCTCGCCTTCCTCGATGGAACCCTGGCCGACCCCGAAGCCGCCCACATTCGTGTGGACGACCTCGGTTTGCTGCGCGGAGACGGGGTGTTCGAGACCATCCTCGTGGCTGATAAAAAACCGCGAGAACTGCGTCCGCACCTCGACCGACTCGCCCGTTCCGCGGCGATGCTGGAGCTGCCGGCGCCCGACCTCGCCGCCTTCGAGACGGCCGCCCGCGCCGTGATCGACAGCTGGGCCGGTGGCCGGGAAATCGCGTTGAAACTCGTGTACACGCGGGGTGTCGACGGCGATCCGGCCGGCACGCCGACCGCGTTCGCCATCGGCATGGAGATCGACGAGAAGGTGCGCCGCGCCCGCGCCGAGGGCGTCGCCGCGGTGACGCTGGAACGCGGCTTCGGACCCGAGGTCGCCGAGCGTGCGCCGTGGCTGCTGCTGGGCGCGAAGACCGTTTCGTACGCCGTGAACATGGCCGCCCTGCGCGAGGCCGGCCGTCGGGGCGCACAGGATGTGATCTTCACCGCTGCCGACGGTTCCGTGCTGGAAGGCCCGACGTCCACGGTCGTGCTGGCGCGCGAGCGCACGCTCTACACGCCGCCGTCCACCGTCGGGATCCTGCCGGGCACCACGCAGGCGGCGCTGTTCCGCGGTGCGGAGAAGGCGGGCTGGACGGTGAAGGTCGAGCCATTCTCCGCCGCCGACCTGGCGACGGCCGACGGGGTGTACCTCGCGTCGTCGGTCCGGCTCGTCACCCGCGTGCACACGCTGGACGGCGCCGCCCTGCCCGACTCGGCGGAGCTGCACCGCGAGCTGGTGGCGGCCTACGAAGGCGAGTACTGAGCCGGCGCCTCGCTGATCACCACGGCGGACGCGCGCACGCCTTCGGCTTCGTAGGCGGCGATCTTGTGGTGCCCGACCAGGATCAACGGCCGGGTGCCCGACAGCACGACGGCCACGGGACGGTGGCCGGTCCGGATCGCGGTGCGGTAGTAGGCGACGCGCGCCTCGTCGTCGGGCGGCCAGGTCGCGGTGGGCACGAGGGGCTCGTCGGAGTCGAGGCGAGCGGGGCCGTCGACCTGGTAACACCCGTCGACGAGCAGGGCCAGCAGGTCGCGCAGGGTCTCGGCCAGCGGACGCCGCAGCTGCCCCGTGGCCAGCGCGATGCGCAACGATTGCGGCAGCTCCACCTGCGCGTCGCCGTTCCGTTCCAGGACCCTGTTCAGCTCCAGGACACCTGTCCCACCCGTGACCGTTACCCGTTCCACGCTCATCAAGACGAGCGGAACCGCACAGAGGTTCCAGGGCGTGCCTGAGCGAGTGCGCCGAGTGACCCGCGTCTCACCACGGCGGCCACCGGGTAGCCGCCGGTCGTGGGGTGGTCGGCGAGGAAAACGACGGGCAGGCCGCTCGGCGGGACCTGGATCGCGCCGGTCAGGAGGCCCTCGCTGGGCAGCTCGGCGGTGTTCGCGCGCCGCAGCGGTGGGCCGTCGAGGCGCAGGCCGACGCGGTTGGACTGCGGCGTCACCGTCCACCACGCGCCGAGGCCCTCGACGAGGTCGGTGAACCAGTCGTCGCGCGGGCCGAGGACCACGGGCACGACGAGCCGTTCGGGTGCCGAGGGGGCGACCACCACATCGGCTCCCGCCGGCACTCCGGTGACCGCGCCGAGTGGCAGCGAAACGCCGTCTTCGAGGGGTTCCGGCCCGATGCCCGACAGGACGTCCCGCGAGCGGCTGCCCAGCACCGGCTCGACGCCGATCCCGCCCGAAACCGCCAGGTAGCTGCGCAAACCGGCCGACGGGTGACCGAGCGCAAGCGTTTGCCCCTCCCGTAGCGAGACGGCCGAGTGGGAACCGACGTGCCGGTCGTCCACCTGCACCGGCACGAGGGGTCCGGTCACGGCGACCGTGCACGGCGCCGTCGCTCGCACAGTAAGCCCACCCAGCAACGCTTCGATCCCGGCAGCGTCCTCGGGATTGCCGACCAGGCGGTTGCCGAGGCGCAGGGCGGCGACGTCGAGAGCACCGGAAGGGGGCACGCCGA
Source organism: Amycolatopsis sp. NPDC005232 (assembly GCF_040607795.1). Classification (NCBI taxonomy): domain Bacteria; kingdom Bacillati; phylum Actinomycetota; class Actinomycetes; order Pseudonocardiales; family Pseudonocardiaceae; genus Amycolatopsis; species Amycolatopsis sp. NPDC005232. Next base: position 143,795 of record NZ_JBEXHL010000002.1, on the reverse strand, counting down.
GGTGTGCGTATCCGGGCCGGCCGAGGTCCTGCACCAGCGCGAGCGGTCCCGTGTGGACGATCTCCAGCGCGCGCATCACACGCTCCGGAAGCGCACGCGGTCACCGGGCGCGAACAGCGCGGGCCGCTCGGCGGCCGGGTCGAACAATGTCGCGTCGGTGTGCCCGAGCAGCCGCCAGCCGCCGGGTGACTCGCGCGGGTAGACGCCGGTGAACTCGCCCCCGATGCCCACGGACCCGGCGCGGACCTTCGTGCGCGGGGACTCGAGCCGGGGTTGCCGCAGTGCGTCCGGCAGCCCGGTCAGGTAGCCGAAACCGGGCGCGAAGCCGGTGAACGCGACGGTGTACTGGGCCTCGGTGTGCAGCTTGACGACGTCGGCCTCGGAGACCCCGGCATCGCGCGCCACGAGCGACAGGTCCTCGCCGTCGTAGTGGACGTCCAGCGTGACCTCACGCGGCGACCCGGCGGGCGGGTGCGTGAGGTCGGCGCCGTCGAGCAGCTCCCGCACCGACTTGAGCGCGGGTGACCCGGGCTCCACCACCACCAGCAAGCTGCGGGCCCCGGGCACGAGGTCGGCGATCCCGTCGACGCCGGCGGCCTCGACCGTGGCCCGCGCGGCGGTCATCTGCGCGAGCGAGTCGCAGTCGAGCAGGGCGGCGTGCTCGCCGCAGGGCCGCCAGAGCATGGACAGAGCGTACTGTGCCGATCGTTACCAATCCGACCACAGTCACGGCCGAATGGCGTCGTAGCAACGGTTACGTGCCGCGTGGGGGTCGGCCTGCTTTTGGCCGGATTGGTAATTCAGAGCCGATCGTTACCAATCCGACCACAGTCACGGCCGAATGGCGTCGCAGCAACGGTTACGTGCCGCGTGGGGGGCCTGCTTTTGGAAGGATTGGTAACGGCCCTGCTCAGCCGACGACGCGGTGCAGCAGAGCCGACACGTGCGGCTGCATCTCCTGGCCCATCATCGCGCGCTCCTCGACGTAGCCGAGGCTGCCTTCGATGAGGCCGTAGAGCCGCTGCGCCGCGGTGACGTCCTTGGCCGTGGCCGTGCGGATCACCGCGTCGGTGCCCAGCTCCCACGACGTCTGGTTGCGCGGCTTGCCGTAGTAGAGCTCCACGATCCCGGAGCTGTGCGTGAGCAGCAGCTCGATCGTGTCGTCCTCCTTCGGCCGCCAGAACCCGCTCTCGCGGGCGGCGGGGCGGATGACGTTGCCCTCGTCGTCGAGCAGCCACGCGCGGGCCTCGTGCGTGAGGAACGGGCGGCCGTCGTGCGCGATGGTGAGCTGCTGCGCGAACTTGACCGGCCCCTCGATGGTGGGGTAGTCGACCTCGCCCTCACCGCGCCAGACGCCGACCATCGGCAGCAGCGCAAGGCACGCGTCGTTCAGGTTCGGGCCCTCGCGCAGGTTGGCCGTGTCGTTGGGGATCGGCAGGTCGTCCCACAACGGCAGGTTGCGCGCGCGGGTGCTCGCCGCGCGCTCCTCCGCGGCCGCGATGGCGTCGTCGCCACTGGCGGTCATGGTGCTCAGCGCTGGTCGGCGTACAGCCGGTAGACGACGTAGCAGGCGAACCACACGATGGCGACTGCCGCCAGGGCCAGCAGGATCGTAAACAGGGTCTCCACAACGAGGACAATAGTCGGCCCGGCGCCCTCCGGCTCCGCGCAGGGTCGTCGCGGTGAGCACAGTCACGACGAGCAGCACGCCAACGGCCACGGCCATGGCCGCTTGCAGGCCGGCCGTCAGGTTCGCGCCGTGCGCGAGGAGGCGCCGAGCGCGGCCACCCCGAGGGCCGTGCCCGTCTGGCGGGCGGCGTTGACGGTGGCCGACGGTCCACCGGGATGTGGTCCATCGGAGAGACGGCCGCGAAGCTCGGCGTCGCGGTGTCGGCGCTGCGCTGCTGCGACGAACGCGGGCTCGTGCGCCCGGCCACGCGCCGGTCGGGCAAATGCCTCTACGGCGAGGCCGAGCTGCACCGGCTGACCATCGTGAAGATGTTGCAGGACACGGGTTTACTCAGCCTCGATGACATCGCGCTGATCATCGGCGGCCCCGAGGCCGGCGACTGGCGCGCCGCGATTCGCGTGCGTATCGAGGAAATCGTGGAGCAGCGCCGGAAACTGGCGGTTGCGGAGACGTGGCCATCGCAGCGCGGGTACACGGATCGGGTCCTGAACGAAGAAAAGTGAAGGGGCCCCAGGAAAAATCCCTGGGGCCCCTTCACGAAAAGCGAGTCAGCCGACCGAGATCGCCAGCTGGTGCAGGCCCGGACCTTCGGCGGTGACGGAGGCCTCGCCGTTGCCCGTGCGGTGCAGCGCGCGCACCGTCCACGAGCCCGGCGCGGCGTAGAAGCGGAAGTCGCCCTCCGGCGAGGCGACCACCTCGCCGGTGAAGTCGCCGCCGCCGTCGAGCAGGCGCACGAACGCGCCGCCCAGCGGGCCGTCGGAGCCGGTCACCTTGCCGGCCAGCACGACCTGACCGTTGGTGTCGAAGTCAGCGGGCGTGGCCACCTGGACCGGGGCGCCGCAACCGTCGTCAGCCATCTATTTCGCTCCCAACTCGACCGGCACGCCGACCAGCGAGCCGTATTCCGTCCACGAACCGTCGTAGTTCTTCACGTCGGAGTAGCCGAGCAGCTCGTGCAGCGCGAACCACGCGATGGACGAACGCTCACCGATGCGGCAGTACGCGATGGTGGCCTTCGCGTTGTCGATGCCGGCCTCGGTGTAGAGGTCCTTGATCTCGTCTTCGGTCTTGAAGGTGCCGTCCTCGTTGGCGACCTTGGCCCACGGCACGTTCAGCGCGCCCGGGATGTGGCCCGGGACCTGGGACTGCTCCTGCGGCAGGTGCGCCGGGGCGAGCAGCTTGCCGGAGAACTCGTCGGGCGAACGCACGTCGACGAAGTTCTTCGCGCCGATGGCCTCCACGACCTCGTCGCGGAACGCGCGCAGCGAGAGGTCCTGTTCGTTGGCGTGGTACTCGGTGGCGTCGCGCTTCACGTCGTCGGCGTTGAGCTCACGGCCGTCGAGCTCCCACTTCTTGCGGCCGCCGTCGAGCAGCTGCACGTTCTGGTGGCCGTAGAGCTTGAAGTACCAGTATGCGTAGGCGGCGAACCAGTTGTTGTTGCCGCCGTAGAGGACCACGCGGTCGTCGTCCGAGATGCCCTTCTCCGAGAGCAGCTTCTCGAACGCGGCCTTGTTCACGAAGTCACGGCGCACGCCGTCCTGCAGGTCGTTGCGCCAGTCGAGCTTCACCGCACCGCGGATGTGCCCGGCGTCGTAGGCGGTCGTGTCCTCGTCGACCTCGACGAACACCACACCGGGTGTGTCCAGGTTCTCCTCGGCCCACTGAGTGGTGACCAGGGCGTCTTCACGGCTCATGGAAGCGAACTCTCCTTCTGGTGTTTGGAACTGCTAGGAAGCCCGCGCGGGGCTGAAGCGCTTGAGCAACAGGTACATCTCGCAGCCGAGGCAGAAGTTGAACGCGCCGTTGAGGAACGCGGCGAACAGCGCGAACGCCGTCGCGACGATGCCGAGCGGGGCCACGCCGGCGACGAAGCCGATCGTGCCCACGAGCGCGAACACGAAGCCCACGGCCTGCGCGAACCGCAGCGGCGCCGCGTCCTCGCGCTCGGTCGGCGGGCCGAGCCGCGGCGCGACGAGCGCGCGGTACAGCACGGAGTACGGCGCCGGCTTCAGACCGACGAACGCGCCGATCGCGAAGATCACGGTCTGCAGGGCCAGCAGCGGCCACCACTGCGTCACGAGCACCACGGCGAGCACGACGGTGGTGATGATCGCGGCGAACCGCGGGCCACGCGGGTCGACAGCCGGTCCGGCGGGCATGGTTCCTCCTGCTGAGGGCGAGGCGAGGGGCGTGCGAGAGCACGGACGGTAGAGCGTGCGAAAACCGGCGGACGACGTGCTTCAGCGCCGGCGCGACGAGCGCGGACACAAGCTGCTGCGCACGCGGCACAAATCCACCGCGCGGCGCTGCGTCAGGAGGGTGATGGGCAGCTCGTCCACGTCAGCGAGGGTACTCAGTGCTCCAACCGGCTGGGAACCGCGTTCATACCTTGGGACGAGTCCCGCCCATTGGGAAACAGCCGGTGAGGCGGTCTCCGCCGGTCAGCGAACGTCGGCTTCGGCCAGGTGCGGACGCAGTGCTTCGAGCAGCTCCGGGCCCTTCGGCACGCCGCCCACGCGCAGCAGCTCGCGGCCGTCGGCGGTCAGCGCGAGCGTGGTGGGGGTGCGCAGCACGGACAGGGCGTGGGCCACCTCGGGCTGCTCGGTCACGTCGAGGTCGACGTGGTGCAGCCCCTCGGTCTTGTCGGCCAGCGCCGACAGGATCGCGCGCGTGTGGCGGCACGGCGCGCAGAACGTGGTGGAGATCTGCACGAGTGTGACGGCCGAGGCCGGGTCGAGCGCTTCGGCGACCGGAGCGGGCAGTTGGGCGAGGTCGCGGGCCGCGGCGGCCGGTTTGGCCGCGCGCACCCGTCCGTTGCGGGCCTTCAGCAGCAGGCCGGCCAGAACCGCGACCACCAGCGTGGCCAGCAGCACCCAGGCTCCGGTCACCGGGCACTCACCCCTTCGACGTCGTCAGGTCCGAGAAGTTCACGTTGGTCGCCTCGCCCGTGATCGTCACGGAACCGCTGTCCACGCGCACCGCGGTCGGGGTGACCGAGAGCGGCAGCGTGCCCGTGTCGATCGAGGCGCGGAAGTTCGGCAGGAGGGCCTTCTGCACTGACTCCGGAACGACGGTGGTCTCGTGGTCATTCCCGAACTGCAGCCGGTGGGGGGTGATCGTGATCGTCTTGTCCTTGAGCTCGATCAGCGCGAAGCAGAAGATCTCCACCTTCTGACCGGCCACCTGCACGTCACCCGACAGGCGCATGCCGGCGGTGTTGCCGTCCTCCGGCTCGCCCGCCGCGTTGGTGGGGGTCGGGTCCGGCTCCTGGCCCTGGTCGGTGTCGCCGTACTTGACGTAGGCCTCGGTGCTCTGGTCGATGCGCAGGTTCTGGATCTTGTCCAGCGGCGAGATGCGCGCGATGTCCGACGCCTTGATCGTCACGGCGCCGGTGAGCTTGCCGATCTTCACGTTCTTCGTGTTGCCCGCGGTGAGGTCGGACAACGGCGCTGTTACGTCTTCGAGCTCGGCGCTCACGCCAAGATCGCGCAGCTCACCGCCCACGGGCACGCCGTCGGCCGATACGGTGATGTGACTGTAGTCACCCGAGAGCGCCTGCGTGAGGAACGGGAAACCGTGGATGTCGACCGACGGGTCGTCGGTCAGGCCGAGCTGCTCGCGCGCCTTCTGGGAGATCGTGTGCTCGGCGAACGCGGCGGCCCCGAAATCGGCTCCGACCAGCAGGATCACGATGACCCCGAGCACGATTACCCAGCGGCGGACGCGCCGTCCGCGACGCCGGTTGTCCGGCCGAGGAGCCGGTCGGTCGTCCCGCGTCACGGGCCTGCTCACCATCGCGTCGGTTCTCCTGTTCGTCGGGGGCCGGGGCGCTTCCTGGGGTTCGGCCAGGTGTGATCGATCCAGCACGAGCTAGGTGACGTGTTGTTCACCCGGTATTCTCACTCAGCATCGACCGAGGCCCACGTTCGAGGCCGTGCGCCAGGCCCTGACTTTGTGAAGGCGGTGTGGCTCCATGAGCCTGGACCTTCTGGTACTTACCGCGGAAGCCGACCCCACCTCTGTGCTTCCCGCGCTGGATCTGCTGCCCCACACCGTACGCGTCCGCGAGCCCGAGGTGACGGCCCTGCTCGACGCCGGGCACCGCGACGTCATCCTGCTCGATGCCCGCAGCGACCTCGCCTCGGCGAAGAGCCTCTGCCGCCTGCTCAAGGGCGCCGGCGACGACGAGGCGAGCACGCCTGTGATCGCCGTCGTCGGCGAAGGCGGCCTGGTGGCCGTGAGCTCCGAGTGGCGCACCGACGACATCCTCCTGCCGACCGCGGGCCCCGCCGAAGTCGACGCGCGCCTGCGGCTCGTGACGACCCGCGACGGCGTCTCCGGCCAGGTCGAGGCCGAGCTGCGCGTGGGCGACCTCGTGATCGACGAGGCCACCTACACCGCGCGCCTGCGCAAGCGCACCCTCGAGCTCACGTACAAGGAGTTCGAGCTTCTGAAGTACCTCGCGCAGCACGCCGGGCGCGTCTTCACCCGCGCGCAGCTGCTGCAGGAGGTCTGGGGCTACGACTTCTTCGGCGGCACGCGCACGGTCGACGTCCACGTGCGGCGCCTGCGCGCCAAGCTGGGCCCGGAGCACGAGCAGATGATCGGCACCGTCCGCAATGTCGGCTACAAGTTCGAGCGCCCGGCGAAGTCCGGTCCGAAGCAGCCGGCGCCGGCCATCGAATCCGTGCCCGAGTACATCAACCGCTGACGCGCGTGATTCCCCCAACGAGCCCCTTCACGCGGCGCCGCGCGTGGGTAATGTCGGCTTCGTGGCGGAAACAGAGCTGACGGGCTGGACGGCCGAACTCGGGGCTGACGCGGCGGAAGCGGTGCGTGAGGTGCTGCTCGCGGCGAAGGCGGCCGACGGGCGGCCCGAGGTCGACGCGACCGGTCCTTTGCCGCGCGAGTTCGCGGGCGGGCTGCACCTGCTCGCGCGCCTCGACGGCAAGCCCGCCGGCTACGCGCACCTCGACACCGAGGGCGACTCCTACGGCCGCCAAGTTGCGGAGGTCGTGGTGCACCCCGACTACCGCCGCCGCGGTGTCGGCACCGCGCTGGCCCGCGAGCTCGACGCGAAGGCCGCCGAGGGCGCCCGCGTCTGGGCCCACGGGGACAGCGCCGCGGCCGCCGCCCTGGCGAAGGACTTCGGCCTCGGCCGGCAGCGCGAGCTGCTGATCCTGCACGTCGAGGTCGAAGGCGCCGACTGGCCCGAACCCGTGCTGCGCGAAGGCCTGCGGCTGCGCACCTTCGTGCCGGGGCAGGACGAAGAGGCCATGATCGCCGTCAACGCGCGCGCGTTCGACTGGCACCCGGAGCAGGGCGCGTTCAGCGTCGACGAGCTGCGCGCCGAAGAACGGCAGCCGTGGTTCGACCCGGCCGGTTTCTTCCTGGCGGAGAACGAGAACGGCGACATTGTCGGCTTCCACTGGACGAAGGTGCACGAGCCCGTGCCCGGCCGCTTCGGCGGTGGGCCGGTCGGGGAGGTCTACGTCGTGGGCGTCGATCCGGGCACACAGGGTGGCGGTCTCGGCAAGGCGCTGACGCTCGCAGGCCTGCGGTACTTGCGCGAGAAGGGATTACGCCAAGTAATCCTTTACGTCGAGGGCGACAACGCACCGGCACTGGCGGTCTATTCGAAACTCGGGTTCACGCGTTTCGAAACCGACGTTCAGTACGGTCGGTAGTCACCGTCGACGGGGGCATGCCCCGTGTTACTTTCTGCGTACATGCAGGTCACGGCAGGGACACGACACCCTTTCGGCGTAGTCGCCCTGCTCACATACGGTGCCTTGTTCACTTTGCGTTCATGTGAGCAAGGGGGACCGTCCATCGGGGCTGCCTAATGTCCGGATCCGGCGCGCTGAGACGCGCGCCGATCCGGCGAAGTCTCCGAGTGGAGGAAATGCAGTGAAGATCATGCGGCCCCTTGGTGCCGTGGGCATCGTGGCGAGCGCCGCCCTGGTGCTCGCTGCCTGTGGTAGCGACCCTGCGGCGAGCAACAGCAGCAACTCCAGCTCGGCCGCCGCCCCCGCCGCCACCGGCACCGCGCAGGTCGACTGCGGTGGCAAGAGCCCGCTGTCCGGTGAGGGCTCGACGGCTCAGAACAACGCCATCGACGTCTTCAAGCTCGCCTACGGCAAGCAGTGCAGCGGCCAGCAGGTCAACTACACCGCCAGCGGCTCGGGCGCGGGTGTCAAGCAGTTCAACGGCAACCAGGTCGACTTCGGCGGCACGGACTCCCCGGCCACGGGCGCCGACCTCGAGGCCGCCAACAAGCGCTGCGCCTCCCCGGCGTGGAACATCCCGATGGTCGTCGGCCCGGTGGCCGTCGGTTACCACCTGTCGGGTGTCGACAAGCTCGTTCTCACGCCGTCCGTGATCGCGAAGATCTTCAGCGGTGGCATCACGAAGTGGAACGACCCGGCCATCAAGGCGATCAAGGGCAACGAGAGCTTCACGTTCCCGGACAAGGCGATCCAGGTCGTCTCCCGCTCGGACGAGTCGGGAACCACCGACAACTTCCAGAAGTACCTCGGCGCGGCTGCCAAGGCCGACTGGACCAAGGGCGCGGGCAAGAAGTTCAACGGTGGCGTCGGTAACGGTGCTTCCGGCTCGAACGGTGTCGCCACCACGGTCAAGGGTGCCGACGGCTCGATCACGTACGTGGAGGGCGCTTTCGCCAAGGACGGCGTCACCCCGGCCCTGATCGACAGCGGCTCCGGCGGCGTCGAGCTGTCCGCCGAGAACGTCGCGAAGTCCCTCGACTCCGCGACCTTCCTGAACCCGGGCTCCAACGACCTCGCGCTCGACCTGAACAAGATCTACGCGAGCAACGTCGCCGGTGCCTACCCGCTGCTGCTCACGACCTACGAGCTGGTGTGCTCGAAGTACTCGAACCCGGACGTCTCGAAGGCCGTCAAGGCGTTCCTGACCACGTCGGCGACGACCGGCCAGCAGCAGCTGTCGAGCAAGGGTTACGTGCCGATCCCGCAGAGCCTGCAGGACAAGGTGCTGACCGCCGTCAAGGCGATCTCCTGACTTATCCTCGACTTGGCTGAATAACAAGTACACGCAGGACCTAACCAGTCGATGAGCGAGTCATCCTCGACGCGAACGCCCACCGGCACCCCCGGTGGGCGTTCGTCGTCCGCCCGAGCGTTCCCGGAGGATCCGATTTCGGACACAACATCCGCGCCGGCGCCCGAAAGGCCACCCGCGCAGGAGAAGCCGAAGAAGGTGCGGGCCGGTGACCGCATCTTCCAGAACCTGACCACCGGGGCCGGCATCTTCATCGTGGCTCTGATCGGCCTGATCGGGATCTTCCTGATCATCCAGGCCATCCCGGCGCTGCGGGTCGACAAGGTCAACTTCCTGTTCAACCACGGGTGGTCGACGAACGACCCGGAGAACATGGCGTTCGGCATTGCCGACCTGTTCGAGGTCACCGTGGCCACCTCCGTGGTGGCGCTGATCATCGCCATGCCGGTGTCGCTCGGCATCGCCCTGTTCCTCACCCAGTACGCGCCGAAGCGGCTCGCCCGCGGGTTCGCCTACGTGATCGACCTGCTGGCCGCCGTGCCGTCGATCATCTTCGGCCTGTGGGGCATCATCGTGTTCGCCCCGACGATCGAGCCCTTCTCGCTGTGGGTGAACTCCACGTTCTCGTGGTTCCCGCTCTTCGCGCCGGGCAACGTGCAGCCCAACGTGCGCGGCACGATTTTCACGGCCGGCATCGTGCTGGCGGTGATGATCCTGCCGATCATCACGTCGCTCTCGCGCGAGGTCTTCGAGCGCACGCCGACCCCGCACGTCGAAGGCGCGCTGGCGCTGGGGGCCACCCGCTGGGAGGTCATCCGCACCACGGTGCTGCCGTTCGGCAAGGCTGGTTACATCGGCGCGTCGATGCTGGGCCTCGGCCGCGCGCTCGGTGAGACCATCGCGCTCGCGGTCATCCTGCTCATCCCGCAGGGCCGCAACTTCGACTGGAGCCTCTTCGACGGCGGTGCGACGTTCGCGTCGAAGATCGCCGCGAACTACAGCGAGTTCAACAACGCCACCTCGGCCGGCGCGTACATCGCAGCCGGTCTGGTGCTGTTCGTGCTGACGTTCCTGGTGAACTTCGCCGCCCGCTCCATCATCAGCAAGAAGGGGGACTGAGCATGTCCACAACGCTCGAACGTCCCGCTGTTACCCCCGCGTTCCAGCAGGTCAGCCTGGCCCGCAAGGCCAAGAACGGCCTTGCCACCGTGCTCGTGTGGCTGGCGTTCCTGATCGCCGTGGTGCCGCTGGTGTGGGTGCTTTACACCGTGGTCGTCAACGGCATCAAGCGGATCCCGTTCTCGAACTGGTGGACCGAGGACTTCGGCTCCGTGCTGAGCGACGAGGTCGGCGGCGGTGTGCTGCACGCGATCATCGGCACGCTGGAGCAGGGCCTGATCTGCGCGGTCATCGCGGTGCCCATCGGCCTGCTGGTGTCGATCTACCTGGTGGAGTACGGCCGCGGCAAGCTCGCGAAGGCCACCACGTTCATGGTCGACATCCTCTCCGGCGTCCCCTCGATCGTGGCCGCTCTGTTCATCTACGCGCTGTGGATCACCACGCTCGGCCTGCCGCGCAGTGGGTTCGCGGTGTCGCTGGCGCTGGTGCTGCTCATGATCCCGGTGGTCGTCCGCTCGTCGGAGGAGATGCTGCGGATCGTGCCGGACGATCTGCGAGAGGCGTCCTACGCGCTGGGCGTGCCGAAGTGGAAGACGATCATGAAGATCGTGCTGCCGACGGCGATGTCCGGCATCATCGGCGGCATCATGATGGCGCTCGCCCGCGTGATGGGCGAGACGGCTCCGCTGCTGGTCCTCGTGGGCTACTCGGCCTACGTGAACTGGAACCCCTTCGACGGTGAGCAGGCCGCACTGCCGCTGGTGATGAACAACGAGCGCGTGACCAACTCGCTCGACCCCGGGAGCGTCGGCTTCGACCGGATCTGGGGCGCGGCGTTGACGCTCGTCATCATCATCGCGATCCTGAACTTGCTCGCCACCCTGCTCTCCCGGCTCCTCGCCCCGAAGAAGAAGTGAGTCATGGCCAAGCGAATCGACGTCAAGGACGTAGACATCTACTACGGCAAGTTCCACGCCGTGGACAGCGTCACGCTGAACGTGCCGCCGCGCAACGTCACCGCGTTCATCGGGCCGTCGGGCTGCGGTAAGTCGACCGTGCTGCGCACGCTCAACCGGATGCACGAGGTCATCCCGGGTGCGCGCGTCGAGGGCGAGGTGCTGCTCGACGGCGAGGACATCTACGCGTCCGCGGTGGACCCGGTGCAGGTGCGCCGCACGATCGGCATGGTGTTCCAGCGCCCCAACCCGTTCCCCACGATGTCGATCAAGGACAACGTGGTGGCCGGGCTTCGCCTGGGCGGCACCAAGAACCGCAAGCAGCTCGACGAGATCGCCGAGCGCGCGCTGCGCGGTGCCAACCTGTGGAACGAGGTCAAGGACCGGCTCAACAAGCCGGGCGGCGGCCTCTCCGGTGGTCAGCAGCAGCGGCTCTGCATCGCCCGCGCCATCGCGGTGCAGCCCGACGTGCTCCTGATGGACGAGCCGTGCTCCGCGCTCGACCCGATCTCGACCCTCGCCATCGAGGATCTGATCGGTGAGCTCAAGAAGGAGTACACGATCGTCATCGTCACGCACAACATGCAGCAGGCGGCTCGTGTTTCCGACCAGACGGCGTTCTTCAACCTGGCCGGCGTCGGCCAGCCCGGCCGGCTGGTCGAGCTGAACGACACGGAGAAGATCTTCTCCAACCCGGACGAGAAGGCGACCGAGGACTACATCTCGGGCCGCTTCGGCTGATCGTTCGCTTCGGTCCGCGGCAAAACGGCCCCTCCATCCGATGTGGACGGAGGGGCCGTTCTCGTTTGTCGTTGCTCAGCAGTCGTGAGCGATGGCCTGCCGGGCGGCGTTGACGGCGGCGTTGGCACCGACGGCCTTGTTCAGCGTCGCGTTGTCGCGGAATCCGGTGTCAGCGAGGAGAAACCAGCGTGGGGCCAAGATCGAAGTGGACGGTCGACCCGTCTTCTGATCGAAGAGCCTTTGTGGACTGACTGCGAGATCAGACGTTGAGGTCCTCGTCGGAGTCGTAGCCCGGCATGCGGCCGGTGACGACGAAGATCATGCGCTTGGCGACGGAGACCGCGTGGTCGGCGTAGCGCTCGTAGAAGCGGCCGAGCAGCGTGACATCGACGGCCGTGGCGACACCGTAGGGCCACTCGCGGTCCATCAGCACGGTGAACAGGTGACGGTGGATGTCGTCGACCTGGTCGTCCTCGGTCTCGAGGTCCTTGGCGGCGTTGACGTCCTTGGACTTGATGACCTGCTCGGCCTGGCGCGCGAGCTTCACCGCGGCGCGGCCCATCTCGATGAAGTAGGGCCTCACCGACTCCGGCAGTACCGCCTCGGGGTGGCGACGCCGCGCGGCCTTGGCGACGTGCAGGGCGAGGTCGCCCATGCGCTCGAGGCTCTCGGCGGCGTGGATCGCGGCGAGCACGGTGCGCAGATCCGTGGCGACGGGCGCCTGGAGGGCGAGCAGCGCGTAGGCCTGCTCCTCGCACTCGGCGCGCGCGTCGTCGACCTTCGCGTCGTCGCTGATCACCTGCTCCGCGAGGCCCAGGTCGACCTCCAGCAGTGCCTTGGTGGCCAGCTCCATCGCCTCGGCGACCTGAGCCGACATGGCGGCCAGGTTCTCGGCGAGCTGTTCGAGTTCGACATGGTAAGCCTCACGCATGGAGACACCCTACGACGCGCGTTGTCCGAATACCGCATCGTAGGGTGAACCGCACGTGAATCCGGTCTAACGAATCCCGTGGCTCAGCCTTCGGCGGTGTTGCTGTCGGTCTTGGCCGAGTTGCCCGCGTTGGCCGCGGTGGTGGTCTTTTCGCCGGGCAGCGGGGTGTTGTCGCGCAGGGCGTCGAAGAGTGAGTCCGTTCTGGACTGCACGAGGACCTCGTTGCCGCGCTTGTTGGCGGTGCCGGTGGTGGGCACGGTCATGAAGTTGATCCTGGACGGGTCCACGCCGCGCATCGACTGGGCGAGCGTCATCATCTGCTGCACACCGAGGTTGTCGCCGAAAGTGGCCTTCGCGAACGCCGTGATGAAGCCGGAGAGCTTGCCCGGGTCGAGGACCACGTCGGACGACATGACCTTCTTCAACAGCGCCCCGATGAACGCCTGCTGCCGCTTGATGCGGCCGTAGTCGGACGTCGGGTCGCCCTTCACGTGCCGGGCGCGCACGTAGTTCAGGGCCTGGTCGCCGGAGATGGTGACGTCACCGGTCTCCAGCAGGACCTTGCCGAGCACCTCGTCGTCGATGGGCTTCTCGTTGTTGATGGTGACGCCGTGGACCGCGTCGACCATGTCCTTGAAGCCGTTGAAGTCGATGCCCACGAAGTGGTTGATGCGCAGGCCGGTGATCTTCTGGATCACCTTCGTGACGCACTGCGGGCCACCCACGGCGTAAGCGGTGTTGAGCTTCGCGATGCTCTGGCCCGACACGACTTCGTCGGTGGTGACGGACTTCGAGGGGTCCCAACGGTTGCAGTCGGGCCGGTTGATCTCGAGGTCGCGCGGGAACGACACCACGACCACGCGCTTCCGGTCGGCCGGCACGTGGGCGACCATCACGGTGTCCGAGCGGGCGCCGGGGTTGCTCTCGGCCGTGCCGACGCCTTCTTCCGCCGAGGCGCCGTCGCGGCTGTCGGAGCCGACCATGAGGAAGTTCTCGTCGTTGGCCTGGGCGTCGGCGTTGCGGATGTCGGAGGAGTTCTCGTCGAGCGCGGCGACCTGGGTGAACTTGGCGTCGAACCAGTTCACCGCCCCCCACGCCACGCCCGTGCCCAGGAAGACCAGCACGGCCAGCACGATGAGCACGATCCGCCCGATCCGGACGGCCCGCTCGTTGTGGCGCCGCTTCTTCTCCTGCAAGCGGGTTTGCGGGGCGCGCTCTTCGGGATTCTCGTCGTCGGCCTCGGCTTCGGCTTCCGCGGGAATCGCCTTGTAGATCCCCGTGGGCGCCACCACGCGCTGCAGGGCGGTGCGCGTCTGCTCGAACAACGCGACGGGCCTCGCGGTCAGCCGCGCCATCCGCTCGCGCCGCTTGTCCTCCTCCGCCAGCATCTCGTCGTGGGCGGCCGAGAAGCGCGCGAGGGTGTGGTCGATCTTCCGGCGGTACTGCGTGGCCTCGTCGATCGCCTCCATCTCGTCCGTCATGGTCAACGGATCGAGCTCCGACCGCGCGGGCACCCCGGCGGGGCGCGCGGGTGGGCGGCGCTGGCGGGGCGGACGTTTGCCGTCGACGGGAGGGGTGAGCTGGGTGCGCTCCCCGACGGGGGAGGTGAGCTGAGTGCGCTCGGCCGCCGGGGCGGCTTGGTTGTTCTGGTCGGCTTCGGCGCTTTGGTCGTTCTCGTCGAACCCGTCGGCCGCGAGACCTCGGTCTGTGCCGGGTTTGCCGTTGTCGGCGCCGTTCGGCCCGGGCCGGCCGTTCGCACCGGCTTGGGGCCGTCGCTTGCCATTCGCCCCGGCCTTGCCATTCAGCCCGGCAGCACCGTTGGCCCCCGGCACACTGTGCGGCCCGGACGTGCCATTCAACCCCGGCTTGCTCTTCGCACCCGCAAGACCATCCGGTCCCGGCATACCGCCGGGGCCTGGCATGCCGTTCGGTCCCGGCTTGCCATTGGGACTCGCCTTGCCATTGAGCCCGGCACCGCCGTTGGCACCCGGCATGCCGTTGCCCGCGGGGTTGCCATTCGGCCCGGCTTGAGGCCCGGCCTTGCCATTGGGCCCGGTAACGCCGTTGGCCCCCGGCATGCCGCTGCCATTCGGCCCAGCCTTGCCATTCGCACCGGCAGGACTGCCGGGCCGCGGCATGCCGTTGGCCGTCGGCATGCCATTCGGGCCTGCGTTGCCATTGGCGCCGGCAGCTCCTGGCACGCGATGGGGGCCGGACGTGCCATTCGGCGCGGACGTGCCATGGGGGCCGGCAGGACCGCCTGCGCCTGGCACGCCGTTTGCGCCGGTCATGCCATTCGCGTCGCCTCGCGGCGCAGGCTTGCCATTCGGGCCGGGCTTGCCATTGGGGCTGGCGGCACCGTTCGGCCCCATGCCATTCGTGCCGGTCTGGGAGCTCGGCTTGCCATGGGGACCCGGCTTGCCGTTCGGACCGGCGGCGCCGTTGGACCGGGGCATGCCGTTGGCAGGAGGCATGCCATTCGGGCCCTGGTTGCCATTCGGTGCGGCAACGCCGCCGGCGCCTGGCATGCCGTTCGGGCCGGGGCGCTGGCCGTTGGGGCGGGCGGGGCGTTCGGCCGGGGGTAGCGGGGCGGCGCCCGCCGGGCCCGGGGTGCGGCCGCGAGGGCGGCCGTTCGGGGGCTCGGGCGGTGCGGAAGTGCCGTGACGGCCGGGGGGTTCGGCGGCCGGGAGGTCCGAGAAGTCCGGGCCGTCGTCGGGCACGGCGTGGCTGCCACCGGGCGCCGGCGGTTCCGGGGCGCGGCGGCGGCCGGTGGGAAGTGGCTGCGAGGTCGTCGGGCGGCGCGGGGAAGGCGGTTCCGGCGCGGCCCGGCGGGGCCCGCGCGAGGGGGCCGGCTCCGGGGCATCCGCGGCGTGCGAGGTCCGGCCCGGGGAATCCGCGCGTGGCACGGGGCCGCCCGCCGAAGGTGCGGCGGGCGGGTCGTCGTCGGGGCGGGCACGGCGGCCGCGGGGTGGCGGCTGCTCAGCGCGGCGAGAGCGGGAAGAGGTCGAGTAGCTCTCGTCGGCGAGGTGTGAGCCGCCGGGGCCGGCCAGGCGGGAGTTGCCGTTGGACTCTGCCGAGTGTGAGCTGCCGGGGCTGCCTAGGCGGGAGCTGCCGTTCGACTCTGCCGAGTGTGAGCTGCCGGGGCTGCCCAGACGGGAGCTGCCGTTGGACTCCGCGAGGTGTGAGCCGCCATCGAAGTCGGAGTCGTCGGCGCGGCGCGAGCCCGGGCGGGAGCCGGGTGCGGCAGAGTAGCCGTTGGGGCCGCGCAGGTGGGAGCTGCCGTTCGACTCCGCCAGGTGCGAGCTGCCGTTCGACCGCGTTCCGGGTTCCGCGCGCCGCGAGCCCGGATCCGAGTCTTCCGTGTCGAAGGTCGGGCGTTCGCCGGTGTGGCGGGCCACGACGTCGGAGACGCTGATGCCGCCCTGGGTTTCCATGGAGCGGCGGCGGCCGGCGCGGGTGTGGGGGGTGCCGTTGTCCGAGTGGCGACCGGTGCCGGGAAGGGGGCGATCGTCGGGCACTCGGACTCCTTTCGCACTTCGGGCGCTTACGAACCGGCGGCGGGGCCTTTCGTTCCGGCTCTCCCAGGGCACGTCGTTCCTCGGGAGGTTTTCGTTATCGTACGGATACCCGCCGTTCGTGACGACACCCTCCCGCGAATTTCTTCACCATGAGTCGACCCAAGACGGCCCGAAGCGGACGAACAGGTGAAGATTGGAGCAAGCGAATGGGAGTAAGCTCGCGTTTACGTTACTCAGAGTGGGTAATGACGTGCGTCGTTTCGCGGTCGTGATAGGCGACTTTGTTGCGCCCCGCGCGTTTCGCCGCATACAAGAGGTTGTCCGCGCGCAGGAGTTGCCGCTGGGCGGACACCGGGCCGGCGGAAGCGTGCGCCAGGCCCGCACTGATGGTGACTCTCAAGCCGGGCTGAAGTTCTGACCAGGGGTGACGGGCGACCCGCGTGCGGGCGGCCTCGACGATCCGCACGGCCCCCGGCGCGTCGACGCCCGGCAGCACGAGCGCGAACTCCTCGCCGCCGTAGCGCGCGCAGAACCCGTCGGGCGGCAGCTCTTCCTGCAGGAGGTCGGCGACGCGGCACAGCACCCGATCGCCGAGGAGGTGACCGTACGTGTCATTCACGTGCTTGAACCGGTCGAGGTCGATCAGCGCGACGGCCAGACCGCGTGCGGCCGGCAGGCCGGGCAGGCGCTGGTCGAGGTAACGGCGGTTGTAGCTCGACGTCAGCGTGTCCCGGAGACTGCCGGCCCGTGCGATGTCGAGCGCGCACCGCAGGTGCTCGTACGCCCGGCGCCAGTCGCCCTGCTTGGCGAACATGCCGGCGATGGACTCGTGCAGGCTCAGCAGATCCGGAGCGGGTGCACCCGCCGTGAGCTCGTCCTCGGCCGCCACACCCACCTCCGCCACCTCATGGTTGTCGTCTTAAAGGAGCGGTGTCTTGAGGCATCGGTACGCGCGAAAGCGAATATCGCTCAAGTGGACGACTGGGGCCCGGTTTTGTCACGCACCGAAGTTCTGTTGCCCCAACGACGAAAACGGCTTCTTCCCCTTGAGCTGCGTGTACTGGTCTTTGGCCCAGTAACTCACGTTTTCCTCAGTGCCTTCGAGCAACTGTGCGTAATCGGGCCACGAGACCCACCGCCAGCCACCGACTTCCTCGGGGTTCGGCTCGGGGTCGCGATCGACCCACGCAACGAACACCGGGCAGAACTCGTTCTCCACGATCCCCTGGAACGGCGGCGTCCGGTACCGGTACTTCGGCAGCACGCACTCCAGGTCCTGCAGCTCCGGCAGCCCGATCTCGTACGCCGCGCGCCGGCGCACGGCGTCGGGCAGCGGCTCGCCCGGCGCGGGATGCCCGCAGACGCTGTTGGTCCACACCCCCGGCCACACCTTCTTGTCCAGTGCTCGTTGCGTGATCAGCAACGCCTGGTCCGAACGGCGTAGTACGTAACACGAGAACGCGAGGTGCAGCCGCGTCTCGCCGTGGTGGCTCGCGAGCTTCGGCCCGGTCTCTCCCGTCGGCACGCCGTCCTCCGTGACGAAGACGACGCGCTCGGACTCGGATTCGGTGATGGTGTCCACGTGACCACTGAACACCAAAGCTCCACGGACGAGGTACCGCAAGGCGGGTGGCCGTGCCCTTCATCCCGTTTCGGGTGGCCGGGCGGCACGGTGCGTGACCGCCGCGGCCCGCCGCGCCTCCGGGTGACCTCCTCGGGTGAACCATTGAGTCCGAAGTGGACAAAACGGCGCCGAGCCCGATTGACCGACACGATCCGTCACCGCCGGCGCCCTCGATCCGCCGTTTGGCCCGTCTCGGGTGAACTACCGGGCCGGCTCTTGACGCACGGTTGCCGCGAGCCCGGAAACCCGGCGACCAACGGGAAATCCCCACCCCAGAGCGAAAATCGACAACACAAACCGCGCCCGACGAACCACGTCGAACAGCACAGTCCGTGACAGCCACCGGCCCGCAGGGCAACGCATGACCGCCTCGGGTGAACGATCTTGTCCACCGGTCCGAATTGGACGGATGTCAGTAATAATTCCCGTGTGCCAACGAAACCCGGGCCGGCTCGTTCGTCAGTGGCTGCCGAGGTGCTCCACGATGAGGGAGGTGAGGGCCTCGGGGGCTTCTTCGGCGACCCAGTGGGACACGTCCTCGAGCATCTCGAACCGGTACGGCCCGGTGACCCAGTTGCCGGTGTCGAGCGCGGCCGTGGAGCCGAACGCGACGTCCTCGGTGGACCACACGTAGAGCGTCGGCACGTCGATCTTGCCGATCTTCCCGCCCGGCCGGCCGCCGCGGTACCAGTTCAGCGCGGCCGTGAGCGCGCCCGGTTCCTCGAGGCGCCGCACGTACTCGTCGATCCGGCTCGGCGGGATGCGGCGCTCGAAGATGTCGCGCAGCGCGCGGGCGCCCTCGGCGAGCATCTTCCGCTCCGTGGCCGGGGTCGCGCGCCACTCCGTCATGTACGCCGAGCGCAGGTGCTGGTCCTCGTCGGTCTTCATCGCCGCCGCGAGAGCCGCGGGGTGCGGGGTGGACACCACGGCGAGGCTGCGCAGCCGGCCGGGGTGCGCGTCCGCGGTCCACCACGCGACGGCCCCGCCCCAGTCGTGCCCGACGAGGTCGAACTTCGGCCACCCCAACGCATCCGCCATTGCCACGGCGTCGTCCACCAGGGTAGAAATACCGTACTCCGCCGGTTGTTCTGGTCGAACGTCCGGCGAGTACCCCCGCTGGTCGGGTGCCACGGCGCGGTAGCCGAGCACGCCGAGGGTCGCCACCTGGTGTTCCCACTCCACGGCGGCCTCGGGGAAGCCGTGGAGCAGCAGCACGGGGCGACCGTCCTGAGGTCCCGAGGCGATCGCGTCGAAGGAGCCGGCTTCGGTCGGGATGGTGAGCTGGTCGATCACGGCCCGCACTCTACGGGGCCGCACCGACACTTTCCGGCGATGGCCTCTCATGCAGACCTGGGCGGAAAAAGGGGCAAGAAGCGGACCGATCCGGTGAGCCGCACCCGGGCCTTGCTGGGCATGTCCTGTTTGTCCGGTCGTGAACGCTGTTGCCCCCGCGTCCGCGACGTGGTGTCCATAAGGGAACAACAGACCGCAGTGTGTCGCGCACTCACTTACCGTTACCTCGCCGGCTCCGGTCAGCCTTCTCGAACCTCGGAAGTGTGAAGCGGCGTCACGGCATTTGCGATGAACCGTCCTCACGACGACGTCGTGTTGGCGGAGAGCAGCTTCGACTACATGTCGACAATCGAAGAAAAATCCAACCAGAGGAGAAGAGCATGGCTTCGCAGGACGGCGCCAAGGTCGATACCGGGATCATGCGTCAGGGTGCGAGCACGATCACCAGCACCGGTGACGGGATCACGAGCACCGGGGGCCAGGTGGACTCGACCATGCAGGAACTGCTCGGCACCTGGCGGTCGGACTCCGCCACGATCTTCCACCAGGCCATGGGCGAGTTCGACAACACGGTGAAGAAGATCGTGCAGCGCCTGACCACGCTTTCCGAGCACGTCACGCAGGGCGCCGCGGACTACGACCGCGGCGACGAGGACAACACCTCCACGGCTCGCGCGCAGGCCGCTGCCATCGGCGGCGGCGGCCTCAACGGCTTCTGACCTGCTCGAAACCAACCCAGCTTTCTCCTGAGAGGACAGATCCATGGCTCTGGGCAACTTCCAGATCAACTTCGCCGTGATGGGCGACACCGTCAACACGGCCAAGCAGCAGGCACAGCAGATCACCTCGCTGCTGGAAGAGATGCACAGCAAGATCCAGGCGCAGCGCGAGCACTGGACCGGTTCGGCGGCCGACGAGTTCCAGTCGACCTACGAGTGGTGCCACCAGCAGGCGCAGGTCCTGCCGCAGGCCCTCGACGCCGCTTCGCAGACCTTGTCGCACATCAACGAGGGCACCTCGACCACCGAGAGCGGCAACGCGCAGCGGTTCGCGCAGCGCTGATGCCGGCGTCGCGGGTCCCCGGGGCGCGGTGGGTCACCCGCCGCGCCCCCGGTGTCCCCACCGGGTCCGCAGACCTGAAAGGACAGTGAGCACTCATGGCATTCGACCCAGTCGTCTTCGAATCGGCGAAGACGGTGATGGACTCGCTTCACCCGGACAACAACACCCCGGCGTCGACGAGCGGCCCGTTCAAGAGCCCTGGTGACCAGAACCCGCCGCCGGTCGACAACCAGTGGATCCCGCAGGGCAACGTCACCACGCCGCCCGCGGTCCCCGGTGGCGCCGACCACCCCGGCAAGGGCGTGACCACGGTCAACACCGAGGCGATGCGCACGTTCGCCACGAACATGCAGACCCTCGCCGACGGCCCGCTCAAGGACCTGCCCGGCCAGCTCGACGGCATCACCGTCAAGCCCGGTATCTTCGCCACCGCCAACGGCAAGATCACCCAGCCGATCGTCGGGCCGGGCGGGGTGCGCGACACCACGCGCGCCACGATCCAGGACCTCATCACGTCGCTGCACGACCTTTCCGAGGCCGTGAACACGGCGTCGAAGGCCTACGACGACGCCGACGAGGCCAACAACATGACGATGGACAAGTACAACCAGTACTTCGGCAACGTCAGCAACGAAATCAACAACGCGGGCAACAAGCACAGCTGACCGCCGCCTCGCGGGGCGGCGGTCCCAGGTTCCAGGTGAGCAAGGGAAGATGGAGCGGCAGTGACCAACCCGAATAACAACAACGGGTTCCAGCAGGACGACAACGGCATCTGGCCTGACTCCGGCAGCAACGGGAACGCGAACACCACCGGAGACCCCGGCAAGGACTTCGACGGGCTGACCTGGAAGCAGATCGAGGCCGCCATCCTGGGCGGCGGTTCGATGACCGGTGGTCAAGACAACCTGGACCGGGCCTACGGCAACGTCAACTGGCAGTCGCTGCAGGCCGCCGCCGGCGTGTTCCAGACAACGCAGCTGAACCTCGCCGCCATCTCCCAAGCCATCAAGGACCAGACCGCCGCTCTCGCGGGCGACGACGGGCCGTGGAAGGGCACCGCCGCCGACAACTTCAAGGTCCTCGCCGCCAACCTGAGCGGGAAGTTCGACGCCCTCGTGCACATGATCACCGACGGCGGTGGCGGTGCGCGCGACATCCCGACCCAGCTCGTGAACTCCGCCGCCTACCTGCAGTGGGCGCAGAACACCCTTCGCTACATCGACAGCTACTACGCCGAGCAGGTCATCGCCCGCGGCAAGGTGCTCGGCGACGGGCGGGCGTTCATCTCGCAGTTCCCTGACGCGGTCGAGATGATGACCAACGACATGCGTCAGGTCGGCAACCAGCTCGCCGGGAAGTACAACACCGTCGCGACCTCCAGCTACACCCCGCCGCCGCCCGGCCAGGCCCCGCCGCCCCCGCCGCCGAGCGTCCCGCCGCCCGGCGGGGGCGGCGACAACCTGCCGCCGCCCCCGAACATCCCGCCGCCCGCCGACATCCCGCCTCCCGGCGGGGGTGCCGGTGGTGGCGACGGCGGTGGTGGCGACGGCACCGGCGGCGCGGGCAACGTCCCACCCCCCAACATCCCGCCGCCCCCGGGTGACACCGGTGGCGGTGGCGGCAATCCGCCACCCCTCAACGCCGCGGCCATCCCGCCGCCTCCCGGTGACGTCGGTGGCGGCGACGGTGGTGGCGGCGACCTGCCGCCGTTCCAGAACCTCAACGTGGCGCCGCCCAACCTCGACACGTCCGGTGGCGGTGGTCCCGGTGGCGGGCCCGGTGGTGCCGGGCTGAGCAACTTCGACACCACGCCTCCTCCGCTCACGTCGCCGAACCTGCCGCCGCCCCCGGGCTCGATCGGTGGCGACGACGGCGGGCAGAACGGTGGTCTCGGCAACCTGCCCCCGTTCACCTCGCCCAACCTGACGCCGCCGCCCGGCTCGACGGGCAGCAACAACGGCGCCAACAACGGCGGGACCAACCTCGCCAACATCAAGCCGCCCGCGCTCACGCCGCCGCCCGGTGACGTCAAGGGCGGCGGTGGCCCCGGCAGCACAGGTGGCGGTGGTGGTCTCGGCGACATCAAGCCGCCGGCCCTCACGCCGCCGCCGGGCAACGCCGGCCTGGGCAACAACCTGTCGAGCAACGCGCTGAACCCGTCGGACCTGCCGCCGGGCTTGCAGGACGGCGGTAACACCGGCAACCAGGGCGCCATCCCGCCGCCGTCGATGATGCCGCCGCCGAGCGGCGCGGGTGGTGCCGGTGGTCTGGGCAACCAGGGCAGCGAGCGGCCCGACTCCGCGGGCCTGCTCGGTGGCGTGGACAAGCCGTGGCTCTCGGACATCCCGAAGGGCATCGGCGACCCGACCTCGCTCGGCGAGACCCCGCCGCTGAGCCACGCTTCGTGGGCACCGCCGCCCGGTGATGCCGGCGGGACCGGTGGCGCGGGCGGTGCAAACCTCGACGGCGCCGGCGGTCTCGGTGGCGCGAGCTCGGACGGTCCCGGTGGGATCAAGGGGCTGGACTCCAGCAACCTCGTGCCGCCGCCGGACCTGCCTCAGTCGCTGGCGGACCCGAACGGGACGAACGGTCCCGGCCAGGTCGGTGCCGGCGGTGCGGGCTCGGGCATGCCGATGATGCCGCCGGGCGGCGCGGGTGGTGGCGCGGGCGGCCTGGGCAACCAGGGCAGCGAGCGGCCCGACTCCGCCGGTCTGCTCGGGGGCATCGACAAGCCGTGGCTCACCGACGTCCCGCAGGGCATCGGCGACCCGACCTCGTTCGGCGAGACGCCGCCGCTCAAGTCGGCGTCGTGGGCTCCGCCGCCCGGAGCGGACGCGGGCGTCGGCGGTGCCGGTGACCTCGGCGGTGTCGGCGGTGGGCTCGACGGCGTCAAGGGGCTGGATTCGAGCAACCTCGTGCCGCCGCCGGATCTGCCTCAATCGCTGGCGGACCCGAACGGTCCCGGTCAGGTTGGCGCCGGTGGCGCGGGCTCGGGCATGCCGATGATGCCGCCGGGCGGCGCGGGAGGCGGGGCGGGTGCGAACGCGCCGGCCGCCGACCGGCCCGACTCGGCCGGTCTGCTCGGTGGCGTGGACAACGCGTGGCTGGCGAACTCGCCGGCCGGTGTCGGTGACCCGAACTCGTTCGGGGATACCCCGCCGTCGAAGTCGGCCGACTGGGCGCCGCCGGCACTGTCCTCTGTGGACGGTCTCGGCACGCCCGCCGCGCACGACGTCGACGGCACCGGCACGCCGGGCGCGGCCGTCCCGCCCCAGAACGGCATGGGCGGCCCCGCGCCGACCGGCACCGCGACCGACCGGCCCGACTCCGCGAGCCTGCTCGACGCCACCACGCAGCCGTGGACGAACGGCCCGGTCCCGGCGGGTGCCGGCGACCCGGCCGTGGTCAGCGACACGCCGGCGGCGCCCGCGACGTCGTGGTCGACGCAGCCCGATCCGGTGCCTGCCGCGCCGGTGCCGGTGGACGTCACTCCGGTCACCCCGGTGCCGGTCGACGCCACTCCGGTCCACCTGACGCCGGTCCACCCGACGCCGGTCCACCCGACGCCCGTCGAAGCCGCCCCGGTCGAGACGGCGGCCCCCGACGACCCGGCCCCCGTCACGGGCTGGGGCACCGGCGACCAGCCGGCAGCCGGCTCGGGTGGCTGGGCGACGAGCGCGGTCCCCGCCGTCCCGGTCGTGGTGCCGCCCGTGCAAGCGGGCTGGGGAGTGGCCGGGTCGGCAGCAACTCCGGCAACCCCGGCCACACAATCGGCCCCGAACACGCAGAACTCAGAGCAGCACAACAACAAGCACGATGACCGCGAAGGCGCGATCGCGGGCGGCGTCGGCGGTGGCGAGCCCGACGAGGTGCGCATCGCCGTGGTCCAGGCAGCGGAGGTCGTGGACACCTCGGCGTGGGACGCCGGCACGGCCGACTTCCTGCCGGGCCTGCTGCCTTCCTCGGTGTTCGCGCAGCGCGAGGACCGGGAGGAGGACTTCGTCACCGACTTGGTGGAGCGCTCGGACAAGCCGTGGCGCCCGGCGGGTGGCACGGAGGACTCGCCGCACCTCGCGACGTACCAGCGGGTGCGGACCGGCCAGGGCGAGTTCTACGCCGACGAGCTGCCCACGAACGGCGGACCCGACCCCGACGAGCTCGAGTCCGAAGAGGACACTGCCGAAGTCGAAGAGGGCGAAGAGGAAGAAGAGGCCGAACGCACGATGGCGGACCTGCTGAGCCAGGACGAGTCCGCGTGGGGTCGCCCGGCGAGCCGGCCTTCGGGCGTGCTCGAGTGACGGGGAACGTTCGGAAGGAGGTGCACCGGTGAGTACTGAGACAGTCAAGCGTGGCCCGCGGGTCGCGGGTCCGGAGCTGCCCGAGGGGCAGGAAGACCTGCAGGAGCCGCCGGTGCTCGCCGAGCCGGCGGCCCGGGATTTCAACTCGCTGTTGATGATGCTGCCGATGGGCATCGGGTCGATGGTGATGATCCTGGCGTTCTCGGGCGTCGGAGGCAGCTCGCCGATGACGTACGTGCTCGGTGGCGGCATGGGCGTGTCGATGATGGCCATGAGCCTGGGCCAGCTGTCGCGGGCCGCGGGTGAGCGCAAGCGGAAGATGAAGGCCGAGCGGCGCGACTACCTGCGTTACATCGCGCAGGTCCGCGAGCGCGCCCGGTCGACGGCGGAGCACCAGCGGCGGGCGGTGGCGTGGAACAACCCGTCGCCGGATTCGCTGTGGTCGCTGGCGATGGGGCCGCGGTTGTGGGAACGGCGGGTGAGCCACGACGACTTCGGCCGCGTGCGCATCGGGCTGGGGTCGCAGCAGTCGGCGCTGGAGCTGATGCCGCCGGTGACGAAGCCGATCGAGGACCTGGATCCGCTGTCGGCGATTTCGTTGCGGCGCTTCACGGAGACGTACCGGACGTTGTCGGGCATTCCGACGGCGGTGGGGCTGCGCAGCTTCACAAGCGTGGAGTTCGACGGCGACCCCGAGGCCGCCGTCGGTCTGGTGCGGGCGATGCTCGCGCAGCTGATCACGTTCCACTCGCCCGACGAGCTGCGGGTGGCGGTGCTGACGACCGAGGCCGCCCAGTCGCAGTGGGACTGGGTGAAGTGGATGCCGCACAACAACCACCCGACGTTCCGCGATCCGGCGGGTCCGCTGCGGATGCTGGCGACGGATCACGACGAGCTGATGGACATCCTGGGCCCGGACGTCGCCGACCGCGACGACCACGACAAGGCGGTGGGTCCGACCACGACCGAGCCGCTCGTGGTGATCGTGGCGCACCTGGCACCGATCCCGGAGTCGTCGCGGCTGGTGGGTGCGGGTCTGCGCAACGTGGTGCTGCTCGATGTCACGGGCGCGCTGCCCGGTGGCCCGAAGGTGCTGCGGCTGACCACAAAGGACGACCTCGTCGAGTTTCCCGCCGGTACGGGCGCGGGTTCGGCGCTGCGCGACGAGCTGTCGGTGACGCAGGGCGAGGGCCTGGCGCGGTTGCTGGCGCCGAAGCGCACGAGTGGGACGCTGGAGATCGCGGAGCAGCCGCTGGAAAGCGACTTCGGGTTGACGGCATTGCTGAACATCAAGGACGTGCACACGTTCGACATCCCGGCCCAGTGGCGGCCGCGGGCGGTGCAGCGGGCGCGCATGTCGGTCCCGATCGGCGTGACCGAAGAGGGCGAGATCGTCGAGCTGGACCTGAAGGAGTCGGCGCAGGGCGGCATGGGCCCGCACGGCATGCTGATCGGCGCGACGGGTTCGGGAAAGTCGGAGCTGCTGCGCACGCTGGTGCTGGGGCTGGCGGCGACGCACTCGTCGGAGATCTTGAACTTCGTGCTGGTGGACTTCAAGGGTGGCGCGACGTTCCTGGGGATGGACCGGCTGCCGCACACCTCCGCGATGATCACCAACCTGGCCGACGAGCTGCCGCTGGTCGACCGCATGCAGGACTCGCTCAACGGTGAGATGGTGCGCCGGCAGGAACAGTTGCGCGCCAGTGGTTATCCGTCGTTGTACGAGTACGAGAAGGCACGCGCGGCCGGTGAGCAGCTGGCGCCGATGCCGACGTTGTTCCTGGTGGTGGACGAGTTCTCCGAGCTGTTGAGCGCGAAGCCGGAGTTCATGGAGCTGTTCGTCTCGGTCGGGCGGCTGGGCCGAAGCCTCGGTGTGCACCTGCTGCTCGCGTCGCAGCGGCTGGACGAGGGCCGCATCCACCGTGTGGAGGGCCACCTCTCCTACCGGATCGCGCTGCGCACGTTCTCCTCGATGGAGTCGCGCAGTGTGATCGGGGTCGGCAGCGCGTATGAGCTGCCTTCGGAGCCGGGCAACGGTTTCCTCAAGATCGACACGACGAACCTGGTGCGGTTCAAGGCCGCGTACGTGTCCGGTCCCGTGCCCGCAGGCGGCGGCGAGGGCAACTCGGACGCCGCGCGCGTGAGCCGCGAGGTGGTGCCGTTCTTCACCCAGTCGCGCCCGAGCCGGTTCATCATCCGCGACGACGAGCCGGACCCCGCCGAGAAGAAGATGTCCGATGTGGACGCTCTCGACGCGGCGCCGGTCGGCCCGACGCTGGCCGACGTGTTCGTCGACCGGCTCACGGGCGCGGGCCCGGCCGCGCGGCAGGTGTGGCTGCCGCCGCTGGCGGAGTCGCCGAGCCTCGACTCGCTGCTGCCCAGCGTGCTGCCCGACCCGGTGCGCGGCATGAGCGTGCAGGACCCGGCGCACCACGGCCGCCTGCGGGTGCCGATGGGCATGATCGACCGGCCGTTCGAGCAGGTGCGCGAGCTGCTGATGGCCGACCTGTCCAGTGCCGCGGGCCACGTGGCCGTGGTGGGTGGCCCGAAGACGGGCAAGTCGACCATCGTCCGCACGCTCGTGCTGGCGCTGGCGATGACGCACACGCCGCAGGAGGTCCAGTTCTACGGGCTGGACTTCGGTGGTGGCGGCATCATGTCGATCAACGGCCTGCCGCACGTCGGCTCGGTCGCCACGCGCCTCGAGCGCGACCGCGTGGTGCGGACCATCGAAGAGATCTCGCAGATCATGGAGTACCGCGAGAACGTGTTCTCCGAGCGCGGGGTCGAGTCGATGGAGGTCTACCGGCAGCTGCGCCGGCGCGGCCAGATCGACGACCCCTTCGGCGACGTCTTCCTGGTCATCGACGGCTGGTACAGCCTCAAGAACGACTACTCGGAGCTGGAGCAGAAGATCGGCGAGCTGGCCTCGCGCGGTCTGTCGTTCGGCATCCACGTGGTGATCGCGTCCACGCGCTGGTCGGAGATCCGTCCGTACCTGCGCGACCTGCTGCAGACGCGGTTCGAGCTGCGCCTGGGTGACCCGATGGAGTCGGAGATCGGCTCGCGCAAGGCCAAGACGGTGCCGAACCAGCCCGGCCGCGGCATGACGCCGGACGGGCTGCACTTCCTGGCGGCGCTGCCGCGCATGGACGGCAGCTCGGCGACCGACGACCTGGCGGCGGCGACCAAGGCCGTGGCCGAAGAGGTGCACACGTTCTGGCCGGGCCGCAAGGCACCGGCGGTGCGGATGCTGCCGAACACGTTGCCGATCAGCGAACTCCCGCGGCCGGACGGCGACCTGCGGATCGCGCTGGGCCAGGACGAGCAGCGGCTGCTGCCGGTGTGGCACAACTTCGAGGCCACGCCGCACCTGCTCACCTTCGGCGACAACGAGACCGGCAAGACCAACCTGCTGCGGCTGGTCATCCGCTCGGTGCTCGCGCGCTACCAGCCGAGCGAGGCGAAGATCGTGCTCGCCGACCCGAGCCGCATGCTCGACACGGAGGTCCCCGAGGCCTACCGCGTCGGCTACGCCACCACCACGGAGGCGTTGCAGGAGCTGGCCGCGCAGGCGAGCGTGTCGCTCACCCCGCGCGTGCCGGACCAGTCGATCACCGCCGACCGGCTCAAGCGCCGCGACTGGTGGACGGGCCCGCGGCTGTTCTTCGTGGTCGACGACTACCAGCTGCTCACCGGCGGCATGGGCTCGCCGCTGGAGTCGTTGCTGTCCTTGCTTTCGCAGGGCTCCTACATCGGGTTCCACCTCATCGTCGCGCGCAGCACCTCCGGTGCGATGCGGGCGCTGAGCGACCCGGTGATCCGCCGGGCCTGGGAGCTCGGCAGCCCCGGCGTGGTCTTCTCCTACCCCAAGGAAGAAGGCAAGTTCCTCGGCGAGGCGACCCCGCGCAACCTGCCCGCGGGCCGCGCGCAGCTGGTCACCCGCCGCGGCGTGAAGCTCGTGCAGACCGGTTACGTGCCACTGGGCGCGGAAGCCGAGCAGCAGCAGCTGGTGGGCGGCCTGCGATGAGCTCTTTCGAACACGGTGCTTTCGATGACAACGCGCGCGCTGGAAGGAGCGGACGTTGACAGCCATGCAGGGCGAGCTCTGCCGGATCACGGTGTACGGGCCGCAGGGGCGGGCCGATCTGGCCGTGCCGATGTCGGTGCCGCTCACGAGCCTGCTGCCGGTGCTGCTGCGCCACACCGGCGGCCGCGAGGACGTGGCCGACACGTGGGTGCTGCAGCGCCTCGGTGAGGCCCCGCTCGACGCGGCCGGCACGCCGGAGTCGCTGGACTGGAAGGAGGGCGAGGAGTTCCACCTCCGCCCCCGCCTGGACCCGCTGCCGGAGCTCGACTTCGACGACATCGCCGACGGCATGGCCACCGCCGTCAGCCGCCAGCCCGGGCGCTGGAAGCCGGAGTTCAACCGCTGGCTGTTCCTCGGCTTCGCGATCTTCGCGCAGGTCGTGCTGGCGTGGATCCTGCTCATGCCGGGTCCGCTGGGCCTGTCCGCGATCGGGACCGCCGTCGTGGCGCTCGGCCTGGTCGTGGCCGCGGTCGCCTGCGGCGTGCGCTCCGACGACGGGGCGCTGCTCCTGCTGCTCGGCCTCGGCGGCTGCGGGTTCGCGGCCATCGCCGGTGCCGTGGGCGTGGCCGGGGTCGATGCCGCGTTCGACCTGCAGGGCGCGCCGATCCTCGTCGGCTCCCTGACGTTCGCGCTGGCCGGCGGCCTGCTCATCGGCGGGCGTGCCGCGTGGTCGCCGGGGCTGCCGTTCGTGCCGTTCGGCGCGGTGGTGGCGACGGGCGTCGCCGGCGCCATTTCGATGTGGCTGCACCTCGGTGCCGGGCTGACCACGACCCAGACGGCCGGCCTTGTGTCGGCCGTACTCATCGCGGTGCTCGTCTTCGCTCCGCGCATCGGCATCCGGTTCGCGCGCATCCGCGGCCCGCAGCTGCCGCGCACCGCGTCGGAGCTGCAGTACGACATCGAGCCTGCCCCCGCCGAGCAGATGGTGCGGCAGACGGCCTACGCCGACGGTTACCTCACGATCTTCTGCATCGCCTCGGCGGTCGTGTTCACCTGCGCGTTCCCGTTCCTCGCGGAGCAGGACCTGTTCCCGAAGCTGCTGGCGTTCCTGGTGGCCGCGGCGGTGCTGATGCGCTCGCGCGCGCTGCTGGGCGCGTGGCAGCGGGTGCCGCTGTCGATCGCCGGCTCGGTCGGGCTGGTGCTGCTCGCGCTGTCGCTGGTCGACCCGATGGCGGCCAACTGGCGCGGGGTGTCGGCCGGCGGGCTGGCGCTGGTGTTCTTCCTGTTGGTGCTGGCGATGCTGCGGCCGCCGCCGCGGCGTCTGCTGCCGATCTGGGGCCACCTGGCCAACTGGACCGAGACGTTGAGCGCGGTGGCGGTGATCCCGATTCTGCTGCAGCTGTTCGGGGTCTACGGCTGGGCGACCGGGCTCACGGCGTGAACGGGGTGAGCTGACATGGTGCAGACGCAGAAGGACCACGTCGAGGCGTATTCGTTCCTCATCGGACGGATGACCTCGGCCCTGGTGCTGGGCGACGCGAGCCACCTCGACGTGCCGGCCAAGCGGACCTGGAACGGGCTGCTCGGCGGCGCGCTGCTGGCCCTGCTGATCGTGGTCGGGTTTTTCGTCTACGGCCTGATCGCGCATCACACCGGCGGGAGTGCGCCGTCTGCACCAGTGGGGGGCACCGGCGGGCCGTCCCACACCGTGCGCATCCCGACGTGAACCGATAGACCTACGCCGCACGTGACAGCTGTGCCGGGAGCTCGGGCCGGTGCCGGTAGGAAGGACGAAGGTGAACATGGACCTCTCGCTGGTGCGTCGCGGGACCGGTGCCTCCGGTACCACCCTCGACAAGCAGACGGTCGGGAACGCTCTTGTCGTCCACCCCGCGACCGGGATGACCGACGAGGCCCAGGCGCTCGCGCTGGGCGTCGCGGCCGACACCGAGCACGACCTGGTCGTCGTGGACCTGCCGGTGGACTCGCCGATCTCGCTGTGGGAGTCGGTGGCGAAGGTCCTGCCGCGGCGCCGTCGCGGTGTGCGGCTGGTGATCGGCGGGCGTTCACGCGAGACGTCGGCGCTGGCCGGGCAGTGGCTGTCGGAGCGGATCAACCGCACGGTGCTTGCTCCTGACGGTTCGGTGATCCCGAGCGCCGGCGGTGCCCTGTTCGTCCACTCCGGACGCGGCAGCGGCTGGGTGAAGTTCCAGCCGGGGCGCGCGCCGAAGTGGGAGGCCAAGCGGTTCCCGCGGCCGTCGTGGGACTCCGGGCTCACGGCGGAGCTGACATCCACGAGCTCGCGCGGGGTCGCGGAGCCGTTGCCGGGTGGGCTGTGGGTGCGGCCGGTCGGCTTCGACCAGGGACAGCGCGCGCACCGCGCGGCGCTGGTCAAGGGCCTGCCCGCGCAGCACGACAGGATGACGATCGTGCTGGGTTGCCCCGGCTGCCCGCCGCTGACGCTCGACGACGCGGCCCGCCTGTGGGTGCGGCTGCCGGAGAACGTGCGGGCCAACGCCCGGTTCGTGCAGTACGGCCCGATGTCGGTGCCGGCCGGGACGTCGCTGGGCCAGGCGCTGGCCGACCTGCTGGGCAAGGAGGTCGCGTTCTACACCGGCCTGCCCGTCGGGTCGCCGCAACTGGTCGACGTGCGCACGGTGCTGTTCGACGGCCGGCTGGGCTGGACCACGTTCGTGCGCGAGATCGGCTACCAGCCGCGCGTGCAGGGCGGGCCGGTGCAGGCGCCGCGCCTGATCAGTCACCGCCCTCCGATCCACGGCCTCAACGAGGTCGCCCCGGCCGTGTACTGGTACTCGCCCGACGCCGTGATCGAGGTCGTGCAGTCCGGCCTGCTGGTGCGCTCGCCGCACGACGGCCGCGAAACCCCGGCCGTGCGCGCGCTGACGCTGGACAACTCGATCAACAACCTGACTTTCGACGCGGCGAGCGAAGACGCCGCGGACCGCATGCGGATGCTGGCCCAGGACGTGCTCGCGCGGCTCGACGAGAACACGCGGCGCATGAGCCGCGTCCTGCCCGCGCACGCGCTGCTGGCCGAGCGCGGCCGGGCGCAGGTGACGACCAAGGCGCTGGCGGAGATCGAGCAGGGTGACGCGGCTCCGGCCCCGGCTCCTGCGTTGCTGGAGGCCGGCCCGACGGAGGTCGTGATGCCCGGCAAGTACAAGCCGGCCGCGCCCGTGGACCTCGAGGTGGACGTCACGCCGGAGCCGGCGTTGCTGCGGTCCGAGCCGACGATCACGCAGCGCCTCGACCCGGGTGTCGGGGTGCCGCGGTCGCTGGCCGGGGTCGGCAGCCCGATCACGATCACGTCGGCTCGGCCGCCGATGGTGCCGGTGGAGGAGTCCTCGAGCGGTCCGTTCGGGGACGGGCAGGACGACAAGCCTGCGGGCCGGCACGGTGCCGAGTTCGCGGGTCCGGTCGGCCCCACGGTGCCTCAGGGCGAGGTTCCGGTTGCGTTTGCCGGTCCGTCGGCGCCGCCGAAGTTCGGGGGGCCCGGCGGTTTCGCGGGCCCGGGCGTGCCGGTTCTCGGTGCGCCGACCGGGTTCTCGGGTCCGGCTGCCTCGCCCGCGCCGATTCCGCCTGCCGCACCGCCGGTGGGGATGCCGTCGGCGCCGGTGGCTCCGCCCGGTCTTGCCGCTGTGCCCGTGTCGATGCCGCCGGCCGCGACCCCGCCTGCGGGGATGCCGCCCGCGGCCAGGCCGCCGGCCGGAATGCCGCCGGCCGCCACTCCGCCCGCCGGAATGCCGCCTGCCGCGGGGATGCCGCCCGTGGCGCCGCCGTCGGTCGAGGCGCCGACCGTGCAGGGACCGGTCGTTCCGGTCGAGACCATCCCCGAGCACACTGAGAACACCGAGACTGCCGAAAACGCTGAGACCAGCGAGAACGCTCAGGCCATCGAAGGCGTCGCCGAGCCGGTCGCCCCGGTCGTTCCGGCCGAGAAGGGCGAGGCGCGCCTGCAACCCACCCCGGGTGCCGAGGCGACGGCGCTGCTGCCCAAGCGTGGCGCCGAGAAGGAACGCGAGTGGCTGCGCAAGTCGCTCGGCGCGGAGTACGGCCTGATGTCCAACGCCGTGGCCCGCATCCTGTCCGAGCACCCCGGGTTCCAGGGGGCGCTGTCGACGTCGTCGGCCGAGGTGCTCACCGACGCGGTCGCCGTGCAGCTGTACCTCTCGGTCAAGGGCGCGGCCATCGACGGCGCGCTGCGCACCGGCGCCAACGGGCCGCACGTGCCCATCGCGCGCTGCGTGGTCGCGGGCCTGAGCCGGCTGCCCTCGCACCGCGGGCCGGCGACGTTCGCGACGTCCGTGTCGAAGTCCGAGTGGGACCTGTTCCGCTCGCAGAAGGTGCTCACCGAGTGGGGTTTCCTCAACACGCTCACGCAGCCGTCGTCCACTTTGGACGGCGACACCGACGTGCTGGTCTGGTCGATCACGGCCCGCCGCACGAAGCTGCTGGAACCCACAGCCGGTGGCGTGGAGAACCGGGTGCTGTTCGTGCCCGGCACGAGTTTCAAGGTGCTGGACCTGCGCGAGCCCGCCGACGGCGTGCGCGGGCTGGTGCTGCTGCGGGAACTGACGTCGAGCGAGGTGGACGAGACCGGCAAGGTCGCGTCCGACCGGATCTCGCTCGACGAACTGGCGCTGGTGTCGCTGCGCCGGGAGCTCGAGGTGTGGGCCGAGGCCGAGGGCCGGGACCCGATCGCCGAGGTGTCCGCGCCGCGGTTCGGGGCGCTCCCGGGGCTGGTGTGAGCGTGGTGTCGAGGCGGGAGAGGCGAAATCGATGAACCGACAGTTGCTCGTGGTCGGCGGTGATCGGCCGGGGGCGTTCCCGACCATCGGCGCCGCGCTGGCGCAGGCGCAGCCGGGGGCCACGATCAGCGTGAACCCGGGTCGCTACGAGGAGAACCTCGTGGTGGACCGGATGGTTTCGCTGGTTGCCGAGCAGGGTGCGGGCACCGTCGAGGTCGTGGCGAGCGAGGGCAGCGTCCTCGTCGCCAACGCCGAGGCCGTGCAGCTGCGCGGGTTCACGCTCACCAGCACCGACAGCAACCTCGTGGCCGTCGACGTGGTTCGCGGCGAGGCGGCGCTGGACGGCTGCCGGATCTCCGGCGCGTCCTGGGCGACGCTGCTCGCGCGCCTGCAGGGCCAGCTCGCGCTGCGCGGCTGCACGGTGACGAGCTCGGCGGGCGCCGGCGTGGTCGTGGCTTCGCCCGCGCAGAGCACGATCGAGGACACGGAGATCGTCGACGCGGCGTCGTCGGGGATCGTGGTGGCCGAGGTCGGGTCCGTGGTGCTGCGCCGGTGTGCGGTGCGCCGCCCGCAGGGCAACGGGATCTGCGTGAACGGCGAAGCGGTGGCCGTAATCGAACACTGCGAGATCACCGGCGCACAAAAGCCCGCGATGGTGGTGGAACAACAGGGTCGCGCAACAATCACGGGCCTCACTGTGCGTGAAAGCGCAAATGTTGACCTTTATCTCACGAGCCAGGGCCGGATCTCGGTGGCGAGCTCACAGTTCGTCGCCGCGCCGATGCAGGCGGCGCACGTGGCCGGGTCGTCGGCGCCGCTGCTGCGCGAGTGCGTGTTCTCCGGTGCCGAGCGCAACGCGGTACAGGCGACGGCGAACGCGGCGCCGCAGTTCGTGGACTGCACGTTCGAGGGTTCGCCGGTCGCGATCCTCGTCGACGGTGAGGCGACGCCGAAGTTCGAGCGTGCGACCGTGCGCGGTTCGACGCAGACGGCGGTGCTCGTGAACGCCGAGGCGGCCGTGAAGATCACCGGGTTGCGGCTGAACACCGAATCCGGGCCCGGCATTGTCCTTTCCGGACAGTCGCGAATGGAACTGGCCGACGCGTCGATCGAGACCGGCCGCGAGGCGGGCCTGGAGGCCACGGAGTCGGCGCGGGTGACCGTGGCCGACGTCAGAGTGGGCTCGACGGCCGAACACGCCGTGACGCTCGGGGCGAGCACGCCGTCGTCGCTCACCTCGGTGCTGGTGCGCGGCGGCGGCCTTCGTGTGTCGGGCCCGGCCGAAAGTTCTTTGCAGGACTGTGAAATCGCCGAGGCGAAGGCCGACGGGATCACCGTCGCCGGCGGCTCCGTGCTGAGCGCTTCGCGGTGCCGCGTGCGCAGCGCCAAGCGCAACGGCGTGGTGCTGGAAGAGGGTTCGCGCGGGTCACTCGTCGAGTGCGAGGTGCTCGGCGCGGGTGGCGACGGGTTCCTCGTCGAGACGCGCGAGCCGGTGACGATCCGCGACTGCGTGGTCAACGACGCGGGCGGCGAGGCCGTGCACCGTCTTGAGGACGACCAGGCGACGGTGGAGAACGTGAGCACCGACCAGGCGCGCGCGGAATCCTCTTCGCCGAGCGGGTTGTCCTCGGAGTTCCCGTCGACGCCCGACCAGCCGGCCGCCCCGCAGAGCGTGAGCGACGCCGCGGGTGAGGTGATGGACGGGCCGCTGGGTGACCTGGAGTCCCTGGTGGGTCTGGCCGGGGTGAAGAAGGAGGTCACCGGCCTGATCAACCTGATCAAGATGTCCCAGATGCGTGAGCGCATGGGGCTGCCGATGCCGCCGATGAGCCGCCACCTCGTGTTCGCGGGCCCTCCCGGTACCGGTAAGACCACGGTCGCGCGCCTGTACGGCACGGTGCTGGCGGAGCTGGGCATCCTGTCCAAGGGCCACATGATCGAGGTCGCGCGCCAGGATCTGGTGGGCCAGTACATCGGTTCGACGGCGATCAAGACCACCGAGGTGGTCGAGAAGGCCATCGGTGGCGTGCTGTTCATCGACGAGGCGTACACGCTGGCCGCGGGTTCGGGTGGGTCCGGTCCGGACTTCGGTCAGGAAGCCATCGACGCGCTGATGAAGATCATGGAAGACCAGCGTGATTCGCTGGTGGTGATCGTCGCGGGGTACTCGGAGCAGATGGATCTGTTCCTGCAGTCCAACCCCGGTCTGGCGTCGCGGTTCACGCGCACGATCGAGTTCCCGAACTACAGCGTCGACGAGCTGGTCACGATCACGACGGGCTTGACGCGCAAGCACTACTACGAGCTGACCGACGACGCTCTGCAGGCGCTGCGCGAGTACTTCGAGCGGGTGCCGAAGGATGCGACGTTCGGTAACGGCCGGGTGGCGCGCAAGCTGTTCGAGGCGATGGTGAACAACCAGGCGTCGCGGCTGGCGTTGCAGCCGCCGTCGAAGGACTCGGAGCTCAACCGGCTGACGGCCGAGGACCTGCGGGCGGAGCTGGTGCAGCTGCCGTCGGCGGCGGCCGCGGCGGTGTCGGTGGGTTCGGACCCGGCGGCGGCCGTCGGCGCGAGCGCGGGCTGGAACCGGCTGCGGACCCTCGTCGGCCAGGCCGGCGTGCGGGAGAACGCGCAGCGCCAGCTGGTGCGCCTGGGCGGGTTGAAGCAGGAGCGTCAGCCGCTGGGGCACTTGGCGAACCTGGTGATCAGCGGCGAACGCGGGTCCGGGCGGGCCGAGTTCGCGAAGCTGTACGCGTTGAGCCTGGCGGAGCTGGGGCTGGTGAACGTCGGGCAGCTCGTGCGTTGCTCGGTGGCCGCCGACCTGTACCCGCGCTGGCCGGGGCAGGCCGAGCACCTCGTGCGCACGGCCATGAACGACGCCAGTGGCGGCGTGCTCGTGCTCGATGTGGACGGTGACTGGGAGATCGCGACGCACAGCTCGGGCGCGGAGGTCGTCGAGGCCGTCGCGGAGGCGGTGACGCGCCGTCCGGCTGACCCGGTGGTGGTGCTGACCGGGCAGACGCAGCGGGTGGCCGCGTTGCTGGGTGTGGTGCCCGCGTTGCGGAGCTCGTTCACCGTCGGGTGGGAGCTCGGCGAGTACACAGTGGACGAACTGGCGGAGATCGCCGTGCGGCTGCTGGTGCGGCGCGGTCACGACGTCCCTGACGACGTCCGGGACGCGCTGGCCCACGAGCTGGCGTCGGCTTCGGAGCACACCGTGCACGCGGCTCACGAGCTGGCACGGACGCTGTCGGTGGCGGCCGCGTCGCGCACGCTCGCGGCCGCGGACCTGCGCGGGATCCGTCCGCCTGAGACCGGAGCGCTGGCACTGGGCCCGGGCCTGGCGTCGGTCGGCTGAGGAGGTAACGCATGAGTTCTCCGTACCAGAAGATGCTGGACGACGCCATGGGCGCCTACCAGCAGCAGCGCGAGCGGTTCGAGGAGAACCGCAAGCAGGTGGATTCGCTCACGACCAGCGCCACGTCGGCGCGGCGCGAGGTGACCGCGACGGTGTCGCGCACCGGTGAGCTGACCGAACTTTCCTTCCCCACCAGTGTGTACAAGAGGATGGCGCCGGCCGAGCTGGCGGCGGTGATCGTGAAAACGGTCGAGGAGGCGCGGCAGAAGTCGATCAGCGCCTCGGCGGAGGCGATGGCACCGATGCTGCCGCCCGGGCTCTCGGCGCAGGACTTGATGAGCGGCCGCGTGGACGTGCGGGCGTTGTTCTCGGGACGTGTTCCCGGCATGGAGGAAGGGACCCAGGCATGACTGACGACTTCTTCGTCGACGCGGACGGACTCACCAACAGCGCCAACGGCTTCGCCCAGAAGGCGGGCGAGCTGCGGAGCCTGGCGCAGCGGGTGCAGGCCCTGACCAACCCGAGCACCGTTCTCGCGGCGACCGGCAACGACAAGAACGGCTCGAACTTCGCCAACGTGCACCTCGCGGCGGCCGGCAAGATCTACAACGGGCTCGACGCGTGGGCCAAGGCCGTGGACGGCACCACCACGGCGGTCCGCGACATGGCCGACTCGTTCCGCGACGTCGACGAGGGCGCGACGGAGCTCGCGGGATCGTTGCGGACGGACTTCACGCAGCTGAACACGGACGTCAACAGTGGTGGCGACGGAGGTCCGACCGCGCCGTTGCAGGCGCGGGAAGGTACCGCGCTGAAGCCGGCGATTCAGTCGAAGCCGGCGCACTGAGTCCTTTGTAGACCTTTTGTCGAAGGGGGTGAACCCGCGGTGAGCCTGATGGTGGATCCGAGCCTGAACTGGATCTTCTACATCATCGCGGGTGACGCCTGGCCGCAGGGCGACGAGGACGCCATGCGCGCGCTGGCCGACGAGTGGGACGACGTCGCCCGGCGCGTGGCCGAAGCGGGCACCGGCTTCAACCAGATCGCGGGCCGCGTGGCCGCGAACGTCGGCGGCGACGTGCAGAAGAACTTCGTCGACTTCGCCAACAACCTCGGCACGATGGGCACGGACTTCATCGCCGCGGCGCAGGGCCAGGCGCAGGCGTTGCGGGCGCAGGCGCTCGACGTCGAGAAGTCCAAGTACAGCATGTTGATCGCCATCGCGATCACGGCCGCCGACATCATCTGGGCGATGTCGAACCCGTTCACGATGCCGCTGGTGCCGGAGATCTTCGCGGCGGGGCGCACCGCCATCGTGGAGATCGAGCGGACGCTCATGCAGCGCCTGATGAACCTCGCGACGCATCTCGCGGAGGCCGCCGCCGAGGAGGCGGCGGAAGAGATCGCGGAAGAGATGCTCGCGCAGGTCATCCAGATCGCGCAGGGCAACCGCCACGGCCTCGACGGCAAGGCCATCATGCAGTCCGGCGTCCTGGGCGGCATCGGCGGCGCGTTCGCCCACAACTTCCACGGCGCCATGAACAAGTTCGACAACAAGTTCGGCACCAAGTTCGGCAAGAACGTCTGGGGCGCCGCCGCCAACGAGGCCACCACCGAAGTCGTCGTCGGCGGTGCCGGCGCCGCCATCTTCGGCGGCGACACCGACAGCCTCGGCTGGGGCGCCCTCAACGGCGGCCTCTCCGGCGCCGCCTCCCACGGCGCCCACCACGCCGGCCAGTCCCTCCACGACAAACTGAACAGCGGCGGCGACGGCCCGACAGCCAAGGGCCCGAACGGCCCGGGCGACATGGGTGGGATCAACGGGAATCCGGGGTTGGGGAACCTGTCGGTGCCTCCGCCCCCGCCTCCGGCCACCGGCGGTTCTGGCGGCAACGGTTCTGGCGGCTCGGGTGGCTCTGCTGGCGCTGGTGGCGACAACGGCTCCGGCACCAACTCGGGCTCCGGCGACACGGGCGGCACCAACTCCGGCTCCGGCAACACCGGCGGCGCGAACACCGACGGCGCGAACACCAGCGGCGGCTCAACCGGCGGCACCAACTCCTCCGGCGGAACCAACTTGGGCAACGGCGCAACCGGCGGCGCAAACACCGGCAGCGGCGCGAACTCGGGCTCTGGCAACACCGGGACTGGGAACGCGGGCAACGCCGGGACCGGCAACACGGGCAACACTGGCGCCGGGAACACTGGCAACGCCGGCACTGGCAACGCCGGCACCGGCAACACAGGCGCCGGCAGTTCCGGCAACGCCGGTGCAGGAAACACCGGCAACGCCGGGACCGGCAACACGGGCAACACTGGCGCCGGGAACACTGGCAACGCCGGCACTGGCAACGCCGGCACCGGCAACACGGGCAACACAGGCGCCGGCAGTTCCGGCAACGCCGGTGCAGGAAACACCGGCAACGCCGGGTCTGGTGACACTGGCAACGCCGGTGGCGCCAACACGGGCAACACGAGCGCCGGAAACGCCGGTGCCGGTAACACCGGAAACACGGGTGCGGGTAATACCGGCCTTGCCGATGGCGGCAACACCGGCAACGCCGGTGGAAGCAACGCTGGCAACACCGACACCGGAAATACGAGCGGCGACAACTCCAGCTCAGGCAACACAAACACCGGAACTGGCAACACTGGCTCGACCGGCAACACCGGAGCCGGAAACAGCAGCGGCGACAACTCCGGCGCCAACAGCAACACCGGCACCGGAAACACCGGCTCGCCCGGCAACCCGAACGCCGGCGCAGGCAACACGGGCACTGGCAACACAAACACGGGCGCGGGCAACACCGGCACGGGTAACACGAACACCGGCACGGGTAACACCGGCTCCACCAACACAGGCACCGGCAACACCAACACCGGTCCGGGAAGCACCGGCACGGGCAACACCAACGGCGGCACGGGCAACACCAACGGCGGCACTGGCAACACCAACGGCGGCACGGGCAACACCGGCGCGAACGGCTCCGGCACCAACACCGGCACAAACAACATCGGCGACACTTCGGTACCGCCGCCATCAGCGCCGAACTCAGTCAACACCGGCAGCCCGGTCCCACCGCCCTCGGTCCCGGGCGGCGTGAACTCCGACACCGGCAACACAGCCACCCCACCGCCCGCCACTGCCGGCGATCACTCGGCCACCCAGAACGACCCCGGCCTCCCCGGCTTCGGCGGCAACCAGAACACCAACCAGAACACCGGCGCTCCGCCCAACACCCCCACCAACGGCAACGCCACCCAGACCCCGAGCACCACATCCGGTCCTAATACCAGCAACACCGGCACAGGCCCGAACACCTCGGGCACCAACGCGAGTTCGAACAGCAACATCAACACCAGCCCGAACACAACCTCGGGCAACACAAGTTCGACCAACAACATCACCAGTGGGCCAAACAACACCGCCGGCACCACCACGGGTCCGAACACCAACACCGCCACGGCTCCGAACAACACCTCAGGCACCGTGGGTTCGAACAGCAACATCGGCACAGGTCCGAACACCAACGCGGGTCCGAATAACAACACTGGTACCGGTCCGAACACCACCTCGGGCACGAACGCAAGTTCGAATAGCAACACCGGCACCGGCTCGAACACCACCTCCGGCAGCAACACAGGTTCGAACAACAACACCGGCACCAACACCAACGCGAACCCGAACACCACCGGCAACACCAAGACCAGCCCGAACACGACCTCCGAACCAACCTCGACCAAGTCGGTGCCGCCTGCGGTGGCCGGCAGCGTCGGTGGCGTCAGGTCGACTTCGGGACCCGATCAGACCCCGGGGAACATCTCCACCAACCCGAACACCAAGACCAGCACCGACGGCCCGAACCTCACCCCGGCCGCCCAACCGAACACCTCCCCGACGCCCGCACCCCAGAACCTCACCCCCACGCCGGCGCCGAACCAGAACACCTCGCCCTCGCCGACGCCGGCCGGGAACACTTCGCTGTCGCCGACTCCGGCCGAGAACACCTCGCCTGCTCCCAAGCCGAGCGAGAACCTCTCGCCGACCCCGAACCTGGCGACAAACGCGAACGTCTCGCCGACCCCAGCGCCAACGTCGCTGAACACCTCACCGACCCCGGCCCCCTCCACGAACACCGCCTCACCGAAGCCGAACACCACCGGCCCCAAGGCCGACACCAGCTCGAAGTCGCCGAATCCGAAACCCGACTCCAACCCGGGCACGGATACCGACACCGAGCCGAACACCACCCCGGCCCCCGCGCCAAAGATCGGCACCAGCCCAACGCCGGCCCCGGCCACCTCGCTCGACACCGAGCCCACCCCCGCGCCGGCCATCACCACCGACTCCGACCTGGCGGCCAGCCTCAAAACCGAGCCCACCCCGGCGTCGGCCACCAACACAGAGCCGACCCCGGCTCCCGCGACCAACGTCAAGACCGACCCCACGCAGGCCCCGTCGACCGATGTCAAGACGGACCCGAACCCGGCCCCGGCGACGAACATCAAGATCGAACCCTCGCCCACGCCGGAGACGAACATCGCGGTCGATCCCGACTCGACCACCGACGTCAAGACCGAGTCGGCCCCGGCGCCGGACATCAAGACCGAGACCGGCTCCGACTCGGCTACCGACATCAACGTCGACCCGAAGCAGGATCTGGCCACAGACACCAAGTACGAGACCCCTGTCGACTCGGCGACTGAAGTCGAGACCGAGCCGCATTCGAGCCCGGCGACCGACACGAACGCTGACCCCAAGCAGGACTCGGCCACTGACACCAAGCCCGGCCCCACGCCGGACGCGGACACCAAGACCAACACCAACCCCGAGACCAACACCAACCAGAACCCAGCCACCAACCAGAACCCAGCCACCAACCAGAACCCCACCCCCCGCCGCAACCGCCACACCCCCGCCGAAGCGCCCAGCAAGCAGGGCCCCGCCAAGACGGACCAGAACACCCACGACACCGGCCTGGTCGAAGCAGCACTCCGCAGCGCGCACTTCCAATCCGCCAAAGTGGACAGTGCGAAACCCTTCCTCACCAAAGCGGACATCAAAACCGCGACCGACTCGGTCATCACCAAGGTCACCGAGAACCCCGGCAACTTCGACTTCACCTCCCTCAAGCCCAACGGTCTCGGCGACTGGGCGGTCAAGAACCTCGACTCCCGTCAGCTCAAGGACGTTGCGCCGGATCTGGAGCCGGAACACAAAGACACCGATGACGCCACGCACATTCGCAACTGGCGTAAGGCCGTGTCTCAAGATCTGGCCGGGCCGTCGGGCAAGCGGTGGCAGGATGTGCGCACCGCGGTGAGCAGCAAGCTGTCCGACGGCGACCGTCAGGTGCTGGACCACATCACGACCGAGCTCAACGAGAACGGCAAGCTGCCGACGTCCGCGGACCTGGTCGTCAAGGGGTTGCAGACGCCGGCGTGGCACGACTCCGTCGTCGGGAAGCGGTTGCCGCAGGTGGTGGCGCATGCGTTGGACGTGCGGTTGATCGTGGAGCGGGGCGGGCCCGATCACACGTCGCGCTATGGGAGTGAGAACAATCCCGAGGTGCGGGTTCGCAACCAGGACGGGCAGTTCGGGGCGTTGGGCGGGCCGTCGCGGCGGGAGATGGTGCGCGGGTTCGAGGCGGCGTTGAGCGACCTCGACGCCGACCAGGTGCGCGACATCGTGGTGGACCTCGCGACGAACCAGCGCGACAGCGACATCAACGACCCCGCCGCGCGCTTCGAGCGCATGCGGCAGTCGCTGGTCCAGGGCAACTCCGACGTCCTGACCAACGACCTCAACAAAGACTTCCTCGACGGCGCCAAACGCATCCTGCGCCTCAAGCAGGCCGTGGCCTATCCCGGCGGCCCGAATGAGTTCACGAAGGCGTTGCGGGACAAGCGAAACGACGTCACCACCCGCATCGGCGACCTCAAGGCCGAGGGCAACACCCTGGCCAAGCGCTTCCTCGGCGAAGACCAGGACACGCGCGACCAGCGCGAACAGCTGATCACCAGCCTCGAGCAGATGCAAGAGGAGCTCACGAGCCGCATCCTGCTGCTGGCGGCCGACAAGCGGACCCTCGACAACCTGTACCTGCTCGACCAGCACGTCGACGGCCCCGACGCCGACAACCTCTCCCGGCTCCGGCCCAACCAGCTCAAGTCGCTCGACACGCACCTGAACCAGCAAGTCGACGCCGCCACCAAGGCCGGCTTCGACACCACGCACCTGAAGACGCTGCAGCAGCGCGTGCAGGACGAGCCGACCGTGCGCCAGCTCGTGAACAACATCCCGGTCACGGGCACCCAGCATTTCGAGAACCTCGCCGAGCAGACCGCCGACAACCTGGAAAGCCTGCGCGAGGATCAGAAGAACGTCGCGCTCGACACGGGCCTGTGGAGCTTCCTCAACCACCTCGACACGAAGGAGAACGCCGACTACCGGGCCCAGCTCGACCAGGAGATCAGCCAGACCGAGGACCACCTGTCGGATCTGCAGCGCAAGATCGACCTGATCAAGAACCCCGACTACGGCATCCGCATCTCCCGCAGTGCGCGCATCTTCAAGAACATGCAGCACCTGGAGACGTTGACCACGGAGGGGAAAGCCAAGGCGGCAGCGGAAAAGGCGGCACTCGCGGCCAACCGGAACCCGGGCCCGCAGTCCACGCCGGACACCAAGCCGGTCGACGGTCCGACGCCCGAGGGTCCGACGCCCGACCCGAGGTCCACAACGGACACTAGCCAGAACCAGAACACCAACCAAGACTCCACTCAGGACCCGGACTCGAGCCAGGACGACAACCAAGGCTCCACTCAGGACCAGAACCCGAGCCAGGACAACATCCAGGATCCGACTCCGGATCCGATCCCAGCCGACCTCGGCCCGGACCTCGAACGCGAAGTCTTCGAGTCCTCCCTCTACGGCATGGACCGCTCGGGCCTCAACGCGTTCCACACCCTCTACCTCGATGACCCCATGCGGCTCCCCGAGGTCCAGAAGAT
Organism: Amycolatopsis sp. NPDC005232; assembly: GCF_040607795.1. Lineage (NCBI taxonomy): Bacteria > Bacillati > Actinomycetota > Actinomycetes > Pseudonocardiales > Pseudonocardiaceae > Amycolatopsis > Amycolatopsis sp. NPDC005232. The sequence goes on along the minus strand of NZ_JBEXHL010000002.1, from coordinate 100,348 downwards.
CCTCAAGTACGACAAGATCGCTCTCTCCGAAGGCGGTCTCGACGGCCACCTGAAGAACCTGCAGACCTCGATCGACGACGTCACCAAAGACCTGCAGGGCCTCAAGAACGTCAAGGACCAGCTGCCCAACAGCCTGAAGACGGACTCGATGATCCGCGATCAGGCCGAGCGCAACCAGCAGCGCGAGTTCCTCAACCGGCGCCTCGACCGTCTCAACCAGCAGGTCGAACAGCTCAACCAGAACCGCGCCGCCGTGCTCACCGTCTACGGGCTACACGTCGGCAACGACCCGAAGGCGTGGGGCTGGCGCCAGGTCGGCGACCAGGACCTGCCGGGGATCGCCAACCACGTCGCGCAGCAGATCACCGCCGGGCAGCTCGGCGGGAATCCGACCGAGCACCTCGACAACCTGCTCGAGACCGTCACGAAGATGATGGTCAACGGCCGCCCGCCGGCGCCGTTCTCGCCCTCGGACGCGCCGCCGAAGCCGCACGGCGACAACGACCGGCCGAACCCCGGGCAGTCGCCGAAGGACCTGCCGGGCCCGAAGGACTGGGGCAACCGCCGCGACACCGCGCCGTCGTCACGGCTCGTGCTGGAGCGGTTCGACCCGAAGAAGGCGATCGCGCAACAGTTCTCCGGCAACCGCGACGGGCTGAAGGACGGCCAGCTCGAGGGCGCGGTGATGCACATCCGCTACGACGTGCGCCGGTTCGAGACCTCCCCGGGCAACTGGGTGCGCGAGTTCACCGTGCCGCTGGACCTCACGTCGTCGACGAAGTCCGTCTCGACGGACCAGCGCAACCAGCTCGCGCAGGACCTGCAGAACCACCTCGACAACACCGTCAACCAGCACTACCACCTGCCGAACGGCGACCAGCTACACGTCACCGTCGATGCCCGCGCGAACGACAACGTCGACCTGGATGACGACAGCTGGACAGCCGATCCGTCACGCGGAGTGCCGGTCAACGTCCACGACTCCACTGTGGATTCGAAGCAGGACAAGAAGACGCCGCCGACGAACCAGACCAACTGGGACGTCAACGACAACAGCACCGGTCTCACGCACGAGATCATGCACTTCATCGGGCTGGGCGAGGGTTACAAGAACAGCACCCTGCTGTTCAACCGCACCGACCAGCCCGGTGTGATGGGCCGCAACGCGTGGAGTGACTCCTCGCTCACCGACGACAACCTGGCCAAGATCGAGGACATCTCCAACCAGGCCGTGATCCACGACCACCACCTGGACAGCCCGGACGCGAAACCGAACCGTCCGTACCAGCCACCGCGGCACGCGGGCGATTCCGCGAAGGACAAGCCCACCCTCCACACCCCGGCGGAAGCGCCGAACCAGAACCAGTCCGATGAGGACACCGACGACCACGTCGTCCCGGGCGGCTTCGACACCCGACCGAACACCCGGAACGACAACCCGCGGCTGTTGCCGCAGCACCAGCCCAACACCGACAACGTCGGCCTGGTCGAGTCCGTCCTGCGCAGCTCCGCGTTCCAGCACGCTCCCGTCGGCAACGCGGCCCCGTTCGTCAGCAAGGCCGACATCAAGTCCACTGTGGATGACGTAGTCGCCAACGTCCGCGCCAACCCGGGCAACTTCGACTTCGACGGCCTCAACCCCGACGGCCTCTCCCGCTGGGCCGCCCAGCACCTCGACACCGACCAGCTCGCGAAGATCGCCCCCGACCTCGCCCCGACCGACCCGAACCTCACCGGCGACGCCCACACCGACCAGTGGCGAGGCAACCTCGCCGACAAGCTCGCGGAACAGTCGGCGAAGCACTGGCAGGTCACGCGCGCGGCGATCGACCCCGACGGCCTTACCCACGGCGACCGCGATCTCCTCGATCACCTCACCAACCACGTCACCGAGACCGCCACCCTGCCCACCTCCGCCGACCTCGTGACCCAAGGCCTGGAAAACCAGTCCTGGCAAGATTCCCACGTCGGCTCGCACCTGCCCGACACGATCGCCCACGCGCTCGGCGTGCACCTCGTCGTCGACTCCGGCGGCACCCGCACCAACCACGGCCCGGCGACCGGCCCGCGCGTGGAGATCGGGTCGCAGAACGGCCGTTACTCGGCGCTCGGCGAGCCGACCCGCAAGGACCTGCGCGACGGGTTCAGCGCGGTGCTCGAGGGCATGAACGTCGACCAGCTCACCGACGTCGTCACGGACGTGTCCGGCCGCCAGGATCCCGCGCTGTTCGCCGGCGCACAACGGATGTTGCGCCTCAAACACGCGGTCGCGCACCCCGGCGGCCCGGACGCGTTGATCCGCGAGCTCACCGACAAGCGCAACGGCTTCGACCAGCAGCTCAGGACCGCGAAGGGCCAGCGGTCCTGGACCCCGCAACGGTTCCAGAGCCCCCGCGAGCGGGCCGCGCAGCAGCGGCTCAACGCCGACATCGCCGCGTGCCAGACGCTCAGCACCGATTACACCGAACGCATCGATGCGCTCACCGACGACCAGCGCACCCTCGAAGTGCTGAACCTGCTCGACAACCGCGTCGCCGGCGAGAACGCCGACGGCCTCGAGCACCTCAGCGCCGACACGCTCGACCGCCTCGACAACCACCTCACGCGCAAGATCGACGCCGCCGAGAAGGCCGGCTTCGACGCCTCCACGCTCAAATCGCTGCACACCCGCGTGCAGCAGGAGCCGGACATGCGCGAGGCCGTGCGGCAGATCCGCCGCGGTGGAATGGATTCCTTCGCCGAAGAGGTACGCAAAGCGGAGGAAGACCTCGACGCGTTCCGGCAGGCGAACTCGACCTGGAACTCAGCCGGCCGTCAGCTGCGCAGCTTCTTCGGCTCGACGGAGGCGTCTCAGGAGATCGCCGACCTCGCGAAGAACATCCGCCTCAGCGAGGACCTCGTCGCCCGCTACCAGCGCAACTTCAAGCTGGCGACCCACCCCGACTACAGCGGCCGCGTCGAGAAGGCCGCCGAGGTGCACACGCGCTACCAGGACTGGAAGAAGTCCAACGAGGAGCGGCAGACCCGCGTCGAACGCATCAAGCAGATCGACGAGGAGCTGGCGCAGATGCGCCGCAACGCGCGCAACCGCGAGCTCGGCTTCCCCGCGTCGCTCTACGGCCGCAACCCGGAGCAGCTGACCGTGCTCGTCTCGGCGCAGACCGATCCGAAGCAGATCGACCAGCTCGAGCGGATGATCGACGTCACCGGCCAGGCGCGCATGGGCGTCGGGATCGACGAGCACCTGCAGGACCTGCGCACGGAAGTCGACCAGTGGACCCGCGACCTGCGGAGCAACCCCAGCCCCGAGATGCGGAACCTGCTGCAGGGCTTCCTCGACGACGCCCAGGCGCGGCTGGACCAGGCTCAGGACCTGCGGCTCGAAGCCCTGACCGTCCACGCGCTGGGGTTGCCGCCGGACCTGACCTCGAACGAGTGGAACGCGTTCCACCCCGACGACCTGCGGGCGATCGAGGACCACGTCGGCGACCTGATCCTCAACGCGCGAGCCGGCGGGTACCCGACGGAACACCTGGACTCGTTGTGGGAGAACGTCAACAACGTCCGCACGGGCAACACGGGAGACGTCACTCCCGAGCCGGACCCGAACCAGGACACCCACGAGAGCACAGACACCCACGAGAGCACAGACACCCACGAGAGCACAGACACCCACGAGAGCACAGACACCCACCAGGACCCAGACACCCACCAGGACACGGCGCCGGAGCCGGACACCGAGAACCAGCCCGCCCCGCTGCCCCCGGCCCGCTCGCTCGAACACGACCCCGAGACGCAGCCGTTCATGCGCCCCGGCCCCTCGGCCCTGACCCAGCAGCAGGACAGCACGATGGCGCCCGACCGCGACCTGCGCGTCCCCGGCGGCTTCGACCCGGTCGTCGAAGGTTCGGTGAAGTCCTTCGAAGCGTCGCTGTACGGGATGGACCGCGCGGGCCTCGCCGAGCTGTCGGCCAAGTACTCGAACGACCCCGACCGCCTACCCCTGATCCGGCGGATGGACGACTTCGCCCGCATCACCCGCAGCCCGGGTGGCTTCCAGCGCCGGCTCGCCGACGTCGAGCAGATGCTGGACGACGCGCAGCGCAACCGGCAGGCGCTCTCGTCGAAGTCGGACCTCCTGCCCAAGGCGCTCAAGTTCGGCTCGGCGCGGCGCGACCAGGACAACCGCGAGGCCGAGGCGCGCCGGCTTGATCAGGAGGCCCAGCACCACCGCGACCGCGCCGACCAGCTGCGTCGCGACCGCGTGGCGGTGCTGACCGTGAACGCGCTGAGCCTGCCGGCCGATCCGTCGGCGCGGGGCTGGGATTCGTTCACGCCGCGGGACTTGGCGGACGTCGAGCAGCACGTCGAGGCCCAGATCCGCGACGCGCAGGCAGGTGGGCACCCGACCGAGCACCTGCAACGCTTCCTGGACTTCAGCCGCGACCTGCGCGGCGCCCCCAGCCCACAGAACGAGCCGCGGAACGAGCCCTCGACCAGCGCGCCCAGGCGTGACCCGGTGAACCGGCCGTTCATCCAGCTCGGCACCGCGGTGCACGACCGCGCGGCCGAACACGTGCCCGGCCGCGACGTCGACCTGCCCGGGAACCTCGCCGACACCGAGACCGACGGCGCGCTCGACGCGTTCGAAGCGTCGCTGTACGGCATCAACAGCGACGGCCTGCGGAACCTGAAGTCCGTCTACTCCGACGACCCTGGCCGCTCGGCGGTGATCGACAAGCTGATCGACCTCTCGCGCCCCGGCGACTACGACGTCCGCGTGCAGGCGGCGCGCGACGGGCTCGCCACCACCCGCAACGCGACTCGCCGCGCGCAGCTGGAAAACCGGCTGGCCACGCTGGAGCAGAACCGCACGGCCGCACTGACCGCGAAGGCGCTCGCGCTGCCGGCCGACCCGTCGGCGCGGGGCTGGCGTTCGATTTCGAACGCCGATCTGCGCGCAATCGATCACCACGTCGAGCAGCAGATCGAGAACGCCTCCCGCGGCGGGTACCCGACCGACCACCTGCGTTACTTCCAGGACTTCACGCAGCAGGTCCTTGACAGCCGCCACACGCCGACGGACGCGCCGCCGAAACCGCACAGCGACAACAACCGGCCGAACCCAGGCCGGTCGCCGAAGGACCTGCCGGGCCCGAAGGACTGGGGCAACCGCCGCGACACGGCGCCGTCGTCACGGCTGGTGGCCGAACGGTTCGACCCGAAGAAGGCGATCGCGCAGCAGTTCTCCGGAGACGGCCTCAAGCACGGCCAGCTCCACGGCACGGCCACCCACGTCCGCTACGACGTGCGCCGCTTCGAGACGTCACCCGGCAACTGGGTGCGCGAGTTCACCGTGCCGCTGGACCTCACCTCGTCGTCGAACTCCGTCTCGATCGACCAGCGCAACCGGCTCGCGCAAGACCTGCAGAACCACCTCGACAACACCGTCAACCAGCACTACCGCCTGCCCAACGGCGACCAGCTCCACGTCACCGTCGACGCTCGCGCCAACAACACCGTCGACCCCGCCGACGACAACTGGACCTCGGATCCGTCGCGCAGCGTCCCGGTCAACATCCACGACACCACTGTGGATTCAAAGCGGGACCACACGGCGCCCCGCACCAACCAGACCAACTGGGACGTCAACGACAACCCCACCGGCCTCACCCACGAGGTCATGCACTTCCTCGGTCTCGGCGAGGGCTACCGGAACGACACGCTGTTGTTCAACCGCACCGACCAGCCCGGTGTGATGGGCCGCGACGCCTGGTCCGACACGTCGCTCACCGACGACAACCTGGCGAAGATCGAGGACATCTCGAACCAGGCTGTGATCCACGACCACCACCTCGGTGACCCGGACGCGAAGCCGAACCGCCCGTACCAGCCACCGCAGCAGACGGGCGAGTCCGCAAAGGACAAGCCCAACCTCCACACCCCGACCGAGGCCCCGGCCACCACGGTCGACATCAACGGCAAACCCCTCCCCGTGCAGCACGGCACCGTGATCCCCCGCGACGTCCTGCGCCCCGCGCAGGGCACGATGCTCGGCACCCACGGCATCGAGGGCGTCTACGTCGGCGGCCCCGAAGGCCCCGACAACTTCCGCAGCGCTGTCATCGCGAGCATCTCGCAGGACGCGCCCAGGGAACACCAGCGCATCACCACGAACCTCCGCGCCAACAACGACACCGACTTCGACGCCATCGCCCGCGCCGCCAACCTCCGCGTCCACGTCCTGGAACAGAACGGCACCTGGACCAGCCACGGCCCCGAAACCGGCCGCCCGGTCCACATCGCCAAGGCCGAAGTGGACGGCAAGGACAGCTACCTCGGCACGAAGGAAAACGTCCACATCGGACGCCAGAACGTCAGCTACCCCGGCCCTTCGGTCCTGCTGACGAAGAAGGACCTCGCGGCCAACACGTTCGACCGCGAGAAGCGCAAGGTCCTCAACCGCGGCGAGTTCGAGATCGAGACGATCCGCGGCGAGCAGTACGTGCGGATGTACACCGCGGTGCTCAACCCGGCGAAACCCGGATCGTTCAAGGATGTGCACCAGGACGACGAGGGCAACGTCAACGTCTTCGGCGGCGCCGGCAAGGCCGACATCTTCTGGGTCGGCGGCGGGCGGCCCATGCGCGCGGTGCAGTGGACGTCGAAGTACGAGACCGACCCGAACTTCCAGCCGGGCATGCAGCCGGTGCTGCGCTCGTTCCTGGTGCCGCTCGACACGTTCACCAAGGTCAGCCGCGAAGCGACAGTCGAGGCGCTGCCGGACAACAAGCTCGCCATGAACGTGGACCAGACCGGTGACGTCAACCAGTTCGGCCTGCGCGGCGAGCACTTCACCGCCATGCGCGACGCCGCGCTCAAAGGTTCGCTCGTCACCTACTCCGCCAACCAGACCTACGACCACTCCGAGCTGGCCGGCCGCCAGGAGGACATCGCCGACCTCTACTCGCGGCTCGGCCTGCCGCCCGATTTCCAGTCCGACGCGCTGGGTAAGGACAACGACCCGTGGTTCGGCTGGACGACGGACAAGGGCCAGGACCGCAAGTACTTCCGCAACGACCCGCAGGACCTGCGGGCGCTGGCCACGAAGCTCTCGGACCTCTACCACACGCACCAGGAACTGAAGGGCGGGAAGTCCTGGGACGCGTACTTCACACCGCACTCCGACTCGATCCCCAGTGACAAGGAGAAGCCCGGCAAGGACGGTGGGAAGCAGGCCCCGCCGAGCACCGTCGAGCAGCGCCGCCAGGACCTCAACGTCTTCCTCAACACCCGCGGCCCGTCCGGTTCGGTCGTCAAGCAGCTCACCGACGGGATCGGCCACACGCTCGGCGAGAAGCTCGACCAAGGCCCGGACACAGTGGCGCTCGACGGTATCAAGGTGCGCGACGAGGTCCTGACGGCCGCGAAGAACCTCGGCGGCATCCTCAAGGACGTCGTCAACAAGGAGTTCCGGGCGCTGCACACAAACCCGGTCACCAAGTTCGTCTCGCCCGACGCCAAGATCGAGACGATCGCCAAGATGCGCGAGGTGATGGCGAACGAGCAGCTCGTGGCCGCCATCGCCAAGAACACGGCCGACCAGCTGGTGACCACGACGCTCGATTCCCTGGGCGCGAATCGCGGGGTCGACGGCTTCAAGCAGAAGCTGACCACGGCCGTCGAAAACGCCGTGAAGCAGCAGTTCACCGTCACCGGCGGGAAGTTCAACGACAAGGTCGAGCAAGGGTTCGCGAGCAACGAGGGTGCGAAGAAGAACTACTTCGCCGGCAACCGTGCCGACGCCGTCGCAGCCGAGGTCTCGGCGGCTCTGAAGAACGCCGACCTGGCCCAGGACGCCAGGGACTCCGGCCTCGGCTTCGACCGGGAGACCGTGAAGCAGCGCCTGTCCGACGGCGTGCTGCCCGACGCCGTCTCCGGCGTGACGACGCAGCACCTCGTCGGCCTCGACTCGAAGCAGCTGCAGGATGTGTTCGAGAACGGCCTGCAGGACGCGGCGGCCAAGGTGCGCACGAGCATGGACAAGGACCCCGTGCTCAAGTTCACCACCACCGCGCAGCGCGAGGCCCTCGCCGACGAAGCCGCGAGGGTGCTCAATCCCGACACGGTCAAGGGCATCGAGTTCAAGCCCGTGACGCAGGAAGACGTCGACGCGTTCATCGCGAAGGTGCCCGACTACGCCACTCAGGCGGAGATCGGCGCGGCCATCGCCACCGACGAGAAGCGCGTGAAGGTCGACTTCAACACCCGCGAGAACGCCTACGACCCCGCCACCAAGCAGGTCGACTCGAAGACGTTCGACAACGAGTACGGCGCCTGGTCGCAGGGTGCCACCCGCGGCCACACGCAGTACCACCCGGCCGGCGAGTTCGGCCGGCACCAGGACATCGGCCGCGGCCTCGACACCGTGATCGGCGACGAGCTGGCGAAGACTGACGACGACCACCGCGGTGCCGAGCGGATCCTCGACCACCTCGTCACCCGGCTCGACAGCCGGCCGGACGGCAGCAAGCCCGACACCCACGAGTCGATCGCGCGCAAGTTCAACGAGGTCGTGAAGGCCGAGGGCAAGCACAACCGCTACCGCACCGGGACCAAGACGAACCCGAACACCTTCGGGGAACACGCCCAGATGGTGCTCAACCAGTACCTGCGCCTCACCCGCGGCGAACACGACGCCGACCGGTTCGTGCCCCGCGAGACGCTGGCCAAGGCGATCCTGTTCCACGACATGGAGAAGGAGAACTCCAAGAACCAGTACGGCGCCGGGCAGGAGCAGCACGACAACGAGCCGGAGCACCGCGGCGCCGTCGAGCAGATGAACCGCCACGAAGGCCTGTGGGACTCCGCCCGCGATTTCCGCATCGCCCGCGGAATGGTCGACGCCGACCCGTTCGGCTTCTACTTCCGCGGCAAGGATGTCAGCGCCCAGCAGGTGCACGATTTCATCGAGAACCTCGCAAAGGACGTCGGCCGTCCCGGTGGCGGGCCGGTGCGGGCCGCCGACGTGAAGAAGCTGTTCGACGAGTTCCACCAGTACTACCAGGCGGATTTCTCGTCGTACTTCGCCGACAGCCACTTCGTCCACAATGGCAAGGTCGAGCCCTTCGGCGCCAAGTCGGCCGTGTCGGGGATCAAGGAGGAGCGGAAGAACGGCCCGCTCGTCACCACGGACGGTGGCCACCGCTTCGAGTACGACCCGGGCTACGCGCAGAAGTACGACGAGCTCAAGCAGCTTTTCGACGACGACGTGCGGCGGGAGCAGGAGGAACAGGAGCGCGTCGTCACCGTCGCCGACGACGATCCGGCGCCCGACACCCGCTCGCTCACCGACCGGCTGCCTGAGTACGCCAAGAAGGGCGAGGCCCTCGGCTCGCTCGTGCCGATGAACCCGCAGGGCGTGAAGCAGGTCGGCGACACCATCAAGCGCCTGGTCACCTCACTCGGCTCCCGCAGGAACCCGCCGGACCCGGTGGGCATCGATGCCATCACCGGCACGCTCGACAGCGCCGCCTTCGAGTCGTTCCTCGGCCAAGGCCGCAAGTCCATGGTGCGCGTCGGCGAGAAGTGGTTCGAGGTCCACGTGCGGGCCGAGCTCGACCTGGGCGCGGTGCAGGCCGACGGGATCGCGAAGCAGCCACACGCCACGATCAGCGACGTCAACGACCAGGCGCAGGCCACGCACGCCCAAGGCCAGAACGACACGATCGCGCGGACCGTCGGCACGTCGTACTTCGCGCTGATCCCGCCCGGCGCCTACGTGTCGGTCGCGCCCATGGTGCAGCTCGCGACGGCGGCGCAGACGCACACGTCCACCGTCACCGGCACCGAGCAGCGGGTGGTGCGCTCGGCCGGCGACGTGGACGGTGCCGACGTCAACGTGAAGTACTCGATCACCGTCACCGACCAGGTCGGCGGGCTCACCGGTTCCACCGTGGACGGCAAGGTCTCGCTGCTGTGGTCGCAGGACCTCGGCAACCTCAAGCCGGACGCCGAAGCCACGGGTGACCCGAAACCCGGCTGGGCCGAGAACATCGAGCTGCTCGCGCCCGAGGCCGTGCTGCTCGACGAGCAGGCGCTGTTCGACAAGGTGGCCGAGCGGCTGCACCCGTCGGTCACGAAGTTCGGCGCGCCGGGGCGCCAGGCGTTGCGCGAGTTCGTCAGCGGCGGTGGCATCCGCGGTGTTCTCGGCGCGGCGTTGCAGGGCGGCCCGGTCGTGTCCAACGACCTGCTCAGCCCCCACGGCAGCCACCGCGACGGCGTGCAGCTGCAGGCGCGGCCGAAGGACGTCGAGCTCGTCGGTGTGGTGCCGGGGGACAGCGAGCTGCGGTTCAACGACTCGTCGGTGAACGGCGGGGCGACGGCCGCGGCGTCGAAGTCCGGAATGGACCTGTCCGTGACGGTCGGCGGTGGCTCCTACCTGCCGGGCAAGGTCGGTGGCCTCGTCGGCGTGAGCGGGTCCGTCTCGTCGAAGGTGACCGAGACGGCGACGGGTGGCACCAGCGTCACGGCGAAGAACACGATCGAGGCCAAGGGCGACATCGGGATCTACAAGGTGAAGGTGGATGTCGACGTCGTCACCTCGGCCGGTGAGGTCGAGACCGTCGAGGCCACCGCGTACGTCCGCATGGGGCTGCCCGAGGCGAAGGCCCAAGGCCTGCCCGTGCCGGCGGACACGCGCGACAAGCTCACCGACGTCGGCAAGCGCTACGAGCCGCCCTACCTCGCCGCGGCCGCCGCCGCGGGCAACGTGCGCACGGGCTCGTTCACACCGGCCGCGAAGGTCCAGCCGCAGATCGAAAACGCGCTGCGCGACCGGCCCGGCATGGCGAAGTTCCTGCCGCGCTGGGACAAGTTCCAGGCCGACGACAAGAGCTCCAGCCGCGACATCGCCGAGCGCTTCGCCAATCTGCGCAAGCTCACGGCCACGTTCTCGCCCGCGGCGCTCAAGGCCAAAATGGACACTCTGCTCGGCCCCGGTGTGTCCGTGCAGCTGAAGCGGCGCGGCCTGTTCACCGACGAGTACATCAGCGTCACGGTGAAGGCCAAGCTTTCGCCGGGCCGGCACCTCGGACAGGCCACCGGACGCTCGGTCAAGGGCTCGGTCGCCACAGCGCCGTCGTTGAGCAGCGCGACCACTGTGGACAAGAGCTGGTCGGTCGGACTGGAAGGCCGCATGGTCATCCCGCAGCCCACGTCGGTCGCGACCTCCAGCATCAGCCCCGCGGTCGTGCCGATCCAGTACTCCGACGCGTACAGCTGGAAGAACTCCGGCGGCCCCACCGTCACGACCACCACGAGCCTTTCCGGCAGCCCCGACTCGCAGGTGTTCGAGCACGACGTGGAGTTCGAGGTCGAGATCACCAGCTACACCCGCAACCGCCCGTGGGTGAAGCGCCTGACGCCGGGTTCGCCGTTCCGCGTGACGCCGAAGGTGTCCACTGTGGCCAAGACCGGCGACCCGGCGCTGCCGAAGATCTCCGGCAAGGTCGACCTGTGGGTCAACGACGGTTCCGCGCTGAAGAAGGACCCCGGAGACTTCCTGCCCGGCAAGCCCGGCACCACCGTGCTGAACAAGAACGACACCCCGACGATCGAGGACATGCTGGCCGGCCCCCAACCGGACCAGCCGAAGTTCCTGCACGTCGAGGCATTCACGAACACCGAGGCCCTGCGTGACGAGGCCCTGCGCCAGCTGGAGCGGGCGTCCGACGGCGACGGCGTGCTCGGCCTGTCCGGCGGCGAGGCCCGCAAACGCGTGGACCGCATGTTCTCGCCCGAGACGTTCCGCGGCGGCCTGCCGAAGTTCCTGCGCCAGGGCGCGCGGGCCGGCGGCTTCCGCTATGAGCGGCGCGTGGCCGACCGCGTCGGCGGGCTCGGTATGAACGTGGCGCTCAGCAACCCGAAGGTCGTCGTGGCGTCCGACGCGGGCGGTAGCGAGACCACGTTCGCCGGTGGCGCGAAGGCCGCGTTCGAGCAGACGCACAAGCAGGCGCTCGAGGGCAACGTGCAGCTCGGCGTCACCATCCGGCCGGACGGCAGCATGGCCACCGCCCACGGTCAGGGCCAGGTCTACGCGTCGGCCAAGTGGAGCCCGTGGACGCGCACGTCGGGCGGCTCGACAGAGGTCAGCGCGAGCGTCGATCACCTCAACCGCGCCAACGCCAAGGGCCGCACCGTGCTCGTGCAGTACGACGCCGACGTGCGGCTGGTCGCCGAGACGCGCCAGGAGAGCCTGGTCAACGGCTCGACCTCACGTGCCGGCGCCGACGTGAAGCTGCCTGGTGCGGTGTACGTGCGCATGTCCGAGGACCAGGCCCGCGAGCAGGGCCTGCTGCCGAAGGTCGAGCCGCGCACCGAGCCGCCGGGCAAGATGGCGCCGCCCGCGCTCGTCGGCCGCGACTCCAGCGCGCTGGGCGCCGCCGTGGTCGAGGACGCGCCCGACCTGTCGCAGCTCGTGCGCGACGCCCGCACCGCGCTGGGCCGCACCGGTGACAAGCTGCTGCCGAAATCGGTGCTCGACGACTCCATGACCAACCTGCAGCGCACGCTCGACCTCGCCTCGCCCGACGCCGTCACGTCCCTTGTGGACAGCGCGCTCGACGGTGGCGCGCCGCTGCTGCTGCACGACGCCGGCGTGCTGTCCACCGACACCTACCAGGTGCTGCTCAAAGCGACGATCACCGACACCGAGTTCCTCGACGTCGTCCACGACGGCGGCGAGATCGACCACGTCGTGAGCGCCGCCGTGACGGACAAGGAGAACGCCGGCCACGGCTCGTCCTACGGCGGCCAGTTCCGCGGCGCCGGGCGCGGCCTGTTCAGCGACACCAAGCCGGACGTGAGCGGCTACGAGGGTCTCACGCTCGGCGTGTCCGGCTCGAAGACCAAAACCGACCAGACGGTGTCGGCCACCGCGACGACCAAGGGGTCCAAGGCTTCGCAGAGCGGCCCTGCCGTGCGCTACCGCCACCAGGTGAAGTTCGAGCTCGTGGTGCAGCGTGGCGGTAAGACTTACCCGGTCACCGAGCAGAACGCGAACGTGACCGTGCGCTCCGCGGCCGATGACCACAAGATCAGCACCGAGGGTCAGACGCCGAAGGCCCACGAACCACGCACCACCGAGCTCACCGCCGCCGACACGACACCCGAGAAGCTCGCCGAATGGCAGGCACAGGGCGTGGGCAAGCTGCCGCCGTCGGCGCACACCGAGGGTGTGCGCGGGTCGGCCGCGGTGCAGGCCGGGGCCGAGCGCGCGCTGCGGCTCGCCGGCGCCGGCAACGGCCTCACCGGCCGGGGCACCGGCGCCAACAACACGCTGGTCACGTCGTTGACCAACGAGATCCTGCAGGGCCACCTGCCGAGCATGCTCGACGGCCCGCTCGCCGCGCCTGACCTGCACGAAGCGTCGCTGATCAAGAACGGCCACGGCAGCGTGAAGGTCTACTCGCGCCTGGTCAAACCGGACCTCACGGCCCTGAGTGACACCGTGAAGCTGGAGCGCACCGACCAGACCGCGGCCACGTTCACGGGCGAGGCCAAGGAAGCCCTCAGCGGCGAGAACCAGTACATGCCCGGCGTCGGCGGCGTCACCGACCCGAAGGACAACTCGCACTCGTGGAGCGGCGCGGACATCCGCAACCCCGCCGCGATGAGCGATCCGACCGCGACTGTCGCGGGTGGACAGCGGTCCACCGTCGCGAAGCCGAAGGGCCGCAGCGGGCTCGTCGGGTTCGACGTGGAGTACCGGGTGGTCGCCGACCTCGGTGGGGGCCGCACGGCGGCGGTCGAGGTGAAGGTGCCGGCTTCGGCGCTGGTCCGCATATCCGATGTGGACCTCGAAAAGCTGCTGGGCGAAGCGCTGCCGGACGCGATCACCAAGGCACAGGACGCGGTGAAGGACGCGGCCTCGGACTGGCGCAAGGCGGAGGAGGCCGTGGAGACGGCCCAGCACGAGGCCGACGACCGCTGGCTCGACGAGCGCGACAGCGTCAAGACGTTGACCAAGGACGCGAACGGGCTGGCCGTCGAGACCGACGCCGACCCCGTGCGCGAGCTGCGCCAGGCCCTGGCCGACGCGGAGAACGACGCCAAGGACGCCGGCCGTGAGCTGCGCGAGGGCAACGCCGAGGTCATGCGGCTGCAAGACGTCCCCGAACAGGCGCTGGCCCTGGCGTCGGTCACCGACGAGGGCTCGCTCGAGCGGCGGCAGCTGCTGGACCAGGTCGCGCGCGCGGAGCAGGGCGTGCGCCACATCCGCGCCGCGCAGCCCGCGCTCGTGCGACGCCGCCAGGACGCGCAGGACCGCGCGGAACAGCTGGCCAACGTCCTGGCCTCTTACGACAACGACAACTCCGACTTCACCTCCCGCCGCGAAGACGCGCTGCGCCAGGTGCGGGAGGCGCGCGAGAAGGCCGACGAGGCCCGCAAGAAGTGGTGGCAGGCCAAGGAAGAGGTCGACTGGCGACTCGCCACCCACGTGTGGCCGGCCAAGAGGGTCGAGTCCCGCTTCGACCCGCGCTCGACCGAGCACGTCGTCGAGGCCCCGGACACCGCACCCGACACCGAGCCCGCGACGATCTCGGGCTGGGACGTCAACGCGGACCGGCCGTACGACTTCGATGTCAGCGACGTTCAGCTGCACCAGGTCACGGACCGCTCGGGCAAGGTCGTCGCGGTGTCGTTCCTGCCGGCCGCGGAACAGACGTCCGCGGTCGAGCACGACTGGGTCGCCGACAACTCCGGTGAGGTCTCCTCGCTCGACGAGGGCGTGACGTCGAAGACCCTTGACCCAGTCGTTGTCGAGGCTCGCCGCAACGGCACCACGCCTGACCTCGGCGGACGCCAATTCGGTGACTGGGCCGCGAAATCGCCCGCGCCGTGGGGCACCGACACCGGCGACACGTTCTTCGTCTTCGCCCACGGCAAACCACAGTCGGTGAAGCTGACGCTGGTCGGCGGGCAGACTGTGCGGGTGGATGGTCGGACGTTCGCGCGGATCGTCGCCAACTCGGCGCCGTTCGCGCAGGCCGGGCCCAAGTCGTCGGTCACGCTCATCGCGTGCAGCACCGGCCAGACCGACGGCCCCGGCGGGGTGGCGCACGACTTCCAGCGCGCGCTCAGCGACCTCGGTGGGCCGGCGACGGTGCACGCGCCGACAAAACCCGCATTGTTCGGCCGCGACACCGCGACGCTGGGCAAGGCGCTCGGCTCCACCGGCGCGTTCACCGCGGTCACGGACGGCGGGCACTTCCGGACGTTCGGCGGCAATCCGGGTGACGAGACGATCGTCGCCCTCGTGCACGAGCTCGACACCAGCCCCCGCACCGAACCGCCGGCCGGGCCGATCTCGCCGGCGGACCACGACGGCACGCTGGCGCTGGCGTCCACTGTGGAGCGACAACTGGCCGACACCGCCGCTCGTACCGGCGAGCTGCGGCTCACCGACGTCCACGACCTCGTGGCCCGCCACGAACGGCCCGACGTCGTCTACTCGGCCGTGCTCACGCACCTGGCCTCGGGCAACACGCCGGTGCACACCGTGGTCGACGTCCGCCGCGACCCGGACACCGGCGAATGGACACGCGTGCCGCTGCCGCCGATGGCACGTGGCCTGATCACGGTGACGGGCAAGGGCACCTGGAGCACCGACGAGCTGGCCCGGCCCGCGCGGCTGAACCCTGCGTGGACCGAAGGTCCGGCGCGCGAGACCACGCACCCGCGGCCCGATGCCGCGCACTACGCCGAGACGCTCGCCGAGCACCACCTCGACGGCGAGCCGCTGCCGCCAGTCACCGTTCCCGCGGACCGCGTGGACCACTTCAAGGCCGACGTCACGCGCCTGCTGGGCGAGCGTGGCTTCGGTGACCTGGCGTTCGACCACCTGGTGCACGCCGACCACACGCGCCTGACCGGCGAGGTCGTCGGCGAACCGGGCGTGACGATCGACTTCGCGCCCGGCGCGGTCACCACGACCGTGCTGACCGACCACACCGGCACCGCGCGCGGGCTGACGTTCCTCGAATCCGCCGAGGCCGCGAAGGTCCAGACCTGGCTGCGGCAGACCCGGGGCGAGAACCTCGTGGTCGAAGCCGATCCGGACGAGATGCGCGCCTTCGCCACCGGCGCGGCGAACGACCTGCGCGGCCGCGGCCCCGGCGACGGCGGCATCCCCGTGCGCACACCGTGGGCCGACGAACTGGCCGAGGGCCGGACGTTCCTCGTCACCGGCCACGGCGAGGAAGCCCGCGTGAAGGTCGCCGTGACCGGCCCGGACGGCACGCGGCGCGAGGTCTACGTCGACGGCGAGACGCTCGCCCAGATCGTCACGGCGTCACCCGAATTCGCCGACGCGCAGCCGGATTCGGTCACGCTGTTCCAGTGCGCGGCGGCCCGTCGGCTCGGCCCCGGCGGGGTTGCGCACGACTTCCAGGCGGCGCTCGAAACCCGTGGCGGGCCGTCGATCGTGCACGCGGCGACGGATTCCGTGCTGGCCAACCACCGCGACGACAGCCCCGACGACGAACCGTCGGCCCCGCTCTTCGGCGCCCGCGACGACGCGTTCACCGCCGTGGTCCGCGGCGGGCACTGGGAAACGCTCGGCCGTCCGCTCGACGCCGACGCCGTGGTCGACGAGCTCACGAACGCGTTGCTCAAGAACTGGCGCTACGCCCGGGTTCTCGCCGCGGGAGGCCCGGTCCGCCTCGCTGACCGCGCCCGCTCGTTGTACCTGGCGGCCGAGGTCGTGAACGCCGTCTACGACCGTGCGCCCGACGACGAGGTGCAGGCGCTGCTCGGCCGGCACGAGGATCCCGAGCTGCTCGCCGCCGTGGTCAACGAGTACCTGCGAGCGACGATGGCGGACTCAGAGCCCGATGAGGCGCCGCCGTACACCTCCGCCGCCGAGCTCACCCAGGACCTGCGCGCGATCTCGGCCAACCACGGCCCGGCGCCGGACGGCGCGCCGCTGCTCGGGCCCGACCTGTTCGGCCTCTACCGCGCGCCGGAGCCGCCCGGCTTCCTGCGCGGCCACGACTACTCGAACCTCACCGCTGGTCGGGGCCTCGCGCTGCTGGACACGCTCGACCTCACCCGGGGTGTGCCCGTGCTGCGCGATCAGGCCGACCCGGCGAACCTGCCCGACCTCAGGGACTGGACGATCGAGCACACGCGCGCCGACGACCGGCTGTCCGCGTGGGCGCCCGGCGACGTCGAGCCGTTGGAAAAGACCACGTCGACGCCGCTGCTCATGCACGCCATCTGGCTCGGCGGCCCGCTGCGCGACGCCGGCACGATGAGCGCGTTCCGCGAGAACTTCGGCGGCGCGGCCGCGCGGCTGCACGACGGTGTCGTGCCGGTGCTGTGGACGGACGTCCCGCGTTCGCAGATCGAGCTCGCGCTGACGACCGAGCCGCCGGCCGAAGGCGCCGACCCGCTCGCCGACGTGCGTGACTTCGTGAACTGGGCGCAGCAGCACCACGTGCGGCTGGTGAACGTCGACGAGGTGTTCTCGAGCGAGAACCCCATGCTGCTCAACGAGTTCTACCAATCCGAGACCGGAAAGCTGACCGGTCCGGGCTACGCGGCGGCCAGCGACATCCTGCGCATGGAGCTGATGAACCGCTTCGGTGGCCTCTACACCGACGGCGACAACGTGGTGGAAAGCCTCGAGGACCTGTTCCACGCGGCGACCTCGCGCGAGGGCTACGCGACGCACCGCATCGGCATGAACGTGGCCAACTCGGCGTTCGCGATGAGCAAGGGGCACCCGTTCGCGCGTGTGCACCTCGACGTCGTGCGCGAGAACTACGGCAAAACGCAGCGCAACCTCATGCCGCCCGAGGCGTACGACCTCCCGCCGGCGTTCTTCCAGATGCCGCAGGGGCGCGTGCACCGCAACTCGATCATCGGTCGCACCGGGCCCGCTGCGCTGTCGGGCACCGCGCGGCGCATCGGCCTGCCGTCGGCGTTCGACCTGCCGGAAATGACCGACATCCGGATGAACAGCGACGGCAGCTGGCTCAAGCCGCCCGCCGCGGGGACGCGACCGGTGTCGGGGCGCGACGAGACGCTGGAGCTGACCCAGCACGTGGTGCAGAGCCTGGTGCGCGGGCTGTACAACCGTGCCGGCGACCTGCACCTGACGGCGGTCGAGCCGGCCGTGCGCCGCCACGCCGACCCGGACCTGGTGTGGGACGCGGCGCTGGCGTTCCTCGCCGCGGACCCGGACCTGGCGCCGCTCGTGCGCACGGTGACCGACCAGCACACCTACACCGGGACCGACCACGACGTGCGGCTGCCGGCTTCAGCGCGGGCTCTGCTGGACATCGATCCCGACCGGGTGCACCGCACGCTGGGTGAGGTCCAGCACGGGGCTACGCTGCGGAACCCGGACGACGCTGTTTTGGTGTCCGATGTGGACACTCCGGTGGAGACCGGCGCGCGGGAGCTGGCGCGGGCGTTGCGAGCGGTCGAGGGCGAGCTGCCCGCGATCCACGTGACCGGTGGTGACCGTGCGCAGGCACGCGAGGCCGCGCGGGAGCTGGCCGGGCACCTCGGGCGTGAGCTGGGTGATCGCGACCTGCTGGCGCGGGTGCCGGTGAAGATCCGGGTCGCCGAGGGTTCGGGTGTCACCGTGTCGTTCCGGCCGGCGCGGGGTGGCGCGGTGGAGTTCTCGCTTGACTCACCGGTTGCTCCCGCCGTGTTCGGTGGTGTCGACGGGCAGCCGTACTCCTCGGATTCGGCACCGTTCGGTGGCTACCGCGGTGCGAAGCCTGGTGTGGTCACGAAGATCGACACCACGCCCGAAGGCAGCGCCGAGCTGATGCAATCGTCCGACCGGCCGCCGACGCTCGTGCTCGCGTCGGGTGCCCTGGCGGACGAGTTCACGCAGCACGTGCGTTCGTCCGGAATGGACCTTCTGATGCACGCCACGCCGAGGCCGTCGCCTGACAACGTCGTGGACACCTTCCCGGCCGTCTCCTACCTGGTTTCCGGCGACCACGCGCTGACCGAAGACGACCGGCGCACGATCGCCGAGCTCGGCCAGGCTGCCGAACACGGCTGGTGGTACCGGCCGTCGATCCCGGCCGGCCCGGTGAGCCTCGACGACCGCACCGGCACGTTGGCGCTGCTCAGCGGCGCGGTCAGCGCGTTGCGTTCGGGCGGGACGGCGCTCGACCTCACGGCCGCCGCAGACGTCGTGGCACGCCACGAGCAGCCCGATCTCCTGTGGACGGCGGCACTCGAGCTGGCGTCGCACAACGTCGACGTGCGGCACGTGATCGACCACCGGCTCGTCGACGGACGCTGGCAGCAGGTCCGGCTACCGGAGTCGGCGCGCGAGCGGTTCACGGTGTCGGGCAAGGGTGTCTGGCGCGACGGCGCGGTGTCGCGGCCCGTGCGCCTGAACACCGAGCCCGGCCCGGCGAGCGACTTCGACTTCGAACCGGTGTCGCTGCCGCTCGACGTTTCCGTCGCGCGGTGGATCGCGGAGTCCACAGTGGAACGCGCGGCCGACGGACTGCCGGCGCCCCACGTCCAGGTGAGCGGTCCGGACGAGGTGCGCGCCCAGTTCGTCGCGCAGGTCCAGGCCAAGCTGGCGGAGCTGTCGCCGGCCGGGGCGACACCCCACGCGGCGGCCTCGATCGTGACCACCGGCCCGGGTACCGAGGCCATGGCGACGATCTCGCTGCCTGCGAACGCGGCACCGTCCACGCTGTCCGCCGTCGAAACCGCCGTCGCCGTCGGCCTGGCCGAGGAGTACACGCTCCTGCAGCTCCACGGCGTCGCCGACACCCTGCTCGCCAAGACCGGCCGTGCCGCGGAAGCGCTGCTGGACCTCGCCAACGAGGTCGCCCACGGCACGGACGTCGGCCGGGCCGCCGACGCCGTCGAGGTCCTCGACCGCCACGGCGCCCTCGATGCCGCGCTGGACAACGGCCTCCTCCTCGGCCAGTTCCGCAAGATCCTCGACCACGCGGACGCCGAGTCCTACGCCCGCGACCTCGCCACGGCGATCCGCGCGTTCGCCTCGGAAAAGCTCGCGCCGGACGTGCTGAAGGAAGCCGTGCGCGGCGCGCTGGAGGGCTGGCGCGGCGCGCCGGGTACGTTCGAGCAGCGCGTGGAGCGGACCCGCGACACGCTGTGGGTGATGCGGCGCCTGCACCTGAGCAGCCTGGCGTGGCTGAACCGTTGGCGCACCGCCGAGCACATCCGGCAGTACGCCGCGCGGATGAAGGAGCAGGCGGCGAAGCAGGACGCGATGCTGGCCAAGGTGAGCGAGTCGGAGGACGCCTTCCTCGCCTCGGTGGGCGAGCCGCACGCGAAGGGAGGAGGCGCCGGCGATGGCGAATGACCAGTGGGTGCTGCTCGTCGACCCGGCGTGGGCGCCTTCGTCCACCGACGACGGCGCCGAGGTCGCGGCCCCGCCGCTGGCCGCCGTCGTGGGCGGCTGGCTCGCCGGTGAGGACGGCGCGGTCGGCCGCTTCGAGGCGAACCCCGCCTACGAACCCTCGGGCCCTGGCTCGCCGAGCGACCCGCTCGACGCCGTGCTCCGCCTGGTCGCCCGCGGTGACGCCGACGCCGACCAGCTCGCCGCGATCCTGCGGGAGTCGACCGTGTCGGTCGCCCTCGACGTGGACGACGAGCCGCTGGTGGCGCCGTCGCCGGACAACATCCCGTGCGTGCTCGCCACCACGGCCCCGGTGCACCGCACCCGCGTCCGCGCGGCCGGCTGGCTGCCCGTCGCCGCGCGCGACCTGCCCGCGTTGCTCGAGGCTCACAACGGCGTTGACCTGCTGCTGAACCCCGGCGCCCCCGGGTGCGCCCGCCTGCTGGCCGACACCGTCCGGGACGCGCTGGCCGGCTGACCGTGTCACACTCGATGTGATGGCTGATCTCCGGAACCGGGTAGCTCTGGTGGCCGGCGCGACCCGCGGCGCCGGGCGCGGAATCGCGGCGGCCCTCGGCGAGGCCGGCGCGACGGTGATCTGCACCGGCCGCAGCAGCTGTGAACGCGACGGCCACTCCGACTACGACCGCCCCGAGACGATCGAGGAGACGGCCGCGCTCGTCACCAGCCTCGGCGGCACCGGCGTGCCCAGACAGGTCGACCACCTCGACCACGAGCAGGTGCGCGTGCTGGCCGAACGCGTGCGCCGTGAACACGGCCGGCTCGACGTGCTGGTCAACGACATCTGGGGCGCCGAGCGGCTCAAGGGCGGCCCGGCCGACTGGAACACGCCGATCTGGGAGCACGACCTCGACGACGGCCTGCGGATCCTGCGGCTTGGCGTGGAAACGCACCTCGTGACCTCGCACTACCTGTTGCCGCTGCTCGTTTCGCGGCCCGGTGGGCTCCTCGTCGAGGTCACCGACGGCACGTTGGAATACAACGCTTCCCAGTACCGGATCTCCGTGTTCTACGACCTCGCGAAGGCCTCGGTGAACCGGCTCGCGTTCTCGCAGGGCCACGAGCTCGCGGCGCGCGGCGGCACGGCCGTCGCGATCACGCCGGGCTGGCTGCGTTCGGAGATGATGCTCGACAACTACGGCGTCACGGAGGAAAACTGGCGCACCGCGCTGGATTCCGGGCGCCCGGACGGCCTTCCGACTGCCCCGCCGCCCTTCGCGCAGTCCGAGTCGCCGCGGTACGTGGGCCGCGCGGTGGCGGCGCTGGCCGCGGACCCGGAGCGCGCGCGGTGGAACCAGCGGTCGGTGAGCTCGGCGGAGCTCGCTCGCGAGTACGGCTTCACCGATGTCGACGGCTCGCAGCCGGACAGCTGGGCTTGAAACGCGTTTCGCGGTTTCCGGTACGGGAGTCCGTGAATTTCGGCATTATCGGGCACATTTGAGAATGGCTTGAGGTTCGCAGCTCAAATCAACCCTAAGTTATCGCCGCTCCCGTTGCGGCCGGATGCGGTCCGACCACATCATGATCTGGCACGACACAGTGGTCGGCCGACCCTGCGTCACGACACGCACTTTGTTGTCAGAACAGGGGAATCACATGTCGCCCTCGGATCAGACGGCGGTCGCCGAGCCGCCGGAAACCTCGTTCAAGCACGAGGAAGCCGGGTACCACAAAGGACTGAAGAACCGTCAGGTCCAGATGATCGCCATCGGCGGCGCCATCGGGACCGGCCTGTTCCTGGGCGCCGGCTCGCGCCTGCACAGCACCGGTCCGGCGCTGGCCGTCGTCTACGCGGTCGCCGGGATCATCGCGTTCTTCGTGGTCCGCGCGATGGGCGAACTGGTGATGCACCGGCCGTCTTCCGGATCCTTTGTGTCCTATTCGCGTGAATTCCTCGGCGAGAAAGCCGCGTTCTTCGCCGGCTGGATGTACTTCCTGAACTGGGCCACGGCGGGCGTCGCCGACGTGACCGCGGTGGCCAAGTACACGCAGTTCTTCTGGCCGGACCTGCAGCAATGGATTCCCGCGCTCATCGCGTTGTTCGCGATCCTCGCGGTGAACATGGTCTCGGTGAAGCTGTTCGGCGAACTCGAATTCTGGTTCGCCGCCATCAAGGTACTCGCGCTCGTGGTGTTCATGGTCGTGGCGATCTTCGTGTTGATCAGCCGAACGCCCGTCGACGGAGTGGTGACCGGCCCGAGCCTGATCACCAGCAATGGCGGCGTGTTCCCGACCGGCGTGCTGCCCGCGTTGCTGATCCTGCAGGGTGTCGTGTTCGCCTACTCCGGCGTCGAGATGGTCGGCGTGACCGCCGGCGAGACCGCCAACCCGCGCAAGGTCATCCCGAAGGCCGTCAACTCCGTCGCCTGGCGCATCGGCATCTTCTACGTGGGCTCGGTGCTGCTGCTGGTGATGGTGCTGCCGTGGACGGCCTACAAGAGCGGGGAGAGCCCGTTCGTCACGTTCTTCTCCAAGCTCGGCATTCCCGCGGCCGGCGGCATCATGGACGTCATCGTGCTCACCGCGGCGCTGTCCAGCGTGAACTCCGGTCTGTACTCCACCGGGCGCATCCTGCGGTCACTCTCGATCGCCGGCTCGGCCCCGAAGTTCACCTCGAAGATGAGCAAGAGCGGCGTCCCCTTCGGCGGCGTGCTCCTGACCGCGGCGGTGTACGTGCTCGGCGTGGTGCTCAATTTGGTGGTGCCGGGTGAGGCCTTCGAGGTCGCGCTGGAGTTCTCGGCGCTGGGCATCATCGGCATGTGGTCGATGATCGTGATCTGTCACCTGGCGATGACTCGCAAGGCCGCGCGCGGAGAGATGTCCCGGCCTTCATACCGCCTGCCTGGGGCGCCGTATACGAACTACGTGACGCTGGCGTTCCTCCTGCTGGTTCTCACGATGAGCTGGTGGGGCGGCACGACCGGGCGGATCCTGATCTACAGCATTCCTGTGCTGGCGTTGGTTCTGGTCGCCGGCTGGCTCGGTGTCCGAGGCCGCGTCCGCCGCCTGGCGGCAGCGCGGGTCGAGGAGAGCTGACTCTTCTGGGCCTCCGGCACCCTCCCCGCCGGAGGCCCAGTCGCTACCTGGCAGCACCTCGTCCCATCGCCCGCGAGTTCGGGCGCCACCTGCCGAACCCGGTATCGTCCACAGTGGACTTGACCGGGAACTCGCCGATCATCACGCAGGCGTGGGAACTCGTAGCTGCCAGGCGAACGGCCACTGCTCCTACGAGTTCACTCACGGGTTTGAAACCCGGCCACAGCGCGAGATCGCGCCGGTTTCTGGATTCAGCGGTGCGATCGGCCCCCCGGCCGATCAGACCGCTGAATCCAGAAACCGGCTCACAGGCGATCTCGCCGCCTCGGCGAAGCCGAGGCAGAAAACACCGTCACCACGAAACCGAGCGCCAGTGCCACGAGCACGCCGAGGTTCGCGAACGCCCACGAGCCCTCGCGGCCGCCGAGGCCGAACGGCGCGAGCAGGTAACCCTGCCAGTGCAGCCAGCTCGCCGACGCGTTGGTGACCAGACCCCAGCCGACGGCCGTCGCGACGACGATCAGGGCGATGGGCCCGAAGCGCACGTCGCCGTACCGGCCGCGGCGGTCGTAGAGGTCGGCTTCGGCGTAGTCGCGGCGGCGCAGCAGCACGTCGGCGAGCATCACGCCGCACCACGCGGCCACGGGCACACCGAGCGTGGTGAGGAAGCCCTGGAACTGGCCGAGGAAAGTGCCGCCGAAGAAGACGATGTAGACGGTGCCGGCGATCATGATCACGCCGTCGATCAGCGCCGCGACGTAGCGCGGGATCCGCAGGCCCGCGGACAGCAGCGACAGGCCCGAGGAGTAGATGTCCAGCACGGCGCCGCCCACCAGGCCGAGCACGGCGACGATCGCGAACGGCACCAGGAACCACAGCGGCAGGATCGTGGTCAGCGCGCCGATCGGGTCGGCCGCGATGCTCGAGTTCAGTTCCGGCGACGAACCCGCCAGCAGCAGCCCGAACACCAGCAGCACGAGCGGCGCCACCGACGCGCCGAACGTCGTCCAGCCGATCACCCCGCGCCCGGACGACGAGCGCGGCAGGTAACGCGAGTAGTCGGCCGCCGCGTTGACCCAGCCGAGCCCGAAGCCCGTCATCAAGAAGACGAGCGCGCCGATGAACTCCTGCGCGGAGCCCGCCGGCAACGCGCTCACCGCCGACCAGTGCACGTGGCCGGCCACCAGGATCACGTAGACCACGGTCAGCACGCCGGTGATCCAGGTGATGATCGTCTGCAGCCGCATGATCAGGTCGAAACCCATCACGCCGCTGAGCACGGTGAGCCCGGCGACCACGATCAGCGCGATCACCTTTGTCGTGCCGCCGCCGCCCCAGCCGAGCCGCTCGAACACCGTTGCGGTGGCCATGGTCGCGAGCGCGGTCAGCACTGTCTCCCAGCCGACGGTGAGGATCCACGAGATCGCCGACGGCAGGTGGTTGCCGCGCACGCCGAACGCCGCGCGCGAGAGCGTCATCGTCGGCGCGGAGCCGCGTTTGCCCGCCACCGCGATGAAGCCGCAGAGCAGGTACGAAAACACGATCCCGATCACGCCGGCGATCGTCGCCTGCCAGAACGAGATCCCGAACCCGACCGCGAACGAGCCGTAGCTGAGCCCCAGGATCGACACGTTGGCGCCGAACCACGGCCAGAACAGATCCCTTGGCCGGCCCCGGCGCTCGGCGTCGCCGATCACGTTGATGCCGTGTGTCTCGACCTTGAGCCGGCTGCTTGTTTCCGGTGCCTGTTGTTCGGTCCTGGCCATGGTGCCCGCCTATCTGAACCTGTTCATATTTGGTCGGTGCGACGGGAGAAGCCGCCCGTGTCGCCGTCAATATTCCGCCAGAACTCGTTCAGTTCCGCACATGTTGGCGCGGTGGCGGGTCCGTGTCGGGTTACGGACATCGCGGCGGCGGCGTTGGCCCGGTGGGCGGCTTGCAGCAGGTCGGCGCCGCGCAGGAGCTCGGCGGCCAGGACGCCGCAGTGGGTGTCACCGGCGCCGTTCGTGTCGACCGCGGTGACGGGGAAGCCGTCGATCCGGGTGGTCTCGCCGCCGTGGTGGATCGTGCAGCCGGCGGGGCCGTCGCGGACGATAACGGTCGTGCTCTCGGCGAGCGCGGTGACGTCGAGCGACTCGGCCTCGCGGGCGTTGCAGCTGATGAAGTCTACTGTGGACAACAGGGTGCCGAGAGTGCGTGGGTCCAGTTCGGACACCAGCGGACCGGGGTCGAACAGCACCCGTGACCCCGGCAGATCCGGCAGCCAGCGCAGCAGGGCGTCGCGGTTCGCGGCGTGCAGGAGGCTGTAGCCGGTGACGTACACGAGGTCATCGGGCGCGGCGGCGACGCGCGCGAGCTGGTCGGCGCGCAAACGGCCCTCGGCGCCGGTGCCAGTGGCGAACGTCCGCTCGCCTGAGGGGTCCACGAGCGCCACGACGACGCCGGTGTCGCCGCTGACGGTGGGCTCCTGCGCGATCGTGATGCCCTCGGTCGCCAGCGCGGCGCGCACGAGGTCGCCGAAACCGCCAGTGCCGTGCGTGCCGGCGTAGACGACCTCGGCGCCCGAGCGCGCGGCCGCGGCCATCACGTTGAACCCGCCGCCGGGCAGCAGGTTCGTGGACGTCGCCAGCACGTCGCCCCCGGCTGCCGGCAGTTGCGGCACGGTGAGGACGAGATCGACGACGACCTGTCCCGTGTGGATCAACCGGCTCACGGGATGGTCCTGCGCACGGTGACGAGGCCGTCGACGAGCGGACCGAGGTCGAGGCCGTTCACCCTGACCACGGTTTCGGCCAGCTCGGCCGGGATCTCTTCGCCGCACGCGCCGAGCAGCGCCCCGCAGATCGCGGCGACGGTGTCGGTGTCGCCGCCCAGCCTCGCGGCCGTCGTCAGCGCGTCGGCCGGGTCGAGCACCTCGGCCAGCGCGAACGCGGCGACCACGGACTCCTGCGCGGACACGGAAGTGCCGATCACGTCGGCCACGGCGTCGTCCAGCTCGGTGCGCCGCAGGCCCCGCACCCAGTCGCGCGCCCAGTGGATGCGCGCGGCGACGCTGCCGCCCGCGCTCCAGTGGCCTCGCGCCGCGCCGAGGGCGGCCGCGCGTTCGGCCAGGTCGAAGGCGTTCATGCGGTTCGCTCCGTCGACACCCGCTGACACCGCGGCGGCGACGGCGGCCGCGGCGGCGAGGCCGAGCGAGGTGTTGTGCGTGACGCGCGCGGTCTCAGCCACGGCGTCGACGAGCGTGGTCAGGTCGTCGACCGGGGTCGCGATGCCGACCGGGGTCACGCGCATGGCGGCGCCGTTGGTCGTGCCGCCGCGGCCGGCTTTTTCCGGCGGGACGCCGTTTTCCAGCAGTGACAACGCTTTTTTCGTCGACGGCCCGAGCAGATCGGCCGAACCGCGGCGGATCATGTCGGCTTCCCAGGCCAGCAGCGCGTCGGCGAAGACGCGCGGCTCGACGTGGCCACCGCCGGCCACGAGCAGGCGCGCGAGCAGCAGGGCCTGCTCGGTGTCGTCGGTGATCGTGCCTGCGGGCAGGCCGGGTGCGATGGGCTGCGCGGCGATCGCGTCGCGGAAGCCGTCGATCTTCCCGTACGCGGCGCGGATCTCGGCGCGGCACATCGACTGCGTCGGCATGCCGAGCGCGTCACCCACGGCCAGGCCGGTCAGCGCGGCGAGGGCGCGGTCTCGGGGGCTCATCGTCGGCCGAAGGAGAGGTGGAAGCTGAAGCGCGCGGGATCGAGCAGGCTCACGACGTGCTCGACGAGGCGGGCATCCGCGTCGAGCGACGTGCGCGTGGCCTTGAGGAACAGCTCTCCGGCCGGGCGGCCGAGCAGCGCGGCAGAAGTGGCGTCGAGCGGCTGGGCGGTGATCCACTGGTCGCCGCCGACGGGCTGCAGGCCGGCTTCGCGCAGGGTGGCCGTGATGGAGCTGTCGACCAGGCGCAGCTCGGCCAGCGAGCCGACGGGCGGAAGGGTGGCTTCTTCGAGGGAGACGCCGCGGCCGGTCTCGTCGCGGCGCAGCCGTTTCACGCGCACGAACTTCGGTGTGGTGAACCGGCGAGTGAGTTCAGCGTCCTCGACCTCGGTGATGCCGAGCAGCTCGGTGGTCACGGGCGCGCCGGAGTCGGCGAGCGCGCGGGCCCAGCCGATGCCCTGGTCGAGCGTGACCCCGTCGAATGTCACGAACGACCCCACGCCGGCGTGGGTGGCAATGAGCGCTTGATGTTGCAATTCCACCAGCGCGCTGCGCACAGTGCCACGGCTGACCTGGTACTGCTCGGCGAGCTGGTGCTCACCCGGCAGCTGGTCCCCGTGGGCGAGCCGGCCCGAGCGGATGAGCTCGCCGAGGTCGCCGACGAGCTGCTGTTTCTTTCCGCCCACGTACATGTTCATACCTGTACACCTGCTGGTGGCCGTCTGACAAGTCTCGGCTGTGATGTGCGTCTATCGGGAACAACTAAGTTGAGTTGGTCGTTGTCAACTTCGTAAGGTCCGGTCAGCCGCCCAGGAGCTGATCGAGGCCACCTGAAGGAGGAACGAAGATGTTGATCCGGACCGACCCGTTCGCCCAGTTCGACCGCCTGACCCAGCAGTTCTTCGCCGGCCAGCCCACCAGCACGCCGCGCACGATGCCGATGGACGCGTACCGCAACGGAGACGAGTACGTCGTGCAGTTCGACCTCCCGGGTGTGGCCCGCGAGTCGATCGACGTGAGCGTGGAGCGCAACGTGCTGACCGTGAAGGCCGAGCGCGCCGCCGCCTTCGGTGAGGACGCCCGCGTGCAGGTCTCCGAGCGTTCGCGCGGCAAGGTTTCGCGCCGCCTCGCCCTCGGCGACACCCTCGACACCGACCGCGTCGCCGCGGAGTACGTCGACGGTGTGCTGACCCTGCGCATCCCGGTGGCCGAGAAGGCCCAGCCGCGCAAGATCACCGTCGGTGGCGAGCCGCAGCAGCTCGAGAACTGAGTTCCAGAAACATTTCGCGGCCCCGTCGCTCCTCTTGGGACGACGGGGCCGAATCATGTCTGTCTACAGTGGATCTTTCTGCTGGGGATTCTTCCAGGCAAGTACGTTGCCCTGCCTTGCCTTCACGGTGTGGTGTGGCCGCAGTCACATCAAGATCGTGAACCGTTCACCGGATGGGACCCGTGTCTGCGGGTGTCCGGCACCGAGGTGCGGAGCCGGGAAACCCGACAAGGTTCTGGAGAATCCCATGCTGCGCAAAACTGTTCTCTCCCTGGCCGCCTTCGGTGCCGTCGCCGGCGCGGTGCTCGGCGGTGCCGGCATCGCCTCCGCTTCACCCGCCACCTCCGGGGCGAGCGGCATCCTCGACTCGGGCATCAACTTCTCGGAACCGCAGGGCTCCCAGGGCATCGGCGGCAACGGCGGCGAGTGCATCACTGTCAACATCCCCGCCACCGGTTCGCTGCAGAGCTTCGGCGGCACGATGACCCTGTGGACCGGCGCGGACTGCAAGACCGGCGACGCCGCGGTCATCACCGACAGCGTTGCCAACTTCCCGGCCACCTTCGGCGCCGGCTTCGCCCACGTCCAGTCCATCTTCATCGGTGACAACGCCCCCGCGAAGCCGCCCGTCGCCGGCGCCAGCGCGATCATCGACTCGGGCAAGAACTTCTCGGAGCCGCAGGGCTCGCAGGGCATCAACGGCAACGTGGGCGACAAGGTCAACATCAACATCCCGGCCACCGGCTCGATCCAGTTCGTCTCCGGCACCTTGACGCTCTACGCCGGCCCGAACCTGACGGGCAAGTCGCTGGTCGTCACCCACGACGTCGCCGACCTCGCAGCCCTCGGCTTCGGTCAGGTGCAGTCGGTGCTGATCGGTGCGGCCGCCTGATCTTTCCCCACTCGCGAAAGGCCACTCCGACGTCCGGAGTGGCCTGTCGCTGTTTATCCACAGCTCCCTGTGGACAACCTGGGGACAGCTTGTGGAGAACGTGGGAAACCACAGGTCAGAGCTTGCGCCCGATCCCGGCGGCGATGATCCGGTGGGCGACCGTGAGCGGCTTGAGCTGCGAGCCGTCCGGCCACCAGTGCACGAGTTCGGTGATGCCGGGATCAACCATCTCCAGCCCGTCGAACAGCTCCTCGATCTCGGTGCGCGTGCGCCACGCCGCGCCGCCCAGTGAGCCGCGCGCGACGGCCCGTTCGAGTTCGCGCATCACCGCGGCGTCCTCGGATTCCGGGTCGAGCAGCTGGGAGATGATCACGTAGGACCCACGCGGGAGAGCGTCGATGTACTCGCGCATCACCTCGGCGGGCGCGCTGCGCTCGCCTTTGTGGTGGTGCAGCGTCGCGACCTGCGAGAGCGCGATCGGCTGGCGCCAGTCGAGGTGGGTGCGCACGGTCTCGTTGTCGAGGATCGAGCGCGGGTCGAAGATGTCGCCCTCGACGTAGCGCGTGAGATCGTTCTCCTCCAGCTGCGCGCGGCCGTGGGCGGTGATCACGGGGTCGTTGTCGACGTAGACGACCTTCGACTCCGGGTTGAGGCGCTGCGCCACCTGGTGCACGTTTTCGGCCGTCGGCAGGCCGGAACCGCAGTCGACGAACTGGGTGACGTCGGTCTGTTTGGCGATGAACCGCATGGCGCGGATGAGGAACGCGCGGTTCTCCTTGGCGACCTCGACCACGTCCGGCAGCGCGGCGGCCATCTGCTGGCCGGTCTTGCGGTCGATCCCGTAGTTGTCGCTGCGGCCCAGCAGGTAGTCGTACACGTGCGCCACGGAGGCCCGGTTGGAGTCGACCCCCACGGGAGCGTTCGCATCGCGCTCGTCCTCCCAGAAGGTCGTGTCGGCAGTCACGCCGAGAGCAGCCGCAGGGGCAACTCAGGGGGCTGCGGGGCGGGTCGCGTTCAGCCCGGCGAGGACGACGCCGAGCGCGTAGCGGAAGTCCTCAGCCGGGGTGGCACCGGCGGCTCGGCGGTCGCGTAAGCCTTGCGCCATCAAGGGAAACGGGATCTGCACGGTTTCGTCGGGCCTGGTCTGGTCCTCGACCGCGCGGCCGAGGACGAAGTGGACGAACACCCCCGCCGCGCGCGTCGCGTCGGCGAGCGGGAACCCCGCCCGGTGCAAGACCTCGACGGCGCGCTCCGCGAACTCACCCAGCGATCGGGCCACGCTCAGGTCGGCGCCGATCGCGATGCTGGGCCCGTCGCGGTGGCCGAGGAGCGCGGTGTGCAGCGCTTTGCCCGCTTCCTCCAGCCACTCGAGCCAGGGCACGGTCTTTTCCGGCAGCCGGCCGAGGACGGGCTCGACGATCGCATCGGTCATGTGGTCGAGCAGCGCGCGTTTGCTGCTGAAGTGCCAGTACAGCGCGGGCGCCTTGACGCCGAGCTCGCCGGCGAGCCGCCGGACGGTGAGCTTGTCGAGCCCGTCTTGCTCCAGCTGGGCCAACGCGGTGCGGACCGCGTCCGGTACGTCGATCGGCATGCCCCTTGACCCCTTAACTAGTTCAGGTGCAGAGTAGCACTTAACAAGTTAAGGAGATTCCTCATGGACGCAGACGTCATCATCATCGGAGCCGGCCCCATCGGCCTCCTCCTCGCCGCCGAGGTCCAGCTGGGCGGCGGCCGCGCCGTGGTGCTGGAACGCCTCACCGAACCCTCGCGTGATCGCAAGGCCCGCGGCATCGGCCCCTTGGCCACCGAAGCCCTCTGGCGCCGCGGCCTCGGCCCCCACCTGTCCGCCGCGGACCCCGGCGGCGCCCGCGACTTCACTCGCGACCACGGCACCGAACTGGGCCACTTCGCGAACATCCACAAACTCGCCCCAGACCCACACCGCCGCGGCACGCGCATCTGGCAGCCCGACCTGGAACGCCTCCTCACCACCCACGCCGAGTCTCTTGGTGCACGGATCCTCCGAGGTCACGACGTCGTCGCCCTGGAACCCGGAGCCGACAGCGTCACCGTCATCACCCACACGTCCACCGGCGAACACCGCCTGCGCGCCCCCTACCTAGTCGGGTGCGACGGCGCACACAGCCGCGTCCGAAAACTCACACCCTTCGCCTTCCCCGGCACACCACCCCTCCTCCGCACCATCGCCGGCGCCGCCACCTTCACCGGCCCCGTCCCCGCCCCCGGCCGCTATCCCACCGGCACCTTCCTCCACGGCGGCTCCCTCGCCGGCGTCACAGAACTCGCCGGCTCCGCCACGGTCGCCCCTGTCGCGCCGTCCGGCGATGGCCGCCCGTCCACCAC
This sequence comes from Amycolatopsis sp. NPDC005232, assembly GCF_040607795.1. NCBI lineage: Bacteria > Bacillati > Actinomycetota > Actinomycetes > Pseudonocardiales > Pseudonocardiaceae > Amycolatopsis > Amycolatopsis sp. NPDC005232. Next base: position 68,656 of record NZ_JBEXHL010000002.1, on the reverse strand, counting down.
CCCGGCTGCGGGCGGTGGTCTGGTCACCTTCGCCACCTCGACCGGCGGTGGCCGCCCGGCAGCTCCCGTCGTATGGGCCGGAGAGAGCACTCCGTTCACACCGGTGACCTCGGCCAATTCAGTCGGCGAAGGCCGCCCCGCCATCCCCGCCGCTCCAGCCGACAACCGTGGCCCGGTCACCGCCGCCGAGCTGGCCGCCGCGATCCATCGCGTCACCGGCGCCGACGTCACCGTCGACGACCTCCGCGAACCCCGCGACTTCACCGACCAGGCCCGCCAAGCCGACACCTACCGCCACGGCCGAATCCTGCTGGCCGGCGACGCCGCCCACGTGCACTCGCCCAGCGGCGGCCAAGGCCTGAACCTCGGCCTGCTCGACGCGATGAACCTGGGCTGGAAACTCGCCGCCGTAACTCGCGGCGCCGCGCCCGAGTCACTCCTGGACACCTACACCCGCGAGCGCCACCCCGCCGCGGAGGCCGTCCTGCACAACACCCGCGCGCAGTCAGCCCTCCTGGCCCCCGGCCCCCACGTCGACGCCCTGCGCGACATCGTCAGCGACCTCATGGAAATCCCCGCGGTGAACCGGTATTTCAGCGCTCTACTGTCCGGTGTGGACCATCGCTACGAGCTCCCGTACCCCGCCACCGAACCCGTCGGCCTCCACTCGCCCGACCTGGACCTCATCGACGACCACGGCGTCCACTCCAAACTGCACGAACACCTGCACTCCGGCCGCGGCCTGCTGCTGCTCACACCCGAGGCTCAAGCTTTCGCGAATTATGCGACAAACCGTGTTGAAATCCTCCCAGTGACCAACATCGGCCCAAGCCTCCTACGCCCGGACGGCATCATCGCGTGGGCAGAAGGGGACAGCGAGTCGTTGCAACTCGCACTCGACACGTGGTTTCCAGCACCATGATCAGCTCAGCGAAGTGCGAATACCCTCGCCAGCCGCGAATTATGCGACACGCCGTGTTCGAATTCCGCCAGCGACCAACACCGGCCCGCGACACCCGAAACCCAAAACCACAACCAGGCTCACCCGCCCGAATGCATGTCCTCAGCCTCGGGCACACAGTCGTCATCCGGGTCGTTCAGCCAACCGTGCGGCAGCGTCACCTTGCCAGGCGAACCCTGGCGCCCCCGGGGACCATCGGCGTTCTCCGGGAACGGCGCGTCGAAGTCGAGGCGCGCGATGAGGTCGTCGAGCTCGTCGAGGCTCGACACCATCGCGAACCCGCGCCGCAGCTCGGACCCCACGGCGAAGCCCATGAAGTACCACGCCATGTGCTTGCGCAGATCACGCAACGCCTTGGTCGCCCCGTCGTGCGCCACCAGCAGCTCCGCGTGCCGGCGCAGCACCCGTGCGACCTCGCCCAGGTTCGGCCCGGCCGGGATCTCGCGCCCCGCGAACGCCGCCTCCAGCTCCCCGAACAGCCACGGCCGCCCGAGGCACCCGCGGCCGACGACCACACCGTCGCAGCCGGTCTCGTCGACCATGCGCAACGCGTCGGCGGCGGAGAAGATGTCACCGTTGCCCAGCACGGGAATGCTGGTCACGGCCTGCTTGAGCTCGGCGATCTTCGACCAGTCGGCCTGGCCGGAGTAGCGCTGGGCAGCCGTGCGCGCGTGCAGGCTGACCGCCGCCGCGCCCTCGGCCTCGGCGATGCGCCCGGCGTCGAGGAACGTGCGGTGGTCGTCGTCGATGCCCACGCGGAACTTGACGGTGAACGGCACCCCCGCCTCGGCCGCCGCCGCGGCCGATTCGCGCACGATGTCCGCGAACAGCTTCCGCTTGAACGGCAGCGCCGCCCCGCCGCCCTTGCGCGTCACCTTCGCGACGGGACACCCGAAGTTCGAGTCGATGTGGTCCGCGAGCCCCTCACCGGTGATGATCTTCACGGCCTCGCGCATCGTCTTCGGATCCACGCCGTAAAGCTGCATCGACCTGGGCTTCTCGTGCTCGCCGAAGGTCATCATGTGCATCGTCCCGGGGTGCCGCTCCACGACGGCCCGCGCAGTGATCATCTCGCACACGTAGATGCCCGCCCCGTACTCCGCGCACAACTGCCGGAACGCGACGTTCGTGATCCCCGCCATCGGCGCCAGCACGACCGGCGGATCGACCTGGTAGGGGCCGATCTGCAGGGCGGGCTTGCTCAAGGTGGCGGTCACGTCCTCCATTGTCGCTTGTGGTGTCGATCACGTCGAGGAGGGGCAGGTCAAGACGACTTCGCCAACTGGCTGACCCGCTGGAACGAGACCCCAAGCACGTCGCCGGCCTCACGCTGCGAAAGCCCCAAAGCGAGCAGCTCTTGCACGGCTGCCGGTTCTCCGCAGCGGCCTCGGCTTGCTTGCGCTGGGCTTCTTCTCGGAGCACCTCTGCGCGGACCTGGTGATCTTTCACCGAGTCCGGCAGCTGCACCGTCAGATGAAGGTCTTTGTAGCGGAGCGCCTGAGTGGATCGGTTGATCTCGTGGACCCGGATGAGCCAGAACCTTCCGTCCCGGGTGACGTCAGCGTGATAGGTCTTCATTTCCTCCACCATCCCTTCCCCGGAAATCCCCTCGGCACATCCTTGAAGATGTGTGGTCAGGGCTAGACGCAACCGTTTATGGAGGGCTGGACAATATTCTCGATCGATTGAAGTCGACCTTGCTGACCAGGCGTCACGGCGACACCACCACCTTGATCGACGCCGCCGTATCCCGCTGCGCCTCGAACGCCGCCGTGATGTCCGCCAGCGCGAAGCGGTGCGAGATGAGCGGCCGGACGTCCACTCGTCGCGACACGAGCAGGTCGAACGCCTCCTGGCAATCGCGCGGGGTGTAGGCGAAGCTGCCGAGCAGGCGGAGCTCCTTCTGCACCAGGTCGTCGACCGGGATGCTCAACGGGTGAGCCGCGAGCGCGATCGCGGCAATTGGCGCGGCGGCGCGGGCCAGGGAGAACGCCAGCGGCAGTACGGGAGCAGCGCCGGAGCATTCGAACACCGCCCCGATCGCACCCGAACGAGGTTGGTAGGGCGACGAAGTCGTGCCGCGCGAGGCGAACAGGGAGGCGCCCACATCGTCCGTCGAGGGGTTCAACGCCTCGTGTGCCCCGGCGGAAACGGCGGCCGCGAGGCGCCGATGTGAAGTATCCACCACGATCACATCGCGGGCTCCCGCCGCGACGAGGACTTGCACCACGCATTGTCCGATTGTTCCCAAGCCGAACACCGCGATCGGCTCGTCCAACGGTGGCGCGGCGTGGTGCACCGCCCGCACGGCGACTGAAAGCGGCTCCAGAAAAGAAGCCTCCTCCAACGGAAAGTCGCCAGGCAGTACGAACAAGTGCTGCCCCACCACGGCGTTCCGCACCAGCACCTGGTCCCCGAACCCGCCGGAGTGACCTGACCCGCCAGAGCACAGGTTCTGCCGGCCTTCCGAACACCGCGGACAAGACCCGCACGGCGCCGCCGGATTCACCGCGACCCGGTCGCCGACGCGCAAGCCGGCCACGGCAGACCCCGCCGCGGTCACCGTCCCCGCGTACTCGTGCCCGAGCGGCACGCCGGGCGCGATCCACATGCCCTCGGTGTAGGAGTGCACATCCGAACCGCAGATCCCGCATGCCCCGACGGACAAGACCACATCGGACGGTCCGCACGCCGGTGCGTCGACCTCGTCGAGGGACAAGGTTTCAACCGCCTGCCAAGTGACTACGCGCACAACAGCCTCCTAAGTGGATTTACCTCGGAAAACCTGTATCGGAAACTGCCCCGGCCCAACGCAAAAGAAAGTCCTTTGTGGCCGGGATGGAAACATCGGCACCGCAACAAACCCTGAACATCGACCAACGGTAATCATGCGTTGCGCCGCACGGGTGAATCCAGAAAGATCAAGAAACTCGTTGCTGCACAGGAACTTCGTCCTGAATCGAGAAGCTCCGAAGTGGCGCTTGACACACTCTGAACCCGGGCGCAAGCTGTCTCGAACCGACTAGTCGGTCGGGAGTACTTCGGCTGAGGCACCAGTTCCGCCTCCCTATCCACCACCTGCATCCGCACCCCTGTGTCCGGAGGGTCTGTCATGTCGTTCCCCGCACCGGTAATCCGCCCCAAGCTCTTCACGGGCAAACGCGGGCTCATGCTCGCGAGCATCCTGATCGTCAACTTCGTGGTCTGGCTGGACAGCGCGAAGTTCAGCCTGCTCAACCCGTTCTGGTCCACTGACCTGCACCTTTCGCCGAGCCAGATTTCGAGCGTCACGGCGAGCTACCTGCTGGGGTACTTCCCCCTGCTGCTGCTCGCGGGCATCCTCGCCGACCGCATCGGCGCCAAGCTGATGCTCATCATCTGCATCTCCGGCGTCACGGTGCTCTCGGCGACGATGGCGTTCGTCCACACCTACAACGAGATGTGGTGGCGAAACCTGATCTTCGGCGTCTTCTTCGGATTCTCCTGGGCCCCTTCACAACGGCTCCTTTCCGTGTGGTTCCCCGGCGCGCTCGGCGCCAGGGCGACGTCGACGTGGATGAGCTCGACCCTCGTCGCCGGTGTGCTCGCGCCGGCGATCGCGCTGCCGCTGGCGAATCACCTGTCCTGGCGGGACGCGTTCATCGTCGTGGCAGCGCTGGGTGTGCCGGCGCTGGTGATGCTGGTTCTGTTCACCGCCAACAAACCCGAGAAGCTGCGCGGGATCACTCCTGAAGAAATCGCGCGCATCCACGCCGAACACCGTGGGGTCGAGGTCCGCGAGAAGCTGAGCTTCCGTGAACTGCTGCGAGCGCTCAAGAACCGCAGCATCCTCACGATGATCATCGCGACCGCACTGGCGACGACCCCGACGTGGCTCTCGGGACCGTGGCTGCCCTACGGCCTGATCACCCTCGACAAAGTCAACCCCGACACGGTGGCCTGGGTCAGCCCGCTCATCGCGATCGTGCCGGTTGCCTTCGGACTCATCAACGGCACGCTGGTGTCCCGGCTCTTCGGTGGACGCACGCGGCCGTGGCTGGTCCTCGGGCCGGCGTGCGGTGCCGTCGGGTTTCTGATGGGTGTGCTCCTGCACGATTCGACGTGGGTCCTGTGGGGATTCTTCATCGGGGCCTTCGCCTTCCTCTGCGATCCGATGTTCTGGGGCACGGTCAACAGCTACTGGGCCGGCATCGCGCGGCCGGAGGTCACCGGCACGCTCAACGGCGCGTCGGCGGCCATGCAGGTCGCGGTCGGATGGGTGATCACCGACCAGAGCGGGAAGTGGATCGACACCACCGCGACGGGACGCGGCCAGCTCGACACCATCTGGATCGTCGGTGCGATCCTGTTTGCGGTGGCCATCATCCCGGTCCTTCTGTCCAAAGAGGTACGGGTGCACCAGGCCGTGGCGGGCGACCTCGAACCGACGTTGCCGGCCCGGACCACCGACCCGGTGTCCTGACGCACACGAGCTGAAGAAGGGGCTTCCCCGCATCGCGCGGGGAAGCCCCTTCGGCGGTTCAGCCCGCGGTGACCGCGGAGGGGAAGCGTTCCGCGATCCGCTGCTGGCTCACCTTGGGCGTCCATCGGTCCTCGAGGCCGGCCCAGATGTCGCGCAGCTTCGGGATCACCTGCGTCCCGAACAGCTGGTTGTTCATCGCCGCGACCTCTTCGGACAGGTTGCCGACGTGCATGCACGTGATGAGCTGGCCGATCCGCAGGTCCGTCACGAGGTCGCGCACGCGCTGCTCGACGCGCTCCGGGGTGCCGGCGATGATGTAGCCGAGCTCGTCGTACTCCCAGAAGGACAGTTCACCGTTCTGGGCCTTCATGCGTTCCTCATTGGAGATCGTGCGCGCCCGCGTGAGGTTGGCCCGGATCGACGGCAGCGAGTTGTAGCCCGGCGGCGTCGCGAACTCCAGCGCCGTGGGGTTCTGGCGGTAGAAGTACTTCACGGCGTCGCCGTAGAGCCGCTCTGCCTCGGCGTCGGTGTCGGCGCAGCAGATGATCTGAGTGAACGCCATGCGGTTGGGGTTCGTGTCGGCGCCCTGCTGCTCGGTGTAGTCCCAGAAGCCCTTCACGATCGGCTCGGCGCTCTGCTTGCCGCTGAAGGAGAGATAGCCGTAGCAGTAGTTGAAGGCGTTGACCACGTCCCAGGTCTCCACGCTGCCGCTGCCCGGGATCCACACCGGAATCTCATCCTGCACCGGCCTCGGCCACGTGTTGACGTAGCGCAGCTTGGTGTACTTCCCGTTGAAGGGGAACGGTTCCTCGGCCTTCCACGCGCGCGTGATGAGGTCGCGGGCCTCGTGGAAGCGCTCACGGAGCTCGATGGGCGGCACGCCGTAGGAGAAGGCCGTGTCCATCGGGGTGCCGAACACCATGCCGGCGATGACGCGACCGCCGGAGATGGTGTCGAGCATCGCGATCTCCTCGGCCACGCGCACCGGCGGGTTGTACAGGGCCAGCGAGTTGCCGCACAGCGCGATCGCGGAGTTCTGCGTGGTCCCGGCGAGGACGGCGGCGATCAGGTTGGGCGACGGTGTCATCGCGAGTGATGTTTGGTGGTGTTCGTTCAACAACAGGGAGTCCCAGCCGAGGCCGTCGGCCTGCTGCATCAGGCGCAGGTAGGTGTGGTAATCCTCGTGCACCTGCGAGGGGTCGGCCACCGACGCCGGCGGCGTGACCCACGAGCTGTGCACGGTGCTGCCGTAGTCGTCGGGGAGCTTGGTGTAGTACTGCTGCGCGAACCAGTGGAACTTCACGTGCGTACCTGCCTTTCGAAGAAGTAAGGGTTCAGCCCGCTGTCATGGAGCCGCCGTCGACGCGGTAGGTCTCGCCGTTGACGAAAGCCGACTCGTCGGAAGCCAGGTACAGCACCATGTTGGCGATGTCTGAAGGCAGGCCGGCGCGCGGCGACGCTGTGCCGGCCAGCGACTTCTCCGGGAGATCGGGCACAGCGTCGAGCAGCTGCTGCGTCTGGATCACGCCCGGGGCGATCGCGTTGCAGCGGATGCCCTGACGGCCGTGCTGCGCCGCGATGTACCGCGTCAACCCGACCACGGCGGCTTTCGTGGTGCCGTACGCCGTGAGTCCGGAGCTCCCGCGCAACCCGCCGATCGACGCCATGTTCACGATCGAACCGCCGCGGCCGGCCTCGACCATGTGCGGCAGCGCGAATTTGCACACCAGGAAGATGCTCCGCACGTTTGTGGCGAACGCCCGGTCCCACAGCGCGATGTCGGTGTCGACCACCGTGGTGTCGCCGAACCACGCATCGGGACCGACGAGCGCGGCGTTGTTGTGGATCACGTCCACGTGGCCGTGGCGTTCGAGCACCGCCGCGACCATGTCCTGAATGGACTGCTGATCGGTGGCGTCGAAGCGCACGGCGCTGGCCGTGTCACCGATCTTCTCGGCCACGAGCTTGGCGCCGTCCTCGTTGATGTCCGCGACCACCACGGTCGCGCCTTCACGCGCGAGCGTGTAGGCGGTCTCGCGGCCGATGCCCGCCGCGCCCCCGGTGACCAGTGCGACCTTGCCGTCTACCCTGCCCATTTCGACGTCCTCTCACGAATCCAGGAAAGCGGTGACCACGGATACGAACTCGTCCTCCTGCTCGACCATCGGGTAGTGCCCGGCCTCGTCGATCACGGTGACCTTGGCGTCGGGCACGAGCCGCGCGAACTCCTCGGCGTACGCGGTGGTGACGAGGCCGTCGGACGCGCCATTGACCACGAGCGTCGGCGCGGAGATCAGCGGGAGCCGGCGCCGCAGGCCTCGGTCGGCGATGGGCCACATGAACTTCGTGGCCGAGCCGAGGTTTCGGGCGGAGAACAGGATCCCCGCGTGGGGGTCTTCGGGGTCGGGCACGAAGTTCGTCGGCTCCTGCTCGGGCGGACCGGCGTGCCACTTAGCGGCCTTCACGTCGGCGGCCGCGCCGAACGGGTCGAGCGAAGGCTGCTCGTCGAGCCAGATTCCGAACGGATCCACCAGCACGAGCCGCCGCACAAGTTGGGGAGCGATCACGGCGAGTTCGGCTGCGAACATCCCGCCGAGCGAGTGCCCGACGACGTCCACCTGCTCCAGTCCCCAGGAACGGACCAGTTCGCGGTGGAACAGGGCGACGTCGAGCACGTCGGTGAAGTGCTCGAACCCGGTCGACTTGCCGTAGCCCGGTAGCTCGGGCGCGAGTACTCGCCGGGACTCGGCGAGCCGCTTCAGGAAGCCGGCGCCGCCGGGGTGGCGCTCGTACCCGTGCAGGTACAGCAGGGGCGACCCGCTGCCGTCCTCCCAGAGGTCGACCTCGAACCGCCCGATGCCTGCGATGTCCAGCGTTGTCATGCGGGAACCTCCATTCCTCAGTCGGTGAACTGGCCGCCCGCCGGGTGCAGCATCTGGCCGGTGACGAACGACGATTCGGCGGACGCGAGCCACAGCACCGCGTTCGCCTGCTCGTCGGCGGTGCCGAGGCGGTTCATCGGCGTGATGCTCATCGCCGAGGAGTAGGCCGCCTCGTTGTCCTCGATGCCGGCGATCATCGGCGTGGCCGTGTAGCCGGGTCCCACGGCGTTCACACGGACGCCGGTGGTGGCGAGCTCGAGGCCGAGGACCTTGGTGAGCATCCAGACGCCGGCTTTCGACGTGCAGTAGGGTGCCGCGCCGGCGAGCGGGATCTTCGCCGCGCTCGAGGCGATGTTGATGATCGAACCTCCGTCACCCTGCTCGAGCATCTGCCGGGCGAGCGCGCGGTCGGTCATCATCACGCCCAGCACGTTGACGTCCAGCACCCGCCGGAACGCCTCGGTCGCCAGGTTCACCACGTGCGTCGCGTCGCCGTTCTGCGCGCGGGTCTCGACGTTGCTCATCCCCGCCGCGGTCGCGATGCCCGCGGCCGCCACGCCGACGTCGACCCGGCCGAACTCGGCCACCGCTGCGGCGACGAGGGCGTCGCAGTCGGCTTCGCTGGTGGTGTCTGTTCGTTTGTACACAGCCTTTTGGCCGATTTCTTCCACCAGCCGTAAGGTTTCGCTCGCATCTTGCACGTCGCCGATCACCACGTGTGCGCCCTCGCGCGCGAAGCGCACCGCGGTGGCCCGGCCGATGCCGCTCGCGCCGCCCGTGACGACGGCGATCTTGTTCTCCAGTGCCATGACCATGCGCTCGACTGTGACCTGTGGCACGCGGGTGCGACAACGGAAGTTCGTGCGCACTGCCGGCCCGCGGCATGTGCGGATTCCCATTGCCGCGGCGCCGGGCTCCCGCTGACGATGAGGTGGCCAAGTCAGCGCGAGTGACGGGTGGTGGATCGTGGAACGAGCTGGACAGCTGCACGTCGTGGGCCTTGGGGGCACCGTGCGTCCCGGATCGTCGAGTGAGCAGTCGCTGCGGATCGCGTTGCGGCACGCGCAAGAGCTGGGCGCGACCACGCACGCGTTCGCCGGGGCTTCGTTGGCCCAGCTGCCGATGTACGCGCCGGGCGGCGACGGCGGTGCGGTGGCGCGCGAGCTCGTCGATCACCTGCGCCGGGCCGACGGGGTGATCATCGCCTCGCCCGGCTACCACGGGTCGATGTCGGGGCTGGTCAAAAACGCCCTGGACTACGTGGAGGACATGCGCGAGGACCCGTTGTCGTACCTCGCCGACCGGGCGGTCGGACTCGTCGTGGCGGCGCACGGGTGGCAGGCGGGGGTGACGACGCTGGGCGCGTTGCGCTCAGTGGTGCACGCGTTGCGCGGCTGGGTCACGCCGTACGGCGCGGTGGTGAACTCGCTGGAGACGCAGTTCGCCGACGGTGCCTGTGACCAGCCGCGTGTGGTGCAGCAGCTGCACCTGGTGGCCGACGAGGTGGTGCGGTTCGCGGGTCTCGTCGCCGCGGCGCGGGTCGCCTGATGGAGCTCTCGTTCGAGCCGCTGACGCCATTGTCCTATCTGGACCGTGCGGCGGCGGCGCACGGTTCTCGGGTCGCGGTGGTGGACGGGGCTTCTCGGTGGACGTACGCGGAGCTGCACGACCGGTGTCGTCGGCTGGCGGGGGCGCTGGCGCCGTTGGCCGGTGGGCGTCCGGTGGCGGTGCTGGCGCCGAACACGCACGTGTTGCTGGAGGCCAACTTCGGTGTGCCGTGGGCGGGAGTGCCGCTGGTCGCGGTGAATACGCGGCTGTCGGCGCGCGAGGTCGCATACATCCTGGAGCATTCCGAGGCGTCGGTGCTGGTGCACGATCCGGTGTTCGACCCGCTGGTGGACGAGGTGCTGTCGAGTGTCAGCGGGGTGCGGCGGATCCGGGCCGGGGACGAGTACGAGGCGTTGCTCGCGGCCGCGGCCCCGCTGGCGTTGACGCCCGACGACGAGCGGGCGGTGCTGTCGATCAACTACACGTCCGGCACCACCGGTCGGCCGAAAGGCGTGTTGTACCACCACCGCGGCGCGTACTTGCAGGCGTTGGCGATGGTGGGTCACGTGGGATTGTCACCATCTTCTGTGCATTTGTGGACACTGCCGATGTTCCACTGCAACGGCTGGTGTTTCCCGTGGGCCGTCACGGCGGCCGCGGCGACACACGTGTGCCTGCCGAAGGTCGAGCCCGTCGAGGTGTGGCGGCTGATCCGTGAGGAGGGCGTCACCCACCTGAACGGCGCGCCCACGGTGTTGTCGATGTTGGCTTACGCACAGGAAGCCGCACCGGTCACACCGACGGTGCGCGTGGCGACCGGTGGCGCCCCGCCGTCGCCGGCGATCCTGCGGCGCATGGGTGAGCTGGGGTTCGACGTGACGCATCTGTACGGACTCACGGAAACCTTCGGACCGGCGATGATCTGCGACTGGCGGCCGGAGTGGAACGTCCTCGACGCGGCGGCGCAGTCACGGATGAAGGCACGGCAGGGCGTGGGGAACATGATCGCCTGCGTCGTACGGGTGATCGGCGCCGACGGGGTGGACGTGCCCGCAGATGGAGTGACGGTCGGTGAAATCGCATTGCGGGGCAACAACGTGATGCTCGGCTACTTCAACGACCCCGAGGCCACGCGCGCGGCCGCGCCCGACGGTTGGTTCCGCACCGGTGACCTGGGCGTTCTGCATCCCGACGGGTACGTGGAACTGCGCGACCGCAGCAAGGACGTGATCATCTCCGGTGGCGAGAACATCGCGTCCGTCGAGGTGGAGCAGGCGATCGCGGACCACCCGGCTGTGCTGGAGGTCGCGGTGGTCGCCGTGCCGCACGAGCACTGGGGCGAGGTGCCGGCGGCGTATGTGACGCTGCACGCGGGTGCGTCGGCGACGGAGGAGGAGATCGTGGCCCACGTGCGGTCGCGGTTGGCGCGGTTCAAGGCGCCGAAGTCGGTGGAGTTCGGTGAGCTGCCGAAGACGTCTACCGGGAAGGTGCAGAAGTTCGTGCTGCGAGAGCGGGCGCGGCGGGGTCCGGCATGAGCCGGTAGAGCTGCAGGGCGACCTGCAGGTCGAGGGTGTTTTCGGGGTCGCGCCAGCCGGCTCCGTCGAGCACGTGGTCGATGCGGTCGAGGCGCTGGTAGAGCGTGTTGACGTGGATGCCGAGCGCGCGGGCCGCGGCGGGTGGGCTCTGGCCGCGGTCGAAGTAGCACTCGACGGTGGCCAGCAGGGACGAGCGGTGTTCGGAGTCGTAGTCGAGCAGCGGTCCCAGGGCCCGGCGGACGACGCGGTGCAGTTGGTCGGGGCCGACGTTGTCGAGGACTACGCCGACGACGCCTAGCTCGTCGAGGCCGGCGCCGCTGCCTTTTCGGCCGAGGGCGAGTAAGAGGCGGTGGCAGCGCAGGGCTTGGTGGTGGGTGGTGCGCAGCGCCGGGAGGTCGTGGGCCGGGCCGGCGCCTCCGGCGGTGACGGGGGTGCTCGCGTCGAGCTCGGCCGCGACGGCCCGGGCGATGGCGCCGGCGTCGCACCCGGGAAGGATCAGGACGAGGTGACCGTCCACTTCGCTCGCGAGGCCGCCGCGCCGGGTGGCGGCGCATTCGGCGGCCGTGGTGAGTTCTGGCGCATCGCTTGATACCACCACGATCACGTGAGGTTCGTTTTCCACCAGGACGGTGAACCTTTTCGCACGCCGCGTGATCGAGTCCCAGTCGGGTTCGCGTTCACCGAGGAGGTCTTCCACCAGCTCGTGGCGCAGGTCTTGTTCGACTGTCGCCGTCTGGCGTTCGAGAAGTACCAGGAGCGTTGCGGTTTGTGCCGCGCGTTCGAGTGTGCCGAGTTCGGTTTCGGTCAGTGGCTGGGTGCGGCCGAAGTACAGCCGCCCGTGCGTCTCGCCGCCGGCGCGCAGCGGCACGACGGTGCCGGTGCGGAACACGGCCTCGACCGGGATCCCGCCGGGCGCGGTCGCGGCGACGCGGTCGGTGCCGGTCTCGAGGGCGACGGTGCCGTCGAGCAGCCGCGCCATCGTGTCGGCAACTTCGCCGAGGTCGGCGCCTGCCAGCGCGAGCGGCATAAGGAGCTCGTGGGCGGCGCCGGCGAGCTCAAGCGCGTGGCGTTGTTCGGACATTTGCGCGTGGGTCTCGCGCAGCTCCTCCGTGGTGCTGCCGAGCTGGCCGAACAGCCGCGCGTTGTCGATCACCACCGACGCGTGGTGCGCGAGCGAGGTCAACAAAGCGATGTCGTGTTGATCGAATATTCGCTCGTGACGATCGGCTGCGAACAACGCACCGATTACCCGTTGTCCGAGTTTCATCGGCACACCGGCGATGCTCACCACACCATCTTCCCCGACGGCGCTCGCCACCTGCGTCTCGCGGCGGATGCGCGGGTCGGTGAGGTAATTGGTGGTGGCGAACGGACGTCCGGTCGCGATCACGCGGCCGCCGACGCCTGAGCCGGGCCGTTGGCGCACCGAGCGGATCGGCGCCGTGACCGTGCCGGAGGTGACACGCATGTAGGCGTCGCCGGTGTCGTCGTCGATGAGGGCGATGTAGGTGGAGTCGGTGGCCAGCAGGCGGCGGACGCGTTCGACGATGGCGCTGAGCACCTCGTCGACGTCTCGCAGCGAGGTCAGGTCGCGCGCGGTTTCGTACAGGGCTTGGGTTTCGCGTTCGCGTTGCGCGCGGCGGGCGAGGATGTCACGGACGGTGCGGGCGTCGGCGATCGCTTGCCGCAACAGGTTCTTCCGGTCGCCTTCGGGAAGCGCCCGGACGTGTGCCTCGACGGCTTCGAAATCGGCGGCGGGCGCCTCTTCGGCGAGCAGGGAGGTGAGGTGGGCGAGGACTTCGGCCGGAGTGTCTACTGTGGACCTGGCGAGCGCTTCCGCTGTCATGACACCACCGGGATCTGGTCGATTACGCGTCGGAGTTGCAGGGCGATGCGCAGCGTGAGCGCGCCCGCGGGCTCGCGCCAACGGCGATGCCCGAGCACTTGGTCGACGCGGTCGAGGCGCTGGTAGACGGTGTTGGCGTGCACCTGCAGCCGGCGCGCGGCGGCGCGCGGGTTCTCGCCGGCGGCGAAGTAGCCGTCGAGGGTTTCGGCGAGCAGGGAGCCATGTTCGGTGTCGTAGGCCAGGATCGGGCCCGCGCTGTCCTCGACGAGCCGGCGGACGTGTTCGCGCGAGGCGCCGTCGAGCACCAGGCCGAGCACCCCGAGGTCCGCCAGGCTGGCGGCGGTGCCCGCGCGCCCGAGCGCGACGAGCAACCGGTGGCAGCGCTCGGCTTCCCGATGCAGGCTCCGCACGACGGGCGCGGTCGCGGCGGGTCCCGCCACACCCGCGGTGACGGTGCCGCCAGTCGCGCGCTCGAGGTGCTTTCTTGCCGCTCTCACGGCTGCCGTCGCTTCGGCGCAGGGGACCAGCAACACGACATGCCCACCGTGCTCGGTCGCGACACCCCCGTGCGCCCGCACATAGTCGGCGGCGGCCCTCAGCAGACGTCTCCTCGTGGTACCTGTCGCGGACAACACGAGAACCGTCTGCCGCACGGAAAAGTCGATCGCGCCGGACACCTTCGCGCGCCTCCGCAACGCCACCCAATCCGGCTCACGTTCGGCAAGCAACTCATCCACCACCTGCCCGCGCACTTGCTGTTCGGCTGCGGACATCTGACGTTCGACCAGCAACAACAGGGCCGCCGTCTGCGCAGACCGCTCGAGGATCCGTTTGTCGGTGTCCAACGGCTCCACTCGCCCGGCGAACACCAGGTGCCCGAACGTCTCGCCGCCGGCCCGCACGGGCACCGTCCAGGCGCGGCGACCCAAGTCCCGCACCCGCCCGGGCCCGGGCGGGCCGGCCGCCCGCTCAGGTGGCCCGGCCTTGTCGAGCTCATCGGGCTCGTTGGCCTGAGGCTCAGGCAGCCCGGCCTTCTCGGGCTCGCCTGTCTGGTCGAGTTCGTCGGCGCGCCCTATCGCGCGCCGGCCCTGCTCGCGGCCAGGTTCCTCAGACAGCGCAGGTGGATCCGTCAGGCCGTCCTCCACCACGGGCATTCCATCGTCTTCCGCGGCGAGTGCGGTCCCCTTCCGGGCGTTGCGGTCCCGCTCGCGGACTCGGTCGGTTCCCGGCTCGCCAGGCGACTGGGCGGCCGGCTCCGGCACGCTGGTCTCCACCACCGGTGTGCTGTCGGGTTGGGTGGCGAGCGAAGGCATCCTTCGTGCGCTTGGTCGTCGGTCCCGTGCGCTGGCGGGCCCGGGGTCGTCAGGTGGTAGGTCCGGCAGCCGGTCCAGCAACTCCGCCGGACCGGCCTTCGCCAGCGGTGTCCCGTCGGGCTCGGCCGCCAGAACCGCGCCGTCGAGTGTCTCCGCGACGGCGGCCACCAGTTCGGCCAGGTCGGCGCGGCGCAGGACCATTGCCATCAGCTGTTCGTGGGCCGTCGCTGCCTGTTCGAGGGCTTTGTTGTGGCGGGCGAGTTGGTCGTTGGCGACGGTCAGCTCTTCGGCGGTCGCCTTCGTGGCCGCGAAGAGGCGTGCGTTTTCCAACACGATCGCTGCGTGATCCGCCAGCGAGCCCAGCAGATCGATCTCGGATTGTGCGAATGTTCGCTCGTCGCGGTTGGCTCCGAACAGAACGCCGATCACTTCCACACCCACGCGCATCGGGACGCCGAGGATGCTCACGATCCCGTCCTCCGCCACGGCCGACGCGACGGAGTGCTTGCGGCGGATCCGGTCGTCGCGCAGGTAATTGGCGGTGGCGAACGGGCGGCCTTCCTGCGCGACCCAGCCGCCGACGCCATACCCGGGCGGCTGCCGCAGCGATTCGATGGGCCGCGTGATCGTGCCGAGCGTGACGCGCATGTACGCGTCGCCCGTCTCCGGATCGACGAGTGCCATGTACGCGGCGTCCGTGCCGAGTAGCCGTCGCGCGCGGGCGACGATCGCGTCGAGCGCGGCGTCGACCTCGCGCACCGAGGCGAGGTCACTGGCCGTGTCGAGCAGCGCCTGCATCTCCCGCTCGCGGCGCTTGCGGTCGGCGAGCAGCCCGCGGATGCGCGCGGCCCTGGTCAGCGTGAGGGCGACGAGCTCCCCATCACCCTCGCCCGCCAGGTCCTCGCCGAGCCGGTCGAACTCGCCCGTCGCGCCGGTTTCGTCGGCGAGCAGGTGCAGCAGCCTGGCCAGGTCCCGTTCCGTGGTGGTCACACCGCCGTTGGTGTCCATCTCGTCTCCTCGGTGCCTGTTGACATCTTGACCACAGATGTGAGGCCCCGTCGACCAAAAGCCGCTGGATGGCGCAGTGCGTGTGCGTTCACCCACGTCTGATGTGCGGCTCGTGTACATCCTCCCGTTGTCGCGCGACCCGGCGCGGCCGGATGCTCGTGTCTTCGAGAGGACGGTGCCCCTTGGCGACAGCGACCGTGAACGGCGTGACCCTCCACTACGACACCGCGGGCGAAGGCCCGCCGCTGCTGCTCATCGCCGGCCTCGGCGCCAACTCGAGCGCGTGGGCGGGCGCTGTGCCCGAACTGAGCCGCCGGTTCACCGTGATCACCTTCGACAACCGGGGCGTCGGCCGCAGCGCGGTGCCCCCGGGTCCGTACGCGGTGGACACGCTGGCCGACGACGCGGCCGCGCTGGTGCAGTTCCTGGACCTCGGTCCGGTCGCCGCCGTCGGCTGGTCATTGGGCGCGTCGGTGCTGCAGTCGATGCTGATCCACCACGGTTCGATCCTGTCGAAAGCCGTGCTGCTCAACGGTTTCCCGTCGTACACCCCCATCCAGCAGGCCTGGCTCGACGCCGGCCTCGCCCTCCGCCGCGCCGACGTGGACCCGCTGGCCGTCGGCGTGATCGGCATGGCCTGGGCCTTCACCGCCCGGGTGTTGTCGGACCACGAAACCCTTGCTGCCCAGGCGAAACTGGCTGCGGACGACCCGTACCCGACGTCGCTGGAGGGCTTCGAAGCGCAAGCCGCGGGCCTGCGCGGCTACGACTCCCGCCCGGACCTGCCTTCGGCGCTGACCCCAACCCTCGTGCTGGCCGGCGCCGAAGACGTCCTGACGCCTGTGTCGCAGTCCGTGGAAATGGCTTCGCTGCTGCCGAACGCTTCGCTGCGGGTCCTGCCCCGCGGAGGCCACGCCATGCTCCTGGAGTATCCGGACGACACCCTTGTCGCGATCACGGACTACCTGGGCTGATGAGCCTCGCCGCCGATCTGGACGTCGGAGCGCTCGCGGCCCTGGGCCGCGGCGAACCGGTGCTGCTCGACGACTGCCTGGTCCTCTCGGCCGAGCTGGTGACCACCGCGTCGATGGCCTTCCTCATCCGCTACACCAGCGGTTTCGCCTGCGTCGCCCTTCCGCGCGAGCGGCTGCGCGCCCTGCGCATCCCGCTGCTCCCCTCCGACGACACCGACTGCCCGCCGTTCGCCGTCTCCGTGGACGCCGCCGAGGGCACCACCACCGGCATCTCCGCCCACGATCGTGCGCTGACCGCGCGCACCCTCGCGGCCCCGACCACGACGTGGACCGATCTCACCCGGCCCGGCCACGTGGTCCCAATCCTGGCGCGCCCCGGCTGCACAGGCGTGGCGGAAGCGGCTGTGGAACTGTGCCGTCGAGCCGGCCTCGCCGCGGCGGCCGTGCTGGCCGCGGTCGAGGGCGAGGAGCCGGCACTCGCCGGTCTGCCGAGGGTCTCGGCAGCGGAGGTGTTCTGACTTCGCGCAGGTCAGGCTGTGAAGTCGACCTCCTCGGTGGGCACCGTGCCGGCCGTCCGGCCGGGCGCCGCGTGGTAACTCCAGTACAGGTTCGTGTGTGCGATGACCTTGTCGGGCGTCGGCGCGCCGTACTCCGAGAGGTCTTCGGTGGTGTGCGCGTCGCCGACGAGGGTGGCGTCGTAGCCGCGCGCGATGGCGCCGTGGAGGGTCGAGCGGATGCACTCGTCCGTCTGCGCCCCCGAGACGAACAGGCGCCCGATCCCGCGCTCGGCCAGCACCGACTCGAGGTCGGTTTCCTCGAACGAGTCGGGGTAGGTCTTCTGGACCAACGCTTCCGAGTCCCGCCGGACGAGCTCCGGCACGTACTGCCACTTCTCGCTGTCACGCCGCATGTGGTCGCTGTTGTGCTGCACCCACACCACGTCCACGTCGGCGGCGCGGGCTTTGTCGACGAGCACGCCGATGTTGGCGACGACCTTGTCACGCTCGTGGGCGTGGTCGACCACGCCGTTCTGCACGTCGATCACGAGCAGGCCGGTCTTCGGGCGGTTGACGAGTGTGGTCATGGCGCCTCCTCCGTTCGGGTGGGTCGATGGTATGTCTTGGGTCCGACAGTTTCGGGCGAAAACGTGGAGGACGCATGCTGCGCTGGGGAATCATGGGTACGGGCGGCATCGCCGGTGCCTTCGCGGAGGACCTGAAGCTCACCGATTCCGGCGTGGTCGCCGCCGTCGGCTCACGCAGCCAGGAGAGTGCCGACGCTTTCGCCGACCGTCTCGGCATCCCCACCCGCCACGCCAGCTACAAGGCGCTTGCGGAGGACCCGGACGTCGACGTCGTCTACGTCGCCACCCCGCACCCGATGCACCACGACAACGCCATGCTCGCGCTGTCCGCCGGCAAACCGGTGCTGGTGGAGAAGCCGTTCACCATGAACGCCGACGAGGCCCGTTCGCTGGTCTCCTTCGCCCGCGAACGCGGACTGTTCCTGATGGAAGCGATGTGGACGCGCTTCCTGCCGCACATCCACCACGTCCGCAGCCTGCTCCCGGAGCTCGGCGACATCGTCACCGTCTCCGCCGACCACGGCCAGTGGTTCGCCGAGGACGCCGGCTTCCGCCTCTTCGCCCCGTCCCTCGGCGGCGGCGCGCTGCTCGACCTGGGCGTCTACCCGGTTTCGTTCGCGTCGATGATCCTCGGGACGCCGTCGCGCGTGGCCTCGATCGTTTCGCCGGCGTTCACCGGCGTCGACGCCCAGACGTCCATGCTCTTCGGCTACGACAGCGGCGCCCACGCGGTCCTCAACTGCACCCTCCGCGCCGCCTCACCCACCACGGCCTCCATCGTCGGCACCGACGCCCGCCTGGACATCGAAGGCGCCTTCTACGCTCCGGCCTCCTTCACCGTCACCCCGCGCGGCGGCACCGCCGTCCGCCACACCCACACCGACCCCGGACGCGGCCTTCGCCACCAGGCCGACGAGGTCGCCCGCCTCCTCGCGGTCGGCGCGCTGGAGAGCCCACTGATGCCGCTCGACGAAACCATCTCGATCATGGCGACGATGGACGAGGTGATCGCTCAAGCCGGCTGACGGTCCGGTCTTCGGTCTCGGGCGCTATCCAAAGCTCGGGAGGGCTGCGGATAGCCCCGCAGAACCCGCTGTAGGCCGCGAAGTGTGGCGGCCTGTGTTCGGGACTTGGCTGCCAATCGGGGCGACCGGTGCGGCGACTTCGCTCCAGCCACGGAGCGCAGGGCCTCTCCCTGCCAGCCGAGGAGTGGGCGTTGGCCTGCGCGGAACCTCGCCGCAGGTTTGAGGCGGGGCCGCCGGCCGCGCCTTAGCGGTGGTCCAGCTTCTCGCGAGCCTGCCGCGCGACGGCGGCCCGCAGTTCCTCCATGCGTGCGTTCTCGGGCAGAAGGTCGCCGTGGTCGTGGAAGGAGAGGTCGTTGAAGCTTCCTGCCGCGCCGCGGAACAGGCCGAGCAACGACCTCAGCTCGCGCCGCCGTTCGAGCGGGGTCTTCGCGTGCACGAGCCGTTCGTGGTGCGTCCGGAGGAACGTCGCAGCGCCCGGTTCGTGCGGCCGGAGCACCTCGGCCAGCTCGGCGAGGTCGTTCAGCAGCTGATCGTTCACGCCACTCCTCGTCGCCGGGCCTTCGGCGCGAAGACTAGCCCGGAGTGATCGCAACCGTCCCGTGTCCGGGGTTGAGTAGTGCTACGGATCCGATCACCACCACCCATCCCCGACCCTGACCGCATGACCACGGACGCCGCCACGCTGCACCGCCTCGCCGACGCCCTCGACGACCTCGGCCGGCACATCGCCGCCGTCGGCACCGAACTCCGCGTCGCAGGGGCGCCCGGCACGTCGACCGCGGACCCGGCTCAGCAGGGTGGGTCGGTCAACCCGCTGGTCAAGCCCACCTCTCAGCCGCCGGTGCCGCCGGGCCGGCCGGTGACGCCCGCCGAGACGCAGCAGCCCGCTGCGGTCCTGGAGGTCCAGGACCCCAGCCAGCCCGGACACGCGCACCCTTCGTCGGCCGCTGCGCAGCCGCGGGCCACCCCGCAGCCGGCCGCACAAGCGCAGCCCAGTCCGCAGCAGCCCGGCGGCGAGCAGCCGCAGGCTCAGACTGTCGTGCACCAGGCTTCACCCCAGGCGGCTCAGCAGCCGACGCACCAAGCCGGAGCAGACCAGTCACCTCAGGCAGCTCTGCAGCCGACCTACGAAGCCGGACCGCACCAGCCGTCCCCGGCAGCTCCGCAGCCGACCTACCAAGCCGGAGCAGACCACCACCAGCCGCCCCAGGCGGCTCCGCAGCCAACGCACCCCCAGGCCGGCCCTCAGCCGTACGCGCCGTACGGCCCCGCCTACCAGCCCTACCCGGGCCCTTACGCCTACCCGATGCCGCCCGCACCCCAGCCGTACGCGCAGCAGCTTTACCCCCAGACCAACCCCTTCCCGGCCTACACCCCGTCGCCCACGCTGAGCGAGCGGCTCGGCAAGGAGGGCGCCGGGTCGCGATTGCTCGCGTGGGTCGGTGGGGCCGTGACGTTGCTGGGTGTCGTGCTGCTGCTGGTGCTCGCGGTGCAGCGCGGGTGGCTGGGGCCGTTGCCGCGGGTGCTCGTGGGAGCCGTGTTCGGTGCGGCGCTCGTCGGCGCGGGGGCGTGGCTGCATCGCAAGCCGGCCGCGCGCACCGGTGCGTTCGCCCTTGCCGCGACAGGGATCGCGACGCTTTACCTCGACGCGATAGCCGCCACCTCCCTGTACGAGTTCCTGCCCATCCCCGCGGGCCTCGCCGTCGGGCTCGTGACCGCGGTGGGCGGGCTGTTGCTCGCCGTCATGTGGGATTCCCCTCTGCTCGCCAGTTCCGTTGTTGTCGCGTGCGGCGTGTGCGCACCCGTGATCACCCAGGGCTTCACGCCGGAACTCGTGACCTTCTTGCTCATCATCCAGATCGCGACGGTGCCCGTCCAGTTGCGACGGTCGTGGCGGTCCCTTTCGCTCACTTCGGCAATTCCACCCTTGACAGCGTCGCTGATCGGCACCGTGTTGCACACGCAGAACACCGGCGTCGCGGTGGCCGCCGGCTTCGTGAGCGCTGCGATTTCGCTGATCATGTTGCACCGCACGGAAAACGATCCGGCTTTGCTGGCCGTACTCGCCGTCGCGCCACTGCCCGTGTTGGCCGCCGCGGTGGTGCTTCCGAAGACGCAGGCCGCGCTGTTGGCGGGTGCGGTAGCGGTTGTCCTTGTCGCGACATGGCCGCTCGTGCGTGGCCAAGCCGGGACCGTCGCGGGTGTCGCCGGTCTGGTTGCCGCATTGCAGGCCACTGTCACGGAATTCGACGGGAGTGCGGTGTTGCTGGGCGAAGCCGTGGCGCTCGCGTTCGCCGCTCGATACACGAAGAACCGTTTCGCACTAGGGGGTTCGCTGGCTTTCGCGGTGATCGGCGGGCTTGTCGCGATCGTCGTGGACGTGACGCCGGCGCTGCTCGTCGTCCCCAGTCCGCACACGACCGCGGACCTGCTCGCCGCACTCGCCGCGGCCGCGCTCATGCTGGGTGCCGCGATCGCGTTGACCTGGGCCGCTGTGCGTCTCGAAATCCTCAAGCCCAGCAAGCTTTTGCCGTGGCTTCCCGGCGGACTCGCAGCCCTCTACGGCGCAGCCGGCCTGGTCCTGTGCGCGGCGCTCCTGGCGGTTGCCGGCCGATCCGGTTTCCTGCTGGGCCACGCGTTGATCACCGTTTCCTGGACGGTCACCGCCCTCGTCCTGCTTCTCCGCGGTATCGCTGTCGTCGCGCTTCGCGTGGTGGGTCTGGTGTTGGTCGCCGCCGCGGTCGCGAAGCTGGTGCTGTTCGACCTCGCGGCGCTCGACGGGCTCGCCCGAGTGGGTGCATTTCTCGGCGCCGGTCTCGTTCTTTTGCTTGCAGGGAGCCGATATGCGCGGATGGTCGCCTCGCGCTAGCGGAAACTGTCGGTGGGTTGTGGTTCTCTTGATCTCACCACTTCCGAGGGGAGATCGAAGATGTCGTACACACCCGACCCGAACCTGATCAAGCGCGCCGGCGAGCCCGTGGGCTGGCTGACCACCATCACGCCGAGGGGACGCCCCGCACCACGCCCGGTGTGGTTCGTCCTCGACGGCGACGACATCCTGGTGTTCAGCCAGCCCGACACCGCCAAGCTCCGCCACATCGCCGGCAGCCCGGAGGTGAGCTTCCACCTCAACAGCGATGAAAACGGTGGAAGCATCCTCGTCGTCAACGGCCTCGCCCACGTCGACGAGGGCAAACCCTCCGAAGCGCCGGGCTACCTCGACAAGTACGAGCCGTCCTACGCCGGCGTCGGATACGCCGACGCGGCCGCGTTCGACGCGTCGTTCTCGGTGCGCGTCCGCATCGTCCCGGAGCGCTCTTGGGGGTTCTAGTTCAGAACCCGACGTCCAGGCAGGCCAGCCGGGCGCCCGCAGTGCCGGCGTGACCGGGGTCGGTGTGCGTGTGGGTTTCGTGGATCACCACGGAGTGCGCGCGTCGTGAGCCGAACTTCCAGTCCACAGTGGACTTGGCGTGACCCGTGCCGAAGCGGTCGGTGGTGAAGTCGAGCCAGATCTCGTTGCGCGAGTTCGCGTAGGCGGGGTCGATCGATGGCTTCACCGGGTCCGGCGTGTGCTGGAAATGCGGGCCGGCGTCGTCGCCGGTGGGGCCGCACGCGTTCGCGTGGGCGTGGGCGCCGTACTGGTGGTTCGGCAGCAGGCCGGTGACCACGAGCACGGTGGTGGTGCCGGTGGCCCGTGCGGACGTGCCGAACACGTGGGCCTGCGCGCCGCCCGGGACGAGGTCGGCGCGATAGGTCACGGCGTGGGCGCCTGGGGCGTACCCGGTGAAGGTGCCGTGCGCGGAGGTGAAGTGCACCGGGGTTGCCGCTTCGGCGGTGGCGCCGGAGAGGCCGGCCAAGCCGGCGACGAGAGCAGCGGAAAGGAGTGTGGGAGCGATTCGCATGGTCACTCTCTAGCCAGCGCGCGGACTGCGACGCCATGGGCGCCACCCGAACGTGTGAGCAGTTCCCCCGTCGTGGGCAGTGTCGGGTGAATCCTGCACAGGCTGGTCGGCCAGGTTCTCGGGGAGGGCGGGGCCTGGCGGTCGGGCTTAGTGTTTCGGCAGGAAGCCAACCCTGGAGCCCATCCGATGACTGATCCCGACGAGCAGAGCCGAGCCAACCCGTCCTCCGCAGACCCCGCAGGAGCCGAATTCCGCCGTGGGGCCGGCCTCGGTTCGACCACCGACGGTGCACCGCCGGTGGAGGCCGACGAGGTCATCGACAACCGCGACGTGGAGCACACCGGGGAGACGCGCAACCAGAAGCTGCAGCGCAACGTCGGCGAGCTGCTTCAGGAGCTGCGCGTCGCGCAGGCCGGGGTGCAGATCCTGTTCGGGTTCCTGCTGGCGGTCGTGTTCACCGACCGGTTCCAGGCGGCCAGTGGGCTCGAGAAGATGCTGCACATGTTCGCGGTGCTGCTGGCGGTCGCCGCGACGGCGCTGCTCACCGCACCGGCGGCGTGGCACCGCCTGTTGTTCCGCACGGGTCGCCGCGACGAGATCCTGCGCGTCGGCAACCGCGTCGTGCTGGTCGGCTTCGGCTGCCTCGCCGGGGCGGTCACACTGACGGTCGCCCTCATCGCGAAGGTCGTCTACGGCACCGCCGCCCTCATCGCCGCGGGCGGCTTCACGGTCCTGCTGTTCGGCTTGTTGTGGTTCGTCGTCCCGCTCCGTCTCCCCAAGGACGATCCGATCCCCGCCAACCCGCCGCAGCCGGAGCGCGACCGGCAGGGCTGACCGGGCGACGAGCCGTGCCCGCAGGCCGGACCGTTCGCCTGCTGTTTGAGGGGCTTCGGTGTTGGCGGGGCGGCACGGCGAGACCTTGCGGGCGCCCGGCTCTGCGGGACCGCCGGAAGGGGGCTGCAGCGGGACGCCGGAACAGCTCGCGAGAGTGGTTTCGCCGCGACAGGACCGCTTGTGCCACCGGCAGGCGCGGAGGGACCACTCGTGCCACTGCCACTGCCACCGCTGCCACTGCCACCGCCGCTGGCTGCTCGCGGTCACGAACTGGCGCGCCCGAGCTGCTCGGGCCGCAAGCGAGCGCGACGGGACCGCCGCCGAGCCTGCTCGCGTCGCGAATCGGCGCGACCGGATCGTCGGCGCCGCAGCATGCACGCGCGATGGGTCCCGCCACCGAGCCGGTACGAGGGGACCGTTCGCACCAGCTTGCGAGCGAGAGGGGGACCCATCGCACCAACGCGACAGCAGTCCCATGCATGCCAGCCGCAGCGTGCCCATCGGGTCGGTGCGAACACCACAACGACTTTGCCGGAACCCCTGCCTGGAACGGCGGGGCTGTGTGGTGAGCGGGGAAGGGCTGGGGATAAAGAGAAAAACGCACGCACCCAGACGGGAAGCAAGAGGCCGGAGTCGGAAGCCCACCTCAAACACCCAGTCACAGCGGAAAAAAGCTCGGAACTGAGGCGGGGACCCGGCCTCATCCGAGAAACGCGGGGAAAAACCTCACACAGTCAGGTTGCCCCACGCGTAGTTCTGCTTGGCCAGCTTCAGGTACACGAACAGCTCCGTGGAAGTCACCCCGGGGATGGGGCGCACCTGGTCTCCCAGGACGGCCAGCAGGTGCTCGTCGTCGCGGCAGATCAGGGAGGCCAGGAGGTCGAAGCGGCCGGCGCAGAGGACAACCTGGTGGACGTCGGCGAGGTCCGACAGGCGGTTGGCGACCTCGCGCGGGTCGCCGCTTACGGTGATGCCGATCATGGCCTGGCGGGTCAAGTCGACGTTTTCGGGGGCCGTCACGGCGACTATCTGCATCATGTCGTCGCGCAGCAGGCGTTGGACTCGCTGGCGCACGGCGCCCTCGGAGAGTCCGACTGCTTTGGCCAGTGCGGTGAACGAGGCGCGGCCGTCGCTCTGGAGCAGGGCGATCAAGGTTCTGTCTGTGCCGTCCAACGCCTTCGGCGTGCGCAGCTCCTCGACCTTCGTACGGTTTCCGTCACCCATGCCGTCCCTCCCTGTGTTTCGGCATGTGATTCCTTAGGCGCGCAGCGTATCTGCCCTCGCGCCCGAACAGGAGTTTGTTTCGGGATTCACGTGATCCCCCGGCCCGGCCGACGACGACGCCGGAATCAGTGGTCAAGGCGCTGTCGAGGTGATGTTTTCGGCGCGCGGATGTGCAACGGCGCACACGGAGTGCCGGGCTCGAGCACCTTCTCGGTACCGTCTGGCGGCTGTGAAACGGCCCAGAAGGGCCCCGAAAGTACGAGAAACACCCGGAAGGCCTAACGGGTCCGACCAAAATCCCACCCCCGCGTAAGGAGGACCGGTCATGTCCGAAGCCGTCGCGCTCGGCGCACACCCCGCCCCGGCCGTGCCGGCCAAAGGACTCCGGACAGGGGCGCTGGGCATGGTGTCGGCGCTGGTCATCGGGATGTCGTCGACGGCCCCGGCGTACTCGATCGCCGCGACGCTCGGCTTCATCGTGCTCGCGGGCGCCGGCTTCAAGGCCGCCGCGTTCATCCTGCTGTCGTTCATCCCCGTCCTCTTCGTGGCTGTCGCGTTCCGCGAGCTCAACACCGCCGAACCCGACTGCGGCACCAACTTCACCTGGGCGACGCGCGCGTTCGGAAGCCGCGCGGGCTGGATGACGGGCTGGGTGGTCACCGTCGCGCAGCTGCTGGTCATGAGCAGCCAGTCGGCGCTCACCGGCCGCTACACGCTGCTCCTGCTGGGCGCGGACAGCCTCGCGGACAACCGCGCCGTGACCACCGCCACCGGCTGCGCGTGGCTGCTCGCGCTTTGCTACCTGTGTTACCGCGGCATCGAGGTGTCCGCGCGCGCCCAGTGGATCCTGCTGGGCATCGAGCTCGCCGTGCTCATCATCTTCTCCGTCGTCGCCCTTGTCCGCGTCTACGCGGGCAGCGCCGGTCCGCAGGCAAGCCACCCGCAGTGGAGCTGGCTGTGGCCCGACGGGGTCGGCCTCGGCACGGCCGTGTCGGCGGTGCTGCTGGCCGTGTTCATCTATTGGGGCTGGGAAAGCTCGCTGTCGGTCAACGAGGAGTCGGCCGACCCGCGCCGCGCGCCCGGCCGCGCCGCCGTGCTCTCGACGGTGCTGCTCGTGCTCAACTACCTGCTCGTCACGGTCGCCGCGCTCGCGTTCGCCGGCGTCGGGGAGAGCGGCATCGGCCTGGGCAACGAGGCCAACTCCGAAGACGTGCTGGCCGGCCTCGGCGGCGCGGTGTTCGGCGGCTCCGGGCTCGGCAAGGTGATGGGCCTGCTGCTCGTCGTCTCCGTGCTCACCAGCGGCGCCGCCACCAGCCAGGCGACGATCATGCCCGCCGCGCGCACCACGCTGTCGATGGCGAGCCACGGCGCGCTGCCCAAGGTTTTCGGCCGCGTGCACCCGAAGTATCAGACGCCGTCGGTCTCCACCTGGGCGTTCGGCCTCGTCTCGCTCGTGCTCTACGTGCTGCTCGCGGTGTGGAGCGACAACGTCCTCTCGGACTCGGTCGACGCCGTCGGCCTGACCATCGCGATCGAGTACACGATGACGGCACTGGCGTGCGTCTGGGTGTTCCGCAAGACCCTGCTGGCCAGCCTGCGCCACTTCTTCCTGCGCGGGGTGCTGCCGTTCGTCGGCGCGGTGTTCTTCCTGGCCGTGCTGGTGCTCGCGGTCATCGAATACGCGAAGCCGGACGCGGGGGAGACCACCGTGTTCGGCATCGGCGGCGTCGCCGTGATCGGGGTCGTGTCGATCCTGATCGGGTTCCCGCTGATGCTCGCCGTGCACCGCGCGTGCCGCGAGTTCTTCGCCGGCCGACGCCTGCCCCGCGGGTCGGTGGCGCGTGACGGCGAAGCCATCGAGGTCTGATTTAGGCTGGTGGGCATGCCGGACACACAGTACGAAGACCTGCTCCGCCACGTGCTCGACACGGGCGCCCGCAAGCAGGACCGCACCGGCACCGGCACGCGGTCGATCTTCGGGCACCAGCTGCGCTACCGGCTGGCCGACGGCTTCCCGCTGGTCACCACGAAGAAGGTCCACTTCCGCTCGATCGCCTACGAGCTGCTGTGGTTCCTGCGCGGCGACTCCAACGTCAGCTGGCTGCAGGACAACGGCGTCACGATCTGGGACGAGTGGGCCTCCCCCGAGGGCGACCTCGGTCCGGTCTACGGCGTCCAGTGGCGCTCGTGGCCGACCCCGGACGGCGGGCACGTCGACCAGATCAGCGAAGTGCTCAAGACGCTGCGCGAGAACCCCGACTCGCGGCGCATGATCGTGTCCGCGTGGAACGTCGCCGACATCCCGCGCATGGCGCTGCCGCCGTGCCACGCGTTCTTCCAGTTCTACGTCGCCGACGGCGAGCTGTCCTGCCAGCTCTACCAGCGCAGCGCGGACCTGTTTCTCGGCGTGCCGTTCAACATCGCCAGCTACGCCCTGCTCACCCACATGATCGCCGAGCAGGTGGGCCTGCGCGTCGGCGACTTCGTGTGGACCGGCGGCGACTGCCACGTCTACGACAACCACGTCGACCAGGTCCGCACGCAGCTCGCGCGCGACGCGCGGTCGTTCCCGACGCTGAGCCTGAAGCCGGCCGACAGCCTGTTCGATTACACCTACGAGCACATCTCGGTCGACGGTTACGACCCCCATCCCGGCATCAAGGCACCGGTGGCGGTGTGATCGGGGTCGAATGGGCGCAGTCGGCCAACGGTGTTATCGGCCGCGACGGCGCGCTGCCGTGGCACCTGCCGGAGGACCTGAAGCACTTTCGCGAGCTGACCTCGGGCGCGACCGTGCTGATGGGCCGCCGGACGTGGGAGTCGCTGCCGCCGCGATTCCGGCCGTTGCCCGGCCGGCGCAACCTCGTACTTTCGCGCACGCCGCAGGAAGGCGTCGAGACGTTCCCCGACCTGGCGCAGGCGTTCGCCGCGGTGTCCGGGGACGTGTGGGTGATGGGCGGCGAGGCCGTGTACCGGGCAGCGCTGCCGTTCGCGGACCGGATCGTGGTCACGGAGATCCAGGAGCACTTCGAGGGTGACACGTTCGCGCCCGAGGTCGGGCGGCCGCCGGACTCCACCGGCGAGTGGCAGGAATCGTCGACGGGGCTGCACTACCGGTTGCTGACCTGGGGCTGAGGTCAGCAACCGGCTCGCTTCAGCAGCGGCGCAGCAGGTCCTCCTCGGTTTCGCGGGGCACGAGTAGCTTCGCGAAGCCGTCACGCACGCCGATGAGCGGCGGGCGGCCCACGAGGTTGTAGTTCGAAGCCAGCGAGTGGTGGTACGCGCCGGTGCACGGCACAGCCAGCAGATCGCCGGCGTGCACGTCGTCGGGCAGGCAGACGTCGTCGGCCAGCACGTCACCCGACTCGCAGTGGCGGCCGACCACGGTCATCGGCTTGCGCGCGGCCTTCGTGTGCCGCCCGACGAGGCGCGCGGTGTAGCGGGCGCCGTACAGGGCGGGGCGCGCGTTGTCGCTCATGCCGCCGTCGACGGCGACGAACGTCCGACTGCCGCGCTTCACCGCGCACACCCGGTACACCGTGATCCCGGCGGGGCCGACGATCGCGCGGCCGGGCTCGATCGTCAAGCGGGGCAAGGGAAAGTCGTGCGACGAGCATTCATAGGCCAGCGCGACCCGGAGCCGACGCGCGTAGCCGTCGAGATCGAACGACGCCTCGCGGTCGAGGTAGGGCACGGCGTGGCCGCCGCCGAGGTCCAGCTCGCCCAGGGTGACGCCGTACTGGTCGCGCACGCGCACCAGCACCTCCACCATGCGTCGCGCGGCCTCCTCGTACCGGTCGACGCGCACGACCTGCGAGCCGATGTGGCAGTGCAGCCCCACCAGCCTGAGCCCGGGCTGCGCGAGCACGGCGGCGACGGCGCGGTCCACGTTGTCGCGGACATCCGGGCGCAGCGAGAAGCCGAACTTCTGCCCCTCGGTGCCGGTGGTGATCGCCGCGTGGGTGTCGCCGGAGACGCCGGGCGTCACGCGGATCATGACCTGCTGCGCTCCGTGGGCCAGTGCGCCGAGCTGCTCGATCTCGTCGAGCGAGTCGAGCACGATGCGGCGCACACCGTACTCCAGCGCGGCCTTGAGGTCTTCGGGGGTTTTCGCGTTGCCGTGCAACAGGATCCGCTCGGCGGGGAAGCCGACGGACCGCGCGACGGCGAGCTCGCCCGCCGAACACGTGTCCAGCGAGAGGCCTTCCTCCGCCATCCAGCGCACCACGGCGCGCGTGCACAGCGCCTTGCTCGCGAAGGCCACTTCGGCCTCCGGCAGGGCACGGCGGTAGGCGCGCGCGGTGTCGCGCACCTGGGCCTCGTCGATGAGGTACGCCGGGGTCCCGAACCGGTTGGCCAGGTGGCTCACCGGAGCACCCGCGAAGATCAGCTCACCGCCTTCGCCGAGGCAGGTGCTGCGCGGCCAGAGCCCCGGCTCGAGATGGTCGGCGGCCTCACAACCGAGGCTGGGGAGGAGCTCGCTGAGTGTCACGGTGACCTCCGGACGATGTGCGAATTCGGACACCGTCAGCACACTGCGGTGGTGTTCGATTCACCCCAGCCGTGAACACCACCCTGACGCTCCGCCCGGCCGCGCTGACACGCTTTTAACGCGCGAGTAACTTCGGCCACATTCCGTTTGACCTGCGAAGAGTCGATTTCTCCCGCCGTGTCCCGTCTCATGGGACATGGTTGAAGAGATGACGGACTTCGCGACCGAAACCGAGACGCACCGCCACGAGCTGCGGGTGCACTGCTACCGGCTGCTCGGTTCCTTCGACGAGGCCGAGGACCTGGTGCAGGAGACGCTGTTGCGCGCGTGGCGCGGCCGCGGCACCTACGACGGCCGCGCCGGCCTGCGCGCGTGGCTGTATCGCATCGCGACGAACGCGTGCCTGGATCACCTCACCGCGCACCCGCGTGAGCTGCCGGTGCTGGACTTGCCGACGGCCGGCGGTTCCGATCTGGCGCCGCGGCCGGACGTCGCGGTGCCGTGGCTGCAGCCGGTGCCCGACGACGTGCTCGGCGAGGTGGTCGCGCGCGAGACGGTGGAGCTGGCGTTCCTCGCGGCGATCCAGCACCTGTCCCCACGCCGTCGTGCGGCGGTGGTGCTGCGCGACGTGGTCGGCTGGTCGGCCCGCGAGACGGCGGCGGCGCTCGAGACGACGCCGGCGTCGATCAACACCGCCGTGCTGCAGGGGCGGGCGTCGCTGAAGGAGCACCTGCCGCAGCGGCGGACGGAGTGGTCTTCCGAGGGCAGCGACGAGGAACGCGCTGTGGTGGCGCGGTACATGGCGGCGTTGGTGGATCACGACGAAGAGGCGTTCGCTTCGTTGTTGCGCGAAGACGTCCGCTGCAGTCACGGCCCGGGCGCCGGCGGGCACGTCGGCGCGGAGCCGACTTGGTACGCGGGCCGAGAGACTGTGCTCGAAGGCTGGGCGCCCGCGTTGCGCGGTCCGGACGCCGTGGCGTTCCACGTGCTGGCAACGCGGGCCAACGGCCTCCCGGCGCTCGCGACCTACCTCCGGCTCGACGGTGCGTTCCGGGCCTTCGGGCTCAACGTGTTGCGAATCGCGCGAGGGAACGTCGCTGAAGTGACAACGTTCGCCCCGGCGGTGTTCGAGCTGTTCGACTTCCCGCAAACGCTGCCACTCGACTGACGCTGGTCAGCGTCCTCGGTGCTGGGCTTTTTTCGCGGCGCCGCACACACAACCGCGGTCAGCGGCCTGGCCGGCGGCGGTCGCCGCGCAGTACCGGCGGGCGATCACGTCGTGCTCCTCGAGTGGGTGCGGGCAGCTGGGGCAGGACGTCTCGGGCCGAACTTCCGCCGGGGTCTCGTGTTCGGCGGAAGTCATGACGTGGCCGGCTCCGGCGCGCGCTCGCGCAGGGGGGCGCCGACGGAGTGAAGGTGTTCGAGCACGTAGCCGTAGGAGCGCGCCCAGCCGCACTGGGCGTAGGAAATCCCGTGGCGGGCGCAGAACTCGCGCACGATCACCTGCGCGTGCTTGAGGTTCCCGCGAGCCATGCTCGGGAAGAGGTGGTGCTCGATCTGGTAGTTGAGGCCGCCGAGGGCGAAGTCGACGACGACGCCGCCGCGGATGTTGCGCGACGTCAGCACCTGCTTGCGCAGGAAGTCGAGCTTGTGGCCGGTCTCGAGCATTTCCATGCCCTTGTGGTTGGGAGCGAACGAACATCCCATGTACAAACCCCACAGGAACTGGTGTACGACGATGAACACCAGACCCGTCAGCGGTGACAACACGATGAACACCGCGGCCAGGTACGCCACCAGGTGCCCGATCAGCAACGCCGACTCGAGCTTGTGCCGGCGCATGTCACCGGCCCACACCGCGCGAATGCTCGACACGTGCAGGTTGAGGCCTTCGAGCAGCAGCAGCGGGAAGAAAAGGAACGCCTGGTACTTCGCCACCCAGCGCAGGAAGCCGCGCTTCTCGTGGCTCTGCGCGCGCGAGAACGCGAGCGCGGCGATGTCGACGTCCGGGTCCTCGTCCTCGTGGTTCGGGTTGGCGTGGTGGCGGGCGTGCGTGGCGATCCACCAGCCGTAGCTGAGCCCGGTGAGTCCACCGTGGACGAGTCCGGTGGCGTCGTTGGCCTTGCGGCTGGAGAAGATCTGCTTGTGGCCGGCGTCGTGGCCGATGAAAGCCAGCTGCGCGAACATCATCGCGAAGAAGGCGGCGAGGAACAGCTGCCACCAGGAGTCGCCGAGGAACACGAACGCCACCCAGCCGCCCGCGAAGGCGGCGAGGTTGAGGCCGATGCGGATTCCGTAGGCAGTACGGCGTCGCTTGAGCAGACCGGCTGCCTTGACGAGCCGCGAAAGTTCGGCGAAATCGCTTCCGGTGGCGGGTTCCGTGGCGTCGAAAGTGGGCGAAGTTGTCATCGCGACACCGCTCTGGTTCAGGCGAATCGCTTGTCCAGAGACGGATTCCGGCCACGACGGGTCCGGTCCCGGTCCGGGAGAAGGGCGCTGGGGCCTAGGCCGCGGTGGCACCGCGGCCTGCCCACACCCTCTCATCCTCGGCTTACAAAGGCAATTGCCCGCGGGTGTCGGGAAACCTCAAGAAAGTCCCCACGACGACAGCAGATCGAAAACCTGCTCACGCTCGGCGGCGGTCAGCCGGCGGCTCGGCGGCCGCACGTCGGGCCGGCAGAGGCCGAGTTGCGACAACGCGTCCTTGACCACGCTCACGTTGTTGGCGTTTCGTTCGGCCGCGCGCATCTGTTCGAACGGCCGGATCAGTTCCCACAACCGCATGGCACCGGCGAAATCGCCCTCGCGCAGCCGCGCGAACAGGTCGAGCGAGATGCGCGGCGCGACGTTCACCAGCCCCGATGTGAACCCCTGCGCGCCGACGGCGAAATAGCCCGGCGCCGAAAGCTCGGCCAGTCCCGCGATCCAGACGAACCGTTCGAGACCGGCGTCACGCGAAACTGTTGCAAAACGCACAGGATCTGACACCGCGTACTTCACACCGATCACATTCGGCGCCGCGTCGGCCAGGCACGCAAGCTCTTCGCCGCCGATCTCGGGGTTGCGCACGTACAGCACCACGCCGACCTCCGGCACGGCCGACGCGATCGCGCGGTGGTACTCGACCCAGCCCTCGCGCGAGACGTACGGGTGCACCGGCTGGTGGATCATCACCAGGTCCGCACCGGTGTCGCGCGCGTGCCGCGCCGCCTTCACGGCCGTGCGCACGTCGTGCCCGACGCCCGCCAGCACACTCGCCTCGCGCGCCGCCTTCACGGTGACCTCGAGGCACAGCCGCGTCTCGTGCTCGTCGAGCGCGTAGAACTCGCCGGTGTTTCCGTTGGGCGTGACCACCTCGATGCCACTGGTCACCAGCCGCTCGACGAGCCGGCCGTACGTCTCCGCCTCGACCCCGCCGCTCCCGTTGAACGGCGTCACGGGGATCGCGACGACGCCCGCCAACCGCCGTTTCTGCACTTCGAACGTCACTGGTGTGTCCGATCTGATATATGATGTGACGGCGCAGAGGGTAGCATGGGGTGGTGGGTCAAGCGTCCTGATCTTCGGGTCGTGCGGTCCGGTAGACCTGCACGGAGACACCCTTGCCGGTCGTGCGGTGTTCGACGAGCTCGAGTGCGCGGCGCGGTGTTCCCGGCGGGAACAGCCGTTGTCCCTTTCCCAACACCACGGGGAACACCCACACGCGGTGCTCGTCGACCAGGCCGGCGGCCATCAGCGTCTGGAGCAGATCGCCGCTGCCGTGCACCTGCAGCTCCCGCCCGGGCTCGGCCTTGAGCTCGGTCACGGCCCGCACGACGTCGTCGCGCAGGAACGCCGTGCCCTGCCACGACGAACGTGTGAGCGTGCGCGAGGCGACGTACTTCGGCAACGTATTGAGCGGTCCCGCCACCGGGTCGGAGCCGCCGACGGAGGGCCAGTAGCCCGCGAAGATCTCGTACGTGCGGCGCCCGAGCAGGAACGCGTCGGCACGCGAGAACCAGTCGGCGGTGTACTCGGCCATCACCGCGTCGTAGTACGGCGTGAGCCAGCCGCCGAGGTCGAAACCGCCGCGCGGGTCTTCGGTGGGCGTGCCCGGGCCCTGCACCACTCCGTCGAGGGAGACGAACGTGGTGGCGGTGAGCGTGGTCATGCCATCGACCCGAACGTCGGCGCGCCCGCGGCCGCGTACTCCTGGATCACGACGCCGGTGCTCGTCGCGCTCGTCGACAGCGGGCGCAGTGCGAGCGGGTGCGCACCGGCGGGGAAGAGCGGGTGGCCTTCGCCGAGGACGACGGGGAAGACGAGCAGCCGGTACTCGTCGACGAGGTCGTCGAGCTCGGCCACGAGGCTGCCGCTGGCGTGGAGCTGCAGTTCGCCGTCGTAGTGGGCCTTCAACCGGCGGATCTCGGCGGCGAGGTTGCCGGTGACGACGTGCCTCGGCAGATCACCGGCGCTCGGGCAGTAGTCGGCGACGTTCCTGACCTGCAGGAACGCCGACGCGCGGCGCTGCCAGCGGGCCAGGGCCGCGCCCATCTGCGCGTCGACGTGACCCGGTCCGCGCACCACGCCGTCCAGAGTCAGGAACGCCGTGACGGTCAGCTTGCCCATCGGTCGCCTCCCTCGTTCGTCGGATCTGTGGTGAACCGTCGAACGAGGGAGGCGCCGAATCGACAACTTCTTGTGCGCGGGCTACCAGTTTTTGTGCCGGGTTTTTCAGCCGGCGAGGAACGCGGCGAGCTGCTCGACCACGAACGCGTGGTCGTCGGCCTGTGGCAGGCCCGAGACGCCGACCGTGCCGACCGGCCCGACGTCCTTGACCAGCACCGGGAACACGCCGCCGTGGGCCGCGTACAGGTCGGGGTCGAGGCGCGAGTCGGCCTCGAAGCTGCTGCCCTTCGCGCGGAACTGGGTGCCCACGAGGAACGAGCTGTGCCCGTAGCGGTCGACGACGCGGCTCTTGCGGTCGATCCACGCGTCGTTGTCGGCCGATGTTCCCGGGAGTGCGGCGTGGAACAACCGCTGTCCGTTTCTGCGCACGGAGATCGTGACGGGCAGGGCGCGTTCGCGCGCCGCGGCGAGCAGGTGCTGGCCGAGCGCGAGGGCGGTCTCGTTGTCGAACCGGGGGAACACCAGCCGGCTCTCCTGCTCGAGGAGCTCCTGCATGAGCTCGGTTTCGGTCGTCATGTCCGCTATTAAATCAACACTGTTGTGTAATTGCCACCGTGTTCAGTCGCGGTTCACATTCGGCTGCTTGTCGTGCGCCGTGCCCTGGGGAAGGCTGCTTGCCGCGCGTGATGTGGATCTCCGTCACGCACATTCCGGACGAGGAGGCACGGATGGGGCAGGCGGAAGGGCGGCTGAGCCGTCGCTCGGTGCTCGGCGGCGCGGCGGCGGCCGGCATGGCAGGCGCGGCGGCGGGTCTCGGCGGCGCGTTCGCAGAGGCGGCCGCGGGTCCCCGGCGGCGCGGCAGCCTCGACGACGTCGAGCACGTGGTGGTGCTCATGCAGGAGAACCGGTCGTTCGACCACTACTACGGCACGGCGGCCGGCGTCCGCGGCTTCGGCGACACCGCGGCGGTGCGTGACGTGTTCCGCCAGCCTGACGCGAAGCGCACCGACGGCGGCCACCTGCTGCCGTTCCACGTCGACACCGCTCTCGTGGACGGCCAGGACCTCGGCGACCTCGCGCACGACTGGGCCACCACGCACCAGGCGTGGGCCAACGGCGCCTACGACGCGTGGGTCCCGGCGAAGACCGAGATGACCATGAGCTACTTCAACCGCGACGACCTACCGTTCCACCGGGCGCTCGCGAGCGCGTTCACCCTGTGCGACAACTACTTCTGCTCGTTGCAGGGCCCGACCACGCCCAACCGCCTCTACCACTGGACGGGCATGATCGACCCGGACGGCGAGCTCGGCGGCCCCGCGACCTGGAACCCGGACGACTACAATCCGGTCTACCGCTGGACGACCTACCCGGAGCGACTGCAGGCCGCCGGGATCTCCTGGCAGGTCTACGCGAACGACGAGGTTGGCGACGGCGCGGACGGGTACGTCGGCGACTACGGCGACAATCCACTGTGGCTGTTCCAGCAGTACCACGACGCGCTGGCGTCGGCGGACCCGAAGAAGCGCCAGCTCGCCGAGCGGGCCAGCCTGCGCGCGCAGTGGAAGGCGGATTCGGGGCAGGGCAAGAATGTCGACCATGTGCTGCAGCAGTTCGTGGCGGACTGCAAGGCGGGCACGTTGCCGGCGGTTTCGTGGGTGGTGGCGCCGTACGCGTACTGCGAACACCCGGCCGCGCGGCCGGTCGACGGCGCGGCATACACGCAGCGCGTGCTGAAGGCGTTGTGGGACAACCCGAAGCTGTGGGAGTCCACTGTGGTCTTGATCAACTACGACGAGAACGACGGGTTCTTCGACCACGTGGTGCCGCCGTGCGCTCCGGCCGGAACGCCGGGCGAGCTGCTGCCGGTGAACCAGCCCTCGGGTCCCGGCGGCGTCGGGACGGGCGCACTGGCGCCGATCGGCCTCGGGCCGCGCGTGCCGATGACGGTGATCTCGCCGTGGAGCCGCGGCGGGTTCGTGAACTCGCAGGTCTTCGACCACACGTCCGTGCTGCGGTTCCTGGAGACGTGGACGGGTGTGCGCGAGCCCAACATCTCGGCGTGGCGCCGCGAGATCTGCGGTGACCTGACGAGCTGCTTCGACTTTTCGCGTCGGGATGTTTCCATCCCCACGCTGCCGGACACGACGGCGTTGCGCGCCGAAGCGGACCGGACGCAGACGAAGCTGCCCAAGCCGGCGCCCCCGCTGACAGGGCAGCAGGCCACGCCGGAACAGGAGCGCGGAACGGCTCCGGCGCGGGCGTTGCCTTACCAGCCGGTGGCTTTTGTTTCGGTGGGTGCGGGGTCGCTGGCTTTGCAGGCCTCGAACCACGGGGCGGCTGGTTTGCAGTTGGCTTCTTACGCTTATCACGCCGGTGGGGTTTCGCAGCGGTTCGACGTTTCCGGTGGCGGTTCTGCTGTTGGGAAGATTGCGTTTTCCGGTTCTTATGACATCGCGGTTCATGGGCCTAATGGATTTGTGGTGGAGGCGTCCGGGGATTCGTCGACTTCGGGCGTGGAGGTCGCGGCTTCCATTTCAGGTTCGGCCGCGCACCCGGTTTTCCAGGTGAAGGTGACGAATTCCACGTCTCGGCCGGCGACGTTGACGGTGAAGGGGCGCCCCGGCTTTGTGGTGGGTGCGCACGGTTCGCACACGCTTTCCGTTGATGCGCTGGCCGACCATTCCGGCTGGTACGAGGTGCGGCTGTCGCTCGTCGGGCACGCGGAGTGGCATCGGCGGTTCGCCGGGCACCTGGAGAACGGGCAGCCGAGCAGGACGGCTTGATCTGGCTGTGCGGGGGGACCGTTCGCTGGGCGAAGGGTCCTCTCGTGCGGCGCTCGCGCATGACTGGACCTCTCGCGCGCTCGGCGGCGTGACTGGACCTCTCGCAGTGCCTGGCCGTGCGACTGGACCTTTCGCGCGCGGGTTGCGCCGCGAGGGGACCTTTCGCGCCCAACTGGCGGGTGCGACTGGGCCACTCGTGCGCTGGCTGAGGCGCGACTGGACCGTTCGTGCCGTCGATTGAGTGCGAGCGGTCCGGTCGCGGCGCACCGAGCGCGGGCGAGGGGACCTGTCGTGCCACAGCAGCCGAGCGAATGGTCGCTTCGTGCCAGTCTCGAGGCCGCGAGTGGTCCCCCCGCGCCGCCGTGAAGACGCGACTGGACCGTTCGCGCACATGAACCGGCACGAGGGGACCGTTCGCCCAGCGAATGGTCCCCTCGTGACCCCTCAGCCCCGCAAAGCGTTCAACGCGAACGCCGCATACATCGCCACCCCAGCCGGCATCGCGGCCTCGTCGAAGATCACCCGGTTCGAGTGGTTCGCGGGCGCGTCCGAAGGCGAAAGCCCCGGCGGGCAGGCCCCGAGGAACGCGAACGCGCCCGGAACCCGCTGCAGCACATACGAAAAGTCCTCCGCACCCATGATCGGGTGCGGGATCTCCTGGACGTTCTCCTCGCCGAGCACCGTCGCGCCAAGGGCCAGCACGTCGGCGGCCACCCCGGCGTCATTCACGGTCGGTGGGTAGCCCGGCTCGATGTCGGCCAGGACGCGGCAGCCGTGGGCCGCCCCGATGGACTCGCAGACGCGGGGCAGCTCGGTCCGGACCACGGCGCGCGTGGCTTCCGACAGGGTGCGGATGGTCCCTTCGAGCACGGCCGTCTCGGGGATGATGTTCGTGGTCGTGCCGGCCTCGATGCGGGTCACGGAGATCACGGCGGGGTCGAAGACGCCGATGCGGCGGGTGACCATCGTCTGCAGGGCGCCGACCATCGCGGCCGCCGCGGGGACGGGGTCGATGGCTTCCTGCGGGGCGGACCCGTGGCCACCGCGGCCGGTGACGTCGACGCGGAAGGTGTCGGCGGACGCCATCATCGCGCCGCCGCGGACCTGGAGGACGCCGGTGGGCGTGTTGGCCATCATGTGGAGACCGAAGGCCTGCGAGACGCGCGGGCCGGCGGCGTCGAGCACACCCTCGTGGATCATGAAGCGCGCGCCGTGGTGGCCTTCCTCGCCGGGCTGGAACATGAAGACCACGGAGCCGGCCAGCGAGTCGACGCGCGAGGCCAGCAGGCGGGCGGCGGAGGCGAGCATGGCGACGTGGGTGTCGTGCCCGCAGGCGTGCATGGAGTCGTCGACCTCGGACGAGAACTCGAGGCCGGTGTCCTCGTGCAGCGGCAACGCGTCCATGTCCCCGCGCAGCAGCACGGCCGGGCCCGGGCGCGCGCCGCGCAGCACGGCGGTGAGCGACGTCGTGGAGCGGCCTTCGGTCACGGAAAGCGGCAGGTCGGCCAGGGCCGAACGGATAGCTTCCTGCGTCTGCGGCAGCTGGAGCCCCTGCTCCGGCCGGCGGTGCAGAGCGCGGCGCAA
Source organism: Amycolatopsis sp. NPDC005232 (assembly GCF_040607795.1). Lineage (NCBI taxonomy): Bacteria > Bacillati > Actinomycetota > Actinomycetes > Pseudonocardiales > Pseudonocardiaceae > Amycolatopsis > Amycolatopsis sp. NPDC005232. The sequence continues at coordinate 30,588 of NZ_JBEXHL010000002.1, read as the reverse complement.
CGCGACGGTGCGGTCCTGCAGCTCCCGTGCGGCGTCGAGCAGCCCGTCGAGGCGGGTGTCCGGGAGAGTCGGCAGGTCGGTGGGTCCGGTCATGGCTCGATAGTGGCACCACGGACGCTTCGGGTGCACCGTGCGTGCGCTCGCATCGGCGGCGGAATACGGTGTGCGCATGGCGGTGCAAGAGCCGGTCACGGGCTTCGCGATGGCAGTGGTCCGAGAAGACGGTCGGTGGCGGTGCAGTGCGCTCGATCCCGCGGCGCTCACGGAGCTCGACGCGGCGATCACCGAGCTGGGGAAACTCCGCTCGACCGGCGCGGCGTTCGGGCTCCTGGCGGTGGACGACGAGTTCTTCGTGATCGTGCGGCCGAGCCCGCGGGGGCCGTCGCTGTTGCTGTCGGACGCCGCGGCGGCGCTCGACTACGACATCGCCGCGGACGTGCTCGACGTCCTGCGCGTCGACCCTCCCGACGAGGACGACGACGCCGTCTGGCCCGAAGGCGACCTCGACATCCTCGCCGATCTCGGACTGCCGGGCGGCGAGCTTGAAGTTATCGTCGGAGAGGTGGATCTCTACCCCGACGAGCAGCTCCAGATGATCGCCCAGCGCTGCGGCTTCGCGGCCGAGTTCTCGAAACTTCTGGACGAGCTCTGAGACGCCCGGCCGACACCGAAGCCGTGCAGGCGGCGCTCGAAGCCGCGCGCGGTCCAGGCGCCGATGTGCCCATCGGCGCCGTGGTGTTCGGCCCTGACGGAAGGCCTCTCGCCGCGGCCCGCAACGCCCGCGTCGAGCTCGGCGACCCCACCGCCCACGCGGAGATCCTCGCCCTGCGCGCGGCCGCCCGCGTCCACGGCGACGGGTGGCGCCTGGAGGGCTGCACGCTCGCCGTGACGTTGGAACCATGCACGATGTGCGCGGGTGCCCTCGTGCTCGCCCGCGTGGCCCGCCTGGTGTTCGGCGCGTGGGAGCCCAAGACCGGCGCCGTGGCCTCCCTGTGGGACGTCGTGCGCGACCGCCGGCTCAACCACCGCCCCGAAGTCCACGGTGGTGTGCTGGCCGCGGAGTGCGCTGAGCTGCTCGAGACGTACTTCGCCACCCGCCGCCACCCCGCCGACACCGGGCCCTTGGCCTCCGGTATTGTTCTCGGCGGTGGCGTGTCCGAGCGGCCGAAGGAGCACGACTCGAAATCGTGTGACGGTTAATCCCGTCCGTGGGTTCAAATCCCACCGCCACCGCTCGCGAGTGGGCGAGCTATGTCGACGGAAAGCGTCGAGGTAGCTCGCTCGCTGTGTTTCTGGGGGTGCAACCCCCAGGCCCCGCCCGGAGGGCGTTGCCCCCGGACCCCCGGTGGTGGTCACCTGCCGCGGGTTGGTCACTGTGGCGGATGGCCGTCGTTGAAAGACAAATCCGGTAGTTGTGCTCAGGTCGAGCTGTCGTCGGCGCAGCCGGTCGGCGGGCGTTCGGTTGCGGGGTACCGATTTGCGAGCCGGCGCGCAGGAAGCCGGGGACTCAGTCGAACGGCAGAACGGGTGTGCCGAACGGCTCCAGGAACGAGATCGTCTCCATGATCGTCGACACCCCGGTTTCCACGGCCCGCACGACCGCCGCGCACGCCTCGATCACCGGTTGCACCGCTTCGGTCGAGCGGTCCCCCGCCAGTACCGCCACCGCGGACGCCGCGGCTGACCCCGCGACGCAAGTGACCTGAGCGGCCGTCTCAGCCGCGAGCCGGTCGAGCAGATCGGCCAAGTCCAGCCCGACGGCGGCCGTGCGGGCGGCGGCTTCGGCGGCCTGCCGGTAGTGCACGTCGAGCTCGTCGGCGCGAGTCCGGAACAGGGCGGCGGGCTCGCCGCCCCAGCGCCGTTCCGCGCGGTGGGCGCCGCTTTCGAAGGCGAGGCGGGCGGTGACCAGGACGTCGCGGCCGGTCGACAGGGTGCGGGCCGACTCGCGGATGGCGGGAGGTGAGCAGTCGATCTGCTGCAGCGCGGCCACGGGGTCCGGGGTGCCGAGGCGCGCGCCCGCCTTCCGCAGCGGCTCGAGGGTTGCGGCGGCTTTCTCCAGGGCCGGGTGCAGGAAGGGCATCAGGTGAACAGCGCCGTCGCCACCGCGGGGCGGATCTTCTCCGCGTGCCCGCCCGCCGCCATGCGCAGCCGGCCGGCGAGGTCGGACGTCGCGTCGCCCAGCACGCGGGCGTCGACGTCGCGGGCGGCCAGCGCGGCCTCCCAGCGCGAGGCCAGCTCGCGCGCCGGCGCGGAGATGCCGAACGGCGTGGACTCCAGGCGCGCCTCGGCGAAACGGCCTGCTGCCTGGTCGGCGTCGGCCGCGGCCTTGTCCAGCGCGTCGGCCGCGGCGCGCAGCCGCTCACTCGTCGAGCTCGCCATGGCGACCTCCCCTTCCCGGAACAAACCAGTTCAAGGTGGCCAGGCCCCCACCTCGTCACCCTGTAGGGGGAGATCTAACCTCATCACGTCCTGTGTGGTCACTCGGCCGGGCGTAGGACAGTTCCACGTCGTGAAGAGCCTTGACCCCGCTCGGCAGCGCTGACGACCATCGCGCCCATGCCAGCCACCCGCCCGCGCAGCCGACCCGGTCGCCTGCCCGGCGCAGGCGCAGCCGCGCTCCGGTCGACGCGGCAAGGCACTCCGATCGGCCGAACTTCGCTCAACCAAGCCGATTCGCCCACCCAGAGGGCTTGATGTCGATCGACTTCCTGCGCTCGTCGGCCACCCCCGCCGACGGCATCCTCGAAGGCCCGCGCGTGCTGCGTCGGCTGCCCGAAGGCGTCGAAGAACGCCCCTACGAACTGTTCACCCTCCGTCCTCTCGGCCGGGTGATCGGGGCCGAAATCGAGGGTGTCGGCCTCGGAGCGTCATTGACCCCCCGGGTTCGCGAAGAGCTGAACCGGGCGTTGCTGGAGTGGAAGGTGCTGTTCTTCCGCGAACAGAAAATGACGTCGGAACAACAGCGCGTGTTCGCTTCCCACTGGGGAGCGTTGGAAACCAACCCCTTCATCCCGCAAGGCGACAACAACGAAGTCGTCCGCTTCACCCGCACCGCGGGCATGCCGGGCTACGAGAACATCTGGCACGCCGACGTCACCTGGCGTCCCGCACCCGCGCTCGGCTCCGTCCTCCGGCTGGTGGAGGTCCCGCCGGTCGGCGGCGACACGATGTGGGCCGACATGGCCGCTGCCTACGACAACCTGCCCGCCGACGTGCGCGAACGCGTCGACGGACTCACCGCCGTCCACGACTTCGTGCCCGGCTTCGAACGCTTCACCGACCCGGACCTGCTGGCCGCCCACCGGAACCGCTTCCCGCCCGTCGAGCACCCGATCGTCCGCGTCCACCCCGAGACGGGCCGCCGGACGCTGTTCGTGAACCAGGCCTTCACCACCCACGTCGTCGGCCTCGGCAAACCGGAGAGCGACCGCCTGCTCCGTTACCTCTTCCTCCAGGCCCACACGCCCGAGTACCAGGTGCGCTTCCGCTGGACCCGTGGCGCCGTGGCGTTCTGGGACAACCGCGCCACCCAGCACTACGCCGTGAATGACTACCACCCCCACAACCGGGTGGCCGAACGCGTCGCCATTGTGGGCGACCGGCCGTTCGGGGCTTAACCTGGTGGTATGAGCGAACCCAAGGCCGTGGTCACCGCGTTCCTGCAGGCTCTCGAGGACATGGACGTCGAGCGGGCGCTGAACCACGTCGCAGTCGACATCACCTACCAGAACGTGCCGCTCCCGGCCGCCCACGGCCTCGCGGCAATGGAGAAGCAGCTGCGCATGCTGACCCGGTTCGGTACCGGGTTCGAAGCGCGCACGCACCACATCGCCGCCGACGGCAACGTCGTGCTCACCGAACGCACCGATGTGCTGCGCCGCGGCTCGTTCGCGGTGGAGTTCTGGGTGTGCGGCACCTTCGAGGTCGAGAACGGCCGGATCGTGCTGTGGCGCGACTACTTCGACTGGACGACGTTCCTCGCGGCCAGCGCGAAGGGCGCCGGACGCGCGGCGGTGGCCGGAGCGAAGACGCTCATCGGCAAGGCCCGTTCGTGAGCGGTGCGGCCGCCAAGCCGCCGAACCGCACCGCCCACGAACCCCCGGGGCAAACTTTTCGCGGACGCCGCGGTCGCGGGAGAAACTGAAGATCCCGCGTCCGCGGCGTACCCCAGCGGGGCGCGAAACCGCGCGAGCCGAACACGATCAACCCCCATGTGATCGTGTCGCCTCCCCCCGCGGTGTGCGACCCGTGAGCTCCCGGGAAGTGGTCTGGGCCACATTCTCGTGGGCTCGCGAGTAAAGGTACCTCCGTCGCAAACCGACCGCGCCAAAGCTTGACCTGCATTTAAGGCAGATAGGCCGTCCGGGTGACGACCCTGGGGAGGCGCCCTCAGCGCTTCGGCGCGAGAAACCCTTCAACGGTGCCGATCCCGGTTCCCACGGCCACCTTTGTGGACCGGCGCGCCGACAGTTCGGCCACGTGCCGCAGCACCTGCGCCGCCGCTTCGCCGGCCAGCGGCACGCACTCGTTGTCCTCGCCGCGGCGCACGGGGATCAGCTCGAGCCGCGGCCGGTCGCCGAGCAGGCACCCGGCGAGCAGCCCGTCGACGTGGCGGCCGCGCATCGCGGGCCAGTCGAACACGAGGTTGCCGAGGCTGTAGAGGATCGGGCGGCCGCGGTAGACCTCGACGGCCTGGATGCTGTGCGGCCCGTGGCCCACCACGAGGTCGGCGCCCGCGTCGATGATCGCGTGGGCGTAGACGATCTGGTACTCGGTGAGCTCGTCGCCCGGCAGTCCCCAGTGCATCGACACGACCACGTGGTCGGCCGCCGCGCGGGCGCGGTGGACGTCGGCGACCAGGCGTTCCAGGTCCGCCGGCACCGGGGTGGTGTGGACGATCGGTGGCCGGCCCGGCACGTCGAGCACCCGCGGATCCGGCTGGTAAGAGGTGTACGCGCCGGCCACCGCGACGCCTGCCGAATCGGCCTTCGCCTCCTGGCCGACCGGCCAGCACAACGACGTGAACGCGAGGAAGGCGACGCGGCGATCGGCCCGTTCGATCACGGCCGGCGTGTGCGCGGCGGTGAGGTTCGCACCACCGCCGCAGTAGGCGATGCCGGCCTTCTCCAGAACCGACAGGCTGGCGAGCATGGCCGGCGGCGGGTACGTCACGTTGTTGGCCACCGACACCACGTCGATGCCGACCGCGGTGAGCGCCTCGACCATTTCCGGCGCGGAATGGCGCCAATTCGACTTGTGCGGGATGTCCAGACCGCCGTGGTCACCCATCGATCCCGACAGCGGACCCTCGAGGTTGACAAACCGCACGTCGGCCCCGCTCAGCAACGGAGCCAACGCCCGGAATGCCGTTTTCGGCTCGCTTCGGCCCTGCACGTTGACGTCTCCGCCGAGTACGAGAGAGATCACTGTGTCAACCCGTCCCTCGGAGGTAATTCCGCGAACTCGTTACGAATCGTTGCCTCTTAGTCTTCCTACCCTTCGCTTGTTCGGGGGACGATGCGTCGACCGTTCATGCAAAGGGGACTCAGGGTGACCATATCCGGTCGAAGAAAGAGCGTGCTGACCGCCGCTGCCGTCGCGGGCTTGGTGGTGAGCGGCGCTCCCGCCGCACTCGCCACACCCAGCGCGGACGCGGTCGTCGCCGAGGTCTACGGCGGCGGTGGCAACGCCGGCGCCACGCTCACCAACGACTTCGTGGAGCTCGCGAACCACGGTGGCGCGCCGCTCGCGCTCGACGGCTACAGCGTGCAGTACCTGCCGGCCACGGCCAGTGCGTCGAGCACGTGGCAGGTCACGAAGCTCGCCGGCTCGGTCGCCGCGGGCGGCCGTTACCTCGTCCAGGAGTCGAAGGGCACCGGCGGCACCGTCGCGCTGCCCGCCCCGGACGCGACCGGGACCATCGCGATGTCCGGGACCGCCGGCACGATCGCGCTTGTCAACGGCTCCACCGCGCTGACCTGCAAGACCGCCGCCGACTGCGCCGCCGACCCGCAGGTCAAGGACCTCGTCGGCTTCGGTGACGCCGTGGTCCGCGAGGGCACGCCGACCGCCGCCCTGTCGAACACGACCTCGGCCGCGCGCGCCGCGTCGCTCGCCGACACGGACAACAACAGCGCCGACTTCACCGTCGGCGACCCGACCCCCACCAACTCCAAGGGCGAGACGGCCGGCGGCGGCGACACCGGCCCCGTCGACCCGGGCACCCCGGCGAAGATCCACGACATCCAGGGCACCACGCGGATCTCGCCGCTCAAGGACAAGAAGGTCAGCGACGTCACGGGCATCGTGACGGCCGTGCGCACCTTCGGTTCGTCGCGCGGCTTCTGGCTGACCGACCCGAACCCCGACAGCGACCCGCGCACCAGCGAGGGCCTGTTCGTGTTCACCGGCTCGACCACGCCCGCCGTCGCCGTCGGCGACGCGGTGACCGCGGCCGGCACGGTGAAGGAGTTCTACCCGGACGCCCCGGCGACGTCGAACTACCAGTCGCTCACCGAGCTCTCCAGTGCACAGTGGACGGTCGGCACGCACGGGAACCCGTTGCCCGCGCCCACGAAGATCACGCCCGACCAGATCCCGGACGTGCTCGCGCCCAACGCCGGCGGCAACATCGAGGCGCTGCCGCTGGAGCCGGCGAAGTACGCGCTGGACTTCTGGGAGTCGCACGAGAGCGAGATCGTCAGCATCTCCGACGCACGCGTGGTCGGCCCGAGCAACGACTTCGACGAGCTCTACGTGACCACGAAGCTGCAGCAGAACCCGACGCCGCGCGGCGGCACGGTCTACTTGGGCTACGACAAGATCAACACCGGTGTGCTGAAGGTCCAGTCGATCATCCCGTTCGACCAGCAGCCGTTCCCGAAGGTCAACACCGGTGACGTGCTCACCGGGACGACATCGGGCCCGGTGGAGTACAGCAGCTTCGGCGGCTACACGCTCTTCGCGTCGCAGATGGGTCCGGCGAAGGACAACCACCTGCAGAAGGAGGTCACTGCGCGCCAGCGTCCCGGCCAGCTCGCGGTGGCGACGTACAACGTCGAGAACCTCGCGCCGTCCGACCCGGACACGAAGTTCGCGCAGCTCGCGCACGGCATCGTCGACAACCTGGCCGCGCCGGACGTCGTGACCCTGGAGGAGATCCAGGACAACGACGGCGCCACCAACGACGGTGTGGTCGCCGCCGACGTGACGCTCAAGAAGTTCACCGACGCGATCATCGCGGCGGGTGGCCCGCACTACCAGTGGCGCGAGATCGACCCGACCAACGACGAGGACGGCGGCGAGCCGGGCGGCAACATCCGCGTGGGCTTCCTGTTCAACCCGGCGCGAGTGTCCTTCGTGGACCGTCCGGGCGGCAGCGCGCTGTCCTCGGTGGGTGTCGTGAAGGACCACGGCAAGGTGCACCTGACGCAGTCCCCGGGCCGCGTCGACCCGACGAACGACGCGTGGACCGACAGCCGCAAGCCGCTGGCCGGCGAGTTCGTCTTCCAGGGCCGCACGGTGTTCGTGATCGCCAACCACTTCAACTCCAAGGGCGGCGACCAGCCGACGCACGGCCGGTTCCAGCCGCCGGTGCGCAGCTCCGAGGTGCAGCGTCAGAAGCAGGCGACCGTGCTGAAGGGTTTCGTCTCGCAGCTGCTTTCGGCTGACCGCAACGCCAACGTGGTGGTCGCCGGTGACCTGAACGACTACCAGTTCTCGCCGGCGCTGGCCCAGCTGACGTCCGGTGGCCTGAAGGACCTCATCGCGACGTTGCCCGCCGCCGAGCGGTACAGCTACGTGTTCGAGGGCCAGTCGCAGGTGCTGGACCACATCCTGGCCGCGCCGGCCCTTCGCGGCGTGGACTACGACGTGGTTCACATCAACGCCGAGTTCGCCGACCAGGCCAGCGACCACGACCCGCAGATCGTGCGGTTCCGGCCGTCGACGGGGAACAAGCTGGAGGACCTGGCTTACGACCTGCTGGACTATCTGGACCAGTTGTTGGGGCGGACCGCTCCGCGTAAGTAGTTCTTGATCGGCACCGAAGGCCACCATTCTCCGCGAATGGTGGCCTTCGGTGTGTTCGGGGTGGCTAGAATTGGCTCCTTGCAAGCGAACGGGGGCGCGGTGGCAGACGAGGGCGAGGCCAAGAAAACCGGCTGGGGCACGCTCGGGCACCAGTGGATCACCGCGATCGCCGCGCTGGTCACGGCGTTGACCGGGGCCGGGTTCTTCGTCGGGCGGGCCAGTGCGCCGAGCACGCCCGCGCAGCCGGCGCCGGTAACCGCGACCGTCACGGTGACGGCCGGTGCGGCCGGCGGTGCGCCGGTTTCGAACGGCCACGCGCCGCCGCGTTCCTCGCCGAGCAACACACCGGACGCGTACTTCACGGGCCCGGTCACGTTCGGCAGCATCAACCTCGACCTCAACCCGCCCGCGGAAGGCGACGAGAACGACATCGCGGACCACTTCGGCTCCGACCTCTTCACCGCCGGCGAGAGCAGGATGCGCGTCTGGATCGACGACGGCGTGCCCGGTCGCGACGATTGCAGCCGGCTGGCCGCGGCCGACGGCACGAACCAGCTCGACTCGCTGCACGCCGGCAGCATCGTCTGCGGGATCACCGCCAAGGGCCGCCCGTTCCGGCTGACCGTGAGGGTGTCGGCGGCCTCGGACCTGGTGACCGACGCGGTGGTCTGGAACGCGTAGCCGATCGGCGAGCAACCCGTAGCCGAAAGGAGTACGCGGTGATCAGCCCGCCGCATGTTGTCCCGGCAGCGGCGCGGTTCGTACGTTCGGACCAACCGATGAGGAGGTCCGAATGCGCAGGATTTTGACCGTGGGCGCGGCTGTTCTGGTGGCCGGCACGGTGGTGGCGGCGCCCGCCATGGCGGTGTCCGGTGGGGAGCCCGCGGCCGACGGCGCGGCGCCGTGGATGGCGACGGTCGTGTTCAAGGGTGACGAGCCCTTGGTGCAGCGGGAAAGTTGCGGCGGCGCGTTGATCGCGCCGGACCGGGTGGTGACGGCGGCGCACTGCCTCGACCACGTGGACCCCACGCACTTCGAGGTGCACCTCGGGGGTGGGACGCTGTCGACGGATCCCGGGCGGATCGTGCCGATCGAGGGGTGGTCGGTCGACCCGGGGTTTCGGCTGATCCCGTCGCCGAAGGCGCCGGAGGACTACTCGAAGGCCAGTGCCGCCGACGATGTCGCGCTGATCAAGCTGGCGCGTCCGGTGTTCGACATTCCGACGTTGCCGGTGGCCGACAGGGCGCCGAAGCCGGGCACCACTGTGGACGTCTACGGGCACGGGCTCACCAAAACACCGGACCCGAAGGACCCGCTGCCCGCGCTCGGTGACCAGCTCGCGCACGCGCAGCTCAAGGTGATCGACGACCAGGCGTGCGGGCAGTCGTTCGGGAGCCAGGACGTGATCGACGGGCCGTCGGTGCTGTGTACGCAGGCCGCGGCCACGGTCTGTTCCGGCGACAGCGGTGGTCCGCTGGTTCAGGACGGCCGGCTCGTCGGCGTCGTCAGCTTCGCCGGTGAGGTCGCCGGTAAGCAGTGCGGCGAGCCGACCGCCAACGGGTTCGCCGACGCGGCCGCGTTGCGTTCCTTCCTGACGCAGCCGAGGCCGCCGCTGGCGCCGATGACTCAGGCGGACCCCACGATCGCCGGCACCAAAGCCGCAGGCAACACGCTCACCTGTGACGCTCCGAAATGGACCAACGGCACACCGGCCAAGGTGGACTACGCCTGGTACTCCAACAAGGTCGACCCCTCCAACGGCTTCGAGTTCTACATCCCGATCGACGGCGCCACGAACCCCCAGCTCGCAGTCACCCCGGACCTCGCAGCCCACAAGCTGGACTGCGGCGTCACGGCCAGTACCGCGGGCGGCACCGTCGTGCTCTACACCGACGTCATCTGACAGCTCAGCGTTTCGCTCGCCACCCCAGCGCCAGCACCGCCTGCACCAGCTCTTGGTACGACGGCTTCACTTCCTCGAGATACCGGTCCAGGTACTGCGGCCGCGCCGTCGACACCGGCTGCGGGTCATCGGCCGGCTCGAGGAAGGCGAGCCGGGCGACGTTGTGCAGGGCCATCTTCCACCAGCGGGAAGCGCGTTCGGCCGCCTTCTCCTCGCGTTCCTTCGCGGCGGAGACGGCGGCGTGCGCGTCGGCGAGCTGGTGGTCGATCTCGTCGGCGCGGGCGAGCTCCCAGGCGCGCAGGTTGTCGGCGGAGCCGCGGGCCAGGCCGACGATTTCCTTGTAGCGCATGGCCGCGCTGGCGTCATCCGTCATGCTGGGTCTCCCGTCTGCTCGGGGCGCTGGAAGGGGATGATGACTTCGGGGGCGCCGTGCGTGGTGCGGTCGAAGAACAACGCGCGGCCCTGGCGTGGCGACCAGTGCACGACCTGGCCGGCGGCGAACGGGGAGAGCTCGTTGCCCTGCACGTCGAGCGCCGCCCAGGTGCCGATGTCGTCGGTGCCGCCGAAGCCGAGCGTGTCCTTGAGGCGCGCGATGCTGCGCCACCAGCCGATGGTGTGCACGCCGTGGCCCGGGCCGGTCTTGAGCACCGTGCGCAGGTGGTCGAGGCCGCTCTTGAGCTGGCCGGGGGCCTTGGTCTCCAGTGTGGGCAACGCGGCGTCCACTCCGTACAGCAGCAGGATCCGCGACGGGCCGCCGAGTTCTCCGTCCACAATGGAGGCCAGCAAAGCCGTCAGGTCGTCGATCAGATCTGTCACGTGGCCCTCGGCGCGCAGTCGTTCCGTCAGCTCCAGGACGGCCGGCGCGCACGCCTCGATCGGGCAGTACAGCACGAATTCGACCTCGCCGATCTCGTACTGCCGCGCCAGCGACCGCGCGGCGGAGTCCATGATGGACAGTGCCTCCGCCGACGCGCCGCCCAGTACCGCGATATTGCGGCCGGGCGCGCGGGGCAGCTCCACGCCCTGCGCGGCCTCCGTCACATCGATCGACTGGCCCAGCAGCGCGCGCGGGCGCGAGGTCGGCTTGAGCTCCGTGTACGCCGGGAACTGTTCCAGCACTGGGGAGTGCGCGCCGTCGAACAGGCGGGGGCGCGCGAAGCGTCCTGAGTAGAGCTCCCACAGCTTGTGCTGCAGCTCCACGAACACGTTGCGGCTGCTCGCGTCCGGGATGTGCGCCAGCAGGTTGCCGTGCGCCACGCCGGAATCGTGGTTGATCACGGCGTGCCACTTCGGCGCCGACACCGCCGCGTTGTTCGTCTCCGCCAGCACGCGCCGCGCCTTCGGCATCGCGATGCGCAGCGTGCACTGCTCGAACACCGCCGGCTTGCCCCAGAATGCCTCGATGCCCGCGACGTCCTGGCTCGCGAGCACCAGGTGGATTCCCTGCGAACGCCCGCGCCGCGCGATGTCCTCCAGCAGCTGCGTGGCCGTGGCCGTGACCTGGTCGCGACCGGCGAACAGGTACTGGAACTCGTCGATCACGGCGACGATCCGCGGCCAGTGCCCGCCCGGGTCCTGCTCGCGCAGGTCGGCCAGGTTCGTGACCTCGTGTTCCTTGGCGGCGGCCGAACGCCGGCGCAGCTCGTCGGCGAGGAAGCGCAGCAGCGCCAGGCCGAACTCGCGGTCGGTGTTCACGTTGACACCCACGAGCTTCGCGTGCGGCAGCCAGCTCGCGTCCTTGCGGCCGGGCGCGAGGCCCGCGAACGACACGCCTTCCTTGAAGTCCAGCAGGTACAGCGCCAGCTCGTCCGGCGTGTAGCGCGCGGCGAGGCTGCCGAGCAGCGAATACAGGAAGTTCGTCTTACCGGAACCGCTCGGCCCGCCGATCAGGACGTGCGGGCTCGCGTCGCCGATCACGACCTCGACGGCCTCGCCCTCGTAGAACCCGACGGGCGCCCGCAGCTCCCGCGCCGAGCTCTCCTGGCCGAACTCCGTGGGCAGCAGGTCGGCGAACGAGCGCGGCCCGCCTTGCTTGGCGATCAACGCTTCCGCGATCCGCCCGGCCGCCCGGATCACCTGTCCGGAAGGCAACGGCGGATCGAGGTCCACGACGAGGTCGGTGCCGGTCATGCTGCTGATCGCGCGCCGCTCGTCGAGCAGGCTCAGCGATTCGATCGACGCGCTCACGGCCGTGGGTACGTCGATGAGGATGAGGCAGATTCCGGCGGCCAACGCGCCGCTGGCCACGCGCTTGAGGTCGCGCGCGAGCTCGGGTTCCAGCGTCTCGCCGTTGCCGTAGAGCACCGCGATCCGGTACGGCTCCACGCGCTGGTTGCTGGCGCGCCGCAGCTCCCGCAACGACGTGTGCCCGGCCTGCATGCCGGTGGCGTGGATGCGGCGGATGTGGCCGGCCAGCTCGTCGAGGAGGTCTTCCAGCCGCGTCGGGTCGTAGAGCGACAGCGCGCTGGTGCGGCTGATCGGGTAGAGGTCGGGCAGGATCGCGGTGAGCTGCCCGATGTCCCAGAGGTGGATCTTCACGGCGCCGGGCTCGAACGTCGAGAGCACCCGCATCAGCAGGTTCTGCACGATCCCGTCGATCACCGGACGCGTTTTGGGCGCCGAGGTGATCTGCAGGTGCGATTCGTCGAGCAGGGGCACGGCGACGTCGAACGTCCGCGAGATGTCGCGGCCGGCCGCCGTCGCCGAGCCCACGCGCCACAGCCCCGGCGCGGTGATGCCGGGGTTGGTCCCCACCCGGCCGAGCCATTCGCTCGGCGGCCGCCCCGCGGGACCCGGTGCGTTGGCCGTCACCAGGTCCCGCAGGGCGCCCGGGCCCGAACTCCAGTCGGTGTAGAACGCGTTGCGCACGCCGCCGAGCGAAGCGAAAACCTCGTGCGCGGCCGGGTGCCGCGCCCATTCCGTCTGCTGCTCGGCGTCGGCGTGGTTCATGCCGACCCGCACGATTTCCTGTTCGAGAGCGAGCCGCGCCACGTCGGCCTCCGCGGCTTCGCGGGCGCCGGCGGCGGCACCGAGCACGAGCCCGATCTGGTGCCGGACCCGGTCCAGCGCCGTCTGAACGCGGTTGCGCTGCTCGGCGGATTTACTGGCCATCGGTGTCGCTCATACTGTGCCGTTCGGTACTAATCCGGCCACAGTCACGGCCGCATGGCTTGTGTAGCAATGGTCACCTCTTTCAGAGGGGGCGGCCTACTTTTGGCCGGATTAGTACCGAGGTCGTCCCTACAGGCGTGACTGGTATCCGCTCACCAGATCGTCGGCGGCGGCTAGGCGGGTGAGGAGATGGTCGAGTCCCTCGTCGGCCTGGTCCAGTTGCGTCGGCAGCCAAGGATCGGCTTTCGCCTGTGCGTCGACGAGCGCTCTGCGGGCGTCCCCGAGCAGGGACTTGGCCCGCTCGGCGTGGGCGCGCCCGTCGGTGAGGCCCGCCATCGCGGCGGTGAGCAACTGGTGGATCTCGGCGAGTCCCGACATGGAGCTACAACCGGGCCGAGTAGGAGTCGGCCGACGAAATACTGGCCTGGATGGTGCTTTGCATCCCGGTGATTCCGTTCAGCGCTTCGGCCAGCAGACCGTGGGCCTGGTTGACCTCGTGCTGACTGCTGCCCTGCGTCGCCTGGGAAAGCGACAACTGGGCTTCTTCGAGAGATTGCGCTGCCTGCTGCAGGGCGGCGATGCTCGCGGACGCCTTCTCGTTCGCGAGCGCGATGCCAGCGCGGATCTCTTCCACTCCGGGCATGGGGGCGGACTCCTCGGTGCGTCGGGGCTGGAACGACCACGTACAAACTTAGCGTGATCAGGTGTCTTCGGTAAGTGAGGAACTGGGGGAGAATCGACAAGGCCCCGGACGTGGGTGACGTCCGGGGCCTCGCGGGCAGCGGTTGGTGACGGGACCCCCGAACCGTGTTCCAGCCATGGTGACCTGCGGTTTTCGAGGCTCGCGCGCGTGTGGCCGCGCCCAGGTCAGGCCGGTATTCGTGACACCGATGAACCTCTCCGAACTTCTACGATCGAGTCTGCGGAGGAGACTAGCGGGTGCGGTCGAGGTGGGTTTCGGAGGTCCTCGGCTAGCCCCCGGCCTGCGCGGGCGTCGATCAGCAACGCTTCGGCAACGGCCTCCAGGCGGACGGGCATGGGAGAAAACGGGTATATGAAAGGAAATTCGCGTTTTCGGAAGTGGTGTGCCGCTTGGTCCTCTTCGCGGGCCGATCACACGCGGTGAGGAATCGTGGCTACGCAACAAGAGTGGCGCTTCGGCCGGAGCCCGCGAACGACAAAACGCCGGGGAGCTCGTGAAAGCTGCCCGGCGTTTCGCCTGTTATCGCGGCGGAGGATACAGGATTCGAACCTGCGAGGGCGTGAACCCAACACGCTTTCCAAGCGTGCGCCTTAGGCCGCTCGGCCAATCCTCCGTGGAGAAGCGTACCGGATGGGGTGGTGCGGTCCCGCAGGTGGGCCGGGGGTGGCGATCAGGCGGGGACGACGTCGGCGACGACGATGGTGATGTTGTCGGGGCCGCCGCCGTCGTTGGCGAGGGTGATGAGGGCGGGGACGGCTTCGCCGGGGGTGCCGGCGGCCAGGGTCTCGGCGATGGCGGGTTCGCCGGCGCCGGCGGTGAGGCCGTCGGAGCAGAGCAGGAGGCGGTCGTCGGCGAGGGGGGTGAACTCCCAGACGTCCGGGTCGCCCGAGCCGGTGCTCTGCAGCGCCTTCATGAGCAGCGAGCGGCGCGGGTGGTCGATGGCTTCGGCCTGGGAGATACGACCGTCTTCGACGAGGGCCTGGACGAGGGTGTGGTCGCGCGTGATGCGGTGCAGTTCGCCGTCGCGCAGGAGGTAGCCGCGGGAGTCGCCGATGTGGGCGGCGGCGAAGTGGACGCCGTCGAAGAGCAGGGTGGTGAGTGTGGTGCCCATGCCGTGGGTGGCGGGGTCCTGCTCGGCGACCTCGGCGAGGCGCTCGCCGACGCGCCGGACGCCGTCGGCGAGGGTGCTCTGGAGGTCGAGCGAGGTGAGGTCGAGCGAGCGCAGCTCGGAGTCCAGGCTCGCGAGCACGCCGACCGCGGTGGCACTGGCCACTTCCCCGTGCGGCTGACCACCGATACCGTCGGCCACAGCGAGCAGGCGTCCGCTGGCGTAGACGGAGTCCTCGTTGATCGAGCGTCGTCGCCCGGTGTCGGAGCCCGCGGCGTAGCGCAGGGTGAACCGGGTCTGGTTGGTGGCCATGTCACCATGAAACCATTGGTTGACTGAGTTAACAAGCAAAACGCTGGAAACTCCGGTCATCAGCTATCGTGCTGGTCATGGACGACACCGCGACGGTCAGCGCCGCCGACATCGCCCGGCTCGCGGGGGTGCGCCGCGCCGCGGTGAGCAACTGGCGGCGGCGCCACGACGACTTCCCGCGCCCGGTCGGCGGCACCGCGTCCAGCCCGCTGTTCTCGCTGCCCGAGGTGCAGGCCTGGTTGACCAGCCGCGGCCGGCCTGTGGAGCTCGCGCCGATCGACCTGGCGTGGCAACGGCTGCGCGCCCTCGGCGACGACCTCGAGCTGGACACCCGCGTCGCCGACGCCGGTGAGTACCTCGCCCACGCCACCGAACGTCCCACGGACGACCCGGAGCTGCTCGCCCTCCTCACCGAGGTGGCCACGACGAACGGCGCGAGCTGGACGTTCGAGCAGCTCTGCGAACGCTACTTCGACGCCCACGCCCGCCGCGTCTCGCCGACGCCCCCCTCGTACGCGAGCCTGATGGTCCGCCTCGCCGGCGCGAAGGGGACCACCGTGCTCGACCCGGCGTGCGGCTTCGGGTCCCTGCTGATCGCCGCCGACGCCGCCGAGGCCACCCGCGCCCAGGGCCAGGACAGCGACCCCACCACTGCCCGCATCGCCGCCCTGCGCCTGCGTCTCCACGGCGCCGACACCGAAGTCCACGCCGGCGACTCCCTCCGTGAAGACGCCTTC
The DNA here is from genome assembly GCF_040607795.1 of Amycolatopsis sp. NPDC005232. Lineage (NCBI taxonomy): Bacteria > Bacillati > Actinomycetota > Actinomycetes > Pseudonocardiales > Pseudonocardiaceae > Amycolatopsis > Amycolatopsis sp. NPDC005232. Next base: position 14,683 of record NZ_JBEXHL010000002.1, on the reverse strand, counting down.
ACCGGTCAGCAGGCCGACGTGGTCCTCTGCGACCCGCCGTTCAACGAACGCGCGTGGGGCCACGAAGAGCTCGTCGGCGACCCGCGCTGGGAGTACGGGCTGCCGCCGCGCGGGGAGTCGGAGCTCGCGTGGGTGCAGCACTGCCTCGCGCGCGTGAAACCCGGCGGCACCGTCGCCATCCTCATGCCCGGCGCCGCCGCCGGCCGGCGCAGCGGCAAACGCATCCGCGCCAACCTCCTGCGTGCCGGCGCCCTGCGCGCAGTGCTCACGCTCGCCCCCGGCGCCGACCTCTGGCTCCTGACGAGACCCGAGCCCGGCAGCCGCGCGCCCGCCACCGCGCTGATCGCCGAGACGACCGTCGAGCACGCCGAAGCCCTGTGGCGCGACCACCTCGACAACGGCACCGGCGAGCGCATCATCGACCTCCTCGACGACGACGTCGACCTCACTCCCGCCCAGCGCCGCACCGCCCGCGAAGACCTCGGCGAGGCTTTCCTTGCCGCACAACGGCTTTTCGGCCGCGTCGGCCTCGAGCTCCCGTCGCTGCAGCCGACGGGCGAGGAACCGCCGCACACCACCGTCGGTGAGCTGGTGAAGGCAGGCGCGCTGGAGATCCACCACGCACCCGCGCGGACCGGCGACGGCGACGAACCCGTCCTGACCCCCGACGACGTCCTGGCCGGCCGCGCCCCCACCGGCTACGCGGCCCCAGACGACGCGGCCGTGATCGCGCACGAAGGCGACGTGATCGCGTCCGTCACCGGCGCTGTCAAAGTCCACAGTGGACCACCCGTGCGGCTCGGCCCCGCGCTTTCGCTCTACCGCGTCGATCCCGCCCGCCTCGACGCCGAGTTCCTCGCCGGCTGCCTGCGCGCGGCCGATTTCCCCGTGCACAGCGCCTCGACCCGCATCGACGCGAGGCGCCTCAGAGTGCCGCGCTACCCGCTCGCCGAGCAACGCTCGTACGGCGCCGCCTTCCGCGCCCTCGCCGAGTTCGACCGGGCGTTGCGGGAGACGGCGGAAATCGGCCGTGACCTGGTCCGGCTAGGCTTTGCGGCGCTCGCCGAAGGACGGCTGCGGCCCGGCGCCTGAAGGGAACCCATGCTCATCGCCGATCGCTACGAGGTCGACGAGCTGCCGCTGGGCCGCGGTGGGATGGGCGCGGTGCACCGCGGGCACGACCGGCGGCTCGACCGGCGCGTCGCCATCAAGCTGCTGCGCCTGCCTGGCCGCGATGAAGAGCTCGAAGAACGCTTCGCCCGCGAAGCCCGCATCCTCGCGACGCTCGACCACGCCGGCGTCCCCACGTTGTACGACTTCGGCACCCACGACGACCGGTTGTTCCAGGTCATGCAGTTCGTCGACGGCGTCACGGTCGCCGATCTCCTCGCCGAGCACGGCCCGTTGCCGGTGCCGTGGGCCGCGGCGATCGCGGCGCAGACGGCCGCCGTGCTGGCGGCAGCCCACGCCCGGTCCGTCTGCCACCGCGACCTCAAGCCCGCCAACCTCATGCTGTGCCCCGATGGCAGCGTGAAGGTGATGGACTTCGGCCTCGCCGTGCTGCGTGAAGCCGACGTCGCCCGCTTCACCCGCGCCGGACAGCTGCTGGGTACGCCGTCGTACATGGCGCCGGAGCAGATCCAGCGCGGCCTCGCGGAGCCGAGGAGCGACCTGTACGCGCTGGGCTGCGCGTTGCACGAGATGCTCACCGGTCGCCAGCTCTTCACCGGTCCCACCGCGTACGCCGTGTTCGAGAAGCAGGTGAAGGACGCGCCCGCCGCCGTGCCGGGGGTCCCCGCCGCGCTCAACGCACTGCTCGCGGCGACCCTCGCGAAGGACCCGGCGGACCGCCCGTCCGGCGCCGACGCGTTGTACGCGCGCCTGGGCCCGTTCGTCCGTGATCTGCCGCCGTTGCCGGGTTTCCTGCACGCGTTGCCGAGTCCCGCGAGGATGTACGCCCGCGTGGTGGCGCAGGTCCGGGGATGACGAAACCTCCCGGCCCGGGTGCGGTCGGGAGGATTTCGCGGTGTAGGCGTCAGGCCCGCACCGCCGGCCGGCTCTGCTCGGCCAGCGGCAGGCCGCGCTGCTGGATGCGGTAGTAGGTCAGCGCGTTCTGGACGCCGATGCTCAGGCCCAGCGTCAGCAGGATCGACGCCGAGGTGAGGCCGCTGCCGAAGCCCAGGTAGCCGCCGAGGAAGCCGAAGCCGACGCGAGCGCCGATGGTCGCGAGCCACAGCACGAGGGTCAGCGCCGAACCCTTCTGGAACGTCGTGGTGCCGCGCGCCGTGAGCGTGGTGCTGGCGCTGCGGGCCAGGCCGAGCACGACCAGCACCGCGATGTCCGCGCCGAGCAGCGCGAGTTCGCCGGTGCTCGCCTTCGGCAGCGCCTGGGCCGTGGTGAACACGCCGATGGCGGTGAGCACGAGCGGCATCGTGACCAGCGACTTCCGGCTCAGCAGCGTGCCGCGCAGCTGCTTGTAGACCACGCGGTAGAGGACGAGGGCCGCGATGGCGAGGTAGGCGAGGATGGTCAGCGGGTTCATCGGGGGCTCCTTGGTCGGTGGTGACACCCAGATTCGTCCTTCCGACCTGCCGTTTCGTCGGCTCACGGGCGGGTTCCGGGTGGATCCTCGCGTCCACCCGGGGGTGGAGCCGCGCGAAATCGTGACCTTGGGACCGCAACCACCACCGGGGGACGGTCGTCTATCCCCGTGACAAGTTCGACTGACGAGTTCGACCCTGGGGGTACCGGATCGTGAAGAGGCTTCTGGTGGGGATCGCGGCCGTGGCCAGTGCGTTCGTGCTCGCCGCGTGTTCCGGCGGCGGTGCGTCGCCCGCCAACGTGACCGGAGGCGGCGCGGTGGAGGCCGGTGCCGGCGGTGGCGCGCCGACGACCTCGGTGGCCACGTCGAGCAGCGCGCCCGCGACCACGAGCAGTGCCCCGGCCACCACCAGCTCGCCGGCCACGAGCACGTCGAAGCCCAAGCCGACGAGCACCAAGCCGACCAGCACCAAACCGAAGCCCACCACGACCAAGCCGAAGCCGGCGACGACCACGGCCAACGTGCCGTGCGCCAAGGCCGCCGCCGCGTCGGGCACAGCCGCGTGCGTGGACATCTCGGCGCACAAGGCGTGGCTGCTGCAGGACGGCAAGGTGATCTACGGCCCCGTCTCGATGCTGCCGGGCCGCAAGGGCTACGCGACGCCGACGGGCTCGTTCCGCGTGCTGTCGAAGGAGAAGATGCACTACAGCCGCGAGTTCGACAACGCGCCCATGCCGAACTCGGTCTTCTTCTACCCCGGCGACGCCTTCCACACCGGCAGCCTGAAGACGTACTCCCACGGCTGCGTGCACCTCTCGGCGACGTCGTCGCTCAAGTTCTTCAACACCCTCCACGTCGGCGACGTCGTGCAGGTCGTGCCCTGACGGGTGGGTGAAACGCGAAGTGGGGGCGCCGGTCGAACCGGCGCCCCCACTTCTTTTTGTTCTCACGCAGCCAAGGGCCCGAATACGGCGGGACCGCTCGTGCCGTTCGTCCCGGAGTACGCCTGGCAGCTCGAGCGATACGCGGCCGATTGCGAACCGTCCGTCCCGACGGCCTGGTCCGCCCACGTCCGGATCGTCCGGTACGTGTCCGGCGCGTTGCGCTGCAGGTTGAGATCGTGCCCGGCGGCCGGCGTCACCGCGGCCCGGATGCACGCGGCCGGCGCGAAGTACTGCGCCTCCTCCTTCTGCAGCGCCTGGCTCGAGGCGCAGCGCGCGGCGCCGGGGCCGCAGAAGAACAGGTCCTTCTCACCGTCCACGAGGAACATGGGGATCCGGATCTGCTCGGTGTACGTGGACAGCGGCAGCGACAGCTCCTGCCCGGTGCTGGGGATGGCGCCGAGGGAGAGCTTGTTGTAGCGGTTGATGAACGTCGAGCCCTCGCCGAGCGTCACGGTGTCGCGCAACACGTTCTGGTCGTAATCGATCATTCCTTGATCGACATTGGACAACACGTAGAGGAAGTCCTGATTACGTCCGCCCGCCGGCGGCGTGAAGTCCGTCGGGTCGAGGCCGACGGCGGACGCCGTCTTGGCGTCGATCATCGCCGGGTTGCGCGCGAAGCCGCTGAAGAACCGGACCAGCGGGTCGAGCTGGATGCTCGAGCCCCAGCCGGTGCCGATCACGGCGTCGGCGTCGTTGTAGATCGAGGACTCCAGCCACGACGTCGCCGTGCCGTAGGAGTGCCCGACCAGGATCACGTGCTGGAACGGCGAGCCGCCGATCTTGCCCGCACGCAGCTGTTGCAGCACCTGGTGCGCGACCTCGGCCTGCACGTCGAGCGTGACCAGCGCGCCCGACGGGTGGGCGCTCTTGCCGTAGCCGAGGCGGTCGATGGCGAACACGCCGTAGCCGGCCGCGGTCATCTGCCGGACGAACGAGTAGGTCTCGGGCTGGTAGCCGGAGTCCCAGTACTGGTTGGTGTAGGTGATGCCGTGCAGTGCCAGCATCACCGTCTTCGCGGAGCCGGACGCCGGCAGGCACAGCCGGCCGTGGATGGTCAGCTCGGGCGGCGCCGTGATCGAGCCGACGGGCAGCGGAACCACCTGGTGGTTGAGCACTTCACTCGGCACCGTCGTGTCGACGAAGCTGCAGCCGGGCGAGAGCGGGAGCTGGGAGTTGGAGACGGGGAACGTTTCGGCCGACGCGCTCGGGGCCAGGCCGGTGCCGAGACCGAGGACGGTCAGGGCGGCCAGTGCCGCGTGCGCGAGTTTGAACCGGGAACGCCTCACGATCATCACCTCGTTGTGGGGTCGTGGTGGAGCAGGCGTGAATTTTCTATACTCAACTAACGCTTTGATGGTTATTTGTAGACAAATATCAACCATCCGGGGCGGGCTCAGGTGTTCGAATCTTCACAGCGTTCGCAGGTCCGGGTGATATCCGTCGTCCGGTGCGGGTACTTAACGCGATTCACCCGGATGTGGTAACAACGTCCTCTTCGTGAGCGATAACCGATCACTCACGAAGGGGCATCGAATGGCCTGGAACAAGCTCCGCTCGCTGCTGACGGCCGCCGTGCTGGCCGTGGTGCTGGTCCCGATCACCGCGTCGGTAGCAGTGGCCGACGACGTCGCGCCGACCTTGCCCGCCGGCTTCGTGCTGCGGGACACGCCCACCGGACTCTCGCCCTACGACTTCACCGACTTCGCGTGGCTGCCCGACGACAGCGTGCTGGCGCTGGGCAAGAGCGGTGCCGTCAACTGGGTCCCGGCCGACGGCTCGGGCGCCCCCGTGCGGATCGCGAACTTCCCGGTCGAGACGCAGGGCGACATGGGGCTCACGAGCGTCGCGCTCGCCCCGGACTACGCGACCTCGCACCAGATCTACCTCAACCGCGCCGTGAGCACGGGCGGCGGCCAGTACGTGCTGCGCGCTGCGCGCTTCACCGTGACCCTTGACGGTTCGGGTCACCCCGCCGGGCTCGCCGGCGAGAACGTGATCTTCGAGCTGCCCGGCAGCCAGTACTACATCCACGGCCTCGACACCGTGATCCCCGCACCCGACGGCACGCTCTGGTACTCCGTGGGCGACAACGGCGACGCGGGCAAGACCAACGAGGTCGCTTTCGCGGCGCTGGACCTCGACTCGCCGTCCGGCAAGATCCTGCACATCACGTCGGACGGCAAGGGTGTGCCGAGCAACCCGTACTACGCGGCTTCGGCCCCGGATTCCACGCGCAGCAAGGTGTTCGCGAGCGGCTTCCGCAACCCGTTCCGCTTCACGCTCGACCCGAAGAGCGGCCTGCCCGTGGTGGGCGACGTCGGTTGGTTCCTGTGGGAAGAGATCGACGTGGTGCAGCCCGGCGCGAACCTCGCGTGGCCGTGCTGGGAGGGCAACCACCCGACGCCCGGCTACAGCACCGACGCGCGCTGCGCCCACGTCGTGAACACGCCGCCGCTGTGGGAACACCAGCACGGCACCGGGCCGACGAACGGCAACAGTATCACCGGTGGCGTTGTCTACAATGGAACGACGTACCCGGCCGCGTACCAGGGCGCGTACTTCTTCGGTGACTACGCGGGCCAGAAGCTGTGGACGCTCAAGTACAACGCGCAGGGCGCCCTCACGCAGGCGCCGGTGAACCCGCCGCCGTTCGCGAACATCGGCGGCGTCACACGGATCTCCGCGGCACCCAACGGTGACATCGTGTTCGCCGACCTCAACGGCAGCCGCCTGCGCCGCCTGAGCTACTCGACGAACAACGCGGCGCCGGTCGCGGTGGCGACGTCGTCGACCGATCCCGACACGCGGACGGTTTCCTTCGACGCCAGTGGTTCCTACGACTTCGACGGCGACGCGATCACCTACACCTGGAACTTCGGCGACGGCACCACGGCGACGGGTGTCAAGGCGAGCCACCAGTACGGCGCGGGAGCGTCGTTCACGGCCACGCTCACCGCCCAGGACCCCTTGGGCGCCAAGGGGACCACGACGGTCGCGGTCGCGCCGGGCAACCATTCACCGGACCTGGAACTGTCCACTCCGGACAAGACGTTCGCCGTCGGCGAGCCGGTTTCGCTGACGGCCACGGCCACCGACGAAGAGGACGGCACCCTGCCCGTCACGTGGACGTCGCTGATCCGGCACTGTCCCGACCTCGGCGCGTGTCACGTGCACCCCGACGACGGTGCCACCGGACCGTCGCTCTCCGTGCCGTTCACCGACCACACCGACTCGCGTATGGAGTTCACCGCGACGGTCACCGACAGCGCCGGCGTGAAGGCGAGCAAGACGTACGTCGCCATGCCGCGCCAGCACCGGCTCACGCTCGTGAGCACGCAGCCGGCCGCGCTCAGCATCCCCAGCGAGGGCGGCGTGAGCAGTGCGCTGGTCACCGAGGGCGCGACCTTCGACGTGACGGCGGCACCGCTGGGCAGCGACGGCGCGTCGAAGTTCACCGGCTGGCAGGACGGGCCGGCCACCGCTTCGTGGTCGATCACCGTCGGCGTGAGCGACACCACGCTGACCGCGAACTACGCCACCGCGATCGACCAGCGCTACGCCGCGGAACCCGCGCTGCGCACGCTCGTCGGCGCGGCGACCGGTCCCGAGGTGATCGACGGCCCGGTGCACTACCGCTCGTACGCCAACGCGCGCCTGTACTGGACAGCGGCCACCGGCGTGCGCGAGATCGGTGGTCAGATCCTCGCCGAGTACCTCGCGATCGGCGGGCACCAGGCCTACGGGCCGCCGGTGACCGACGAGACGCTGACCCCTGACGGCGTCGGCCACTTCAACCACCTGCAGGGCACGCCGGGTACGCAGGCGGCGTCGATCTACTGGACGCCTTCGACGGGGGCGCATTCGATCCAGGGCCTGATCCGCGCGAAGTGGGCGGCGCGGGGCTGGGAAAAGACCATGGGCTACCCGATCAACGACGAGGCCGGCACGCCCGACGGAGTGGGCCGCTACAACCACTTCAGCGGCGGCGGCTCGATCTACTACACCGTGGCCACGGGTGCGCACTGGATCAACGGGGCGATCAAGCAGAAGTGGGCCGCGTACGGCTGGGAACGCGTCCTCGGTTATCCGACCACCGACGAATCGGTGACCCCGGACGGCGTCGGCCGGTACAACCACTTCACCGGTGGTGCTTCGATCTATTGGACGCCGTCGACCGGCGCGCACGAGATCGGTGGCGCGATCAAGCAGAAGTGGGCGGCGTACGGCTGGGAGCGCGGCTTCGGCTACCCGACCACGGACGAAACCGCGACGCCGAACGGAGCTGCGCGCTACAACCACTTCACCGGCAACGCGTCGATCTACTGGAGCGCGGCGACGGGCGCGCACAACGTGAAGGGCGAGATCCGCAAGCGCTGGGCCGCGCTCGGGTGGGAGAAGTCGTACCTGGGACTGCCGACATCGGACGAGTACCGCTACGGCACGGGCTATCGCAGCGACTTCCAGGGCGGGTACATCGTATGGACGCCGACTGGCGGCCCGGTGGACCGGCGCTGGTGAGTGGTCGAGGTCACCCACGCCGGGAGCAGCGGCGTGGGTGATCTGTCCATTGTGGCGTTCCGAAGGGTGGGAATTGCCCGCAAAGCCGGGAAGTAAGGAACTTTCAGACAAGGGTTCGTGAGGTAGCTTCGCGGAAGATCACGAGAGAGGTCTTCCATGCGCAAGTTCGCCCTGGCCGCCGTCGCCGGCGTTGCCGCCCTCACCGCGTTGTTCACGCCCGCCGTCGCGTCCGCCACCCCTGGCCGGGGCGTCAGCGCGACCGTCATCGCACAGTGGACGGTCGGCAACACCGACTACGTGCTCCGCAAGATCACGATCGCCCCGGGCAGCCCCGCCAGCCCCGGCACCACCGGCTGGCACAGCCACGAAGGCAACCTCTACGGCAAGGTCCTCTCCGGGACGCTGACCCACTACAAGTCCGACTGTTCCGTCGACGGGGTCTACAACAAGGGCGACAGCATCATGGAACCCGCCGGCGCCGACCACGTCCACGAAGGACGCAACGAAGGCACCACGCCGATGGTGCTGGAAGTCCTCTACGTCCTGCCCCACGGCGCGCCGCTCTCGGACGACGCGCCGAACCCGGGCTGCAGCTTCGACTGACCCGCGCCGGAACCGGGGGTGCCGCGGTCGGGGCGGCACCCCCGGTTCCCGCGGTTCCTGTGGTTCCTGTGGTTCAGAGCAGGTCGGCGGGCCGCGTGCCCTTCGAGGTGAGCGGCAGGCCGAGCGCGACGCGTTCGATCAGCCAGCTGCTCGGCCGGTAGCGCGGGTCCCCTGTGGACTGGTGCAGACCGGTGAGGACGCGCAGCACCTTGTCCGCACCGACGAGGTCGCCCCATTCCAGAGGGCCGCGCGGGTAGCCGAGGCCGAGGCGGACGGCGGTGTCGATGTCGGCCGGGTCGGCGAGGTTCTGGGCTGCGATGTAGCACGCCGTGTTGACGATCGAGGCCAGCAAGCGTTGCGCGACGGGTGCGGGGCCGTCCTGGACGATGGTCACCGGTTGGCCCGTGGCGGCCAAAGCGCCCCAGGCGGCGCGGCCCGCGGCGGGGTCGAGTCCCGGGTGGACGGACAGGGTGAGGCGGCCTTGGTAGCCGCTCAAGGCGTCCACGCCGCAGACGCGCGATGCGGGCAGGCCGGCTCGGGCAGCGGCGTCCAAAGTGGACTCGCCGCGCAAGGCCACCAGCAGCACGGCGTCGGGGTACGCGTCGGCGACGACCTGCACGCCGGCTCCGTTGAGCAGGCGGCCGAGGCGTTCCTCGGCGGTGAACACGGGCTTGTCCGGGGCCGGCGGCGCAGCCGGTTCAGGCGCGACCTCCTGCTTGCCGTCGACGTAGCGGTAGAAGCCCTCGCCGTTCTTGCGCCCGAACAGCCCCGCCGCCACGCGCGGGCGCGTCAGCCACGACGGGCGCAGCCGCGGCTCGGAGTGGAAGCCGCTCCAGATGCTTTCGAGTACGGCGTGGGAGACGTCGAGGCCGGTGAGATCGAGCAGCTCGAACGGCCCGAGCTTGAGCCCCAGCACGTCGCGCGCGATGCGGTCGACGTCCACCGGCTCGGCGACCGACTCGGACAGGATCTGCAGCGCCTCGGTGTTCAGGCCGCGCCCGGCGTGGTTGACCAGGAAACCCGGCGCGTCCTTCGCGAGCACGGGTTCGTGGCCCCAGCGGCGGACCAGTTTCAGCGCCTCTTCGGGCAGCCACTCGACCGTGCGGACGCCGGGGACGACCTCGACCAGCCGCATCAGCGGCACGGGGTTGAAGAAGTGCAGGCCGACGACGCGCGTCGGATCACTCAGGCCCGCGGCGATCTCCGTGACCGACAGCGAGCTCGTGTTGGTGGCGAACACCGTGTCGGGCCGGCAGACCTGCTCGAGCTTGCCGAACAGCACGCGCTTGGCCTCGAGGTCCTCGCGCACGGCCTCGATCACGAGGTCGACGTTCTGGGCCGGCGCGGACGGCGCGTCCACCATCACCAGGCGCTCCTTGGCGGCGCGCCCCTCGTCCTCGGACAGGCGGCCTTTGGAGACCAGCTTGTCGAGCATGCTGTGCACGTGGTCGAGCGCCGAGCGCACCGCGTCGAGGTCGAGGTCGGCCAGCTCGACCGTGACCCCGCCGGTCGCGGCGAGCTGGGCGATGCCGCGCCCCATCACGCCGGTCCCGACCACTCGGACCCTGCTGACCCGCTCGGCCCATCCCGCCACGTCGAACCACCTTCCCCGCGAAGTCGTTACGCGCGAACGTACCGTCTCTCCGCCGTCGATGAACCGTCCTGGGAGGGCTAGTTCACAGCGTCACGGCTGCACAGCCCCACGAAGTCGGCCATCTGTCCGGTGAGGTGCTCGAAGTAGGCGTCGGACGGGTCGACGCTGCCCACGTACTGCCCGAACAGCTCGAAACTGATCGCGCCGAACAGCTGCGTCCACGCGCCGATCAGCCGCGTCACGACCTCGGCCGGCGCGTTCGTGCCCAGGTCCCGGGCGAGCCCCTCGGCCTGCGCGCGCAGCTCGGCGGACATCGGCGCCGTGACGGCCGGCTCGTGCGGATCAGCCTCGAGCAGCACCTTCGCCATCGCCTGCGCCACGCGCGCGGCGGGCACGATCGTGTCCTGCGGCGCCTGGTAGCCGGGGATCGGTGAGCCGTAGATCAGCGCGTACTCGTGCGGGTGCGCCTTGGCCCACGCGCGGGTCGCCTGCCAGACGGCGCGCCAGCGCTCGCGCGGGCCGCCGGTGCCCGGGTCGGCCTTCTCCGCGGCCTCGCCGACGGCGTCGTAGGCGTCGATGATCAGCTCGGTGAGCAGCCGGTCGCGGCTGGGGAAGTAGCGGTAGAGCGCCGAGGACACCATGCCCAGCTCACGCGCGACCGCGCGCAGTGACAACCCGTGCGCGCCGACCTCGGCCAGCTGGCGGCGGGCTTCGTCCTTGATCTCCCGCGTCAGCTCGGCGCGGGCGCGTTCGCGGGCGGTCTTGGTGGCGGTCATGGGGACCAGTGTGCCACTTCGAGAGCGTTGCACAAAATGGAGAGCACTGCTCTTGACGCTGAGCGCGATGTGGTGTTCACTGATCTCAACGGAGAGCAGTGCTCTCGAAAAACTGGAGGTCGTGAGATGAACACCGAGAAGCGCTACATCAAGCCCGCCAAGGCCACCAACTCGTTCAACAACTTCGTGCAGTGGCTGACCAAGCGGGGTGTGAGCGTGGTGGGCAGCCGCGTGCTGATGGTGCGTGGCCGCAAGACCGGCGAGATCCGCGAGGTGCCGGTGAACCTGCTGCCGTTCGAGGGCGGCCGCTACCTGGTCGCGCCGCGCGGCGAGACGCAGTGGGTGCGCAACCTGCGCGTGGCCGGCGAGGGGCAGCTGCGCGTCGGCAAGCGCGTGGAGGGCTTCACCTACCGCGAGCTGACCGACGACGAGAAGCCCGTGCTGCTGCGCGCGTACCTCAAGCGCTGGAAGTTCGAGGTCGGCGTGTTCTTCGACGGTGTGGACGCCAAGGCGCCGGAGGAGAAGCTGCGCGAGATCGCGCCGGGCTATCCCATCTTCGAGCTGATGCCCGCCTGAGTTACTTCTTCGTGGTCCGCCGAGCTGTGGCGGCGACGACCACGACCCCGACGAGGATCGCGACCAGTCCGATCAGGAACCACATCTTCTGACCGGTCATGAAGCTGCCGGTGATGACGCCGGCGCCCTGCAGGACCCAGACGGCCCCCACCAGCACCAGCACCGCGCCGATGGCCAACGTGATCCAGCGTTTCACGACGGTTCCTCCTAGGTGGCCTCTTTCGCGACCAGGTCGTTGCGGTAGGCGTAGACGACGGCGTGCACGCGATCGCGCAGGCCGAGCTTCGCGAGCACGCGCGAGACGTGCGTCTTCACAGTCTCCTCGCCGACGTGAAGCTGGCGTGCGATCTCCGCGTTGCTGCGCGCGTCGGCTATGAGAAGGAGCACCTCGCGTTCGCGGGATGTGAGCCGAGCCAGCTCCGGCGGCTCGGCGGCGCGGGGCTCCAGGCTGGCGGCGAAGCCGGCCACGAGCCGGCGCGTGACGGACGGGTCGATCAACGCGTCACCCCTAGCCGCGACGCGCATGGCGGCCACGAGCTCTTCGGGGGCCAGGCTCTTGAGCAGGAAGCCGCTGGCGCCGGCGCGCAGGGCGCGGTAGACGTACTCGTCGGCGTCGTAGGTGGTCAGGACCAGAACGCGGGTGTCGTTGCCGGGGGTGGCGAGGATGGCCTCGGTGGCGGCGAGGCCGTCGAGGCGGGGCATGCGGACGTCGAGGACCGCGACGTCCGGTTTGAGGCGCTGGGTTTCCGCCACGGCTTCACGTCCGTCGGCCGCTTCGCCGACGCACTCGAAGTCGGGCTGCGTGTCGAGGAGGGCGCGCATGCCGGAGCGGAACATGGCGTGGTCGTCGGCGAGCAACACGCGGATCATGCGACCTCCTGTGTCTTGCGGGACACCCGCATCCGGTCGGCTTGAGCAGGCCGGCGCTGTGTGCTCACGCCACCTCCAGGGGGAAGCCGGCCTTGACCTGCCAAGTGGTGTCTTTTTGTCCGTACGTGACTTCGCCGCCGAAGAGCGTCACGCGCTGGCGGATGCCGGCGAGGCCGCGGTGGGCGCCGTCTCGTGGTGTTGCGGGCCTGCCGGTTTCGTTGGTGACGGTGAGGACGATCTCCGTGCGCCGGTGGTCCAGCTCCAGCTCGACGGGCCCGGTGCCGTGGCGCAACGCGTTCGTGAGCGCTTCCTGCGCGATGCGGTAGAGGGCGACGTCGAGCGAGCCGGGGACTTCTCGCACGTCGCCATGCACTGTGAGGCGCACAGGCAGACCCGCGGCGCGGACGGTGTCGAGCAGCTCGTCGAGGTTGTCCAGCCCGGGCTGCGCGGCTTCGTCGCCGCGCGCGTGCAGCAGATCCAGCAGGCGGCGCAGGTCGGCCATCGCGGAGCGGCTCGCGGACTCGACGGCTCCGAGCGAGGTCCGGACCGGGCTGTCTCCTTCGGCCAGCCCGAGCCGCGCGGCGCCGGCGTGGACGCCGATCGCGCTGACGTGGTGGGAGATCACGTCGTGCAGATCGCGGGCGATGGTCTCGCGCTCCTCAAGGACGGCCCTGCGGACGGCTTCGGCTTCGTGCCTTCGGCGCTCTTCGGCTTCGCGCTCGAGGTCGGCTATGTACGCGCCGCGGGCGGTCGTGTACCGCCCGACGAGCCACGGCAGCACCGCCGAGACGGCCATGCTGATCGCGATGAGCGCCGGGTTCGAGCCCCGGCCACCGCCGAGCAGCTCCCCCGCGCCGACGCCCGCCAGCATCGCCGCCAGCGCCACCACCGCGGGCCCCACCCGCAACCACGCCCCGGCCCGATACCCGGCGACGAGGATGCCCGCGTTGTTGCCGACCACGAATCCGGTGCAGGTGCAGAGGAGCAGCGGGCGGCGACGAACAGTGCGGCGTGACCGGCTGCTACCCAGCCGGAGTATCTGGCCGCTCCGGCCAGGGCTGCGTCCACGATGACCGCGCCGGCGAGGACCACCCAGCCCCGCCAGCCGGCTTCGGGCAGGGGGCCGCGGAGGGTGAAGAGGGAGACGTCGCAGACCAGGCAGACGAGGGCCACCAGCAGGGATTGCCGTGCCAGTGACCCGTTGATGTCGCGCACTCGGCCAACTTACGCATCGGTGGCGGGGTTTTGGTGTGGTTTGGGGAGGGGGTGCGCGTTTGGTGGTGCGGGGGTGGTTGAGGGGGTGGCTGCGCGAGGGGACCGGTGGGGCCGGGTTGGCTGAGTGGTGGGACCAGTCGTGCTCGGGTTGGCTGCGCGAGTGGACCGGTGGAGCCGGGATGGCAGCGCGAGTGGACCGCTCGGGCCGGATTGGGCTGCGCGAGTGGACCGCTGGGGCCGGGCTGATTTCGCGAGTGGACCGGTCGTGCATCTCGGCCGGTGGGACCAGTCGCGCCGAATTTGCTGTGCGAGTGGACCGATAGTGCTGTCTGACGGGCGCGAGTGGACCGGTCACGCCGGTTCCGAGGCGCGAGTGGGCTCTCCACGCCGGGCTGCCGCGCCAGTGAACGGTCCTGCCGGCTCGATGGTGCGGAGAGGACTGATCATGCCGGGATTACCGCTCCACTGGACCCGTCGTGCCGGACCTGCCGCGCCACTGGACCCGTCGTGCCGGACCTGCCGTGCCACTGGACCCGTCGAGCCGGACTTTGCCGTGCGAAGGGACCGGTCGCGCCACTGGACCCGTCGTGCCGGACCTGCCGCGCCACTGGACCCGTCGAGCCGGACTTTGCCGTGCGAAGGGACCGGTCGCGCCGGGTTCATGGTGAGTGGACCGGGCGGGTCAGGTCGGTGACGCGGCTGGACCGGCCGTCGTGTGCTGGCGGGTCGCGACGGGACGGCTGGTGCTGAGCCGGGGGCCCGCGATGGGACCCGTCGTGCCGCTTCGGTGGTGCGAGCGGACTTCTGATGCCGAGCTTGCCGCACGGCGGCCTGTCACGTCGGGCTCGCGAGTGGACCGGTCGCGCCCGGTCGGCGGGGTGAGGGGACCGGTTGGGGCCAAGCCAGCGGCGCGAGTGGAACCGTCGGGTCAGATCCGCGGCCCGAGTGGACCGGTCGCGCAAAAAACGACGACGCCGGCGTCACCTCCCGATGGCGGTCGGGATCGGTGTCCGGGGCGTCTTTTGTTCGGGCGCCGCGTTCT